>NZ_JBVHPX010000022.1:0-138315 GCF_055567735.1 Streptomyces sp. NPDC026394
CCGTCCTGCGCTGGGCCGGCCGCGGCAACGGCACCTTCGCCGCCCGCGTCCCGGTCACCGGCAGCTATTGACCGGCAGCTATTGACCGGCGGCGGGGGGGGGGGGGGGGGGGGGGGCCCCCCCCCCCCCCCCCCCCCCCCCCCACCCCGCCAGGGAGCGCCTGGTCGGCCACCTGATGGCGGCGCTGTCGCGGCTGGGACGCCAGGCGGAGGCGCTGGAGGTGTACGAGCGGACCCGCCACCACCTCGCCGAGGACTTCGGGGTCGGCACCACGTCCGAACTCCGCCGGGTGCGGACGGCGATCCTCCGCCAGGACCCGGAGGCCAACGGCACCGGCCCGGAGAGCCCGCCCGCCCACCGCCCCGACTGGGTGGGAAAGGCACCGCCACCGCACGAGGCGGCGCGTACGCTCCGCAGCCCCGAAGCGGCGGACACGCTCCACGGCCCCGAAGCGGAGCCCGCGACGGCGGAGCGGCCGGCGTGCCAGGCCGGGCACACGGAGACCGAAGGACGCGGGCACGGCGCGACGGCCGACGGCCCCACCGGTACACCCCAGGCGGCCGTACTGCGCGCGGAACCCGCCGGCGGCACCGCGGCCCCGTCCCCCTTCACCGGGCGCAGCCAGGAACTGCACCGCCTCGCGACCGCCGCGGCGAGCGCACTGGTCGGCCACGGCCCCGTGGCCGCCGTCCTCGGCCCCGCCGGCGTCGGCAAGACCCGGCTGCTCCTCGAACTCGCCGCGCGCCTCGAATCGGACGGCGGCCCCGAAGTGGTGTGGGGCCACTGCTTCCCCGGTGAGGGGGTCCCGCCCTACTGGCTGTGGACCCAGGTTCTGCGGCGGCTCGCCCTCACCCGCGCCGACGCGTTCCTCCGGGTCGCCGAGCCCTTCGGCGCCCTGCTCACCCCGCTCCTGCCCGAACGCCCGACGGGCTCCGACCCCGGCCGGTCCGGCTCGGAATCCGACTGGGGCCAGGCACGTTTCCTCACCCATGACGCGGTGTGCGAGGTCCTGCTCACACTGGCCCGGCAGCGCCCGTTCGTGCTGTTCCTGGAAGACCTCCAGTGGGCCGACACCGCCTCGCTGGAACTGCTCAGGCTGCTGAGCACCCGCCGCCAGGGCCAGCCGCTCGGCATCGTGCTGACCGCCCGCGAATTCGAGGCCGAGTCGGACGACTCGCTCCGCCGCACCCTGTCCGAAGTCCTGCGCGGGCCGCGGACGGAGACCCTGCGCCTGGGAGGACTGTCCCGGCGGGCCGTCGCCGCGCTCGTGGACGCCCAGGCCGGCCCCGGCGTGGACCCGGAGGTCGTGGAGGTGCTGCACCGGCGGAGCGAGGGCAACCCGTACTTCGTCATGCAGCTCCTCTCGCTCCTCGGGGACGCGCGCAGCCTGCACCGGTCCGACGCGGTCGCCGTACTCCTGGCCCGCGTACCGGCCGGAGTGCGGGACGCGCTGCACCAGCGGTTCGACGCCCTTCCCGAGCCGGTGCTCCGCGTCCTGCGGGTGTGCGCGGTCATCGGCAGCGAGGTCGACACCGACCTGCTCAGGCGCTCCGTACCGGCCGACGAACCGGTTCCCGCCGCGCTGGAGACGGCGATCCGCGCGGGCCTGCTCGCCGAGGACCCGCACCACCCGGGCCGGCTGCACTTCGCCCACGCCCTGGTACGGGAGACGCTCGTCGAGGAGCTCGCCTCCGAGGACCGGCAGCGGCTGCACGCCCGGGTCGCCGAGGCGCTGTGCGCGCGAGGGCGGGCCGGGCAGGAAGAGATCGAACGGGTCGCCGACCACTCGTGGCAGGCCAAGGACGCCGTCCCCGTCGAACGCGCCCTCCCCAGGCTGCTGCGCGCCGCCGAACAGGCCGAACAGCAATGGGCCTACGAGCAGGTGGAGATGTGGCTGCGCCGGGCACTGCACCTGGTGGGGCTGCTCCGCCCCGACGACCCGTCGGCAGTGCGCCTGGAGCAGCAACTGCGCATCCAATTGGGCCAAGTACTGGCGACCACGCGCGGCTACGGCCACCCGGAGGCCGAGTCGGAGCTGTCCCACGGCCGGGCGCTGAGCGCGGTCACCCACGCACCGGAAGACCCCTCGGTCCTGTGGGCGCTCTGCGCGGCGTACCTGGTCACCGGCCGCTACGAGGACTCGCGACAGTTCTCCGGCCTGCTACGGGAGATGCGCGAGACGACCGGTGCGCCGGTGGGATGCCTGGGCGCGGCGTACGGTGAGGGCATCGTGCTGCACGTACGGGGCCGACTGTCCGAGGCCCTCAGCGAACTGGAGTACGCGGTCGCCATGGCAGACCGTTTCGCCAGGGAGGGGCGCGCCCTGGCCCGCACCTTCCAGCACGACCCGCGCGTCTCCTGCCGCTCCTACAACGCCTTCACCCACTGGCTGCTGGGCAACCGCCGCACCGCCGGAACGCGCCGACGGGAGCTCCTGCGCCTGACCAAGTTCGAAAGCCGCCCTTCGGACCGGTGCTTCGCCCTGTACGTGGACGCGGTGGTGGCCGCCTGGGAGGGCGACGCGGCAACGGCCCGCTCCTCGGGCGCGGAAGGCGTACGGCTGGCAGGCGAACACGGTCTCCTCTACTGGAAGGCACTGCTGGGCGTACTGAAGGGCTGGGGCCTGACCCACTCGGGCCAGGAGGACGACGGCCTCGACCTCATGCACGCCTCCCTCACCGAACTGCGCACCAGCAGAACCTACTTGCGCCACCCGCTCCACCTGGGCCTACTGGGCCAGGCCCAGCAACACGCAGGCCGCACGGAGGAAGCAGAAGCCACCTTCCGCGCCCTCCTGACCGCGGTGGAACACCGCAACGAACACGTCTACCTCCACTCCTCCCTGCCGGCCACCAGACTCCTCCACACCTTGCTGGGACGCGCCGCGGCGGAGGCGGTCACGGGTGGGTGATGGTGGGCGGTGGACCGTCCGGCCGGAGCACGGAGGTGCCTGCCGGCGTACCTGACGTCGGCGGACCGGTCGTGTTGTACGGGATCAGGACCGCCGCCGTCCGCCTGATGGGGTGATCGTCACTCCATCGTAGGAATTGCGGTCCCCTGGCGAGGGGTGGGGAGCCGGAACAGCGGTCTCCTGCCGTGCGGATCGGTTCACTGGAAGCTCCTGGGCGATCGGAAGATCGCATCGGAACGGGAGTGAGGGAGTGCCGGAGATGCCGGAGCAGGAAAAGGGAACCGATTCCGCAGGTACGGGGCCCGCGGGTGCCGATTTCGTGAGGACCGATTCCGTCGGTGCCGACGACCCCGCGGGTGCCGGCCCGTTCGGCCGGCTCCCCGCCGCCGGACTGGAGAGCGTGGCCCTCCTCGCCGTGGGCATCGCCGATGTCGCGCTCGAACGGCTGCGTCGCGCCGCGGACCGGGGGCAGCAACTGCTGCGCCGCTCCGATCTGCGGGAGCTCCTCGCCGACGGGGTCGACGACCTGCGGGCCCGCGGCGAGCTGGCGTCCCGTCGTGTCGCGCCGGACACCGAGAACTACCTTGAGGTGATGGCGCGCCGCGCGGCGAAGCGGGCCGGGGCGGCCGAGGCGTCCGGGCCGGCCCATGCATGACGCGGCGGAATTCAAGCAGCGCATCGACGCGTACCTGTGCCGGCTGGCCGACGAGGAGGAAGCCGAGCTGCTGCGCCTGTCCGGCGAACTCGCTCCTTTCTGCGCCCAGTTGCGCAGCGCGCTGACGCGCGGGAAGCGACTGCGCGCGGCCTTCCTCTACTGGGGCTGGCGGGCTTCCGGGCAGCCGGACTGCGACGGCGTGATCAAGGCCGCGGCCGCCATGGAGCTGGTGCACGCGGCCGCGTGCACCCACGACGACATCATCGACGACAGCCGGCTGCGGCACGGACTGCCGACGGCGCATGTCGCCTTCGCCGCCGGCGGCGTCCGTCCCTGGGATGACGCGCACGACCAGCCCGGTGGGCGCCGTCAGGACCGTTCCGCCGCGCTCGCGATGATGCTGGGCGACCTGCTGATGGGGTACGCGGGCAAGGTCTTCGCGACCTGCGGGCTGCCCGGCGCCTATGTGGCACGGACGGTTCCGCTGTGGTCCTCGCTGTTGCGCGAGACCGTCGCGGGGGAGTGCCTGGAAGTCCTGCGTACCGGCGACGGCACCTCCGGGGTCGCCGAATCACTGGAGGTCGCCCGGTACAAGACGGCCAAGTACACCGTGGAGCGGCCGTTGCACCTGGGCGCCACGCTCGGCGGTGCCTCCCGGGGCGTACTCGCCGCTTTCACCGGATACGGGCTGCCGCTGGGCGAAGCGTTCCAGCTCCGCGACGACCTGCTGGGCACCTTCGGTGACCCGGACCGGACGGGGAAATCCCGTCTGGACGACCTGCGGGACAGGAAACCCACCGCCCTGCTCGCGCTGACCACCTCGCTCCTCTCCCCGGCCGACGGGCAACTGCTCGCCAAGACCTTGGCGGCCGGCCCGAGCCTGGACGAGGCCGGTGCGGCGCTCGTACGGGAGCTGATGGAGCACTGCGGTGCGCGGCAGCGCGTCGAGGACATGATCGAGGAACGGATCGCGCGGTCCCGCGCGGCGCTGGACTCCGTGGCGCTGCCGGCGGACGCGCGCTCGGTGCTCGGCGCCCTGGCGGCTTCGGCGGCCGACCGGTCCCTGTGAGGACAACGAGAGAGATGAGGAATTCGTGACTTCAGAGATCGATGGGATCGCCGGGGCTGCTGGGACGACTGGGCCTGCTGGGGGCGCTGGGGCCACCGCGCGATGCACCGAGGCGACGCTGGACGAGCTGCGTACCCAAGGCGACCCGCTCGCCGACGAGACCGTGGCGGCCATGTTCGAACGGGGCGAGGTGTCGGACTTCAACACCCTCATGCGCTTCTTCACCACCGCCGGACACAAACTGCCGGAAGGGCTGCCGCCATCGGCGGCGTCCTACCTGGAAGCGACCGGCATGCCCCCGGCATGGGTCGACTGGGACATCATGGAGCGGGCACGGCTGTTCTTCATGGACAACGCCGCGCACATCAACACCGGCCTGTCCTTCGCCGCCATGCCGACCACGTACGCCGTCCCGCGCGTGGCCAAGCTGCTGGCCTCCACGCACTCCATGGACTACCCGTCGCGCCGGATGGCGAACACCGGGCAGTTCGTCACGTACCTGATGCAGACCAACGCCTTCGAGGAGGGCAGCAAGTTCATCCCGGCCGCCCAGAAAGTGCGCCTGCTGCACGCCGCGGTGCGCCATCACCTGACCAGGTCCGGACGTTGGGACAGGGAGCGGGACGGGATGCCGCTCTGCCAGGAAGACATGATCGGCGGGCAGATCTGCTTCTCGATCCTCGTCCTGGACGCGATGCACCGCCTCGGCATCCACATGAGCGAGGAGGGCGCGGAGGCGTACTACTACGCCTGGCGCGTCGTCGGCTCCATCCTGGGCTGCGACATGGCGGCGGCACCGGAGAACCTCACCGAAGCACGGGCGTACGCCGACCTCTACCTCCTGCGCAACCTGGGGCCCTCGGAGGAGGGCGTACGGCTGAACAACCAGTTGATGCGGATGTACGAGGACGTGGTCCCCGGCACCCTGTTCGACCCGATCGTCCCTGCCACGATCCGCTTCCTCGTGGGCGACACCATCGCCGGCTGGCTGCAGATTCCCCGCAGCCCGTGGGACACGGCGGCCAAGGCCGTGCCCGTGATCCTCGGCATGCTGGAGGCCATCGAGGACAGCAGCCCGCTGGGGGAGTGGGCCCTGGACAAGGCGGGCAGCCTGGTCTCCGGCTTCGAACTCGCCTCCCTGACCCGCGGCCGGGTGATGCAGTACGCCATTCCCGAGGAGCTCAAGCCCGACTACGGTCTGCGGTCGCAGCAGGCACGTAACCAGCGCTGGGTGCCGCCCGCTCCGACGTCGGCGGGCGCGGACTGAGAGGAGCGCGTACGTGTCCGTGCCGTCATCGTCCGGAAGGGAGCGTGCGGCAGCGTCAGTGCCCGGCCGACCGAAGGCCTTAACGTGAAAGCGTGCCCGCACGCCCGCTTGCCGACACACCTGAGGATCACAACCAGACGTCGGGGGCCGGAAGGTCCGGCGTGCCGGGGAGACGGTGGCCGCCCGGGGTGGCTGAGGAGCGTCGGTGAACCGCCCGGTGGGACGCGGGAGCGGGCGGGGCGGGCGCGTTCCGGTGCTGGCTGTGCGCGTCCTGCGAGGCGGGGGCCGAGGGGCGCGGACACGGCTGGATCCGGCTGGTTTGAAGCTTTCGTTCTGGTCGGGCATACACTTTCGCATTACCTTTAACTCTTCTTGTTGCGGTGACGATGTGCTCCCCCTCCGGTACCGACACCACAGGACGAGCCATGGCGGATGAGTTACGGTTCAACGTTCTCGGGCCTCTCTGTGCCTACCGGGACGGTGTCGGCGTGCCGGTGGGGCCACCCCAGCAACAGGCGGTACTCGTGGGGCTGTTGCTGAACGGTGGGAAGGCCGTGCCGATGAGCGGGCTGATCGAAGCCGTGTGGGGTTTTCAGCCACCGAAGCGGGCCGTGACGACGATCCGTACCTATGTCTGGCGGCTCCGCAAGCTCCTGGATCCGCAGGGGGCCGCGGACTCGTCCGTACTGCAATCGGTCGGTGACGGCTACCGGCTGGCCACCGCCTCTTCCGCGGTGGACGCCGGTAGCGCCCAGTCCCTGATGAAGCGGGCCGTCGAGCAACGCAGGGCGGGCCGGACGCAGGAGGCCGGACGTCTGCTGTCGGCGTCCCTGGACCTGTGGCGGGGCGAGCCGCTGAGCGGTGTGCCGGGCCCGTTCGCCGCGCGGCAGCGGGCCCGGCTGGAAGAGCTGCGGATCGCTACGTTGGAGGAGCACTACGATCTGGCTCTGGAGTCCGGGCGGGACCGGCTCGTCGTACCGGAGCTGACCGATCTGGTGGGAGCCTACCCGCTCAACGAACGGTTCCGATGTTTGCTCATGCGAGCGTTGTACGGAGTCGGGCGGCAGACCGAGGCCCTGGATGTCTACCAGGATGTGCGGAAGCTTCTGTTGGAAGAGCAGGGAATCGATCCCGGTTCCGAGCTCACCACATTGCAGCAGCACATCCTCAGCGGTGCCCCTCCCACGGAGTTGCTGCGCGGCGCATCAAATGGGAAGGAGGGCCGCGGGGCAGAGCTCTCGGTCCCGGTCGGGTCCAGGAGATTCCGTCTGCCGCCTCCCGCCCAGCTCCCGGCGGACGACCCGGGGTTCGTCGGCAGGGAGGCCGAGGTGTCCCACCTCTGTGCGGCGCTGACGGACCCGGCGCGGACCGCACCCGCCGCGGTGGGGATCTCGGGGGTGGCGGGCATCGGCAAGACCGCGCTGGCCCTGCACGCCGCCCATCAGGTGAAGTACGCCTTTCCGGACGGCCAGTTGTTCGCCGATCTCCGCGGTGCCGCCAAGGTGTCCGCCGACCCGTCCGCCGTCCTGGCCGGTTTCCTGCTGTCCATGGGAGTACCGCAGCAGGTTGTTCCCGACGGCCGGGACGAACGCCGCGACCTCTTCCGCTCGATGCTGGACGAGCGACGGGTCCTGTTGGTGCTGGACGACGCGCGGGACGCGGAGCAGCTACGGGACCTGATGCCGGGGAGCGCCCGGTGCGGCGTCATCGTCAGCGCGCGGTCGAGCCTGCCCGGCCTCCCCTGGTCGGCCCGGGCGTGTCTGGGAAGACTCACCCTCGACGAGGCCGTCGCGCTGATGGACCAGGTGCTGGGGCCTGTCCGGACAGCCGCGGAACCGGAGGACGCGCGGCGCCTGGCCGAGGCGTGCGACCGGCTCCCCTTTCCCCTGCGCGTCGCGGCCGGGCGGCTCGCCGCCCACCCCGAGTGGAGCATCAAGGTACTGCTGACTTCGCTGACACAGGGACACAGCGGTATCGACGGCACCGGCACCGCCGCACCGGACGGGCCGGCCGGCCATGGACACCGGCACCTGATGCCCGATCAGCTCGCACCGCTGGCCCGTCTGACGGCCACGGGCGTCCCGGACTTCACGGTGCGCAGCGCCGCGGCGGTGCTGATGGTGGACGAACCCACGGCGGAACGCGTCCTGGAGGCCCTCAGAGCGGACTCGCTGCTGGGTTCGTCCGGGCCCGGCCGGTACCGGGTGCGCTACGTGGCCCGCTCCGTGGCCACCGCGCGGCTCGGCCGGCACGACCAGGCCGCGTCGGACCGGGCCCTCCGGGGGCTGCTGGAGCACCTGCTGGCCACGGCGTGCAACGCGTTCGCCCTGGCGGCGCCCGGCGACCCGGTGCAGGACGCCTTTCGGCTGCGGGCCACGGTGGGGATGTCCTTTCCCGACTTCCGGCAGGCGCGGGAGTGGGTCCGGAGCGAGGTGCCGACGATATCCGGCGCGGCGCTGCAGGCGGCTCGCCGCCCGGCGGGGGCGGAGGAGGATCTGCTGCCGCGTGCCGTGGATCTGCTGATCGCGGTGTCGCCGTTCGCCGGGGCCGTGGGTGACGAGCGACTGCGGGCCGCGGTACCTCCGTTGGTGCGCGCGGCCGCGAAACGCAATGAGCCGCGAACGCTGGGGCGGGCCCAGTTCCTGTACGCGGTCACCGCGTACCAGACGGGGTGGCCGGCCGAGGCGCGGAAGTACGCGGGCCTGGCGATCAGCTCCGCCCGCCAGGGGCAGGACCCGTTCATCGCGCGGCAGGCGCTGCACGGACTCGGCATGCTGGCACGCGCCCAGCGGCGTTTCGACGAGGCCGTGACGCACTACGAGAAAGCCGCGGCGATGGCCAAGCGCTGGGGACACCTGTCCGGGGAAGCGACGTCCGCCATCAATGCGGCACTGTGCCGCGCCTTGGCCGGATGGGCGGACGATGCGCCGTCCGGCCAGGACGAGGCGCCGGAGCGCTGGCACGTCGTGGAGAATGTTCCCGGGCACGCCTGCGGCTTGTGCTGAGCCGCGGGAACGGAAGGTGCCGATGTCGTACTCCTGGGGCGGTCCCCGTCCCGGCCCTGCGGTGGCAGCCGACGGGACCGTTCCGGAAGCCGGCTCACGGCGAAGGCTCTTGGGCCGCTGTTCCGGCCCCGGCCCCCGGCCGGGAACCCGCCACCGCGGCGGACGCGAGAGCCAAACAGCCGATCATGATGAGTATGCCGGGAAAGGTGGCCTTTTCCGATCCGGCGACGGCCGTGGCCACGAGCGGGCTGAAGCTGGCGATCGTCGCGCCGACCTGATAGGTCACGGCCAGTGCCGAATAGCGCTGCTGGACGGGGAACATCTCGACCAGGAAGGAGGCGAAGGCACCGTACACCGCGGCGTGGCCGGCCCCCATGGCCAGGACGAACGTCATGACGACCAGCCACGGTTCTCCCGAAGCGAGCCAGTAGGGCGCGGGGACCGCCACGAGGGCGCAGACGGCGTATCCGGACAGAATGACCGGACGGCGGCCCCACCGGTCGGACAGTGCCCCGCACACCGGCAGCATCAGCGCTTCGGCCAACGCGCCGGCCGCGAGCCCCAGCAGCAATACCGAGCGGGCGGTGTGCTGCTGTCCGGCGGAGGCCGCGGTGAAGAGCTGGACCGTGAAGGTGCTGACGATCACGGCGAGACCGAGCGCGGCCAAGGCGCCGCGCACCACTTTGCCGGGGGTGTGCCGCAGCACTTCCCGGACCGGCAGGGCCGACACGGCCGTCGTCCTTTTCGCCCGCACGTACTCCGGGGACTCCGCCACCTTCCGCCGTACGACCACGCCCAGTACCACCAGGGCGATCGAGGCGAGGAACGGCAGACGCCAGCCCCAGGCATGGAGCTGCCGCTCCGGCATCCGGAGCATCAGCTCGATCACGGCGGTGCTGCCCAGCAGCCCCAGCGGAAAACCGGCCGCGGGAAAGGCGGTCCACAGACCTTTGCGTCCCGGCGGGGCGTACTCCGCGCTCATGAGTACGGCTCCGCCCCACTCCCCGCCGATGCCGATGCCTTGCAGAATCCGTAGGGTGACCAGCAACGCGGGCGCCAGGATTCCGGCCTGCTCGTAGGTCGGCAGGACGCCGACCAGAAAGGTGGCAAGGCCCATCACGAGAAGGGTGAGTGCCAGCATGTTCTTGCGGCCGACACGGTCTCCGAAGTGCCCGATGACCACGCCGCCCAGCGGCCGGGCCACGAACCCGGCGGCATAGGTCGCGAACGTGGCCAGCATGGTCGCCGTCGTGGAACTCCCCGGGAAGAACAACGGCCCGATGATCAGCACGGACGCCGTCGAGTACAGATAGAAGTCGTACCATTCGATGGCGCTTCCGATGGTGCTCGCCAGGAGGACCTGCCGGGTCGTGGAGCCGCTTCTTCGGGCGACTACGGACTTCGGCTCCGTGGTGGCCGGCGAAGCATTCAAGGGAACTCCTTCCGGGAACAATACGGCGTGCGGGCGCGGTCGCCGGCCGGAAAGCCGGAGCCCGGGGAAAATCCGGGACCAGCTTTCGAGGTTGCCTGTGCATTCGGATGACGGAGCTGCTGCGGCGCGTGCTACCGGTTTTACTCCGGTTTCCGGCCGACTGTCCAGAGAGCCCTGGACGCCCTTGCCGACGGCCGGCCGGCCGTGGCTTAATCCAGGAAATGTCCACGGACCAGGGAGAGTTACGTGAACGCTGATCCGGAAACGCCTGACGTCTGGACCGTGGACGACGGTTCGGAAGTAATATGTCTGCGTCGTTGGAAAGGCACCTGGGACCCGGCCGACCGGCATGCGAACTTCAAGTCGGACGTTCTCGCCTACGGACTGCTCGACCCGCTGGAGACGGTGCGCGGCATGTCCCGCAATCTGGACATCCCCGTCGGCGCCATCGTGCGGTACGTGCTCGCCAAATGGGCCACCGGAGGAAGCGGCGGCCTGTTGGAGATCGGGCCGGTGATGGTGCCCCGGCTGTGGGAGCCGATCGCCGCGGCGGAGGAGAAGGACGACGACGCGGCACGGCTCCAGGCGTACCACCAACTGCGCCAGATGATCTCGTGGTTGAAGGTACCGCTGGACGACCCCACGGTGTATCCGCCGCAGCGCGACTGACGGCACGCGACGGACGGCGGCGGCCCCGTGGACGTCCACGATGACGCACCGCCCGACAGCTCGGCATCGCGAGCCGTGGGTCCGGAGGGCCCGAGCGCCGTACCACCCGCGCTTTCAGGGCCGACGAAGGTTGGAGGGCTGAGTGGAACGGACCGGTCGATACGGTGGCACGGCCGAGCTGCGCCATGCCACGCACCACACCACGCCGAGCGATTTGGGTGGTGACGGCTGGGTGCCACGCACCGCGGCGCATCACGAGGAAGTGGCGGCGGGAACGCTGTGGCACCGCTGCGGTTACCGGTCGGAGGTGGCCCCGCTGCGGGAGGTGGTGCTCGCCCGTCCGCCGGACAGCCTGGAGCGGGCCGGTGACGCGCCCGGCGGCCACCTGATGTCCGCGAAGGTGGACCTGGGGCGGATACGGGAGCAGGCGGACGCGGTGGCCGAGGCGTACCTCCGGCACGGCGTGACCGTTCACCTCGTCCGGCCCCCTGCGCACGCGGGGCCCAACCTGATCTTCATGCGGGACCTCTTTCTCGCGACCCCGCAGGGCGTGGTGCTCGGCCGTCCCGCCTCCGCCCAGCGGGCGGGCGAGGAGCGGTTCGCGGCCGTCGCCCTGGCCGCCCTCGGCGTCCCCCTGCTGAGAACCCCGGCCGGCACGGCCACCTTCGAGGGCGCGGACGCCCTGTGGCTGGGGGAGAGCACGGTCGTGGTGGGCTGCGGCTTCCGCACCAACCCGGAGGGCGCGGCGGTCGTCGGCGACGAACTGGGACGCCAGGGGGTGGAGACCGTCGTCGTACCGCTCGGCCCCGGCGTGCAGCACCTCCTCGGTTCCCTGGTCTTCGTCGACCGCAGGCGCGTACTGCTGCACGCCGCGGCGGCCACCGCGGAGTTGCGCGCCCTTCTGCACGAGCACGGATACGAGGTGATCGAACTGCCGCCGGAGGACGAGGTGGTGCGCAGGCGGGCGATGAACCTGGTCACGCTCGCGCCGGGGGTCGTGCTGATGCCCGCGGGCTGTCCGGACACCCGGCGGCGCCTGGAGGCAGCGGGACTGTACGTGGACACCGTGGAGGTCGGGGAGTACGTGAAGGCCGCGGGGGCGCTCGGCTGTCTCACCGGCATCCTGCTGCGGGACGACGCCGGCGCGCCGGCCGGGAGGAAGCCGTGAACCGGAACGCGGTCTCGGTGGCCGTCATCGGCGGCGGAGCCAGCGGAACCCTGGCCTGCGTCCACCTGCTGGAGGCGAGCGCGGCGTCACGCCGCCCGGTACGGATCTCGCTGATCGAGCCCTCCGACGAGCTGGGCCGTGGCACGGCCTACGCCTCGCGGGACCCCCGGCACCTGATGAACACGCCGATGGAGCGCTCCGGCGCCAGGGCCCACGATCCCGGACACCTCGTCGCCTGGCTGAGGCGCCGGGACCCGGACACGCCCTCCGGCCACTACCTGCCCCGCGGTACGTACGGTGCCTACCTGGCCGACACGCTGCGCGAGACCCGGGAGCGCACGGCGGAGACCGGCGAGTTGTGGCATGTGCGCCGCCGCGCGCGCCGGGTGCTTCCCGGCCTCCCGCGGCCGGTGGTGGCGCTGTCCGACGGCCGGTGTGTGGCGGCGGACCGTGTCGTGTTCGCCATGGGCAACGCGGCGACCTGGCGCGATCCGTTCGCTTCGGCGCAGGCGGGACCGCGGTACGTACGCTCTCCCTGGCACAGCGGCCTCCCGGCGGTGGCCGACCATTCCTCGGTGCTGCTGCTGGGCAACGGGCTGACCGCGGTGGACATCGGGCTCAGCCTGCTCGGTGGCTCGGTGGGCGTACGCGTCGACGCGGTGTCCCGGCACGGGCTGCTGCCCCGGCCGCACGGCGCCGGCTGCTCGCACGGCGGGCATCCGCACGTCGTGGGCGCCCTGCTGGCGGACGACCGGCTCACCTTGGCGCGGCTCGTGAGCACGGTCCGCTCCGAGATGCGGCGGAGCCCGGAATGCTGGCGGGAGATCATCGACGCGCTGCGACCGTGCGCCGGCGAGTTGTGGGGCCGGCTCGACGCCGACGATCAGCGGGACTTCCTGGGACGCTTCGGTACGTACTGGGACGTGCACCGCCACCGGCTGCCGCCCACCACCGCCCACCGGCTCGGCCGCGCGCTGGGCTCGGGCCGGCTGAAGGCCCGCAAGGGGCGGGCGGCCTATCTGCGCGAGTGCCCGCGCGGCGTCGTCGCCGGGCTCGACGTCGGTGCCGGGCCGGTGCCCGTGCGCTACGACTGGGTGATCAACTGCACCGGCTTCGGACGGGACATCACCGGCTCGACCGACCCGCTGCTGACCTGGCTGCTGCGGGACGGACTGGCCGTGCCCGACTCCCTGCGGCTGGGCATGGCCACGGACCGCCGCGGACGGCTGCTCGACCGCGCGGGTCGGCCCGACCCGGCCCTGCTGGCCATCGGCCCGCTGCGGCGGGGCTCGCAGTGGGAGACCACCGCCATCGCGGAGATCCGCGCGCAGGCCGCTCAGCTCGCGGACGACATCCTCGGCTCACCGGCCGCCGGGCCGGCGGAGCTCCTTCACCAAGGAGGACCGGTCTCGTCGTTCTGACGGGAGGACAGGGTCCGGCCGCGCAGCTCGTCGGGGTCGGCGGCCAGATCGTACTGTTCGACCCGGTCGCCGCCGATCTGCCAGATGACCTTCTGGCGGCTGTCGCCCTCGCACAGCCGGATCGACGCGAGGGGCAGCAGGTCGGGGTAGCGCCCGTCCGACCGCCGCTCCTCCGGGTGGTACGTCTCGGAGTAGGCGGGCCGGGACGCAGGCGCCTGCGCACCGAAGAACTCGGTGAGCGAGCGGCCGTCGGGACCGTCCTTGTACGGGTCCAGACCCAGCAGCTCCAGGACGGTGGGAGCGATGTCCACCAGCCGGACCTGCTCGGCGACCTCGCGTCCCCGGGGTACGCCCGGCCCGCCGACGATGAGCGGAACGTGCTGCGTCGTGTCGAACAGCAGGCACCCGTGCCCCTCCTCGTAGGGGTGGCCGAGGTCGCCGGAGTGGTCGTTGGGATACCAGCCGGCCAGGTCCTCCCCGTGGTCGGAGAAGCACACGACCAGCAGGTCGTCGAGCGGGTGCCCGGCCTCCTCCAGCCTGCGGAACAGCAGTTGGAGGTAATGGTCGCTGTACGCCACCTCGCCCTCGTAGGGGTTGGCGGCATCCGGGCAGAAGTCCTCCGGGGGCTCGTACGGCCAGTGGGCGTCGAAGAAGTGCGCGAACAGGAAGAAGGGGCCCTCCTGGCGTGCCGCCCAGGCCGCGGCGCGGTCCGCCACCAATGGGGCGCGTTTGAGCGCCAGGCCGCGCAGCTTGACGTCGTTGACGGTCAGGGGGTCACTGCCGTCGGGCAGCCGGGGGATCTCGTCGTCGTAGTGGTCGAAACCGCGGTCCATGCCGTACCACCGGTTGAGCCCCGGGCAGGACACCACCGCGCCGGTGGCGTAGCCCGCCGCTTGCAGGCGTTCCGCCAACGTCGTGATGTCCGGGCGCAGTTGCTCACGCAGCAGATGGCGGATGCCGTGCCGGGCCGGCTGGAGGCCGGTGAACACGCTGGCATGGCTGATCGGGGTCAGGGGAGCGGACGAGACGGCCTGCCGGAAGGTCGTACCCCGCCGGCGCAGTGCTTCGATCCCGGGCATCTTCCCGGAGTAGGCCACGTCCGCCCGCACGGTGTCGAGGGAGATGAGCACGAGACTCGTCACGGTCGGCATCCTTCCGCTTACGCGTAGATCCGCTGTTGATCGGCTATTGACTGAACGTGCATAGACTGGTGGGTGACCTTGGAGGAGTACTTCTGAGGAGGTCGCTGTTGCAAGACCTCGGCAAAGTGTGTGAACCCGGACCGGCTGAAGACTCCCTGCACCTGGTCTCCTTGACGGAACTGCGCAGCTCGACTGATTCTCCCCGTTCCGGAGGGCTCAACCGTGAGCACGTGGAACTGCTGCTCGCCTCCGGAGCGAGCCTTCCTCCCATTCTCGTGCACCGTCCCACCATGCGGGTGCTGGACGGAATGCACCGGCTCCAAGTAGCGGTCCAGCGCGGCGACCGGACCATCCGCTGTATTTTCTTCGACGGTTCGGAGGCGGATGCCTTCGTACTGGCGGTGGAGAGCAATGTGCGGCACGGGCTGCCGCTTTCCCTGGAGGAGCGCACCGCCGCGGCGACACGAATAGTACGGTCCCATCCCCATCTCTCCGACCGGTCCGTGGCCCGGGTGAGCGGCCTGTCCCCCAAGACCGTCGCGGCCGTCCGGCGGCGTTCGAGTGAGGAAATTCCTCATTCGAACACGCGCGTCGGCAATGACGGCAGGACCCGGCCGCTGGACATGTCGGAGCTGCGGAAGGCGGCCGCCCGGGTGATGACGGAACACCCTGGCATGCCGCTGCGAGAAGTGGCCACAACGGTCGGGATTTCCCTGGGTACGGCACACGATGTACGTGAACGTCTGCGTTCGGGCCGGGATCCGGTGCCGGTGCGCTATCGTGAAGTCTCCGCTCCGGCGAGCAAGCGCAAGAACGCGGCCGGGCGTCCCACGCCGCAGTTGGGAGACCGGAAGCCGGCGGGGAGGACCACCGGCGGGCAGCCCGTACCGGATATTTCCGAGCTGCACCGCACCCTCAAGAAAGACCCTTCGATCCGTTTCACCGAAATGGGTCGGACGCTCTTACGGCTGTTCGACGCGCAAGAGCTGCTCATGGAGGCGGGTGGCCACCTCGTGGACGGTGTTCCGCCGCACTGGGCGGAAATGGTGGCCGAACTCGCCGACGGCTGTGCGGATTCATGGCGTGAATTCGCCGACCAGGTGCGCCGGATCGTGGTGCCGGACGACCGGCAGGCCAGCGGATAAGGACACATCACCTGGCAAGTAGGGAGTACTCATGGCACAGAAATCTTTGGCGCTGGAGTTGTACTCGAATGCCGACGAGGCCGTCGACCAGCGCTACATGCGGCAGATGCGTGAGCAGGACGACGAGCCGGTGCCCACGGATCCCTCCCTCCCGAGCTTCACCCTGGTCGTCGGCCCGTCACCGTTCAGCATGCCCCGGGGCTGGGAATTCTTCCTGACCTCTCCGTACGAGGGTGCCTCCTACATCTCGACCGTGCTCCACAACGCCGGTTTCCCGGTCCGCATCGTCGACGTACGCTACGCGCTGAACCCGCTCAAGACCGCCTACGACCAGATCGTCGGCCAGACCGACGTCCTGGGCGTGTGCACCTTCGAGGACAACTTCCCGTTCTGCCGCGAACTGATGCAGATGGTCCGCGACGCGGAACCGGACGTCCCCATCATCTGCGGCGGCTCACTGGTGACCTCGGTGCCCCATGTGTTCATGGAGAGCACGGCGTGCGACGTCGCCGTGATCAGCGAGGGCGAGATCACGATCCTCGAACTCATGGAGAGCTTCGCCGCCGGCAAGTGGGAGCAGGACCTGCCCAACGTCCGCGGCATCTGCTACCGCACCCCCGAAGGGGAGCCCAAGCGCACCCGGGCCCGCGGCCAGATGATGGACCTGGACTCACTGCCCAGGATGCGGCTCGACCTGTGGCCCCAATACCACAGCCCCATGGGGATGCAGCCGCAGATCATCTCCTCGTACAGCCGTGGCTGCAAGATGGACTGCTCCTTCTGCTACCGCACGACGCCCCAGGTCAGGGCCAAGTCCCAGGAGAAGATGGACCGGGACATGGCCTGGCTGAAGGAGCAGTACGGCGTCGACTTCTGCTTCTTCGTCGACCTGACCTTCAGCTCCCACCGCCGGCAGACGATAGAGATCTGCGACGCCATCAAGGACCACGACATCCGCTGGACGTGCCTGACCCGGTGCGCCGACATGGACACCCCGCGCATCACCGCCATGCGGGACTCCGGCTGCGACATCATCCTCTACGGAGTGGAGTCGCTGGGCACGGAAGTCCTCCGGGAGGCCCGCAAGGGCAGCAGCGAGAACCTCACCGTACGGGCGATGCGGACCACCTTCGAGAACGATGTGCGGTTCGGCTCCCTGCTCATCGTCGGCCTGCCGAACGAGAGCAACGAGTCGCTCAACCACATGGTCCAGTTCGCCGAGACGTACAACCACGTGACCCGCGTCAAGTACCTGTCGGCCATGCCGGGCACCACGGTCTACAAACAGGCCATCGCCTCCGGACTGATCCGCTCCGAGATCGACCACCTCAACTGGCTGTCGATCGAACAGGCCCTGCACGAGGACGAGTTCCTCAACATCAGCGGCCTGTCCGAAGGTGCCTGCCGCGACGCCTACCAGCGCATCTACGACGCCTACCAGCCCGGGCCCGTCATGAACTTCAAGCACTACCCGGAGAACTTCTGGTACTTCCACCCGCAGCCGCACGACGGCCTGGAGCGCTCGACCTCCTACGCCGGGACCGGCTGGCGCGAGAAGTGGAGTTCGGCGGCCGGCGGGCTCGTGCCCGGCTCCGGGCGCTTCACCCTCGACCAGTGCGCCTCCCCCGAGGTCGCCGCTCTCGGCAGCCGCCTCGTCCCCAGCGGGGCCGAGATGATGCGCCGCGCCGCGGCCCTCGGTGGCGCGTGAAGGCGACGCCGGGACCGGAGAGCCCGATCTTCATCATCGGCACCGAACGGTCCGGGTCGAACCTGCTGCGCCTGATCCTGGACGCGCATCCGCGGATCTGCGTCCCGCATCCGCCGCACTTCATGCGCTACCTCGCCACGCCCGCCGGCTCCTACGGCGACCTGACCGTCGAGGCCAATCGCCGGAAGGCCGCCGAGGACGCCGTAGGGCTGCTGCGACGGCACATCCACCCCTGGCAGCACCCGGTCGACCCCCAGCGCGTGGTGGAGGAGGCGGCCCCCACCCTCTTCGGAGTGGTGGCCGCCGTGTACGACCAGTACCGGGAAGCCGAGGGCGCCGCGCGCTGGGGCTGCAAGAGCACCTTCATGGTCGACCACGTGGACGAGGCGCTGGCTCACTTCCCCGAGGCTCGCTTCATATGGCTGGTCAGGGACCCCTGCGACGTCGGATCCTCGGCCAAGCGGTCCATCTTCGGCTACAGCCACCCCTACCGCATGGCCCACCTGTGGCGCCGGCAGCAGGAACAGGCGCGGGCCGCGCTGACCAGGTGGGGGCCGGAGTCGGTCCACCTGCTGCGCTACGAGGACCTGGTCTCACGCCCGCGGGAGGAGATCGAACGGCTCTGCTCCTTCCTGGCCGAGGAACCCCACCCGGCCATGCTCGAACACCACCGGTCGCCGGCCGCCCGCCGCACGGCCGGGTGGGCCGAAGCATGGCGGAACGCCGGGACCCCGGTCACCACCGACCGGATCGGCGCCCACCAGGCCGGCCTGACCCCGGGCGAGCGCCTGCTGGTGGACAAGGTGACGGGGCCGCTGAAAAGCGGCCTCGGCTACCCGGTCCATCCCGATGCGCACGCCTGCCGCACCCCCTCCCCGGTGGAGCTGGCCGTGCGGTCCGCGGCGCTGCGGCTGCGGGTGGAGTTCCGGTCGCTCACGCAGGACCGGAACTACTCCCTGCGGCTCGGCAGGGACGTCTACGTGAGGTGGCTGCGGGTCAGGGCGCATGCCCGGGTCCACCTCCGACGCCGGCACACCACGACCGCACCGGTCGCCGCCCGGCGCAGTGCCGCCTGACACCCACCCGGCCGGCCCCGAGTGCGGGCGGCGCCCGCGGGTGGTGACGGAACCGGAGAAGACGAAAGGGAGGTCCTTCCTTGCCGATCACGCGAGATGACGTGACCGAGCACTTCAGAATGCGTGCCGCCACCTACGACCGGTCCAGTTCCTGGTGCACCGACCAGGGACTCGGCGAGATCGTTCTCGACCTCGGCGCCCCGGCACCCGACGCCCGGGTCCTGGACGTCGCCTGCGGTACCGGCCTGGTCTCCCGCCTCTTCTCCGGGCGGGTGGCCGAGGTGGTCGGCCTGGACCTCACCGAGGAGATGGCGGAGCAGGCCGCGCCGTTCCTGGACAGACTGGTGGTGGCGCCGGCCGAGAAGCTGCCCTTCGACGACGGCGAGTTCGACCTCGTGGTGTGCCGGCAGGGCATGCAGTTCATGGACCTGCCCGACGCCGTCGAGGAGATGGTGCGGGTCGTGCGGCCCGGCGGCCGGGTCGTCCTGGTGAACCTGTGCGCGTACGGGCCGCACGACCGGGACACGTACTTCGAGATCCTCCGGCTGCGCAACCCCGTACGCCGCCACTTCTTCCTTCCGGAGGAGCCGGCCGAACTGCTCGGCGCGGCGGGCTGCGATCCGGTGTGCACCCGCCGCCACATCTCCGCCGAGGACGTGGACGTCTGGTCCGACAACGGCGCCATCGGCCAGGAGCGGCGCGAGGCGATCCGGGCCGCCTACCGGGGCGCCACCGAGGAGTTCAGGTCCCTGCACGCGGTCCGGGAAGCGGCCGGACGGATCGTCGACCACATGCTGTTCGTCGTGGCGGCGGGGACCAAGCCGGCCGCGTCGGACGGCGGAGCCGGTGAGGAGTCCCATGCCACAGCCAAGTGAGAGCCTGGCGGCCGAACTGCGCGCGGTGTTCGCCGCGGAGGCCACCACCGCGCTGCGCTACGCGTACTTCGCACAGATAGCCGAGACAGAAGGCCACACCCAGGTCGCGGAGCTGTTCACCGACCTGGCCGACAGCATCACCTGTGCCGCGCACGGCCACCTCGACGTACTGCGCGACGCCACCCCGTCCACGGGCTTCCGGGACGTGGGGGACACACCGCTGAACCTGGCCTCGTCCGTGACGGCCGCCCTGGAACAGTCGGGCGAGACCTACCCGCGGCTGACCGCCGCCGCGCTCGACGAGGGCGGCGCGGACATGGCGAGCTGGCTCACCACGCTCGTGGCGCTGAAGAAGAAGCACACGGCCCGGCTCGACGCCGCACTGCAGGAGATGGCCCGTCACTCGGACGAACCCGCCGGTGACCCCGCACTCACGGGAGTCCGCAATGACGGATGACTCGCGGACGGCCGTGGCCGTCACCTACGACGCATCGGCGATCATGGTCTTCTCCGGGCTGGAGGCGGTACGCCGCAACCCGTCGATGTACATCGGCTCCACCGGCCCCGACGGCCTGCACCACCTGGTCTTCGAACTGCTCGACAACGCCGTCGACGAACACGAGGCGGGCCATGCCCGCGAGCTGTCGGTCACCCTGCACACGGACGGCTCCTGCACGGTGGAGGACGACGGGCGGGGCATCCCGGTCGACGTCCACCAGGACACCGGCCGTCCGGCCTGCGAGGTCGTCCTCACCACCCTGCACGCGGGCGGCAAATTCGGCGGCTCGGCCTACAGCCGGTCCGCCGGACTGCACGGCGTCGGCGTCTCCTGCGTCAACGCCCTGGCCGAATGGCTCCGGGTGGACATCCGGCGGGACGGGGTGCACCACTACCAGGAGTACTCCTGCGGCGAACCGCTGACGGAGCTGACGAAGGCGGGAGCGGCGGACGGCAGCGGCACCCGGGTCACGTTCCGGCCGGACGCGACGATCTTCGACACCTGCGCGTTCTCCGTACGGACCCTGACCGAGCGGTTGCAGGAGATCGCCTTCCTGCACCCCGGACTCACGGTCGGGCTGACGGACCGGCTGACCGGCACCCGGGCCCGTTTCTCGTTCGCGGAGGGGGTACGCGGCTTCCTCGCCCACCTCAACCGGGCGGCCTCCGTGGTCCACCCCGAGCCGATCGTGGTCGACGCCACCGGCGACCACAGCGCCCTGGAACTGGCCTTCCAGTGGACGGAAGGCTACACGGAGGAGATCCGCAGCTTCGTCAACGGAGTCCGCACCGATCAGGGCGGCGCCCACGTCGACGCGGTCCGCTCGGCGCTGGCCCAGGCCATCAACCGCTACGCCACCGCGCGCGGCATGCTGGACGCACACCTCGGCGAGCGCATCACCTCCGTCGACGTCCTCGAAGGGCTCACCGCCGTCGTCTCCTTGCGCATGGACGACCCGCGCTTCGACGGGCAGACCAAGAAGCGGCTGCAGAACCCCGAAGTGGGCCAGGTCGTCCAGGAGGCCGTCGACAGCGAGTTCAGCCGCCGGATGGAGAAGGACGAGGAGCTGGGACGGCGGATCGTGGCCCGGGTGCTGGACGCCACCCGCGCCCGGCTCGCCGCCCGGCTGGCCGGCCGCACCGCCCGCGTACAGCGGCGCGACCTCGCCATCGACTACACCGTGTACCAACGGCAGTTCGGTATCCGCTCCCGCAACTGGCACGACTCCTGCGCCTGGCTGACCGACGGCGACCTGCTCGCCCGGCACGCCGCGCTGTGCGAGGTGCCCGCCGACGCCCGGATGCTGGACGTGTGCTGTGGCAGCGGTGTGGTGGGCGCCTCCTTCAAGGACCGGGTCGGGGAGACGGTCGGGCTGGACATCACCCCCGAGATGGTCGCCCTGGCCTCCACCCGGCTCGACCGCGTGGATCAGGGCACGGTCTACGACCTGCCCTATCCGGACGACTCCTTCGACCTGGTCGTCACGCGGGAGGTGCTGCACCTGCTCCCGCAGCCCGAGCGTCCGGTGTCGGAGATCTTCCGGGTCCTGCGGCCCGGCGGGCAGTTCATCGTGGGGCAGATCGTCCCGTACGCGGACGAGGACGCCTTCTGGATGTACCGCGTCTTCAAGAAGAAACAGCCGCTGCTGCACCAGATGTTCCGCGAGCAGGACTTCCGTTCCCTGCTCCTCGGCGCCGGATTCCAGGACGTCCGGATGACCGAGTACCTGCTGTGGGAGTCCATCGACCAGTGGATCGACACGCACGAGACCACCCCGGCGCATCGCCGGGAGATCCAGCGGCTGTTCTACGAAGCACCGCGTGAGGTGCGCGAAGCCCATCCGTTCGAGGTGCTGGCCGACGGCTCCATCAACGACCAGTGGCGCTGGTGTGTCTATTCGCTGCGGAAACCGCGGTGATGGCCGGATGACCACGCATTCTGTCCGTGCACCGCAGGGGCTCGGCACGCTGCACCGGCGCTTGGACGCGCTGCGGCCCCTGCGCGGCCCCGCCGTGACCGATTTCCTCGGCAGGGTCGGCGAGGTCGTGGTGCTCGCGTGCAGTTCCCGCGGCGGCTCCAGTATGGTGGCCGAGCTGCTGCGGTACTCCCGTGAACTGCTGCATTTCCAGGCGGAGACCAATCCCTTTCTCCGCCTGGCCGGGCTCGGCCACCCCGAAAGCCGTACCGGCTCCGACGCGTTGGGTGCCGAGCACGCGGCCGCGTTGGAGCCCTGGGCCCGCTCGGTACTGGCCGAGGAAATGGCGCGGGACGCGGGAAGCGCGGCCCAGGAGCGCGACGAGAACCAGCTCTGCGCCGACATGGCCTGGCGGCTGATCGTGCAATGGCCGGAATTGCCGCTGGAGCCGCTGGAACTCGTCGAAACGGTCCGCCGCGCGTGGCGCGCACGTCCGTACCGACGGCCCACGGACGCGCCGGGGGAGTCCGACGAGGCAGGGTGCCTGCTGACCGTACTGGAGGAATTGTCCGGGCGGGGCCTGCCGGTCGATCCGCGCTACTACGATCTGCCGAAAGAAGCCGAGCGCAGGTATCCGTCCACGGACACCGGACTGCGGGCGCCGGGGGACTTTCTGGTGGAGGAGCCGCCGTTCGTCGTGGCGCGTCCCTGGCGCCGGGCGGACCTCGCCGACCTGCGCGACAAGCCTCTGGTCGTCAAGACACCGAGCAATGCGTACCGCCTGCACTTCCTGCGGTCGCTTTTCCCGCAGGCGCGCTTCCGGGTGCTGCACCTGACACGCAATCCGGCCGCGGCCGTCAACGGCCTCTACGACGGATGGCGCCATCACGGATTTCACGCACACCGGATGGAGAAACCCCTGGGCATTCACGGGTACGTCGAGCAGAACGAGGACAACCAGTGGTGGTGGAAGTTCGACCTCCCGCCCGGCTGGGAGGAGTACACCGGCGCGCCACTGGCCGACGTCTGCGCGTTCCAATGGCGCAGCGCCCACGAGGCGGTACTCGGTCATCTCACCGACACGTCGATCGACCGTATGACCGTCCGGTTCGAGGACCTGTCCGCGGGCCCGGCCAGTCGGATCGCCGCCTTCGAGAAGCTGAGCGAATGGCTCGGTATCTCCCTGACCGGTGGCTTCCGGCGGGCGGTGCACCACGGCATCCGGCCGGTCGTGGCGACCGCACGACCGCGAGAATGGCGCTGGAAGGAGCGTGCGGGGGTGATCGAGCCGGCCATCGACCGGAATACCGCCGGCATGGCCGAGCGCCTCGGCTACGGGGACCGGTCGGAATGGAGATGATGCCGCCGCTGCACGCCGGTCACCCCGGGAACGGGCCCTTTGCTTCTGCGGGCGGCAGCGCCCGGGAGGGCGGTCACGGAGACGGCCAGAGGGGGGCGACGCCTCTGGCCACGTGGCTGGCCGGCTATATCCGCGATGTGCCGGACCATCCGTATCCCGGTGTGCTGTTCAAGGACTACGCCTCACTCCTGGCCGACCCGAGAGCGTTCACCGCACTCGTGGACGCGCTGGCCGAGGTGTGCCGCCGCCGCGCAGCCACCATGGTTGTCGGCCTGGAGGCCCGTGGTTTCCTCTTGGGCGCGCCCGTGGCCGTACGGTCCGGGCTGGGACTAGCGGTCATACGCAAGAGCGGCAAACTGCCGGGCAGGACGTTCCGCCGTGTTTACGAACTGGAATACGGGACGGACGAGTTCGAGCTCCAGTGTGACGCCTTGGGGCCGAAGGACCGGGTGGTCGTGGTCGACGACGTGCTGGCGACGGGGGGCACCGCCCTGGCGGCCGCTTCACTGGTCTCGGAGGCGGGGGCGGACGTCGTCGGCGTGGCCTTCATGCTGGAACTGGTGGCGCTGGCGGGGCGCCGCCGGTTGGCATGCGACCTCGACGGGGTGCCCGTGGACGCCGTGATCAACGCGTAGGAGGCGGAGCCGATGCGGGCAGCGGGCGAAGAACGGGCCTCCACGGCCACCGGGGCAGCCGGTCACGGCGGCAGTGACAGCTTTCCGGTTCGTTCTCTGGCATACCTCGACGTGCTGGAATCCGAGTCGGTGCACATTCTTCGCGAAGTGGCCGGAGAATTCGAGCGGCCGGTCATCCTCTTTTCCGGGGGCAAGGACTCGATCGTCGTGCTGCACCTGGCGCTGAAGGCTTTTGCGCCGGCTCCTCTGCCCTTCGTGCTGTTGCACGTGGACACCGGCCACAATTTCCCGGAAGTCATCGACCACCGGGACCGTACCGTGGCCGTGCACAGACTCCGGCTGCAGGTCGCCTCGGTACAGCGTTACCTCGACGAAGGGCAGCTTCGCGAGCGCCCGGACGGTACCCGCAATCCGCTGCAGACGGTTCCGCTGCTGGACGCCATCGCGGCCGGCCGGCACGACGCGGTGCTCGGCGGCGCACGGCGGGACGAGGAGAAGGCGCGCGCCAAGGAACGGGTGTTCTCGCTGCGGGACGACTTCGGCGCATGGGATCCCCGCCGGCAGCGGCCGGAACTCTGGCAGCTGTACAACGGGCGGCACGCCCCCGGCGAACACGTGCGCGTCTTCCCGCTGTCCAACTGGACCGAGCTGGACGTGTGGCACTACATCGCCCGGGAGAAGATCGAGCTTCCGGACATCTATTTCGCCCACGAACGCACGGTGTTCCGCCGCGACGGCATGTGGCTGTCACCGGGGGAGTGGGGCGGGCCGAAGGACGCAGAGGCGGTGGAACGGCGGACGGTGCGGTTCCGGACGGTCGGCGACATGTCGTGCACCGGGGCGGTGGACTCCGACGCCCGGACGGTCGAGCAGGTCATCGCCGAGATCGCGGCGTCACGGCTGACCGAGCGAGGGGCCACCCGGGCGGACGACCGGATGTCCGAGGCCGCGATGGAGGACCGCAAGCGCGAGGGTTACTTCTGACGTGATGTCACGCCGCCGGCTGCCGTCCGCCGACGGAATCGGAGGTGCTGAGTGGTATCGCCGGAGTGTCCGATAAAAGGAGCTTCGGTGACGCGTCGGCGATCGTCGGACAGAAAGGTGGCGAGAATGCACCGCACCCGGCGAAGCAGGGAATGCGGCAGAAGCGAAAATGCTAATGTGTGCCGATGTATTTGCACGAAGATGAGACCCTGCGCATCGAACGGGCGCTGGGGCAGGCAGTAAAGTCGGCGGAGCGAATCCAAGGGCGTGGCTACACGAACAATCGCCGCTGGATCGTCCGCCTGGCCCACGACCGGACCGCGTTCGTCAAACACGCCGACGACGCCATCACCGCCGAGTGGCTGCGCAGGGAGTACGAAGTCTACGCCGCGCTCCGTCTCGACGTGGTGCCGCGCGTGCTCGGTTGGCACGACGACGGTGAGCTTCCGGTACTCGTCCTGGAAGACCTCTCCGACGGCGACTGGAGTCCTCCCTGGTCGAGGGAGAAGGTCGACGCGGTGCTCGCGACCTTGCGGGCGGTCGCCGGACACGAAGCGCCCCCCGGGCTGCCGACGGCTCGTTCCACGCACATGGGCGAGGACAACTGGCCCGAGGTGGCGGCCGATCCGAAGCCGTTCCTCTCCCTGGGACTGTGTTCCGCCGCCTGGCTCGACCGCGCGCTCCCCGTTCTGCTCGAAGCGGCGCGCCCGGAGCAGTTGGACGGTGACAGCCTGCTGCACCTGGACGTCCGCAGTGACAACCTGTGCTTCCGGGAGGGGCGGGCGTTCCTGTTCGACTGGAATCACGCCGCGGTCGGCAATGCGCGGTTCGACGTCGCCTTCTGGCTGCCGAGCCTCCGCCTGGAGGGCGGACCGGAACCGGAAGAGGTGGCTGACGTCCCGCCGGAACTGGCGGCGCTGGTGGCCGGCTTCTTCGCCGCGCGGGCCGGCCTGCCGGTGATTCCGCAAGCGCCCATGGTGCGTGACATTCAGCGACGTCAGCTCGGAGTGGCCTTGCCCTGGGCGGCCAGGGCTCTGGGGCTGCCCGCACCGTCCTGAACGAACGACCGTCACCGCCGAGGGGCTCATGATTTCCCGTGCGGCCCCTCGGCGGAATAGGTGCTGACAGCCGGTGTGTATGACGCTTGACGCTCCGAGAGGCGCGTCGTTAGCCTGCTGGGAAATCGAGCAGGGGACCACCTTCGGTGCACGTGCGGGAAGTGCGCGGCAATTCTCGTCGCACGACGGTCGGAGGACCTGCCCGTCTGCTCGCCCGTCGATCCGGCGAATTCTGTTCTTCAGCACCGCTGCTGCCGATTCCGGCCGGGCAGGCGTCCCGGCCGGACGTGATCGGTGCGGTGACGACAGAGAGGGTAACCATGCGGGTTGTCATCATTTTTCCGCACGTTGGGTACTGCACGGGATGGCGCCCGCACTTGGCGACGGAAGTCAAGAACGGTTCGACCTACCACATCGCGCAGGCGCTGACGTACCTCTACAGCATCGCGCGGCACTACACACCGGACGCCTGGGTCGTCGACTTCAACTTCGGTACGTACGAGGAGAACATGCAGCGGGTCCTGGACCACCGTCCGGACGCGGTCCTGATTTCCTCGACGGTCAACTCGTACGACAGCACGCGCCAGATCGCCCTCGACGTGTCCCGACGCTCGCCCGCGAAACTCCTCGTCGGCGGGCCGGCGGTCAGCTCCAACCACTTCCTCCGGCCCGACCTGCTCAAGCTCGAAGCCGACTGCGAGTTCGTGGTGACCAACCGCGACATCTTCGCGTGGGCGAAGCAGGTGTTCGGCCGGGCGGACGACTTGAAGTTCCGTACCTTCCGGCCGGACAACTCCTGGATCGGCGAGACGTACGCACCCGAAGTGCGGGACAAGATCCGCTACACGGTCGTCACCAGCATCGGCTGCACGTACAAGTGCACCTTCTGTCTGAACCCCATGGTCTACAAGATCAATTACAAGGACCCCGAAATCCTGCGGGACGAGGTCCGGTACCTCCAGACGGAATACGGCGCCGAAGCGGTGTCCGTGGCCGACCCGTTCTTCTTCATGCGGCAGCAGCACGCCGACGAAATGATGGACGTGCTGGCGGAGGCCGGTGTCGCCTGGTCGCAGCAGACGTGTCTGGTGACGCTCACCGACGAGAACCTGGACCGTATGGCCGAGACGGGATGCCACTCGGTCCTCGTCGGTATCGAGAACTTCACCAGCAAGGAGATCAACAAGCCGGTGGAGGTGGAGAGCTTCGAGGACCGCCTCCAGTTCGCCGCCGCCCGCGGCATCTCCATCAAGCCCAGCTTCATCTCCGGGTTGCTCGACATCGACTACGAGGCCGACCTCGGCCAGATCGACTACATCCGCAGCATCATCAGCCGAGGGCTCGTCCCCAATTACCACATTCAGTCGAACATCTACACGCCGTACATACCGGACGCGCGCGACCGGCTGCTGGACATACCGTTCCGCTTCTGGGGCGTGATGCCGGTGACGGCCCAAGACGAAGATCACTGGAAAAGGAATCTCCACCTGTGCGACATGATCTACGAGTCGGTGTTCCCGGAGACGGCTCAGCGGTACCAGGAGGTCCGGACCGAGTATCTCGACATCCTGGACCGGCAGGAAACGATGTGGCTGAGCCACCGCCCGGTTCCGCCGGTACCGCCGGAGAAGCGCATTCACCTGCTGACCTCCGGCAAAGTGCGGGTGTGACGGCCCACATCGTCTGGGACTGGAACGGCACGCTCTTCGACGACATCGACATCAGCGTCGCCGCGGCCAGCGCCGCCTGCCGGACCGTCGGCGGCGGGGACATCACGCACGAGGCGTACCGCAGGGCATTCACCCGCCCGGTACGCAGTTTCTACACGAGCCTGCTGGACCGGACCTTCACCGACCTCCAGTGGAAAGCCATCGCCGAGTGCTATCACCGGACGTACCGGAATCTGCTGGACCGGGCCCGCCTGCGGGAAGGCGTCGCCGAAATCCTGGACAGCCTGGCGGGCGCCGGCGTCACCCATTCCCTGCTGTCGATGGGGGAGCACGACGAGGTGGTCGCCCTGCTCGAACGAGAGGGCCTGACGTCCCGCTTCCTGGTCGCCGAGGGGATGGCCCGGCAGCAGCGCACCGAGAGCAAACAGGCCGTACTGGCACGGCATCTGGACGCCGTACGGGAGCGGCATCCGGCCGAGCTCAGCATGGACCGGGTGCTGCTCATCGGTGACACCCTGGACGACAACGAAGCGGCCGTCGCGGTCGGTGCCTCCTGCGTCCTGCTGGCCGACGGCTCGTACGACCCGGAGAAGGCGGCGGCCGTCGCCGTACCCGTCGCCGCCAGCCTCAGCGCCGCGGCCGAACTGGGACTGCGGGCGATCTCGGCCCGCCCCGGCCCCGTATGACGGTCGCGGCCGACAGCATCCGGCCTGCGGCCGAATGACAGGGCACGGTCTGCGGGACACGGCCTGCGGACCGTTGACAGCGCATGGTTGCCCGCAGGCCGCTGATATCGCACGCGGCCCGTGACCGGTGCCTGACGGCAGCACCGCGGCCGTGGCCGCGGCGCGCCGTCCGCAACCCGTCCCGCCTCCTGCCCAGGGGGCGGGACGCCCGTATCACCGACAGCGTCGTGACGAGTGGTCCGACCACGCCTGAGCGAGAGGAATCACGCCCATGAGCGCTCCCCAGCCGTACGACCATGTCGTGTTCATATCCCTGGACTGCCTGCGAAGCGACGGCGTAGGAGCCAACCCGCACAAACTCTGGCCGCTCCGGTACCCCGACCTGCGGGCCCCCGCCACACCCGTGCTGGACGACCTGGCGAATTCCGGCGCTTTCTTCACCAACGTCATCGCCTCCGCGCCGTACACCTCCGCCGCCCACGCCACGGTGTTCACCGGGCAGTATCCGGCACGCCACGGCCTGCATGCCTTCTATGAAGGGTTTCTGCGCAGCCCGTCGGTGTTCACCCACGCCCGCCGGGCCGGCCGGCAGACCCTCATGAAGGTCGACTTTCCCGTCATCCTCGGTGACCAACTGGGATTCACCGCGGACATCGACACCTATCTCGTCGAGGAGGACCAGAAGTTCATCGACGCCGTGCTCGCCACGGACACGTCCCTGTCACTGGCCCACTTCGCCGGAATGCACATGCCGTACGGCTTCCACAACCTCCGCTTCGGCGGCTCGGCCTACCAGGAGAAGATCGCCTGGATGGAGAGCCTGCTGCCCGAGGAGGTTCCCCACCAGGTCGACGAACTGAACGAGACCTATCGCACGCCGGCGGACATGGCGCTGTTCCTGCGCTACAAGCGGGCCATCAACTACCTCTACGCCGCGGGTAAGTACGACACTCTCTTCCAGATGTACCTGGACGGGATCGAGTTCTTCCTCCAGAGCCGCTTCGAGCCGTTCCTCACCCAGCTCGTCGACCGGGTACGCCAAGCGGGCAAGACGCTGCTGCTGGTCCTGTTCGGAGACCACGGCCAGCAGTTCGAGGACGACTCGTACGGGAACTTCAACTCGCTGGAGGAAGGCGTTCTCCGGATACCGCTGATCATCGCGGGAAACGGTGTCGCCCAGGGCCGGCACCTCCGGCGCATTCGCTCCGCGGACATCGCGCCCACGGTCATGGAACTGGCCGGAATCGACGTTCCCTGGCGGGGGCTCTTCGACGGAGAATCCCGCGCCGACGTGGTACGGGGAACGACCACGCTCACGGGGGACGCGCCGGCACTGGCCCAGGCGTACACTTCCGACGCACGGCAGTTCGTGCATTACCAGAAACGCCAGCGCGCCGGCGAGGACCCCGGGGCGCTGCCGCACGTGCTTCTGGGCGAGAGCGCCTACCTGGACCGTACGAGGCTGGTCCGACTGCACTACCGCTACACCGACCAGATGAGCCGTCTGACGCCGGACGAGCGGGTACGGACGGAACACTTCGACGACCGGACGATTCCCCACGTCCGGACAGGTGCTCCCGACCCCAAACTGCTCGCCGTGCTGGACGACTACAACCGCTCCCTGGGCCCGGCCCGGAACAATGCCCCGCCGGAGTCGGTACGCCAGGGACTGCGCAGCCTCGGTTATCCGCTCTGACATTTGCGCGCACGGGCCACCACTCGACGTGCGGCCGCCGTCGGCGAGCGGCCACCAGTACTCTCGTCCCGGTCAACGACGGTGCATGACACCGCCGTTGACCGGGACAGCCGGTTCGGCCGAGAAGTCCGCCTCATTCAATGCTTTTCGCGCGCTCGCCGAGCACCGGGGCCGGTGCACTGTCCTCCGGAGCCTTGGTGAACAAGGTCAGCAGCGGCCCGGTCATGGCCGTTGTCGCGATCGCCATGATGACCATCACGGAATAGAAGGTCCGGTCGATGATGCCGGCGTCCAGAGCGACAGCCACGATCACGATCTCGGTCAGTCCCCGTGTATTCATCAGCAGCGCCGTGGGCAGTGCCTCCGCATGGCCGATACCGGAGAGCCGGGCGCCCACATACGCCCCGCCGATCTTGGACACCATCGCCGTGCAGACAATCAGTGCGATGACGGCCACGGCCGACACACCGACCGCCGAGAGGTCGACGTTCATGCCGGCCAGGACGAAGTACGGCGGCAGCATGAGCTGGCCGATCTGATTCATGCTGCGCGGGACCGACCCCCGGAGCTCCGCCAGTTCTTTGCGCGGCATGATGGCACCGAACGCCAGGGCGCCGAAGATGAAATGGATGCCGAGCCACTCCGTGACCGCGCACGACAGCATGAGCCCCAGAAACACGGCGGAGACGAGTCCGGCACCCGTCCGGTTCCGCCGCAGGCTCGCACGTACCGCAGACCTCAGCAGCGGCCGTGCTATGACCAGCAGAACGAGGTAGAGCGGCAGCAGTAATACCTTTACCTGACCTGTTCCCCCTGCATAAGCCACCACTCCCGCGAGGCAGACCCAGGCGGTCAGATCGCCGACGGCGGCCGCGCCCAGGGCGAGATTCCCGACGGGCCGGCCGTTCAGCCCGCGGTCCGCAAGGATTCTGACGAGTACGGGGAGCGCCGTCACGGACATGGCGAGGGCTACGAAGAGGACGAATGCCGTACGGTTCGCCGGGGCGTACTGATCGGCGAGAAAGAGTGCCACCGCCGCGCCCAGGGCGAGTGGACACAGAATCGACCCGACGAGCAGCCCCAGTGACCCGGTCGCCCGGCGGTACAGCACCGACAGGTCCAGTTCGTAACCGGCGGCGAACATGAAAGCCGCCAGACCGATGTCGGCCACCGCACTGAGCAGTGGCTTCACTTCGCCGGGCAGCAGGACCGCGACCAGGTCGGGGGAGAGGACCATGGGACTGGCCAGAAGACCAGCGCAGATCTCCCCGACCACACGCGGCTGCCCGACCAGACGCGCCAGCCGGCCGAAGAGCTTCGCGCAGCCGAGAACGAGTGCCAGGGCCAGGAAGAACTGCGAGAGGGTGGTTCCGCTCATATAAGCGACTCCAGGTCCGTGACGGGTGCTTGCGCAGAGCGCGAAAGGGCCGTGCGGGGCGCGGTCGGTCCGGTACTCCGACACTCCGACACCAGAAAAGGGAACATCGGCAGCCGTGGACGGACGAGGGTGCGAGGTGCGACCTGAACGCTCACGATGCCCGGCAATCCGTCATCCGCGCGCTGTGCGCACACTCCACCGACCGCACCTCATGAGAGGCGTGACGCTTCGTAGGAGCTCTTGAACCGTTATACGGTGATCGCTGGATATACGCCAGAGTCGTCGGCTACCGCCCCGACAGGAAACCGGCCTGAATCCGACCCGATTCGGACAGGGCGTGCCCTACCCTTTCTCCTCTTCTTCCTGCCCGCCCGAATGTTTCCTCCCGCCGGTCCCCGGCCAGGGCGGAGTTCACCGCACATCTTCCCGCCTGACCTGGGCAAACGGTGAGGTGTAACGGATTCGGCGAGCAGACGTAAGAGACGGTGAGGGCTTCGGCCTTCGCCCACGGACCCAGGAGACGCCCCTCCATGAGCGCCACTTTCACCGTACCCGCAGCCACCGCGCGGGCCGCTGCACCGTTCCTCCCCACGACCGGCACCCCCGCGACCGCGAGCGGAAACCGCAGAGTGCCGTCCACGCCGCCCTCCACCATCCCCTCCCCGGCCTCGGACGCCGCCTACGAGGCGGCGCACGAGACACATCGCCGGTTCTGCCACGGCGTCTACTCCGTGCAGTGCCCGACCTGCCAAGTCCCGGCGGGCGAGCGGTGCTTGCTCCGTCGCGCGGTGCACGCCGCGCGTCGCGAGGCGTACTGGATCGCTCGGCCCGGCGCTACGCTGGTACCCGTGCTCGTGGCGAGTCCCTGAGGGGCGCCCCAGGACGTACTGCCGCGCAAGAGGGCCGGCGCACTCGACCCCGCTCAGTGCGTGGACGGCGCCGCGGGCCTGCCCGGCGACCGCTTCGGGGGCGGAGGCGTCGAGTGTGCCGTCGAGGTGCAGGAATGCCAGGCCGTGAACGAGGGCCCACACCACGGTCGACAAGGCGGCCGGGTCGGCGGCGGGAAGGCGCCGCGCACGTATTCCCGGACGGCGACGGTCGCGGCGGCCCGTTCCTCATTGCCCGGGTCGCAGGGCTCCGCGAACATCACCCGGAACATCGCCGGGTGGTCGAGTGCGAAGCGTACATAGGCGACGGCGACCGTCGCGAGGTCGTCGGCCGTCGGCCGTCGCGGGGACTGGGGAGCGGTGGCCAGGCATTCGGCGGGTTCCCGGTAGCCCTCCGCCGCGACCGCGGAAACCAGCGCGTCGCGGTCCGCGTATGGCGGTAGGGGACCGTCGCCGACACGCCGACACGCCGACACGCCGACACGCCGACACGCCGACACGCCGGCCCGCCGCGCCACCACCCGCAGGGACAGCCCGGCATTGCCGTCCTCCTCCAGCAGCTCCCGCGCAGCACGCAAGCAGGCGGCGCGCAGACCGTCGTGGTGGTACGCACTCTCGCCGTGGGCCCGCCGATGACCAACGAGCTGTTCTCACCACTGCCCTGCGCTCCGGAACGGTGCTGGGCAACCGGATCGCGAAGGCGGCGATGGAGGAGAACATGGCCGGCGACGGGCAAGTGCCCGACCCGCGGCTCCTGGCGCTGTACCGGAACTGGGCGGCCGGTGGCGCCGGGCTGCTGATCACCGGAAATGTCATGGTCCACGCCGAGGCGCTGACCGGCCCGGCAGGTGCCGTACTCGACGACGCCGCGCAGTGGAGCCGTTCACCGAGTGGGCCGCTGCGACCAAGTCCGGCGGCGGCGCCGTACGGATGCGGATCAACCACCCCGGCCGCCAGATCCAGGCAAACATGCCCGGTGTGGTGAGGGGCCCGTCCGCCGTCGGCGTCGACCTGGGAAAGCACAGCAGTCGATTCGGGCGGCGTCCCGTCGCCACGGCTCCTGAGCAGATCGAGCCCACCGTGGCCCGGTCCGCGGTCACGGCCGCGCGGGCCGAAGCGGCGGGGTTCGACGGCGTGAAGATCCACGCCGCGCACGGCTACCTGCTGTCGCAGTTCCTGTCCTCCTGGTCAACCAGCGCACCGACGCGTGGGGCGGATCGCTCGAAAACCGGGCCGAGACACTGCTGGACGTCGTCCGTGCCGTCCGCGCCGCCGTCTCGCCGAGCTTCGCGGCCGCGGTGAAACTCAACTCCGCCGACTACCCTGGCCGGCCTACGCGGTTGTGGCGATGCCGCCGTCGACGGGGATCACGGTGCCTGTCAGGTATGCGCCTGCCCGGCTGGCGAGGAACACGGCGACACCCGCCATGTCGTCGTCGCGGCCGATCCGGCGTAGTGGGGCCGACGCCGCGATCGCCTCGCCGAACTCGTCGAGGGTTGCAGCCATCATCGTCGACGGGAACGGTCCCGGCGCCACGGCATTCACGGTGACGTGCTGCGGTCCTAGTTCCTTGGCGAGCACCCTGGTGAGTTGATGCAGTGCGGCCTTGCTGCTGGAGTACGAGTAGTTGGGCCGCTGGGGAATGTGGATGGCGGCGATGCTGCCGATGTTGATGATCCGTGCGGGATCGTCGGCGGTGCCCGCCCTGCGAAGTGCGGGCAGCAGCGCCTGGACCAGCCAGAACGGCGACTTCAGGTTGAGGTCGACGACCGCGTCCCAGGCTGCGTCCGGGAACGTCGCCAGCGGCTCGTCCCACATGGCGCCCGCGTTGTTGACGAGGATGTCGAGTCGCTCCGAGTCGGTGGTGACGAGGCCGGACAGTCGCCGGCACTCGTCGTGGCGGGACAGGTCGGCGGGGATGGCCCGCACCTCACCGAATTGGGACAGCCTTTCCTGCGCCTGAGCGCACGCTTCTGCGTTGCGTGAGCTGATGACCACGCGGGCGCCCGCCCGGAGAAGGCCACGCGCGATCATCATTCCGATGCCGCGGGTGCCACCGGTGACGAGCGCGCGCTTTCCACACAGATCGAAAAGTTCTGCCTGTGTGGTGAATTGGTTGTCTACCACTTGCTGCCTTTCCAGTTGGTCGTACGGAATGATGCGTCGACGCGTCGGGTGTGCGGTTCAGCCGTCACGACGCTATGTCCTTGGAGTGCACTCCAAGCAAGCGGATCAGGGGCCCGACGGACCGCGTCCGCAACTGCCTCAAGCGCGGATGGCGAGGCGTACGGCCGCCCAAGCTCGACAAGGACGACTACAAGCAGCGGCGCGCGGTCGAGAGCGGGACCAACCGCCTCAAGCGCCACCGGGCTGTAGCCACGAGGTATGACAAGCTCGCGGGCCGCTACGAGGCGACCGTGCTGGTCGCAGCCCTCAACGAGTGGCTGTGACCAGCACTTGCACAACAGACCCTGACCGCCGCCACGTCGGGGCGAAGCCATTGAGGTGCTGGCCAGGCGTCCAATGGCGCGTGCGCCATCAAGCCGGTCATCACGCATCGCATCGATGTCGCCCTGGTCGACGTACGCATGCCGCGAGCCGACGGCTTGCTGCCCGAGGGCACGGAACCCACCCCTCCGGCCGGGCCCGCGCCGCCACCGCCGGCGCCTGGGCGGCCACGTTCCCCCGGGGAGGAGCGTGTGGTCGATGCAAAGGGCTCACCTCAGAAAGCCGCGATGACGCCCCAAGCGACTCCAGTAACACCGCGCAGTATTCCGACTCGGTGGCACCCGCCCACGGAGCCTCCCCAAAACCGTTGGACGGCCCCTCGCGACCGCTGCTACGTTTCCGTCGGCCGTGCGAGAGAAGAGGAGGTGGTACCCGTGAACGCAGTATCGACATGGGTGCTCCCCTCCGGGGACACGGTCGGGCGATAGGTCGTCCGGGAGCGCCGTCCAAGAGCTCTCCCGAAAGGCACGACCATGCATTTCACTTCCGCACAGCGCCTCGACGACGGCGTCCTCGCGCGCGAATTCACCCTCGGCGAGATCCCCGGCACCCTGTGGGCGCCTGAATCCGCCGCACCGGTTCCGCTGATCCTGATGGCTCACAACAACGGTCTGCCCAAGTCGGCAGCCCGGCTGGTGGCCCGGGCCCGGCACACCGCGGCGTACGGCTACGCGGTGGCCGCCATCGACGCCCCCGGGTGCGGTGACCGGCCCCGTTCCGCCGCCGACGAGCGGGTCCGCGCCGACCTCCGCCGGGCGATGCGGGCCGGCGAGCCGGTCGACGACATCTTCGAGTCCTTCATCGGCCCGCTGGTCGAAAAGGCGGCCCCGGAATGGCGGACCACCCTGGACGCCCTCCTTGAGCTGCCCGGGATCGGCGGTCCGGTCGGGTATTCGGGGTGGGCCGCCGTCGGCGTTCGGCTGGCGGCGGTCGAACCGCGCATCGCGGCCGCCGGTCTATTCGCCGGGGGTTACGTGCCGCGGGCCCAGGGTGAGGAGGCCCGGCAGGTCACCATTCCGCTGCTGCTCCTGCTCCAGTGGGACGACGAAGGGAACCCCCGGCAGCGGGCCCTGGACCTGTTCGACGCCTTCGGCAGCAAGGAGAAGACGCTGCACGCCAATCTGGGCGGGCACACCGGCACCCCGTGGTTCGAGGCGGAGGACGGGATGTGTTTCTTCGGCCGGCACTTGAAGTGAGGCCGGGCCGTCACAACGGCAGCAGACGATGAACGGCGCCGGTGAGAGGGCTGCTCGTGGAGCGAGGACAGATCTCGGCTCCCTCCGGCCCGGTCCCCTGCCGACTCGGTAGGGGACCAGGCTGCCCGAAGCCGCCCCCGCCCCTTGTGCGTGGGCCGGGGGCGGCAGGGCGGCGGACCCGTACAAGGTGAATGCCTGCTCCGTGAAGGTCCGCCGTGCAGCGTGCCGTTGTCAGGCGCCGATCGTAATGCGGAGCACCTGTCCCGGCACGATCACGGCAGGTCCGTCACCTGATCCGGATTCGCCCGGACGATGCGTTGGTACAGGGACGGGTCTCCGTAGAGCGCCTTGTAAATGGGCGACGAGGTGCCACCCTTCACCACCGTGTGCTCGCGGTACCCGTAATAGCGGCGGACAATACGCGGTCCGCAAATCACTGGTAGGGAGGCGAGGTTGACCTCGCTGCCGTCTTTCGGCAACCAGAGCGGCGTGGTCGCGACGCAAGGCTGCCACTGCTGGCAACACCTCTCGCAGACACTGATGAAGCACCCGTACCGCAGCCCGGGGGGGTGAGGGGCCTGGGCAGGGGGATCAATGCCTGTTCACGGGGCTGGCTGCTGTCGGATGCTCAGGCGCGCGACATCCGGGTGCCGGGGACCCAGTTGCCGTGGAAGCCTGCCGGTATGCGGACCGGCACGTGGACCTCGGCGACCGGGGCCGCGTCGAGGTCGGCGGCGTCCAGGACGGCCAGGTAGCTGGTGCCGAGGGAGCGGTCGTGGGCGAAGGTCAGGAGGTATCCGTCGTCTTCCTGACCGGGGGTGGCGGGGGAGCGGGGGACGAAGACGGGCTCTCCGCAGATGTGGCCGGCGGGGAAGCGGTGGGTGCTGCGCCGGGCGCCATGGGCCAGGTCGTACTTGTGGATCTCGGTGTGCCGGGGCTCGGCGTCGAGGGTGAAGCCGGCGGTGTAACCGTAGCGGTGGGGCAGACCGATACCGGTGTCAGCGATGCGAGGGTATTCGCTGGGCGTGTCGTCCAGCGGGGTTTCCGTGACCTTGCCGGTGGCCAGGTGGAGTACCCATTGGTGCAGGGTGGGCAGGCCACCGCTGAGATCCTGCGGTCCCTGGCGCCACAAGGCTGGGACGCGGGTGCCGGTGAGGGTGATCGTCCCGTTGGTCTCGAAGGCGTTCATCGTGTGCCATATGTAGCAGGGAGCGATGTCGAACCACCGTACGCAAGCGGCCTCCCCGGTCCGGGGCAGGATGCCGAAGCGAGCGCGGTGTCCGTCGTCCCACCGCCAGGGCGGGCCGCCGGTGGTGGCTCGGCCGGCGTCGAAGACGACGGGCAGGTCCATGAAGACGACGTGGTGGGCGGTGAGGGCGAAGTCGTGCATCATGACTGCCCGTGGCAGGTCCACGGTCTGTTTCTGGAGCACTTCGCCCGCTGCGGAGGCCCGGTAGTAGGTCAGGTACGGCGGCCGGAGGCGGTAGCCGAAGAAGTGCAGCTCCCCGGTGAGGGGGCAGGTCTTGGGGTGAGCGGTCATGGGGGTGGTGAGCGCCCCGTCGAAGGTGAAGACCCCGAGGGTCGCCAGGTCGGGGGTGACCTCGTAGGGGAAACCGCCTTCTTCGAGGGCGAAGAGCCGGCCGGCATGGGCTATCAGGTGGGTGTTGGCCGTGGTGACACGGTAGTCGATCCGTGAGGTGGCCGGGTCGAAGGCGAGGGCGAGGCGGGAAGCGCCCGGTTGTGCGTGCAGTGGGGTGCGTACGTAGCGGTTGCGGTACCAGGTGGCGTGCCCGTCGGCCAGCGCGACGGTGTGGAGCATGCCGTCGCCGGCGAAGAAGTGGGGCGACCAGCCGCTGCGTGGGTTGGGTCCGTTGCGGAAGTACTGGCCGCACAGCTCCTTGGGGACGATGCCGGTCACCTTGCTCGGCCGGTGGGTGACCTCGGCCGCGACCGGCGCGTTGTTGCCCGAGAGGTGCAGGGGGGTGGGTGTGGGGGTGGGGGAACCCGATGGCGTCGTCATCTGCGGTCTCCTGCCGTGGGGTGCTCCTGCCGTGGGGTGGTGCAGCCAGGGTCCCGCAGCCGGCATCCCGATGGCAGTCTTGTTCTTTTGGCACGCGTCAGCCGCTGCTGTCCCCGCGAAGTGGTTCATCCGCGGTGGCTACAGTGGTGGCGGCGGTGGCAGGCGTACGGCATGTCCGGGCCCGAAGGTGAACACGCCACAGTGTGGGCTCCCTTGCGGGTGAGCGAGCGGAACGCGGACCCGCTGCTCGGAGCAGCGCGAGGCCGGCGACCGGTTCGTCGGCGCGGGCCCCGCTGGGGTTCAGCGCCACGCTCCCGACAGGCGCCTGGTGACGACCGCGCTGAGCGTGCGCACGCCCCGCGTCGAGCCGGGATCGATGCCGGTGAGCTCCCGTACCCGGCGGAGGCGGTAGTCCAGGGTGCGGGCGTGGACGTTGAGGGCGGTCGCCGTGGCGCCGCGGTGCATGTCGTGGCGGTAGTACGCGTCGAGGGTGACGAGCAGGTCCGGGCCGAAGTCCAGTTGTCGGGCCACGTCGCGCAGCCATGCGTCGACGAACGGCACGTCCACCACGGCGAGTTCGACGAACACATCGGCCAGGGTGTGCGGCCGGAGCCGGGCGGAGGCCCGGCGCAGCGGGGCCGCCCGGCTGATCCGGCGGGCCCGGTCGAGGGCGTCGGCCAGCTCGGGCAGCGGTGCGGTGGCGGTGCCGACGGCGCAGGGCCGGCCGAGGGCCAGGGCGAAGTCCTGTACGAGCTCGGACAGGTGGTCGGGGGCGAGATCGGGCAGGAGGTCGGAAGTGGCGTGCGGCGGTACGGATTCGCCGTCCGCCGTGCCGGAAATCAGGGGAACCAGAGCGATCAGCTCACCGCTTCCGTCGCCGTTTCCCGGACCCCACATGACAGGCGCCTGATGGCTCTTCACCAAAGTCTCGATCTCGTTTTCCAGGAAGCGATCAGCGGCCGGGCGGACCGGCATTCGGAACACCGTCACCGCCCAGTGATCCGGCAGCTCCATGTCGACGGCGGAGGCGAGTTCCGCCGATATGGGATCTCCGTTCAGCAGTGACCGGGTCAACAGGGCGACCTGCTCGACGTACCGCATCCGGCGGCGCAGTACCCGTACGAATCCCTGGCAGTAGGCGCCGATGCCGCGTTCACCCTGCGGGGCGAACCAGTTCATCATGCGCATGATTTCCTCGACGCCGCCGCCGCGCTGGGCCTCGGTCACCTCGTTGATCTCGCGCAGCATGAGCGCGGTGTGCAACCCCAGCACCCGCTGCCGTGCGTCGAGCGACATCCCTGCCCCGGCCCGCAACTCTCCCATCGACGCGATACAGCCAAGGTCGTCTTCGGTCAACTCGCTGTTGTCCGGTGAGAGTTCGACGGTTCGACGCCGAAGCCACAGCGAATGGTCCAACGCCTCGGCCCGGGCCCGGGGGTCCTTCTCCAGGCACCCCAACTCCGGGATCTCGCGCGCGTACGCCTCGACCTCCCGGCGGGCGTTGGCCGACGCCTGCCGGGCGAGTTCGACGAAGAGGCTCCCCACGGACACGAGCATGCCCTTCCGGACGAACCGGCCGGCAGGCGAAATCCGGACGGCTTTCAGCACTGCGCACACATCGGCGGGGTGTACCCGACGAGGGTTTTGTCACAGCGCGCAAAATTCCCGGATCGGGTTTTTCTCATCACCTCTTCCGCTTGTGGAGGTGCCGTGCAGCGGCCTTAATGAGAACCGCGTGTACGCCCGTGGGGGAACGCCGCGAAAGTCATTCTGAGCGCTAGGTAAGAACGATTCCGGTCATCAGTGCGGGAGTACGGGCGGGTGTACGAGGATTCTCAGTCGGCGCCGCACCATGACGTCCGTTCAATCTGGAGGGATGCTCCGATGAAAGCAGTCACCCGAAAGACAATAATGGCGGCCGCGGTTGCCATGGGCATGTCGGCAACGCTCCTGCTCGGCACATCGGGCACCGGTACGGCCGCACCCGCCGCCCCCAGTCTGCGTGCGTACGGAATCACCGGCGACGGCACCTTGATGGCCGGGTTCAAGACCGACCGGCCGCAGGTCCTCGACTGGGTCAGGGCCGTCGACGGCCTCAGCGGCGACACGAGCCTGATCGGCATCGACTTCCGGGTGCAGGACGGCCTGCTGTACGGGGTCGGCAACAAGGGCGGCATCTACACGATCAAGATCCCGACGGGCACCGAGGAGGTCGTGGTCACCAAGGTGTCCCAGCTTGCGTACGAGCTGCGCGGCACGGCGTTCGGCGTCGACTTCAACCCGGCGGCCGACCGGCTCCGCGTGATCAGCGACAACGGCCAGAACCTGCGGCACAACCTCAACAATCACACGACCGTCCAGGACCTGAATCTCAACACTCCGACGGAGGAGGGCACGACCAAGGGCGTCACCGCCGCCGCGTACACGAACAACGACCGCAACGCGGCCACCGAGACCACCCTGGCCGACATCAATACGACCAGCGACCAAGTCGTCCTGCAGAGCCCGGCCAACACCGGCACGCTCGTCCCGACCGGCGGTCTCGGCATCAACGCCGGGCTCAACGCCGGCCTGGACATCTACAGCACCCTGTCCGGCGGGAGAACGGTCGACAACGCCGCCTTCGCCACCCTCGTCCCGAACGGCGCCGGGACCTCGTCGCTCTACAGCGTCAACATCCTCACCGGCCAGGCAACCTCCACCGGCCAGTTCCCGCTGAACATCACGGACCTGGCGATCTCTCTCACCGGCACCTGATCCCGTCGGTCCTGTCCTCGCCGCGGCCCGGCCACCACCGGGCTGCGGCCCGTCCGCCTCCGGACCGCGGCGCGCCACCGCTACGGGCACGTGGCTTCGTAGGGCGGGCCCGGTCGGATGTCGGCCGGGCACCGGCGGCAACATCGGTGCCCGCAGCAGCGCCCCGCCCGGACCGAACCAGCCGGGCGGGACGCCGAGCCGCCGTGGACCTCAGGCCGCGTGGTTCACGCGAAGAAGTTCCAGTTGCCCTCGATCGGCAGCGGATAGCCGTTGTCGGTCTTGTCGCTGACCAGGTCGAAGCGGACGTACTGGTCGTCCTTGAACAGGTACACCTTGTCCGTGTCGAGTACGGAGTTGACGGCCGCGTCGATGCCCCGCTGGAAGTTCTCCGGCAGCCCGCGCCAGCCGCGCAGGATGGGAGTCGGGCCGCCGAGCAGCTTGTCGTTCACGACGTCGTAGCGGACGTACAGGTCGTCCTTGAAGAACCAGCTGACGTTCGGGTTGCTCTGGTGGTTGACGGCCGCGTCGATGCCGAGCTGGAAGTCCGGCGGCAGCCCCTTCCACCCCTCCGCGATGCTGAGCGGGTAGCCCGGTTCGACCTTGTCGGAGTCCAGGTCGTAGCGGACGTACTGGCTGTCCTTGAAGAGGTACACGACGTTCGGCTGGTCCCGGCGGTTGAGCGCGGCGTCGATGCGGCGCCCGAAGCTGTCCACCAGACCGGGCCAGTTGCCCTCGATGAGCTTGGGGTACCCGTCGAAACCGTGGTTCTCCTTCATGTCGTAGCGCACGTAGGAGTTGTCCTTGAGGACCCACGTGACGGGGTCGTTGCCCTTGGCCCTCACCACGGCGTCGATGCGCCGGTAGAAGGAACCCGGTGCAGCGGTCTGCTCTGCCACGTTCCACACCCTCTTGCAGTCGTCGGGTCTGGTTGACGCCTGCCGGCCGGCGGCTGTTCGAGCTCGTGTCTGTCACCCTGCCAGCCCACTACAGCCGTGTCACGCCACCCCCGCTCATCGGCTCAATCCTCACCGCACCGCCATTCAATTCGAGTCATACCGCAACCACCGGAAAATCACCATTACCTCGCCTGCCACCCACGCACCTCGAAATCCCTCGCGAAACTCCGGGGCGCAGCACAGCATCGCGGCAAAGCGCGAAGGAATACTCACGGCGATCTCGATACCTTGGGCATTCGGGACGCAAGAACACCTAATGCAACGTCAGTATCTACACGGGCATTCAGCGGGGGCGGCTGCCGCAGGAGCCGGGGTTCGGCTCGGCCATGATGTGTGGGCGGCGGTTGCGGGACTGGGACTCGGCCGGAGTGTGGCAGCGGCCGCACGAGGTGCTGCTGGACGAGTTGCGGGCCGTCGGCCGCCTGGCCTGTCGCGGGTGGTGATCGACAGTTCCCACGTCCGAGCGCTCAAGGGCGGCCCCGAACCGGGCGGAGCCCCGGGCGACCGGGGCCGGCCGGTCTCCAAGCACCACGTGATCCGTGTCGCCACCGGCACCCCGCTGACGCCGACCGGCGACAACCGCAACAACGTCACCCAGCTACTCCTGCCCGGGAGCCGATACGGCCGACCGCGTCCGTGAACGCGACCCGACCACGATGCCCTCAACTCGCCACACCGCGAGATCGTCGTCCTGCTCCACCTGAAGGCACTCGTTTTGCCCTACGAACTGCACGGGCTGTGGCAGGAACACTGGCGGCCCTGACCCGGCTGAGCAGCTCCGGCGATGCTCGGCCCCGACAGACCGGCTCGCCGACCGTCACCCGAATCGCAGCTCCCGTTCCACCATCCCCGCAAACCCGATGCGGATGCTTTGCGGCTCCTGGCGCCGGGGCCGCAGACGGCTGTCACATGTGCGCCGCGCCGGCCAGGGGCAGGGGATACTGCCGAGATGGGCACTTCTTCGCAGAATGACGGGCCGGCCTCCGCAGGCGCCGCGGGGCGCCAGGACGAGCGGGAGCGCGCTGTCGACGAGAGGGAACGGCTGGCGGATGAGCGGGAGACGACCGCTGACCGACGCGAGCGCACGGCCGACGCGCGGGAAGCGTCCGCGGACGCGCGGGAGGAGTCCGCGCAGGCGCGCGAGAGCCGCCTGACCGACTGGGAACGTGAGGTGGATGAACGCGACCGCGCGGCGGGACGCATCGCTGCCGGCGTGCGCGAGCGAGCGTACGAGCAGATCGGCCGCTCCCGCGTCCAACTGGATTCCGCCCACGCCAGCCTGGCACGAAGCGAAGCGTCCCTGCGCCGCAGGGACGCACGCGACGCACGGGAACAGGACGCCATCACGCGCGAGACGGCCGCCTCCGCCGTCCGGCAGGCTGCCGAAGGACGCTCGCCCCGGCGGGACCTGGAGATGCGGGAGCGCCTGCTGCGCGAGCAGGCGGCCGCCGCGCTCGGCGCGCTGGCCGACGTCCAAGAAGCCCTGGTCCGCGACCACGACCAGGACGCCCGACCGCAGCAGGCGGACTGGTACCGGCGCCGCGCCGAGCAGACGCGCCGTACGGAAGACGGACTGCGCGCCGAGACCGGACCGGACGACGAGGAGGCCGGCCTCTGACGGACCGGGGCCAGGGCAGCGCGCCACGGATCTGTGCGCCCGTCGAAGCCCATACCTGCCGACATCGGCACTCGTGAGGCGTGCGGCTGTCGTTGGTGCAGGGGCCAGGGGCCAGGGGCCAGGGGGTGTTGGCTCGCTGTTACGCCATCGAGGCGCACAAGTACGCCCCGGGCTCGCTGTCGCGGTGGCGGTTCAGCGGCTGTGGGCGCAGGTGGTAGGTGCTCGGCTGTCGTGGCCCGACGGCTTGGTCGGGCTGCCGCGGGGCGCGGGACCTGTGAGACATGCCGGAGGACGTATGGTCGGCGGTACCGTCAGGTGGGGCAACTCGGGAAAGGCTTTCGGCTTCATCCCCCAGGGCGCCGAGGGCCCCAGGCGGAGAACATCACCCTCGCCTGAACCACCCGTCCTGCCGGGCATCGATGCCGCACCGTACCGGGGCAGGCCGCCCGTCGAGGGTTTCCGGCCGCCCATGGCAGGTTGCGAGGCGCACCTGCTCCTGCGAGCAAGTGGCTGCTGCCACCGGCGACCGGGGCGCCAGGACGGTCTCCTCCGGCCTGTCCGCGCGCCCGCCCGGCGCGGCCAGCCTGCCGTCCGTTGCCAACTGCCCAGCAGGCCGCACCAGCGGGACGAGGGCTTGGTGCTCGGGCCCGGTGAGCGAACTCCCCGGGGCCCGGTAACGGCACAAGGAGGCGGGACAGGGGTGTCAGCCGAGGGAGGCGATCAGGTCGTTGCATGCCTGTTCACATCGGCGGCAGACCTCGGCGCACACGCGGCAGTGCTCGTGCCGGCCGGCGTGCTGTCCGCACTCGTCGCCGCACGCCTTGCAGACCGTGGCGCAGGCCTGGAGGAGTACGCGGGTGATGTCGGCGTCGTAGCCGGTGTGGCGGGAGAGCACCGCGGCGGTGGTGCCGCAGATGTCGGCACAGTCCATGTCGGTGCGGATGCACTTGGTCAGCTCACCCACTTCGCGTTCCGACATACAGGCGTCGGCGCACGCCGTACACGCCTGGGCGCAGGCGAGGCATTCCTCGATGCAGCGGCTGAGTTTCTCGCGGTCCACGCTTCCCAGATCGCCGGGGTAGGCAGCCAGCATGTCCTTGACGGCGGTGGTCATGGTCCCTCCAGGGTCCGTTCTGCGTCTTCTGCGACGGTTGCCGCCTTGTACGCGTAACACCGGGAAGGACGCGGAAAACCGCCGACAGGCCGCGTACCCTTCGTTCGGCCAGCAGCGGCCGGACGAACCACCCGCTCGGTCGTGGGCCGGATGCCGACTGGCGGTGGAGATGATCTGTCCGCCGAGGTACGGACGCCGGCGGCGGTGGCGTGGTACGAAACCGATCAGGAAGCGGCCGTACGGGCCGCCCGCTGCGACGGACGATCGAATAGGGCACGGCCCGGTTCGGTGAGAGGTGTTGGTGTCGGTGGTCCGGTCGAACCGGTCCTCACGTGTTCTGCCGGTACTGCCGTACGCCGTGATGGCCATGGTCGCGGCAGTCGACATGTCGGCGGGACCGGACGTGGGATTTCTGCCGTTGGTGTCGCTGGGGCCCGCCTTCGCCAGCCTGACCGGCGGATGGCGGCGCACCGCCTTGATCGGTGCGCTGGCGCTGCTGCTGTGCGCCGGGCTGGGTCTGTACGACGAGCTTTTTCCGCACCGCCGCGGCTGGACGGCCCTGCTGTCCGTCGTGGGCGTCACGGCAGCGGGCCTGGTCGCCGCGGTGATACGGCAGCGACGCGAGAGGGAGCCGGCCGACGTGCGCTCGGTCGCCGAGGCGGCCCAGCGCGTGCTGTTGCGGCCCGTGCCCCAGATCGCGGGCCGGTTGCGTCTGGCCGTCTCCTACACCTCGGCAGTCGCCGAAGCACGCATCGGCGGCGATCTGTACGAGGTGGTGGCCACGCCGCACGGAGTACGAACCCTCATCGGGGACGTGCAGGGCAAGGGCCTGGACGCCGTGGAGACCGCGGCCGTCGTGGTGGGCGCCTTTCGCGAGGCCGCCTACGACGAAGCCGCTCTGACGGCCGTCGGCGACCGGCTGGAACGGGCTTTGGCGCGCCACCTGACGGACGAGAAGTTCGTCACCGCCGCCCTGACCGAGTCGCAGGGCACCGGAGTTCTGACCCTGCTCAACTACGGCCACCCTGCCCCCCTGACCGTCAAAGGCAACGGAGACATCGGATTCCTCGTTCCTCCCGAGCGTGCCCTGCCGCTGGGGCTCGCCCTGCACAACACCAGCGCCCCCCGGCCGCACACCGTGCCCTTCGCCCCCGGCGATCAGGTGCTGCTCTACACCGACGGCGTCAGCGAGGCCCGCGACGCGTACGGGCATTTCTATCCGCTGAAACAGCGGGCGGGACTGCTGAAGGAAGCCGACCCGCAGACGGCGGTGGAGGCGCTGCGGCAGGATTTGGTGGCACACGCACAGGGGCCGCTGCACGACGACGCCGCGATGCTCCTGATGCGCTACCGCGACGGCTGTTGAGGACGGCAGGCGGGCTGGATACGGAGAGAATGGCCCCCGAAAGCCCGCCAGCGGCTTTCCACGGAGTGGCAGCGAGTGCGACAAGACTGCTGCCGACACCGTGCGGCTGAGCCTCGGCAGCAACCCGCGCACCGCGAGCGAGCACGTGCGCAGACCACGGCGCCGACGCCCCCGGCGCCCCGGACTGGCGACAACTGACACCGGCAGCCGGCGCTCGTGCGATGCCCATGTCCGGGATCGCGCCGGAGCCGTCGAAGCCCGCCGATTTTTGCCTAGTGCAAATAGGGCAGCGGCTGCGTGCACGCGCGGTAGAAAGAACCGTGGCCGAATGCACACGGGGGCCCTGGAGCCCGAGCGAAGTGGACGCCGTGACCGGAGCGGTCCTGACGGCGTCGCGGGCGCTGGTCGCCGTCTCCGCCCGCTCGCTGGCTGCGGTCGAGGGCACGGTGACCCTGCCGCAGTTCCGGCTGCTGGTCGTGCTGTCCGTGCACGGAGCCGCCAGCCTCACGGCCGTCGCGGAACTGCTGGGCGTCAACCCGTCGACGGCGATGCGCATGATCGACCGGCTGATCGCCGCCGGCTTCGTCGACCGTAAGCTCAACCCCGCCAACCGCCGTGAGACGAGGATTCAATTGACGGACGGCGGCCGGCGCCTCGTCGACGAGGCCACCGCCCGGCGGCGGCAAGAGATCACGGCCATCGTCGAGCGGATGACCCCCGAACAGGGGGCGGCGTTGGTCGAGGCGCTGACCGCTTTCGCGGAGGCGGCCAAGGAACCGGCGGCCTCCTGGGCCGGGGGCGGCCGCTGCCCGTTGGGGTGGAGCGACGTCTCCGGCTGATCTTTCCGTGCGGAAGGCGGTCGGCTCAGCGCGGGTGTCCACGCGGACACACGCTTGCCGGGCCGTGCGCGCTGTGCCAATGCCGGGGGCAGTACGGCACATCGCAGCGTGCGCAAAAGCCTGCGTCACCGGGCAGCGTGGCGAGAGACACCCGCGCGTAGGTGCGTGGGTAGGCGAAGGCCTCCCGCAGCAAGCCGGCACGCTCGGTGGTGATGTTCTCCCCCGCGCCGTTGTCGTGGAGCTCGCTCTCGACCGTCAACCACCACCGTCCAGGGTCGCGGCACTGCTCGTAGAGCTTGCGTGCGTACGCACTCCAGCGCGGCCAGGACACCGGCAGCCGGCCGGGTGGTACCAGCTCGAGGTGCGCCACTTGTGCGCCACAGACCACGCACATGACATGGAGGACGAACAGGAAAGCAGGTACCTGCCTCATGTTGCCGTTCTTTCGCTTGCGTGCCGGGACGAGACGGTGCAACCGGTCAGGACGCCAGAGACTTCGTCGCCCGGGGGCCAGGCACGTGCGGTACTCCGGGGAGTCGGCGTGGGACGCCGCTGCACCAGTTGCCCGTACCGACGGCGCTTGTCCGTCACCTGACCGCCTCCGTCCCGCACCGACGATGCCCTTGGGCGGTGCCGTACCGCACGGCAGTGGGGCGACGAGGGATTTTCGAACTGCGCGTTCTGCCCATGGGTGTTCGGGGCGCTCACGCCACTACAGCGGAGTCCGGTCGGGCTCCTGAGCCGCTACCTGACAAGACGACCGATTCGCAGTCTGGCATGACGTGTCCCTCTCAGCCGTCTGTGGCATGTCGGCACTGCTCGCCGACCAGGCTTCCCGGCACACCAGAAGCCGCCCGGAGGGGCACCTTCACATCGCGCATCCTTGCACACGGCAAAACCCGGTGGCGGAGGAACGAAGGAAACGACAGCGGGGCCTCGGCTGATGGGGCTCGGGGGGAACCATCCGAACGGGGCTTGGGGCCGTCGGCAACTCCGCTGAAGATGACGGTTCTCAAGCCGCTCCGGACGCTTCTGCTCCAAAAAGGCGATGACTCCGGCAGGGGGAGTGCGGGTGCGGGTGCGGACCCGGCCGTACTCGTCCCGTCGGCGCCGACACCCTCCGGGGACACCGGCCGGACACGAGAGACGCACCGCTACCTGCACTGGCGCAACCAGAACGCCCGGCATCCCGACGCCCCTGCACCCCCGCACCTACCCCGACATCCTGGCCGCCCAGCGCCGTGAGGGGCTCCGCGTCCGCACAGAGAAGGGCCTCCGCTGGGGCGGGCGCGCTCTGCCAGCGGCACAGCCGCGGGCTTGAGCCCCGTTACCGCCCCGAGTCATCGGGGCGGTTCATCTGGATCAGGTCCCAGCGATTGCCGTACAGGTCCCGGAAGACGGCAACGATCCCGTACGCCTCCCGTCGGGGCGCTTCTTCGAACACGACCCCCGCCGCCTGCATCCGCTCGTAGTCGCGCTCGAACGCGTCGGTGTTCAAGAACCAGCCGACCCGGCCACCGGTCTGATCTCCGATGCGAGCTTCTTGCTCGCCGGTCGTGGCCCTGGCCAAAAGCACGGCTGTTTCCCGTGCTCCCGGCGGAGCGACAACAACCCACCGCGTCCCGCCATCGGTCCGGGTGTCTTCCAGGAGCTCGAACCCGACGACGTCCCGATAGAATGCGATGGCTTCGTCGTAGTCACGCACGACGACGGTCACCAGTCCAAGATATGCCATCAGATGATGATGCCTGCAAGCCTGCGGACGCACCAGGACCAGCACTGGTACCAGCACCAGCCCAACCCGGCGAACCCATGCGGTCACGGCACCAGCGGAATTCTCAACGTCGGCAGCGTGCGCGTCGAGTGGGGCAGAAGGCTAGCTTCCGGAGGACTTGTCGAGAGGTGTACCCGGTTGTCCGTCGCAGACGGAGTCGACGGTGCTGTCCGTGGTGAAGGGGCCTTCCTCCGCACGCACCTTGTCGAGAGTGCCCAGGGCGCCGAGTTGCCGTTGCAGGGCAGGCGGAAGGCCGTAGAGCAGTAGTTGCGCGTTGCCCGCGTGGTGGGTGTCGACGGTGTGGTCCAGGGCCAGGATGCCGGTGGTGTCCCAAGCGGTGACGTCGGCGAAGTCCGCGATGACCACGGCGGCCTGTGAACGCCTGACGGGTTCCAGCAGGCGCTGGGCGGTGGTGAACAGCAGAGGTCCTCGAAGGCGGTAGACGGCTGCTGCCGTGGGCCGGTTCGGTGAGGTGCCGTTGTGAGCCGGTCCTTGCCTGGGGAAGGGGACCGGGCGGTGGTCGAGGGTGGCGGTCCGGGTGACGGCGCGCAGGGCGAGCAGGGCGGTCAGCAGCACGCCGGCCGCGACGGCCGTGACCAGGTCGACCGCTGCGGTGATGCCGACGGTGAGGACGGTGACGGCCAGCGATCCGTAGCCGGATCGGGCCATGCAGCGCAGGGTCCTGATGTCGATCATGCGCCAGGCGGTGGCCATGAGGACGCCGGCGAGCGCGGCGAGCGGGATGGCCGAGACCAGTGGGGCCGCGGCCAGGACGGCCAGGGCGATGACGGTGGAGTTGCACAGGGCGGCCAGGCGGGTGGTGGCTCCCGAGCGTACGTTGATGCCGGTGCGGCAGACGGTGCCGGTGGCGGCCATCCCGCCGAACAGCGGCGTGAGGAGATTCGCCGCTGCCTGTCCGAACAGGACCCGGTCGCCGTCGTGCCGGTGGGAGGCTCCCGTCAAGGTGTCCGCGGCGAAGGCTGTCATCTGCGCCTCCAGCGCCCCCAGGGCCGCCACGGTGAACACCGACGGCAGCAGGCCGGGCACGGTCTCCCAGTGCACGAAGTCCAGCGACGGGGGCGGTACCCCGGTCGGCAGGGGACCGATGTCGGCCAGCGGCCAGGGCAGGAGCGGGGCCACCGCGGTGGCGGCCGCAATGGTCAGGAGCGGCCACGGCCATCCCGGACGCAACCGGTGGCCGCCCAGGCACACGGCCAGTACGGCCGCCGTCACCGCTGCCGGTGCCACGGCGTCGGCACCGGCCTGGGCCAAGGCCCGCGCGGCGCCGGGAACGACGCCGTGCTCGCCGGAGGTCGCGCCGCCCAGGGCAGGCGGAAGCTGCTGGCAGGTGATCACCACGGCGCTGCCGGTGATGAACCCGGTCAGGACCGGTAGCGGAACCAGGTGCGCGAAGCGGGCGGCGCCCAGCAGAGCCAGGACGAGCAGCACCAGTCCGGCGAGCAGGCCGCAGGTCAGCACTCCGTCGGCACCGTGTGTGCGGGCCACTGGCAGCAGTACGACGGCCATGACGCCCGTGGGCCCGGTGATCTGCCACGTCGAGCCGCCCAGCAGGGCCGCGGTGGCACCGGCGATCACAGCACTGACCAGTCCGGCTTCGGCTCCCAGACCGGCGGCGACGCCGTAGCCCAGCGCCATGGGCAGGGCGGCCACGGCCACCGTGACGCCGGCCATGAGGTTCGCGGTCGGCGCGTGCCGCATCCGGGCGATCTCGTTCCGGACGGGCAGAAGTTTCCTGACCCGCCGAAGCGCGCGGGAAGGCGACGGAGATCGGCTGGGTCCTTCCCCGGACATACGGCTCCTGGTCCTCGAACAGATGGGGGCGATGCGTGGGGCTCGTGCGGAGACGAGTCGGTGAACGAATAGGCGTGGCGCAGAGAATCCGGGCTTGAAGTGAGGAACGCAGGCCGGTGGCCGTACAGTACGGCCCTGGGGCATCCGGGAATTCCGCAGCCGGGTCTCTGACGAAAGCTGCCAGCCTTGCCGCGGCCTTCGCAAGAGGAAATACCGTTCGAGGTGCTGCCCGTACGGTGCATGCAAAAGATGGGCATCACACATCCTGATTACTTCCCGCGCCGGGCTGGATTTCGCGTACACCGCCCGGGCGCGCCGGAGTGCGCGGGCAGGGCGGCACGTGCTTCGCGCGCCTGTTTTTCGTCTCCTGCCGCATTCCTCGGTCTCCGGATAACGTCAGTCGTCAAGCGGAGCCGGGCCCGGTGGGACGCGGCTCCGGCTTGCTGCGGCACGACCGGCCGACCGCTCAAGGCGGCACCGAGGTGGCCAGTGGGCCGGGCCAGGGGCGAATACGGCCCGGTCGAACTTCTCCAGGCCCTGGCCGAGAGCTCACCCGCCAGGGTCGGCGACCTCGCCGCCCGCCGGCGCCTGGCCTTCAGCACCGTCAGCGGTCTCATCACCCAGGTGATCAACGCCGGGTTGGTGTCCCGCCCCACCGTCCCCAGTGACCGCCGCGCTTCCGCCGTCGCCCTCAGGTCGGTGACTGTGCTGCGTGGTGCCGACCGTCCCGCACCCGGCGGGCCGGCCATACGCAGCGACCTCGACGCATGGCGGTGCGCTGCGGCGTCATCCGGTTCGTTCGTCCTGTGTACGGCGCACTCCGGCGGACCCCGGCAGCGGTTCGCCACGCTCACGACCCGTTCGACGGATGCCATGTCCGCGGGCGCGGTTTCCGCGTACGACCCGTACGTACGTCAACCACTTGCCGTGCGTACGCCAACCACTTGCCGCGCATTCTCCTGACAGGACCCTGGAGCCCCCTGCGGAAAGCCGCATATCAAGCGTCACGCAGCGGATGCCGGGCATCGCTGTAATACCCGCGCGCGAACGCCACCCACCCGCCACCCTTCTGCTCTCCGGGTGAAAGGCGCACCGGTCACGGGACCGCACACCAGCCCGCACCCCGTCGGCTGCGACGCTGTCACCACTGTGCCGGTCAGCCGTGCCGTACCGAAAACTTTCCGGCCTCGGGATCGGGTCCTGACATGAAAAGGCTGTTTTCCCCGCGGAACGACGGTTACCCGGAAGCGCGCCGTCATCCGTGCATTCGTACTGGAGGGCCTGATGTCGTTCAACCCCTTGGAGCAGCGGGGGATCCCGCTGGACCGGCAGGTACGCAACTGGCGTGAGCTGAATGTGACGCCGATCGATCCGGACCACGGTGATCCGTACACCCGGTGCAGGATCATCACGATGAACGGGATCGAGGTGGAGGCGATCCTCTTCAGCCATCAACTGGCCCGGCACTGTCCGGACATGGAGGTCAAGCAGCAGCTCGCCCGGACCCGCTACATCGAGGCGCAGCAGCAGAAGGCGGTCAACTGGCTGCTGCCGGGGGTCTCGTCGGTGCTGGAGACGACCATCGCGTACGAGCAGGTGGCCGTCGACCTGACCGCCTGGGTGGCGCGGATGGAGCCGGATCCGTACCTGAAGCAGGCGTACCGGTTCGGGGTGTTGGAGGACTTCGACCACCTGTACCGGTACGCGAACCTGTACGAGATGATCGAGCACCGCAAGGCGGAGTCGATCGTGGACGGGCTGACCGAGGTGATGCCGGGCCGGCCCACGCCGCTGCACCACCGCAACCCGGTGGACAACGTGCGCGAGCCGTACGACAAGACCAAGACCGACCCGCTGTCGAAGCTGCACGCGCTGACGATCATGTCGGCCGAACAGCAGACGATGAACTTCTACATGAACACCGGCCCCACCTACATGGAGCCGATCGCCCGCCAGCTCTACCAGGAGATCGGGCTCGTCGAGGAGGAGCACGTCACCCACTACGAGTCGCTGGTCGACCCGGGTGAGACGTGGTGGGAGCAACTGGTCAACCACGAGTACAACGAGTGCTACCTCTACCACTCCTTCATGGAGCAGGAGAGCGACCCCAAGGTCAAGGCGATCTGGGAGCTGCACCTGAACATGGAGCTGGAGCACCTGCACATCGCCTGCGACCTGATGCGGCGCCACGACGGGCGGGAACCGGCCGAGGTGCTGGCGCCCGTGCTGCCCAACGTGCTCACCTTCGAGCCGAACAAGGGCTACCTGCGCGAACTGATCGCCAACCAGCTGGACCTGACCACGCTGGGCGCGGGCTACGTGCGCGAGGCGCACGAGCGGTTCGAGGCGATGCAGGAGGCACTGAACGGCGGCTCCACGCCGCCCAGCGACCAGGTGCTGGCCGAGCACGACAAGCTGATCGGCGGCGACTACCGGCTCCAGACCGAGGGCGAGCACCCGGTCGCCGAACTGCGGGGAGGCCGGTGATGGCCACGGCTCACGGAGCCGACCGGAGCCCGGACCCGGCGACGACCGATCCGGCGGAGGATGTCGATCCGGGCCCGGAGCAGGACGTGGTGGCGCTGCTGATGGCGCAGCACGGGCAGATCCGTAACCTCTTCGACGAGGTCGAGCAGAGCAGCGGCGATGCCCGTCGGGACGCGTTCCGGCGGCTGGTGCGGATGCTGGCGGTGCACGAGACGGCCGAGGAGGAGGTCGTCCACCCGTACGTGAAGCGCGCGGCGGACGGCGGGGACGACATCGTCGCCGACCGGCTGGGGGAGGAGAAGCTGGCCAAGCAGGCCCTGTCCGCCCTGGAGGACGTCGATCCCGAGGGCGAGGCGTTCCTGCCGAGGCTGCTGTCCCTGCGGATGGACGTGATGCAGCACGCCCGCGCGGAGGAGCGCTATGAGTTCTCCCAGCTACGGCGGCTGAACGATCCGGCCCGCCTCGCCTCGATGGCCAAGGCCGTCCAGACGGCCGAGGCGACCGCACCGACCCACCCGCACCCGGGCGTGGAATCCGGCGCGAAGAACGTCGCCCTCGGCCCGCTGGCCGCCGTGGTCGACCGGACCCGCGACGCCGTACGCAAGGCCATGGGCAAGGACGGCTGAAGGGCGGAGGCGCCGGAGCTGTAGGCGGTCGGCTGCCCGTACTCCTCGGGCGGCCGCATGCGGTCGCCGGCCACCGCCGAACCGACTGGGCGGCGCATACGGCGATCCCCGCCGCGCGCGCCGCCCCGACTCGTCACATCAGGCGGCACCGCCGGACGCACACGGTCTGGCCGCACGCTGTTGGTACATCGGGCCGTCGCGAGTTGCGGAGCCACAGGCCCCGCCCGTACCGAAGGCCCCGCCTCTTACGGAGACGCCTTCGAACTCGCCGGACAGGCCGTCACCCTCGGACGTCTCGCCGACCCGAGGAGCCCCCCCCCCGCACAGGCGATCCCGCTGGCAACAGGGGCCGTCGTGGGTGAAAAGCCGTCCGGCAGCGCGACAGTTCCGCCAGCGTCTCCTGTCCGCCAGCCCGCACCAGTCTACTCATCCCCTCCCCACGGCCTCCATTGAGAACTCCCGTACCCTGGCGTGGAGTTCAGGTTACGAGGCGGACCGGCCACCTACCCGGCAATCACTCCGAAGAGTGGCCGAACGGCCAGATCCGTGGTCAGGGAACAAGCTGACCGGCGTGTGGACGGCCGGGGACAGGATCGAGTCGCACCCGGTGGCCTGGCGGGGCGCTCTGGCGGAGCGGGGAGAGAGCGGGGCGGCCGCGTCAGGGCTGAGCCCTCTGCGCCGGCCCTGATCCCGGACGGCGCCGAACGCCGCCCGGCACCGGGTCCCGGCGCAGGACTCCGATGTCAGAACTCGGGAAGGTGGCCCGTCCTTGCCCAGTGCTCCATCACCGGCTTTGCGGCTGGGTCGGCCAGCTCCAGCCTGATGCCCAGGCCGTCGTACGACGTGATGGCGGCGATCGGATCCGACGCGGCATCCATGCGTATGACGGCGTCCATGCCGAAGCCCTGAGCCCTGAGCCGGGCGAGCCGGGAATGCATATCGCTTTCCCAACAGGCGTAGTACATCAGGGTGCCGGCCCGGGAAGGGCCGAAGACGCCGTCACCGGTGGCTTCGATCAGTTCGATGTACGGCTCGCGGGTGCGGGATATCGCCTGGCGCTGCCGGAACGGTGTGTGGGTGACATCCCCTTCTTCCTGATGCGGGGATTCGGTCAGAGCCACAGCGGTGAAGGGCACGCCGAACACCGTCGCGCACCGCTGGACCGCCGTATCGATGTCCGGCACCACCATTCCCACGTGGTAGTAGGAGGCGGGCAGCGAACCCTCGCCGCCCGCGAGGTCGACCTTCTCGGTCATCCGGTTCTTCAGGGCCGAGGCCACGTAACAGATCCGGGTTCCGTACAGATCGGGCTCCGTGATGATCATTTCAGGCGCTGAGCCCGGCGCCGCCGCATAGGTCGCGGCAACCCCGACGCCTTCCCGGCGCAGCTCTCGCAACCGCTCCTCGGGGTCTTCTTCCCACCAGCCCCAGTAGGCGAGGGAGCCCAGCCGCTCCCGACCGAACACGCAGTCCGGCTCGTCCACCGCTTCGACCAGGACGAAGTAGGGCTCCTGTGTGAGGGACACCGTCACGCGCAGAGTGGAAGGCGCGGTACGGCCCGAGGCGTCGGCGCGAGAGAAAACATATTCTTCGGCACTCCCGAAAGAGACACCGAATACTTCATGGAACCTGTCTGCCGCTTTCTCGATGCTGTCCACGACCAAGGCGGTGTGGGAAAACGAGGCGGGCAGTTCTTTCGCCGCCTCGTCGGCCATGTCGGGCATGCTTTCTCTCTCCTTTTACCAGGCGTCTTCGTGGGGGGATCCTGCGGATGTATCCGATCGTGTCGACTCGTCACACGCTAGAACCGGGCAACCCGCAGGACCCTGCGCCTCCAGGTGGAAAAAGGTGCCCGGCCTCCTCCTCGCAGTCCCCTCCCCAAGGAGGAGGGCACGGAGCGGCGCCCCCGGCGGCACGGGCGCCGCCGACGGTCGTACCGCCCGCTGAACGCGTCAGGCCACCGCTGGGCCAGGCGGCCGGCCGCCGAAGACGCTGCGGATCCAGACCTCCGCGAGGGCGGCCACGCGCTGATCGTCGGGGATGCGGGGCTCCATGCCCAGAAGGGCGGCGTACAGGTTGCGCTCGCTCATCCACACCAGTGTGGCGGCGAGGGTGCCGGCGGGTGTGCCCGCCGGGGCACGCCCGGTGGCCCGCTCGTGTTCGATCCACGCCGTGGCCGGTTCGATGAACAGATCGAGCAGCCCGGTGTAGACGCTTCGCAGTTCCGCGTCGGTCCCCATGGCATCGGACGCGGCCAGCACCACCGGCGCGTGTTCCCGCCACAGCGCCAGGATCTCGGTGTAGTTGGCCTCGAACGTCCGCTGGGGCGTCGGATCCGCCTCGGTGGTGCCGAAGCCGCGCAGCGCGATCTCCAGCTTGTCCTGCATGACCCGTTCCAGGAGGGCCGCCAGCAGGGAGTGCTTGGTGTCGAAGTAGAAGTAGAACGTAGGCCGCGAGATGCCCGCCTTGGCGGCGACCTCCCCGACGGAGATCTCCGCGAACGGCTTCTCCGTCAGCAAGGTCTCCGCAGCGGAGAGCAGCGCTTCCAGGCGGCGGTCTCCCCGGCTGGCGGGACGCGACCAGCTACGCGGGGCAGCCTGAGCCGGCTCTTCGGGTGTGCTCGTGTCGGTGCGTCGGGCTGTCACGCGGGTTCCTCTCCTTCTGGGGCTCCTGCCTTCACGAAGAACGGCGTCAGACGGTGAGGAGCCCTGCTCAGGGTAGCCAGCGGAAGAGACCAGCTCCTCCTCCTGTCCGGTGGTCGCGGCGGGGCGGGGGAATGGCGGGGGCGGTGGGAGCAGGGTCGGGAGCGCCAGGATCAACAGGTGTTGAGTTACAGTGACACCTGTTGAGCGGTGGCTGCTCGCACGGTGCGCAGGTGTGCGCGCACGCACCACCGCATCCCATCGAAAGGGGCCCACGTGGCAACCATCCTGATCACCGGAGCGTCCGACGGCCTGGGCCGCGCGCTGGCCGAGGATCTCGCGGCGGACGGTCACCGCCTGCTGCTGCACGGCCGCGACCCGGAGCGGCTGGCCGAGGTCGCCGCCACCACGGGCGGGGAGGTCTTCCCCGCCGACCTGTCGTCCCTCGCCGCGACGAAGCGGCTCGCAGCCGACATCCGCGCCCGGCACCGCCGTCTCGACGTCCTCGTGAACAACGCGGGGGTGGGCTTCCGGGGGGAGGACACCTCGCGGGAGGTCTCCGCCGACGGCTACGAACTCCGGCTGGCCGTGAACTACCTCGCGCCGGTGCTGCTCACCCGTGAACTCCTTCCCCTGCTGCACGAGGCCGGGCACGCACGTGTCGTCAACGTCGCCTCGGTCGGCCAGCAGCTCTTCGACTTCGACGACCCGCAGCACGAACAGCACTTCACTCAGGCCGACGCCTACTGCCGTTCCAAGCTCGCTCTGATCAGCCACACGGCCGACCTCGCGGAGCAACTGGCCGACTCGGGCATCACCGTGAACGCCGTCCATCCCGCGACCTTCATGGCGACCACCATGACGAAGGCCTCCGGCATGCCCGTCCAGGAGTCGCTGGAGAAGGGGGTGGCCGCCACGCGCCGACTGGTGGACGCCTCCGACGTCGCCGGGGTGACCGGCGCCTACTTCCGCAGCCAGGAGAGGGCCGACCCTTCGGAGCCGGACGCCCTCAGCCCCGCGTACCGCCACCGCCTCGCCGCGCTCACCCGGCGTCTGCTGACGGCCGCAGGCGTCTGATCACTCGCTCCGGACGGCCTCCGTGACCCCGGCGGCCCGTGCGCGACCGGCGTGCTTCCCCACGACCGGCCTTCCCTCCCCGTCCCACCCCCCTGCCCGCATCTTGCTTTCCATCTCTCACAGGAGCATCCATGGCACGCACATACGTCAGCGCAGTCGTTCCCGCCACCGCCGAAACCGTATGGCAGGTCGTCCGCCCCTTCGACGGTCTCCCGCAGTGGCACCCGGCCATCGCCGCCGGCGAGTTGGAGGAAGGCGGGGCCACGGCGGTCGGCGCTCTGCGGCGCCTGCGCTTCGCCGGTGGGGACACCACGGTGCTGGAACGCCTGACCGCGCTCGACGACACCGCACGCACCTTCACCTATGAGCTGGTCGAGCACCCTTTCCCCGTCCGGCGCAGTGTCTCCACGCTCCGGGTGCTGCCCGTGACGGACACCGGCGAGGCATTCGTCGAGTGGTCGGCCGAGTCGGAGGAGGACGCCGCGGACGCCGCCGCCGCGCAGGCGCTCGTCGAGGAGCTGTACGGCAGCGGTCTGTCCGCGCTGCAGCGGCACTTCGCCGCCTCCCGGTCCTCGCACCAGGCGCCGGCCGGCTGAGCGGATCCGCCTGGACGGCCTGACCGAGAGCGCCGCCCTCGGACGCGCCGGCCCGTCCGGACACCCGTGCCCGCTCACTTCCGGGGGACGGGCCTTGGCTAGGGTTGCCGGGGGAGGACGGGCCGTCGTGACGGTCCCGGGAAGTGATGCGGCACGCACCTGCCGTGAAAGAAGGCAGGACCACACATGGAAGCACCGCCACGTCGCACTCTCGCCGAGCGTGTGAGCACGGCGAGAGCCAGCGCCTTCGTCGGCAGGGAGACCGAACTGGCCCTGCTGCGCGACGCCCTCGCCGGGCGGCCCGGTGCTGCCTCCGTGCTGTACGTGCACGGCCCCGGCGGCATCGGCAAGTCGACACTCATGCGGCGCTACGCCGAGGAGGCGCGCGGCGTCGGCCGGCCGGTGGTCCACGTCGACGGCCGGGCCCTGCCCGCCGTGCCGGGGGCCTTCGAGAAGGCGGCCGCCGCTGTCGTGCACACGCCGGGAGCCCTCCTGCTCATCGACACCTTCGAGTACTGCCAGAGCCTGGAGGGCTGGCTGCGCGAGGAGTTCCTGCCGAGCCTGCCCGACGACGTGCTGGTCGTCGTCGCGGGCCGGCACGCGCCCGACGTCGGCTGGTCCGCGGACCCCGGCTGGAGCGACCTGCTCAAGGTGGTGGCGCTGGAGCAGCTCAGCGCGAGCGAGGCGGAGACCTTCCTGGAGCGGCGGGGAGTCGCCCCAGCCCGGCGCGGCCCCCTGCTCGCCTTCGCCTCCGGCCATCCCCTCGTCCTGGCGCTCGCCGCTCAGGTGGCCGGGACGGAGGGGAGCGACCTGCCAGGCTCCGGACGCTGGAGCCCCGCCCCCGATGTCGTCGCGTCGCTGCTGCGGCGGATGCTGGGTGATCTCCCGGGCCCCCGGCACCGCCTCGCTCTCGAGGTCTGTTCCCAGGCCCATGTGACGACCGGGACACTCCTGCGTGCCCTGGTCGGTGACGACGCCCCGGAACTGTTCGCGTGGCTGCGCGAGCAGCCGTACGTGGACCACTGCGCCGAAGGGGTCTTCCCCCACGACATCGTCCGGAAGGCACTCGCGGCCGACCTGCGGTGGCGGGACCCGGAGGGATTCGACGAGCTGTACCGGCGTCTGCACGAGCACCTGCTGGAGCGGATCGGCTCCGTACCCGCCGAACGGCTGCTGCACGAGGTCGGTTCGCTGCAGTTCCTCTACCGGGGCGAGGGCCACATGGCCCAGAGCCATCTGTGGCACCTCCCCGGGCTGGTCGAGGACCACCCGTACCTGCCGTCGGACGAGGAGCACGTGCTGGCCCTCGCCGAACAGGCGGAGGGCCCCGACGCGGCCGAGGTGGTCCGCTTCTGGCTCCGCGGCCGGCCACAGGACTTCCGGGTGCAGCGGCTGCGCGGCACAGCACCTGCCGTGGCGTTCTCCGCCTGGCTGCGACCGGAGCCCGCCCAGGGCCGCGAGCACGACCCGGTCGCCGCCGCGGTCTGGGAGCATGTCGCTTCCCACGGGCCGCTCGGCCCCGGGGAGCACGTCGCCCTCGGTCGCTTCCACGTCCACCCGCGCCACTATCAGCGGCCCTCGCCGGTGATGGACCTGATGCTCTGGCGCATGCTCGGCGAACTCCTGCGGGACAGCGGACCGGCGTGGTCGTTCATCGTGCTGCGCGACGACGGGTTCTGGAACGCGCACATGGAGTTCTGCGACATGACGCCGCTGGAGCAGTCTGTCACCGTCGGAGAATCGGCCTACCGCGTCTTCGCCCACGACTGGCGTGACCTGCCGCCCCGAGCGTGGCTGACGGCCAAGCAGCAGGCCCTGCTGTCCGCCACCGACATGGGCTCGGCCGGTTCCGGTACGTCTCTTCCCCGGCCCCGCGCCCCCCTCGCCCCACCGGCCCTGAGCCGCCCGGAGTTCACCACCGCGGTCCGCTCCGCGCTGCGCGACCTGAACCAGCCACGGGCCCTGGAAGCGAACCCGTTGCGTCGCAGCCGCCTGGTCACCGACCACGGCATGACGCTGCGGGAGGTGCTCGCTCACGCCGTCGCGGGCCTCGTCACCGAGCGCGGGGGAGACAAGGCGCTCCGGGTCGCCACGCTCGCCTTTGTCGAGGGGGCGCCCACCCAGGAGGCGGCGGCCCGGCGACTGGACATGCCGTACAGCACCTACCGGCGGCACCTGACCTCCGCGGTCTCGCGGATCGAGGAGATCATGTGGCGTCACGAGGAGAACGGCCTGCCGCTGCTTCCTCCATGACGACGTGACAGTCCGCGCAGCCGCCCCCCGGCGGGCGCTGCGCGGACCGCCCCTCGGTCACGGACGCCCGTCGGTTCCCGGCCGCAGAACCACCTTGCCGATGGTGGCGCGGGTCTCCAGGGCGTGGTGGGCCTGCGCCGCACGGGCGAGGGGGAAGGACTGGACGACAGGGCTGAACCGTCCGTCCGCCGCCCACCGGAGCGCCGTCTCCTCCAGCCCGCGGACACCGCCCGGCAGCCCGAACAGCGCGGGACCCACCGCCAACCGGGAGGTGATGCCGTACTGCTCCAACTCCTGGGGCGAGAAGCTGGTGAACCGGCCCTCGTCGGAGGCCCAGCCGAAGTACAGATGCCGTCCCCCCTCGCCGAGCGACTCAGCGGCGGCCCGGCCGAGCCGGCCGCCCACCCCGTCGAGGACGACGGTCGACGGTTCGCCGCCCAGCGCCTCGTCGAGTCGCTCCTCCCAGCCCGGCAGGGTGTAGTCCACCGCACCGTCCGCGCCCTGCTCCAGCACCACGTCGAGCTTCCGCCGACTGCCCGCCAGTCCTACGACCACGGCACCCGCCCGTCGTGCCGCCTGCACCAACAGCGTGCCCAGGCCCCCGGCGGCCGCCGTGACCACGACGACGTCCTCGCTCGACAGAGCGGCCTGCTCCAGGACACCGACCGCGGTCCGCCCGGTTCCGATCATGGTGACGGCGGCGGCGTCGTCGAGCCCGTCGGGAACGCGGTGCAGGGAGTCGGCCGAGGTCACGGCGTGCGTGGCGTAACCGCCGTTGCGCTCGTGCCCGAGATAGGCGACCACCCGCGCCCCGAGCCAGGCTGCGTCGACCTCCGTGCCGACCGCCTCCACGATGCCCGCGGCCTCCCGGCCCGGGGTCATGGGCAGGCGCGGCAGCGCCATCCCCATCTCGCGCCCCGCGCGCAGCACGGTGTCCATGAGGTGGACCCCCGCCGCGGTCACGGCGAGACGGACCTCGCCCGGGCCCGGCGACGGTGTGTCCACCTCTTCGTACACCAGCTTGTCGGGTGCGCCGAAGGCGTGTTGACGGATCGCGTACACGGTTCTTCCTCTTTCCTCTGCCGGCTTTCCGTCGTCGGCTCGCGCGGCGGCCGACGTGCTGCCCGCGCCCGGGCGGGGCTCAGCCACGGAGGTCGGTCAGGAGCGGCAGGACTTCGGCGGCCGGGGTCATCGCGGCGATGTTCCGGGCGGCCGCCGCGGCGGCGACCCGGAACGACGGCTCCCGCAGCACCCGTACGACCGCCTCACCGGCCTCGTCCGCGGAACCGATGACCTCCGCGGCACCCAGCGCGGCCGTTCGCTCGGCGTTCAGGGGCTTGTCGAGACCCATGGGCAGGATCAGCATCGGGACGCCGGCACCGAGTACCGAGAGCACCGTTCCGGCACCACCGGAGGAGACGACCGCGTCCACCCCCTGGAGCAGCAGCGCCATGGGGACGAATCCGGTCACGTGGACGCCGCTCCCGCCGACGGGCAGGGTCTGGTCCGCGGCCGAGGGCGGCAGGACGGCCACGACGTTCACGTCGTGCTCGGTGAGCGAGGCGACGATCCGGGTGAGCACGTCGGTGTCGTCGATGATCGTGCCCAGCGTCACGAGGACCCGGGGCAGGTGCTCACGGCCGGGGAAGGACGGAGCCTGCCAATCGGTTCCGGTCTCGGTCCCGTGTGCCTGGGGCCGGATGGTGACGCGGTCCGGTGCCGGCTCCCAGTCGTCGCGCTGGAGGCAGTCGGGCCATGGATCGACCGTCGCCGACGGCCGGGCCAGGACGATGCCCCGCTCCGCCGCGCGGGCGGCGGCCGTCGCCCACATGGCCTCGGCCAAGGGCGCGTCCAGGGCGATCCCCACGCCGTGGGAGACCCACTCCACGCCCAGCCGGGAAGCAACCAGCGGACCGAGGAAGTCCGCGGTCTCCGCTATCACCAGGTCCGGGGCGAAGTCACGGGCCGCTGCCAGGGCGCCGTCCGCGCCGAGGTCGACACGGGTGCCGCCGAAGAACTCGCCCGCGGTGGCCGGGCTCATGTCGGTGGCGGCGTTCTTCCCGGTGCGCCGCTGGAACTCGCCCAGGGTCTCTTCGAGCGTCGCGCCCGCCGCGTGGACGGGGGCGGGCGCCACCAGGTCTTCGAGGGAGGCGTGGGTCAGGAACGCGGTGGTGTGACCGGCCTGGCGGGCCGCCCTTTCCAGGGGGAGCAGCGGCAGCAGGTGGCCGTGGGCCGGCGTGCCGGAGAACAGGATGCGCATGGAACACCTTCAGCAGAGAGAACAGGGGCCTGAGGGGAACGCCCGCTTGGTCAGGGGCGCGACAGTGCCCGTACGAGTCCGGTCGTCGCAGGCCAGGCGGCCTGTTCCGGACCTCGTCGTCTCATCATGCGGGTCATGACTGCTCATTCGGGGGCGCGACGACTGCTCGCCTCTGCTCAGATCCGCCCACGGCCGGCCGTGGCCCATACGGCCCCGGCGGGCCCGCGCCCGGGCGCCGAGGGCGGGAGCGTCAACGAGGGCCCGGGGTGGGGGCCGAGCGTGGTGTCACCAGTCCGCAGTCGTACGCCAGGACCACCGCCTGCACCCGGTCGCGCAACTGGAACTTCTCCAGGATGCGCGCGACATGGGACTTCACGGTCGTCTCGCCGATGCCCAGTTCCCGGCCGACCTCCGCGTTCGACAGGCCGCGCGCCAGAGCGCGCAGCACGTCCAGCTCGCGGGCCGTGAGCGCGTCGAGCCGGGGCGGCACGGTGGGCGCGGTCTCCGACGGCATGCCGGCGAACCGGTCCAGCAGCCGGCGCGTGACGCGGGGAGCGAGCACGGCGTCCCCCGTGGCCACCGTCCGGATCGCCTCCACCAGGGAGTCGGCGGGGCCGTCCTTCACCAGGAAGCCGCCGGCCCCCGACCGCAGCGCGTCCACGACGTGGGCGTCCAGGTCGAAGGTGGTGAGGACGATGACGTGGCTGGACGGCACGCTGCGGGTGATCAGCCGGGTGGCCTCCACGCCGTCCATGTTCGGCATCCGGATGTCCATGAGGACGACGTCGGGGGTCAGCCGCTCGGTCTCCGCCACGGCCTCCCGGCCGTCGGACGCCTCCCCGACGACGTCGATGTCCCCCTCGGCTTCCAGGATGAGCCGGAAACCCGTCCGGATCATTGGCTGGTCGTCGGCCAGCAGAACGCTGATACGCCGCATACGGTTCGATTCCTTCGTCATGGTGCTGATGGTCGGAACGGCTGCATGGCTGCTGCCGGGAGGCTTCAGGACGGCTTCAGGACGGCGTGGACGCAGAAGCCGCCGCCGGGCCGCGTACCGGTGTGCAGGGTGCCGCCCACGGCGGCGATCCGTTCCCGCATGCCGACCAGGCCGTACCCGCTGCCGTTCGCGGGTGCCGCGGAGACCCGCCCGGCGGCCGCGTCCGGTCCGTCGTCGCAGATCCGGATGGTGAGGCGTTCCGGTCCGTCCTCCCAGATGAGCTGGACGCGGGTCCGCGTCGGACCGGCGTGCTTCATCGTATTGGTCAGCGCTTCCTGGACGACGCGATAGGCCGTCAGGTGGGATCCGGCCGGCAGGGGGAGCGGTGTGCCGAGCACGCTGTACTCGACGTCCAGGCCCGTCTCCCGCACGGAGTCGATCAGTGAGGGGAGGCCGTCCACGGTCGGCTGCGGCGGTTCCTTGGAAGGGGCGGCCGGGGCCTCCTCGTCCGTCCGCAGCACATCCAGGAGCCGGCGCAACTCCGTGACGGTGTCCCGACCGGTCTGCTCGACCGTCGCGTGCAGTTCGTGGGCCTTCTCCGGGTCACGGTCCTGGACCCGGTCGGCGGCGATGGTCTGCACGACCATGAGGCTCACGTTGTGGGCGACGATGTCGTGCAGTTCCCGGGCGATGCGGGCCCGCTCGTGCATCACCGCCGCGCGGGCGGTGGCAGCCTGTTCGCGTTCGAGCGCCGCCGCGCGTTCCACGGCCTCGTCCCTGATCGCGGCACGCGCCTTCGCGAGGCGGCCCAGCGCCCAGGCCGCCAGCAGGATGACGGCCTGGGTCAGGAACGTGGTGACCCGGTGCCCCGGCGGCGCGATGAGCCCCTCCACCAGGGAGTCGAGCGGGATGAACACCCCCGCCACGACGGTGGTGATCCAGGGTTCACGGCGTACGGCCGTGAGGAACACGGCCGTGGCGACGACCAGATACGGCGGCCCGATCGAGGTGCCCTCGGCTCCCGAAAGCTGAGGAACGTACGTCAGCGCCTGCATCGTGCTCGTCGCCGCCGCCGTCACCAGCAAGGTGCCCAGCGGCAGGCGGCGGTGCACCGTCATGGGCAGCGCGACCAGCAGGATGAGGACGAACCACCAGGTGTCCGGTGCCCGCAGGCCCTGGCTGTCCGCGGGAATCACCGAGGGCAGCGCGAGACATCCCCCCGCGGCCAGAAGAGCCAGCACGGTGTCCGTCAACGCGGCCGGTACGCCGCGCCCCGCCAGGGAGCCTGTCGCTTTCATCGTTCAACTTTAAAGGGAAAATTTGCCCGTACCGCCGTCCCGAGGGCGGACCCGTTCGTCACCCCTCCTCCCTGGTGGCCCCTCCTCAAGGAGGAGAAGAGACGAGTGCCGCTCCGGGCCGCGGCCGGGCCCGCTCGTCCTGTCGGCGGAGGCCTCGCCCCGCTTCCTCCGGCGGGCGGAGGAGAGGATTCGACGCGAGGGCGGAGGAGTCGGTGCCTCGTGGCGGATGGACTTGAGGCACCACCCGCCACCTCACTCGACGAGGCCTTTCATGCTCAGAGCACGCCGTCGGCAGACACCGGCCGACACCCCCGCCGCCCCCACCGGAAGCGCCGTACGCATGACCCAGGTGACCAAGCGCCACGGCGACGGCGAGTCGGCGGCCGTCGCCCTCGACCAGGTGAGCCTCGGCATCCCCGCCGCCACGTTCACCGCCGTCATGGGGCCGTCCGGCTCGGGCAAGAGCACCTTCTTGCAGTGTGCCGCCGGCCTCGACCGGCCCACCTCCGGCATCGTGCAGCTCAACGGCCAGAACCTCGCCGAACTGAGTGAGAGAGAGCTCACCGAGTACCGCAGGACCCGTATCGGCTTCGTCTTCCAGGCCTTCAACCTGCTGCCGTCCCTCACCGTGGAGCAGAACATCACCCTGCCCCTGAGACTGGCCGGGGCCGCCGCCGGCAGCGCCTCGCTCGACGGCGTCGCGGCCGGTGTCGGACTGACCGGGCTGCTGCGCCGCCGCCCCGCCGAACTCTCCGGGGGGCAGCAGCAGCGAGTGGCCATCGCGCGCGCTCTGATCACCCGGCCGGAGGTCGTCTTCGCCGACGAACCCACCGGTGCGCTCGATCCCGACACCGCCCAGGACATCCTGCACCTGCTCCGGCAGGCGGTGACCGACCTGCACCAGACCGTGGTGATGGTCACCCACGACCCTGTGGCGGCCCAGCACACCGACCGGGTCGTCTTCCTGGAGGCCGGACGCGTGGCGCACCGTGCGGACCGGCCCTCCGCGGACCAGGTCAAGCGCGTGATGTCCGAGCTGCGAAGGGGCCGCTGATGCTGCGCCTCGCCCTCGCGACGCTCCGCGCCCGTACGGGGCCGTTCACCGCGACCTTCGTCGCCCTGCTCCTGGGCGCGGCGGTGATCAGCGCCTGCGGAGTACTCCTGGAGTCCGGGCTGCGCTCCGCTCCGCCTCCCGAACGCTACGAAAAGGCACCGCTGATCGTCGCCGGGCGACAGCACGCGGAACTCGACGTGCAATCCGCCGACGGCTCGACCTACCGCAGCTCACAGCCGCTGCCCGAACGCCTCGTGCTGCCGGCGGGCCTCGCCGCTGACCTCGCCGCGGTCGACGGCGTCGCGTCCGTGGTGCCGGACCGGGGCACCGCGGTCCGGCTGCTGGCCGGTGACCGGACGGTGACCGGTCACAACGGCGCGTCACCGCAGTTGCACAACTGGGGCAGCCGCACACTGGGCGGCTTCCGTCTCATCACGGGCCACCAGCCGCGCGGCGCCCACGAGGTCGTGCTGGACGCCGACCTCGCCGCCCGCAGCGGACTGCGGGCCGGCTCCTCCGTACGGCTCATGACGCATGCGGCTCCCGTCACGTTCGAGGTGGCCGGCCTGGTCGCGCTCGACGGCGGCCGAACTCCCCGGCAGTCCGTGCTGTTCGCCGCCGACTCCGCTCTCGACCGACTGCTCCCCGACGCCGCACGCGGCGCGTACGCCTTCGGTGTGCTGACCACGCCCGGGGCCACGCCGTCCGCGGTGGCCTCGGACATCGAGCGGACCCTGAGGGGGGAGCGGTCCGTCACCGTGTACACGGGCGGTGACCGCGGCAGGGCCGAGTTCACCGACGTCGCCGTCGGCGCCGCACGCGTGGTCGAACTCGCCACCGGCATCGGGGGAAACGTGCTGCTGGTGGCCGTGTTCGTGCTGTGTGCCACGACCTCGCTCGCCGTACGCCATCGCCGTCGCGAGCTGGCGCTGCTGCGGGCGATCGGCACCACACCGCGTCAGCTGCACACGATGATCGCCGCCGAGTCGGCGGCGGCGGGCCTGGTGGCGGGTGTGCTCGGGTGCCCCTTGGGGACCGGTGTCGTGTACTGGCTCAGTGCGCAGTTCGCGGGCCGGGGCATCGTCCCGCCGGACTTCCGGCCGGTGATCGGTCCGATCCCGTTCCTGGTCGCCGTCGTCGCGACCGTGCTGACCGCCGTGGTGGCGGCCTTCGTCGCGGCCCGGCGGGCGGCCCGTGTCCGGCCCGGCGAAGCCCCGGGGGAGGCGGCGTCCGAGCCCGCCCGCCTCGGCCGGGGGCGCGTGGTCACCGGTGGTGTGCTGCTGGCCCTGGCCGCCGCGGTGTGCGGCCTCGGTCTGGGATACCGGGCCGACTTCCTGACCCTCGTGGGGCTGGCCAACTCCCTTGTCCTGCTGCTCGCCGTCGCCGCCGCCGTGCTCGGGCCGCTGCTCACCCGTGCGGCGATCGGGCTGCTCGCTCCGTTGCTGCGCCGGACGGGCGTCACCGGGTGGCTGGCCGCGGCCAACACCCGCAGCGCGGCGGTCCGGACGGCAGGCGCCGTCACCCCGCTCGTCCTGGCCGTCTCCTTCGCCGCGACGGTGGTGTTCACCCAGACCACGCAACTGAGTCAGTCGGCCGACGAGATCCGCTCCGGTACGGTCGCCGACCACGTGCTGACCGCTCCGTCCGGCGTCTCACCGCAACTGGCGCGCAGAGCGGCGGAGGTGCCCGGGGTGGTGGCCGCGACCGGCGTGGTGCGCTCCAAGGCCGTCGGGGTGGGCTCGCTGCTCGGGGAGGAGGAGGCCGTGTCACTGAGTGCCCAGGGCGTCGAGCCGAGAGCGCTGGCGGGCACGCTCGACCTGGACGAACGGGACGGTGACCTGTCCGCCCTCAGGCGGGACACGGTGGCCCTCAGCGCGACGGCGGCCTCCTGGCTGGGGCTGGACGTCGGCGACCGGGCCCACTTGTACCTGGGGGACGGCACGGCCTTCGACGGCAAGGTGATTGCCGTGTACGGCCGGGGCTTCGGCTTCGCCGACCTCACCTTCGACCACGATCTGCTGCTCTCCCACACCACGGAGGCCGTCGACCGGTCCGTCCTGGTCCGGTCGGCACCCGGCTCCGCCGACGCCGCGGCGCGGCAGCTCTCGGCGCTGGCGCGTGACTACCCGGGCACCGCCCTGAGCGGCGCCCTGGCGGCCGACGCCCACGTCGAGGAGCAGCGGGCGACCGCCTGGGTGAACTACCTGGTGGTCGGCCTGATCATCGCCTATACGGCCATCACGGTCGTGAACACCCAGGCCATGAACACCGCCGCCCGTAGGCGGGAGTTCGCGCTGCTGAGGCTGACCGGCACGGATCGCTCCCAGGTGCTTTCCATGATGCGGCGCGAGAGCCTGACGGTGGTCGCCGTCGGCGCCATGGTGGGTGCGGTACTGGCTCTGCCCCCGCTGATGCTGATCGCGACCGCCCTGACCGGCACCGCGGTGCCGACCACCCCGGCGCTGGGCTGGCTGGCCATCCTGGGCTCCACGGCCGTACTGGCGGTGGCCGGGGCGATGCTGCCCGCACGCCTGATGCTGCGGACGCGTCCGGTGGACGCGATCGGCATGAAGGAGTAGGAGCGCGGAAGAAGCAGGGCGTGCGGGCCGGCCGTGACCGGCCCGCACGCCCTGCCTTTACGTGATCGACCGGGGCGCCGTTCGTGAGGGAACGCCGTGCCTCCGGTCAGGAACGGACGCTCAGACCGTCGAAGGTGAGGTCGAGCAGGCGCTCCGCCTGTTCCCGCTGCTCGGCTCTGCCGGATGCCAGGGCGATACCGGTGAGGGCGGCGAACAGATCGGCCGGGCCGATGTCCGTACGGACGGTGCCGGCCGCGGTGTTGGCCTCCAGGAGCGAGGCGATGGCCTCCAGCATCATGTCGTGGCTCTGCGCGTAGGGATTGACCCCCGCGTCCACGAGCGCGCGCAGGGCGTCCGCCATGCCCAGTTTGGCGGTGGCGTAGTCGATGAAGCGACCCATCCACGCGCGCAGGGCTTCCCGGGGCGGCAGGTCGGAGAGGAGCCGGGGCGCCGCGTCGCAGAGCTTGGCCAGCTCGTTGCGGTAGGCCGCCTCGATCAGTACCTCCCTGGTGGGGAAGTTGCGGTACAGGGTGCCCGAGCCCACGCCGGCTTCCTTCGCGATGCGCTCCAGGTGTGCGTGGAGGCCTTCCTCGGCGAACACGCGCACCGCCGCCGAGAGGATCTTCTCGCGGTTGCGCTGCGCATCGGCCCGCAGCGGGCGTCCTGTCTCGTCGGGCACCGTCTTCTCCTGTCACCCCGGCTTGCTAAGTGGGGGCGTCTCCACTTAACCTGAACTAAGCGGCGGCGCCTCCACTTAAAGTGGCGGTGCCTCCGTTTCAACTCTAGGGCATGCGCTCCGCGGACCGCCGCGTCGAGCGCTCCCGTCTCCGGCGCGCGGTCAGGAGAGGTCGCGTGTGATCACAGAGAGGTCATGACCATGACATTGCAGAACAAGGTGGCCGTCATCACGGGCGGTGCCTCCGGGGTCGGTCTCGGTATCGCCCGCGAATTCGTCGCGCAGGGGGCGCAGGTGGTCGTCACCGACCTCCGGAAGGACCGGCTCGACGATGCGGTCGCCCAGCTCGGGCCGCGGTGCGAGGGCGTCGTGGCCGACGTCACCCGCCTCGCGGACATGGAGCTGATGTACCGCCAGGTCGAAGCGCGGCACGGGAAGCTCGACGCCGTCGTCGCCAACGCGGGCATCGGCGACCACGCCCCCTTGGGCCGGATCACCGAAGAGCAGTTCGACCGGACGTTCGGCGTCAACGTCAAGGGCGTGCTGTTCACCGTGCAGCCCGCGCTGCCTCTGATGTCCGACGGCGGAACCGTCGTCGTCATCGGCTCGACCGCCTCCGTGCAGCCGCCCGCCGCCATGAGCGTCTACGGAGGCGCCAAGGCCGCGGTCCGGTGCTTCGTCCGCGCCTGGATCCAGGACATCAAGGGGTCCGGGATCCGCATGAACGTCCTCAGTCCGGGGGCGGTCGACACCCTGTCCCTCCGGCAGGCGGCCGAGCAGGCCCGCGGGGCCGACGGCGTGGCCGCACTCCTCGCCTCCATGGGGGAGGGCAACCCCACCGGACGCATCGCCGCTCCCGAGGAGATCGGCAGGGCCGCGGCCTTCCTCTCCAGCGACGCCTCCAGCTTCGTCACCGGCGTCGAACTCTTCGTCGACGGCGGCATGGCCCAGGTGTGACCCGCCTGCCGCGCCGCCCGCCCGTCTGCCCCTCACCCTGATCGGAACCCGTACTTCCGTGCCTTCTCCTTGCTCCGCCTCCACGCCCGCGCCCGCTCCACCCCGTCCCGCCGAGCCCCCGGCCGACCGGAGCGGCCCACGGCGCGGCCATGCCGTCGGCATCGCCGTCGTCCTGGTCGCGCAGTTGATGCTCGCCCTGGACACGACCATCGTGAACGTGGCCCTTCCCCGTATCGGGGCGGGCCTGGACTTCACCCCCGCCGGCCTGTCCTGGGTCCTCAACGCCTACACCCTCGCCTTCGGCGGACTGCTTCTGCTGGGCGGGCGGCTGGGGGACGCCTACGGCAGGCTCCGCGTCTTCGAGGCCGGTCTCGGCCTCTTCACGGCGGCCTCGTTGCTCGGCGGCCTGGCCCACACGCCCGCCCTTCTGATCGTCGCGAGGGCGGCCCAGGGCGTCGGAGCCGCCCTCGCCGCCCCCGGCGTCCTCGCCCTGCTCACCGCCGGTGCCGTCGATCAGGGCGCCCGCCATCGTGCCCTCGCCCTGTTCTCCGCCGTCAGCATCGGTGGCAGCACGCTCGGCCTCGTCCTCGGCGGTCTGGTGACCGAGTACGGCTCATGGCGCTGGACCCTGCTCATCAACGTTCCCCTCGGCCTGGCCGTCCTCGTGCTGGCTCCCCGCTTCGTCGCCGGGACGCCGAAACGCCCCGGGCGGTTCGACGGTGTCGGCGCCGTTTCGGCCACCGGCGCGGCCGTGGCGGTCGTGTGGGCCTTGATCGGCGCCCCGGACCACGGCTGGACATCGCTCCGGACGCTCGGCGGGCTCGCCGTGGGCGCCGCCCTGGCCGCGGTGCTCGCCGTGACCGAGCGCCGGGTGCCCGACCCGCTCGTCGTCCCGGCGCTGCTGCGCAGCCGGGACCGTCTCGGCGGTCTCGCCGTCACCGCGCTGGTCTTCGGATCACAGATGTCGATCTTCTTTCTGGTCGTGCAGTACGTCCAGCGGGTCCTGGGATTCGGTCCGCTGCGGGCAGGACTCGCCTTTCTGCCCATGACCCTCGGCATCTTCGCCATGTCCCGCGTCACCCCGCGCCTGCTCGCCCGGTTCGGCCGGACTCCACTCCTGCTGGCCGGCACCCTGGGCCTCACCGCCGGCTATCTGTGGCTCGGCAACGTCGCCGCCTCCAGCGGATACGCCACCGCTGTGCTCGGCCCGCTGCTGCTCAACGGTGTCTTCGCCGGTCTCACCTTCACCCCCGCCGCCTCCCTGGTCCTCGGCGACGTCGGACCCGACCACGCGGGGGCCGCCTCGGGGCTGCTCCAGACCACCCAGCAGCTCGGCGGAGCGATCGGGCTCGCCGTGATCGTCTCGGTCCACTCCCTCGGCGCGGTGCCCGGCGCGTTCGTGCCCGGCCTCCGGGCGGCCTTCACGACAGCGGCCGCTCTCACGGTCGTCGCATGGGTCATCGTCGCATCGACGGCGCTCGCCGGAAGGAGAGGCGCGGTCGGCCGAGCGTCGTGAGAGAACCGTGACCCGTGTGTGGAGCACGGGCCCGGGTGCCCTCCGCCTCCCGCCCTCGCGCTCACCAGAGGCGACGCCGGAGCCGGAGGGCCCGAGGTCAGGCTCCGCCCAGCAGGGCCTCCAGCCCGTGTGTGAACCGCTTGTCGAAGTCGGGCTCAAGCAGGAAGGGCGCCGCCTGCGCGAGCGTGGGGAGGGGCTGGTCCCGCAGCGCCTGCTCCAGAGCCGCCGCCCGGTCCTCGGTCCCGGCCTGCTGTTCGGTGGTCAGTCCGAGCAGGAAGTAGAAGACGGACCAGTGGGTCCACATGGCCTCACGGGGGCTGCGGCCGGCCTCGACGAGCGCGCTGAGCGCTGCTTCGGTGAAGGACAGGGTGTGGGGGCCGGTGGTGAAGACCCCGGACACCAGCCGGGCGCCGTCGCGGTGGGCGAGCAGCGCGCGACGGGCGATCTCGTAGAGCGCGCGGGCCCGCTCCATGGGGGGGTCGGGCAGGCGTCGGGCGTCCCAGCCGGCGAGGACCCGGTCGGAGAGCAGCTCCAGCAGTTGCGCTTTGGTGCTGACGTGCCAGCGGACGGTGTTGTGCCGCACGCCCAGGTGCTCGGCGACGGTGCGCAGGCTGAGCGCGTCCAGGCCCTCGCGCCGCAGCACCGCGAGAGCCGCGTCGGTGACCTCTTCACGGGTGATGGGCACGACGGCTTCCTCCCTGTTCTGTGCCGGTCCGCCGCTCGGGGCGGTGGCGGGGCCGGACGACTTGTCCAGTGTACAAGGACGGGCGTATTGTCCACTGGACAAGACCTCGGTGCTCCCTGCCGTCACCTCTGGTGACCCCTCTCGCGGACACCGGGTATCCCGCTCGGCCGATCATCCGGAGTGCTTCGCCATGCCCCTTTCCCAGACGACCGCGGTGCGCCGGGAGCCCACCGCACCGGCCGGCCGGAGCCGTCGGCGACGCGACGGCGCGGTGATCGGAACGCTCGCCTTCGCGGGCGTCTCGGTGGCTGTCATGCAGTCCTTGCTGCTCCCGGTCGTCTCACGCCTTCCCGGACTGCTCCACACCTCCGCGGGCGACGCGACATGGATCATGACCGCCACGTTGCTGGCCGCGGCGGTGTCCACGCCGATCACCGGCCGCCTGGGCGACCTCTACGGCAAACGGCGCATGGTGCTGGTCGGGCTGGCTCTGATGACGGCCGGCTCCCTCGTCTCGGCGGCCACCTCCGACTACGGCCTCATGATCGTGGGCAGGGCGCTGCAAGGCATGGCCATCGGTGTCGTCCCGCTGGGCATCGGCATCATGCGGGACGTCCTCCCGCCCGAGCGGCTCGGTGCCGCCACGGGGTTGATGAGCTCCTCGGTGGGCGTGGGCGGTGCCCTGTGTCTGCCCGCGGCCGCGTTCGTGGCCGAACACGCCGACTGGCACGTCCTCTTCCTCACCACCGCCGGCCTCGGCGCGCTGGCGGCGGCTCTGGTGGCGGCCGTGGTCCCCGTCTCGCCGGACAGGGCGTCCGGTCGCTTCGACTTCGCCGGCGCGCTCGCCCTGTCCCTGGCAATGGTGTGCCTGCTGCTGGCCATCACCAAGGGGGCCGTCTGGGGGTGGCTCAGCGGCACGACGCTGGCGCTCTTCCTCGCCGCCGCCCTGCTGCTGGCCGGTTTCGGAGTGCTGGAACTGAGGCGCGGAGATCCCCTGGTGGACCTGCGGGCCACCGCGCGCCGTCCGGTCCTCCTGGCCAACACCGCCGCGCTCGGCGTCGGAATCGCCTACTACGCCGTGTCCTTGACGGTCCCACAGCTTCTCCAGCTTTCTACGAACACCGGCCACGGGCTGGGTCTGCCGATGGTCGGCGCGGGACTGGTCATGGCGCCGACCGGGCTCGCCATGATGGCGGTCTCCCCGCTATCCGCCCTTCTCACGGCCCGTCGCGGCCCACGGACCGCGCTCCTCGCGGGGCTGACCGTCATCGCTGTGAGCTGCGCGGCAGGCGCGCTGCTGCTGGGTTCCGTCGGGGGGATCCTGGTGATGGTCACCGCGGTGGGGGCCGGGATCGGTCTGGCCTACGCGGCCATGCCGGCTCTGATCATGGGGGCCGTGGACGCGTCCGAGACCGGCGCGGCCAACGGCCTCAACACGCTGATGCGCTTCGTGGGGACCAGCCTGTCCAGTTCGGTGATCGGCACGGTGCTCGCGCAGATGACGCTGCCCATGGGGGGTGCGGCCGTGCCGTCCCTGCGTGGCTTCCAGGTATCGCTGTTGCTGGCCGCGGCGGCCGTCCTGGCCGTACTCGCCGCGTCACTGTTCCTGCGCGACCGCGCGGACGGGTGAGTGATGACGCGGCGCCCCGGCCCCGGCCGGGCGCCGACGGCGCGGTCATCCGGACCGTCACCTGCCATTCACCAACCTCACGGAGGCCGCCATCGGCTCGACCGCCGCCGGATTGAAGGCGGCCGCCGCCCTCGATGACGTACTCGTCGCTCCGCGCCTGGGTGCACGTGCGCACCTGTAGCCGGCCGGGAGCGGGCTGGCCGCGGAGGCGGGCGGGCAGTTGAACGGTCGGGGCCACCCGACCCGGCCGAAGTCGAAGGAGATCGGGGGAGGGGCGTGAGCAGCGACGAGCAGCGCCAAGGGGTCGGGGTCACGCCCGTGGGCCGGTCGGGACCTGCCGTCGAAGTGTCCGGCTCCTGACGGGGAATCGGAGCCCCGGTCGGCGCACTCCGGTGCCGGTCGACGGCTTCAGCGTGGTGCCGCCTTGCCTGCGCGATGACTGGTGGGGGAGTGCGCTGCTGAGGCAGTACGCCCGCGACGCCGCCAGGGCCGGCAGGAGCGTCTTAACGGTCGACGCGAGCCGTTGTGCCGTTCCGCGAGCCTTGGCGGTCGCCGTGTGGAACATCGCTCATCGGGGGCCTCCTCCGCGCCGAAGTGAGCAGCCGGGCCATCTCCGCGTTTCCCAGGGGCTCCGCACCCAGTTCTGCGTGACGCTCATGGCCGGGGCTGGAGATGAGCGCGGTCCCGGTCCACGTCGTGCGGGCCGGGAGGGCGGGAAGCGACGACTTGCGATGACGGAATCTTGCCTTACTGGTAAGTTAAGTTTCATGAGTCCTCGAAGGAGTGCCAGGAACCAGCTCGTCAGAAGCGCGGAGGAGGTCTTCTACAACCGGGGCTTCGCGGCCACCGGGGTGGACACCGTCGCGCAGGAAGCCGGTGTGTCGAAGCCGACGCTGTACGCCCACTTCAGCGGCAAGAGCGACCTCGCCGCGACGGCGCTGCGGCACCGTCACGACGAGGCGGCCGCGGAACTGGAGGAGTGGCTGGCCGGCGTGGAGGATCCGGCCGCCCGGCCGGCGGCCGTGTTCTCCTGGCTGGCTCACCGGTACGAGAGCAAGGGTGGCCGGGGCTGCGCCTTCCTCAACGCCGCTGCCGAGGTGGTCGATCCCGAGGACCCCGTACGCCAGGCCGTCCTGAGGGAGAAGCGGTGGCTGCGCGAACTGCTCACCACGCTGTGCGTACAGGCCGGGACGCCGGCACCCGAACGCATCGCCTCACAACTGCTGTTGCTCGTCGACGGCGTGGCCGGGCGGGTGGTCGTCGAGGGGCCGCAGGCCGCCGCGCGGGCGGTGGCCGACGCCGCGGACGCCGCCGCCGTCCTGCTGGGGTCCGGTACGCGATGAGGCGCGCCGGAGACCGGATACCGCGGCGCGCCGTCCTCCTGCTGTCAGGTCTCGCCCTGTACGGCGTCAGCACGGCCCTGCTGGTCCGGGCGGGCCTGGGAACGGACCCGTGGACCGTGCTCACCCAGGGCGTCGCGCGTACCACCGGGCTGACTCTCGGGCTCGTGGTCGTCCTGGTCTCGGCCGCCGTGTTCGCCCTCTGGGTCCCCCTGCGGCAACGCCCCGGCATCGGCACCCTCGCGAACGCCGTCCTCGTCGGCCCCGTCCTCGACCAGGCGCTGCGGGTCCTGCCGGCTCCACACCCCTGGCCGTGGCGGCTGCTCTTCCTCCTCGGCGGAGTCGTCGGCACCGCGGTGGCCACCGGGCTGTACGTCGGGGCCGGCTGGGGACCGGGCCCCCGGGACGGGCTGATGACAGGACTGGCGCGACTGGGTGTTCCGCTCCTCGTCGCCCGTACCCTCATCGAGGCGTCGGTCCTGGTGGGCGGATGGCTGCTCGGCGGCACCGTCGGCATCGGCACGGCGGTGTACGCCCTCGGGATCGGGCCGCTCGTCGCCTTCTTCCTGCCGCGCCTCGCCCTGCGGCCGGACGCGCCCGACCCCGCGCCGGACCGGCGGGAGGCAACCGCTACGACGCGCTCTGCGAGAACTGGGTCCCTATGGTCCGCAGCAGTTCGAGTGCGTGATCGTCCGACGACCCCGGGACGGCTGTGTAGAGAACGGCGCGCAGGTCACTGCCCTCGACAGTGAGGACGTCGCAGTCGAGGGTCAGGGGACCCACCTGGGGGTGGAGGATCGTCTTGCGGGCGGAGGCGTGGCGGGCCACGGCGCGTTCCTGCCACAGGGACTCGAAGCGGGGACTCGCTCGCCGGAGGTCGGCGATGAGGCCGCGCAGCAGAGGATCGCCCGGGTGGCGCCCCGCGGCGGCCCGCAGGTCCGCGGCGGCCGCGGACTCGAAAACGGCGTCCTGCTCGGGCGTGGTGGCCACGCGTGACGGGACGCCGGTGAAGTGCCGCCACAACAGGTTCTGGTCGCGTGCCGTACCCGCGGACAGTTCCCCCAGCAGAGCGATGAGCAGCGGGTTGGTGGCGACCACCTGCCATGCGGCGTCCAGCACGAGCACCGGCGTGTCGGTCACCCGGTCCAGCATGCGCTGCACCCCGGGCGCGATGTGCCTGCTGATGCCGTTGACGCGCGGATCGGCGTGCCCCGCGAGCCGGAAGAAGTACGCGTTCTCGTCGTCGGACAGGCGCAGCGCCCGGGCCAGGGATTCCACCACCGACGGCGACGGATTGCCCGCTCGTCCTTGTTCGAGACGGGCGAGGTAGTCCACGGAGAGCCCGGCGAGCAGCGCGACCTCCGCGCGTCTGAGGCCGGGCGCGCGTCGACGCCCTCCGGTGGGCAGTCCGACGCTCGCCGGCGCGAGGCGGTCGCGCCAGCCGCGCAGACAACGGGCGAGTTCCATGCGTTCCATGGACCCATGGTCACCCAGTTCTGACAGAACAGCGTCGCCCTGCCAGTCCTAGCCAAACGCGGTCTCTGGTACCCGGGCCCGGCGAACTCCATCGTTGAGGAGAGCGGTCGCCGCGGACGCTGTGCACGTCCACGACCGTCTCCCCTTACCCGTCCCCTCCCCTTTGGAGCCACCGCATGACCACGCATCCCAACCGCAATCCCGCGCCGCTCACGCTCCGGGCCCGGAGACTGGAAGACAAGGTCATCCTGATCACCGGCGCGTCCGCCGGCATGGGCGAGGCCGCGGTGCGGCGCTTCGCCGCCGAGGGCGCGACCGTCATCGCCGGCGCACGGCGCGTCGACCGCCTGGAGGAGCTGGCCACCGAACTGACGACAGGGAGCACCGAGGTGGTCGCCGTCCCCCTCGATGTGACCGACGAAGCCTCCGTGGCAGCGGCGGTCGCCACCGCGGTCCAGCGGTTCGGCCGCCTCGACGGCGCCCTGAACGCCGCCGGCGTCACCAGTGACGGCACCCCCGTGCACGACAAACCCACCGACGTCTACGACCGGATCATGGAGGTCAACGCCAAGGGTGTCTTCCTGTCGATGAAGTACGAGATCCGCGCCCTGCTCGCCACCGGCGGCGGATCGATCGTCAACGTCTCCTCCATCGGCGGCATGGTCGGCGTGGCGGGCATCTCCGAGTACGTCGCCTCGAAGTGGGCGGTCAACGGCCTCACCAAGAGCGCCGCGCTGGAACTCGCCCCGCACAACGTGCGCGTCAACGCCCTCGCCCCGGGCTCCACGCGCACGGAGATGTGGGACATGCTCCCCGCCGCCATGCAGGACCACCTCGCCTCCATGTCGCCGATGAACCATGTGGCTCCGGCTGACGACATGGCCCGTGCCGCCCTGTTCCTGCTCTCCGACGAGAGCCGCTGGACCACCGGGGCGGTGCTTCCGGCGGAGGGCGGCCACCACGTGGGCCGCTGATCCGATCGCCGGCACCGTGTCGACGACGCGACGATTCCGAGGGGCAGGCCGAGCGGAAGACGGGCGGTAGCCGGCCGACCGCTGCCTCCTCATGTATCCGGTACAAGCGCTGACCGCCCGGCAGCAGCGGAGGGCGGTGGCGAATCCGAGGAAGGCCGGGTAGTCGCGTGTCTGGCGTTCGTAGCGGGGACTGAGCCGGCGGTAGCCGGACAGCCACGACATCGTCCTCTCGATTCAGGCAGGACACCGTCAATGACGACGTCCAACAGACACTCCCCTGCGGGCCAACGTCCAGACGAGCGGAGTGTCACTGACATACGCGTCGGCGATGTCGAGTGTCCACTGTTCGCAGGCACCGTCGGCCATGTCCACGGACACCCGCAGGAATGAGGCGGATGAGCAGCCCGGCTCCCGTCGGACCCGCCGCACACGGGCAGCGCCCCGGAACGGCTCCAGGACGCTGACGAAGCACGCCTGGGCCCCCTCGACACGGCGGAGCAGGAATGCCATCCGGTCGGCGGGCGGATCGGCCGGGGCCCTGGCGGACCAGACGGTGGCTGCCCGCTCGTCGATGCCCCAGATGCGGGTACCGATGTCGGGCACGTCGTCGAGACGCCACTCGGCGGTCCAGACCGTTCGCGGCGACCGGCCGCCCGCGTCGTCCGTGCCCTGGACCGGAAGCCGGTGCACCTGTTCCAACAGCGCGTACGTCGCGTTCGCGGGCTGGATGTCGACAGGCCCCGGCTCGGCAGCCGGTGGCGCGACGAGTGTCCCCAGATGGTGCCAGGCGAGGTCGATGCGCTGCGGGCCTGGGCTGTCGACGAGGACCACGTCGAGCACGTACGGGTCGGGGCCCGGCCGCCACAGCAGGCAGCGGCGCAGTCTGACTCCGGCATAGGGCCCCTGCTCCGGGGCGTCGGGCCAGCCGACGACGGCGTCCGCGACCCCGACCTGACCCGTCCCTTCGGCGCCGTCCTCGCCCACGGGACGGAACGCGAGGAGGTGTCCCGTACCCGGTGGCTGGGACTGCTCACCCAAGACCACCGTGTTGTGGGCGAGGGTCTGCTGATACCACGTGCGGGTGGCGGGCACACCGTACCCGGGAGTGCCCAGGTCGGGGGAGAGCCGGCGCCCGAAGGCATGGAGGTCGAGCGACAGTTTGTCCGGATGGCCGTGGAAACCGCCGTGCGGGCCGTACTTGAGGAGCAGCCAGCGCTCGGTGCCCGGGGCCGGTGGGCACGGCGTCCGTTCCTGGAGCACCGCGTAGCCGGAGGCGGGGCACAGGCCCGTCTGCCTGACGGAGGGGAGCACGGCCGTCGGGGCCGCGGAGAGTCCGGCGGCCTCCGGCCCGTACAGCAGCGCCTCCACGCTGTCACGGGGAAGCCCGCCACCGGCGTGGACCTGCGCGAGGACACCGGCGTGTGCCGGGTCGTGCCACAGCCCCCAGGCCAGTTCGTACAGAGCCGCGTACCGGCCCACCCCCGGGGGACGGGTGACGTCCGTCCAGCCGTCGTTGAGCGCCGGCAGGGTGAGATCGGCACGGGCCAGACGCAGTGGTGCGGCGAACATCTCACGGAGCTGCGGTCGGCCCAGGATCGCCGGCTCGCGATGGCGCAGCGCCGACAGCAGCGCGGACACCGCTTCCAGCGTGTAGAAGTGGTAGCCGGCCGAGCCCTCGTACCACCACCCGTCCGCCAGTACGCCGTCCCGCAGTTGCCTGTCCAGCCCGAACGCACCGTCGATGACGGGGGAGACGAACCGGTCGTCTCCGGTGACAACTCCCAGCGTGGCCAGCGCGGCGAGATGCCAGCACTCGACGTTGTGCACCCGAGGGGCCAGCTCGCCGAGGAGGTGCTCGCCCGCCGGCCGCAACAGGTCCTGTTCGATGTGTGCACGGGCTGTGGCGGTGAGGCCGCCGCGGACACAGTCGTACGCGCGGGCCACGGCGACCGCCCAGGTCGCCTCGTCCAGCGACTGCCCCATGGCCCGGCCCTGCCCCGCGATCTCGCCGTGCGGCGGGTAGCGGGCGTAGAGGTCGGCGTACGCGCCCAGTGTGGTCGCGACGTGCGACGCGTACGTCTCCTCCTCGGTCATCAGCCAGGCCAGTGCGGCGTCCCGGGCCCCGGCCGCCAGTGCGGTGTGGGCATGATGCCGCCAGGCGCTGTCGAACGGTTCACCGCGGTACGTCTCGCCGTCGGCCGGGCACCGGTGGCTGTGCGGCGACGCCGGGTCGAAGACGAGCTCGGTTCCGTGGGAGGGGCAGAAGAAGGCGTGGTACCAGCCGGCGCCCAGGACAGGCGGGGTGAGGCCGAGGGCCAGTGCCGAGTCGGCTCGTGCCCGCAGGCGCTGCCACGCCGCCTCGAATGCCGGGTCCATGCCGCGTCGGCGGAGGCGGGACAGGTCGTCGTGCGAGAGGAGGAGCACGGGCGGACTGTAGCCGCGCCTGGTGGTGCCGGACGGCTGTTCCCCGGTCTTCCATCCGCACGGATGATTCACGTCGGCGGGACGTCATCCGCCGTGTGGCGGCCGTCGTTCGGTGGTATGGAGACCAAGACCGGCCAGGCTGCTTCCCTGATGAGGGCACCGTACCGTCCGCCGACCGACCCGCCCGCGCACACCATGTCTCCGGACACTCCACAGCCGGTCCACCATGCCACGCGACGATTGGGGATTGTTGCTCATGCGTGTCCTGTGTACTGCGGTGCTGTCCCCGTCCCACACGCGTGAGGCGCTCCGGTTCGCGCGCCTGCTCGCCGAAGCCGGTCACGAGGTGCACATCGCCACCGAGGCGCACCTGGGCGACATCTTCCTCGACCGGGGGTTCTCGGCGACGGCCTGCCTGCCGGATCTGTTCGACGAAGCGATGACGGCCGGCCGGGAGTGCGAGGAGGCTGTCGAGCGGATGCAGAACGGCACGGCGTCCGAGGAGTCGGTGGCCTTCGTGCTCGCGGGGCCGCACCTCAAGGGCCAGTACCGGGCCCTGGAGACGGTTGCCCAGAGGTTCAAGCCGGACGTGATCCTGCGCGACGGGATGGACGTCAGCGCCGTGCTGGTGGCCGAGCGGCTGGGCGTTCCCCACCTCGCGTTGCCGTCGGGCGCCAAGGCCTACACGGACCCCGCGGCGGTCCTGCCGCATCTCAACCGGTGGCGGGCCACGGCCGGACTGCCCCAGCGGACCGACCCGCTCTCGATGATGCCGTACGGGCACCTCGACTACCTGCCGCCCTCCTTCACCTTTGCCCCGCACCTGCCCACGGCGCTGACGTACCGCCAGCCGGCCTTCGCCGACCCGAAGGCGGCACTGCAGACGAGCATCGCCGACCTGCCCCTGGACCGGCCCCTCGTGTACGCGGGCATCGGCTGGGCACTGCCCCTCTTCCTGCCCTCGCCCGGCGGCCCCCCGCCTCCCCCCGGCCGCCCGGACCCGGTCGCCGTACTGCGCGCCATGGTCGACGGACTGGCGCAGGTCGACTGCAGGGCGGTCGTGTCCACCAGCGGTGTTCCGGTGCCCGACCTCCGCCCGGCACCGCATGTGCTCGTCGTCGACTCGGTGCCGCAGCCGTTGCTGCTGGAGGAAGCCTGTCTCTTCGTCACCCACGGCGGCTACAACAGCGTGCGGGAGGCGATCCGCACCGGGACGCCCATGGCGGTCCTCCCGCAGCTCGCGGACCAGCCGGTGAACGCGGCCCGTGTCGCCGAGCTGGGTCTCGGCGCCGAGATCACCGATCCCACGCCGGCCGGGGTCGCGTCCGTGTGCAGGCGGCTCCTCGACGACACCGGCGTGCGCCGTCGCGCCAGGCAGGCCCGTCTCGCCTGTCTGGCTCTGCCTCCGGTCGAGACGGCCGTCGGGGACGTGGAGAATCTTGTGAAGCGGCACCATGGCCCGGTCGGCGACGGGTAGCTCACCGGTGACGCAGCCGCTGCGCGTACTGAGTTCCGCCCCGGGGCATCCGTACGATGTCGCCCTCTACGCTCCGCTCGCCGGACGCGTGGTGCACGCGCCCCTGCCGGGCCCGGTGTTCGACGGGGACCCGGCCCCGTTGGGCGGCTGGGACCAGTTCCACCTCCACTGGCCCGAACGGCTCCTGCCGTGCGTGCCGGCGAGACATCGCGCGGTGATCGCGGCCCTCAAGGCCGGCGGCGTACGGATCGTATGGACCCAGCACAACCTCGTTCCCCACGCCAGGGACCGCGAGGGCGAAACCGTCTACCGGGCGTGGGCAGCGGCAGCCGACGCGGTCGTCCATCACAGCGAGTGGGGGATGGCCCGGGCGGTCGGACGGTACGCGTACGGCCCGGGCACCGGGCACTGGGTGATCCCCCACGGCCACTTCGGCCACTTGATGCGGGAGACCGGCGCTCTCGGCCGGCACGAGGCGGAGCGGCGTCTGGGCCTGCGCCACGGAGTGCTGCGGCTCGGTGTGATCGGTGCGCCCCGGCGGGAAAAGCGGGTCGACCTCGTGATGCGCGCCGTCGCGGCCTCCCGCCGATCGGACATCGAGCTGTACGTCCTGTCGCTCGCGCCCGGTGAGCGGGCGTGCGTGGCGGACCCGCGCATCGTGGCACTGCCGTACGAGAGAGTGCCGCGCGCCGAGTACAACCGGCGGCTGGCCACGGTCGACGTGCTCGTCCTGCCCTTCGAGGACGGCGAGATGCTGACGACCGGCACGGTCGGTGACGCGGTGGGGCTGGGCCTGCCGTCACTGGTGTCGCGGTGGCCCTTCCTGCGCGAGGCGCTCGGTGACGCCGGCATCTGCTACGGCTCCACCGCGGAGGATCTCACGCGCTGCGTCGACAGCCTGGACGAGGCCACGCTGCGCCGTGCCCGGCGGGCCGCCCGGCGACTGCAGGAGACCTACTCCTGGGACATCATCGCCGAACGCCATCTGGCTGTGCTGGAGAACACCGGTTCCGTCAGGAGGTGAGGTCCGCGCCCTCGCCGATGTACCTGGTCCCGGTCTGACGGGCGAAGCCCTCCTGGGCCCGCTCCGTGTGCTCAGGGAGCGTGCCTGGGGGCCTCCCAGCGGTAGCTGGGGGAGTCGCGATGCCGCGGAGATCCGTCGGAAGCGCCCTAACGCCGGGCCGGTGAGGGCGCCCACGTCACGGGCAGTGCGACCGGCAGGGTCACCGCGGTCTGCGTACGCCACTCGACGCTCTCGGGCGAAACGGTCAGCCGCATGCCCGGCAACTCTTCGACCAGAACCCGCAGGTACGCCCGCGCCAGCATCCGGGAGACCGCCGCGCCGGGGCACCGGTGCCGGCCGCGGCCGAATCGTACGTGACGGCGGGTGTCCCGGCCGAGGTCCAGCCGCCCGGGGTCGGCGAACACGCCGGGGTCGGCGTTGGCCGCGTCCGGGGACACGAGCACCAGGTCACCGGCCCGGATGTGCTCGCCACCGACCTCGACGTCCTCCACGGCGATACGGGCGAGTCCGTCCCCGAGCATCACCGAGACGCGCAGCAGCTCTTCCACGGCCCGAGGTACCAGCCAGGGTCGCGCTCCCAGGGTGGCCAGCAGGCGCGGCTCCCGCAGCAAGGAGAACGCGGAGAAGGCGAGGAGGCTCGCCGGGTTGCCCAGCCCGGACAGCAGCAGCACGGTGCAGATCTCGGTCAGCTCACCGTCCGACAGGACACGGCGCTGGTCGTGCCGGGCCACCAGGTCACCGAGCAGACCTTCCGGGGACCGGCGCAGCCGTGCCAGTTGCTGCGTCATATAGGTGTCGAGGTGTGTCGCCTCCAGAGGCAGTGGGCTCGGGTCGGTTCCCGACCACAGCACGGCGAAGCAGGGTTCCAGCCGTGGTGCGTCCTCGGCAGGCAGGCCGAGCAGCAGACAGGTGACGGTCGCCGCCACCGGCAGGCAGACCTGACCGACCAGGTCACCTTCCCCGCCCTGGCGCGTCATCGTGCGCAGGGCGTCGCGGGTCGCTCGCTCGACCTGGGCCGGTGTGACATGTTGCTGCCCTGCGCCCAGCCCGCGCAGCAGCACCTCCCGCATCCCGGCCTTGCGCATCAGCCGGTCGAAACAGGAGAACGAGGCGGGCGGCGGAACCGGGTCCTGCTGAGGTGCCGTCGGGTCCGCTGTCCGCGCGAGACTGAACCGGTCGTCGTCCTCCAGCACCTGCCGCACCTCGCGATGGCCGGTCACGAGCCAGGCGAGATCCCCGGAGTTGGCGCGGACCCGGGACACCGGGCGGTGCTCGGCCCGACCGGCCAGTTCCGGCGCGATGCGGTCGCCGCGGTAGCTGAACGGAAAGCGGGGGACCTCTTCGTACGGACACACGGCAATGCCCTTTCTGGACGGAGCGGCCTCGCAAGGACGTGGGGCGCCCGGAGCGGCACGCGCTCCCGCTGCGCCCTGCTCGCCGGGCCGGGACGGTCACCACCGGACAGGGAGCGCCGTGAGGGTGCGTGGGAGGAGGTGCTGATGCCAGACGAGATCCTGAGGCGGTACGGCCGTTTCGATCCCCGGGAAGCGGGACAGCAGGCCCTCCAGCGCCACCTCCACCTGCATCCGGCCGAGTGCGGTGCCCGGGCAGTAGTGCGGGCCGTGCCCGAAGGCCAGGTGGCCGGTCGCGTCGCGGTTCAGGTCCAGCCGCTCGGGGTCCGGGAAGGCTTCAGGGTCCCGGTTGCCCGCGGCCGTCGAGACCAGGACGCACTGCCCGGGGCCGATCCGCGTCCCGCCGACCGACACCTCCTGCGCGGTGACCCTCGGCAGGCCCGCGGTGCCCAGCGGGGTGTAGCGCCACAGTTCGTCGAGGGCGGCCGGCACCAGGTCGGGCCGTTCGCGGAGCCGTTCGGTCTCCTCGGGGTGAAGCATGACGGTGAGGGCCATGTTGGCGATGGAACTGACGCACGCCTTGTGGCCGGCGATCAGCACCATGATGGCGGCGTCGACCAGTTCGCGTTCCGAGACCGAGGGGGAGCGGTCACGTACCTCCGACAGCAGGGTCAGCAGGTCCTGGGAGGGCGGCCTGTCGGCCGACGCCAGCAGCCGCGCGAAGTACCCGCGCAGCCATGTCCATGCCTCCCGCATCTCCCGCTCCGTTTTCCCGCCGACGCTGACCAGCACGCGCGTCTTCTCCTCCAGTTCGGCGTGGTCGGCGTAGGGAAACCCGATCAACTCCGAGATCACGGTGAAGGGCAGCGGCCTCGCCAGGTCCTGGCAGAGATCGCCGGGGCAGCCGCGCCGCTCCATGGCGTCGAGCAGGTCCGTCACGCACGCCCGCACCCGGGAGCGCAGCCGTTTGGCCTGCCGCGGCCCCAGCAGGTCCATGACCTCCCGGCGCACTCCCCAGCCCCGGAACCGGTCCATGACCACCGAGGGCGTCATGGGTACTTCCTGAAGGCGTGGCGCCCCGTCGGCGACGACCATGCCCACGTCGAACCGGCTGTCGGCGAGGACCGCGCAGGCATCGGCATGCCGTGTCACCAGCCACGCCGGCTCCCCGGTCGGTGTCGCCACCGGCGCGACGGGGCACGTCCGGCGCAACTCGGCGTATTCGGGGGCCAGTTCATGTCCGCGGTCTGCAAAGGGAAAAGGCTGGTTCTCGGCGTGCGACGTCATTTTCACTCTTTCGAATGGTTTCTCTGCGCGAGGCGCGAACCCATGAGATTGGATACCCGCCCGGAGGGGGTACGAAGCCTTTGCCGGTGCACATGTGTCGCGCAGGGCAAGGAGATTGAGGTGATGACGGTTTCCCCCGCCGGTACTCTCGAAGGTACAGCCACCCTTCCGCAATCGGCCAGACTCTTGATGACGACCGACGGCACCTTGGGGCCGCTGGTCGAGGCGATGGTGGGAGAGCCGATCACCGTGGCGCACTGTCACCAGGTCCCGGAACCGGCAGAGCGGTCCGTGGCCCGGGAACTCGACGTGGATCCCGATGATGCGCTGCTGAGCAGATGCGTCGATCTGGTGGGCCGACATACGAAGACTCTCTACATCAAGGCCCACTCCTTCTGGGTGCCGCACCGATTGCCGTCGCCCGTCCGGAGACGGCTCACGGACACGATGGATCCCATCGGCGCCGTCCTCCGGGATTTCCGTACGGAAACCTTCCGTGAGCTTCTTTCCTGGCGGTGGTGCGATCTTCCGGAGGACTTTCCGTGCCGGAATTTGTGTCAGCGCACCTATCGGATCGTCATGTCAGGAAGCCCGGCTTTTCTGATCACGGAGCGTTTCACGCACGCCTGTGTCGGTGTCACCCCGCCGTTCTGGGGACACCCGAAGTGATCGCCCGCCAGGAACAAGTCTTCGGCCGGCATCCCAGTGGCCACGAGGACCCCTTCACCCGTGATGCCATGAACCGGCTGCGTCCGTGGCCCACGCTGCTCCGCCCGCCGGGCCCCGGTCCCGTGCGGGCGCGCGTCAACGCCGCCGCCTCGCTGCTGGCCCACGCCGTCGACAGCGGCCTCGGGCACCGGCGTTGCCTCGTCACCGACCACGAGACGTGGACGTACGCGGAACTCCACCGCCGCAGTCACCAGATCGCCTCCGTGCTCTCCGACGACCTCGGCCTGCCGACCGGCGGCCGGGTGCTGCTGCGCGGCCCCAACGCGCCCTGGTACGCCGCCTGCTGGCTGGGCACGCTGCTGGCCGGTGGAGTCGTGGTGAGTGGTCATGAACAGATGTCGGGCGACGAGCTGGCCGACGTGGTGGAGGCCGCCGGTGTCACGCACGCACTCGGCCCTGTGGAACATCTCGACGCCCTCACCGCGGTCGCGCCTCACCTCGCCGCCAGCGCTTACCCCGACGGCTCCGCCCCTGCACACGGGGAGGCGGACCTCCCCGCGCGCTGTGCCCGCCGACCCCCGGCCGCGCACGTCGCCGACACCGCGGCCGACGATGTCGCCCTGATCATCTTCACGTCCGGAACGACCGGCCGGCCCAAGGCGGTCGTCCACTTCCACCGCGACATCGTGTCGGTGGCCACCGCCATGGGCGCGTACGTCACCGGACTCGCCACCGGCGACCTCGTCGCCACCACCGCCTCCCTGTCCTTCGTCGCTGCCCTGAGTGTCGCCCTGCAAGGGGTGCTCGCCACGGGCGCCGCCGCCCTCATGCAGCCCGCCGGCCGCCCCGAAGAGTTCTTCGCCGCCGCCGGACGCCACCGCGCCACTGTGGTGATGGCCAGCCCCGGGTACTACCGATGGGCCCTCCGGTCAGCACCCCGCTCCGCGGCCCACACCCCCCGCCGCTACCTCGTCGGGGGCGAGCCACTGCCCCGCGGCACCGAGGAGGAGTGGTTCGCCCGCACCGGCCTCCGCCTCACCAACATCTTCGGCAGCACCGAACTGTTCAGCGCCTTCGCCGCCACCCGCGCCGGCGGCCGCCACCGGCCCGGAGCTGTCGGCCACGCCGTGCCCGGTTACCGGCTCCGCGTCATCGGGCCCGACGGACAGGCCGTGCCCCCGGGCGAACCGGGCCGGCTCGCCGTGACCGGCCCCACCGGCGTCCGCTATCTCGACGACCCCGCACGTCAGGCCGCTGCCCTGGAAGACGGGTGGACCCTGACGGGCGACCTCTGCTCCCTCGGGCCCGACGGCGTTCTCTGGCACCACGGCCGCCAGGACGACCTCGTCATCATCGAGGGCATGAACGTCAACCCCACGGAGACCGAGGTGGCCCTTCTGCGCCATCCCGCGGTGCGGCAGGCGGCCGTCGTGGGCGGCACGGCCGACGACGGCGGCACGGAGCTGCACGCCCACCTGGTGATCGACGGCCCGGACACCGGGCTCCTGCTGGCCGAGATCCGCTCGGCCGTCGAACGTCGTCTGGCCCCGTTCAAGGTTCCCCGCCGGTACTTTGTGCGCGATTCCCTGCCCGTCACCCACACGGGAAAGGTGCAGCGCTCCCGGTTGCGCCCCTGACCGTGGCGGCCTCGCCCCGATCACGTACACCGGGGTTCGGCGCCCGGCCCGGCGGGCGCGGCCCGGGTCCCGTCCGAACCCGCCCGTCCGCGAGGCACCGACCGTGCGCGTACGCCCCCCGTACGCCGACGAATCCACACCGCTACCTGGAGGGAGGCCCCTCGACGTGACCGGCGAGCAGTCCTCAACCGCCTTCCCCGTGCCCGCTCCCCGTGGCGCCTGCCCCTTCGACCCACCACCCCGCTACGTCCACGCTCTGCGTTCCGCTCCCGTCACCCGGGTACGGCTGTGGGACGGCACCTCCTGCTGGCTCGTCACCGGACACAAGGAGGTCCGCGAGGTCCTGCGGGACCGGCGGTTCAGCGCCGACCGGACACGTCCCGGCTTCCCGTTCCTCAGCCGGAGCCGAGCCGCCCTGGCCGACCCCAGCTTTCTGTGGACGGACGATCCGCGCCATGCCCGGCTGCGCCGCATGGTCACCGCCGACTTCACCTACCGGCGGGCCGAGTCGATGCGCCCCTGGATCCAGGAGCTCACCGACACCCTGCTCGACCGCATGACCCAGCAGGCGCAGCCCGCCGACCTGGTGACCGCTCTTGCCCTGCCGCTCTCCCTCCGTGTCATCTGCCGGCTGCTCGGCGTCCCCCACGACGACCATGTCCTCATCACGGAGCACAGCGGCACACTTTTCGACACCCGCTCCACCCCCGAAACCGTCCGCGAGACGGAAGAGAAGCTGCTGGCGCACCTCACCGCCCTGGTCGAGGGGAAGAGAGCGGCCGGTGACGGCGGCATCCTGGGCCGACTGGTGGCGGCAGGCGACCTGTCGCCCGCCGAGATCGCCAGTATGGGGCGGCTGTTGCTGGTCACCGGCCATGAACCGAGCACGCACATGATCACCCTGTCCGTCCTCGCCCTGCTGCTCCACCCCGAGCAGTTGGGGCGGCTGCGAGCCGATCCTTCGACCGTCCCGCAAGCTGTCGAAGAACTCCTGCGCTACCTGACGGTTCTGCACGGCGGCGTCCCCCGGACGGCGACGGTCGACATCGTCGTCGGCGAAGAGCTCATCGCGGCGGGCGAAGGTGTGCTCTGCATGCTCAACACGGCCAACAGGGACGAGACCGTCTTCCCCGCTGCCGACACGCTGGACACCGACCGCGACGCACGTGCCCACATCGCCTTCGGGTACGGCACCCATGCCTGTCTCGGCCGGTACTTGGCCCGTGTCGAACTGGACGTGGTGCTGCGTACGCTGCTGCACCGCCTGCCCCGTCTGCGTCTCGCCGGTCCGGCCGAGGACCTGCGCTTCCGCGAGGAGATGGCGGTCTACGGGGCGCATCGGCTGCCCATCGCCTGGTGACCTCCGTGCTTCCCCGTCTGCCCGGCGCCCGTCCTCCCGCTCCCGTCCGAGGAAAGGCCGGTCCATGAGCCTCCGCCTGAGCTGCGTCATCCTTCCCACCCGCCGCTGGCACGAACTGCGCGGGCTCTGGCGGCGTGCCGAGGAGCTCGGCTTCCACACCGGCTACACCTACGACCACCTGCTCTGGGAGCCGCTGCGGGACCGACCGTGGCTCGGGGCCGTACCCACCCTCACGGGCGCGGCCTGCGTCACCGAGCGGCTGCGGCTCGGCACCCTTGTCACGTCACCCAACTTCCGGCACCCACTGCCCCTGGCCCGGGAAGTCATGACCCTGGACGACATCTCCGGCGGACGCGTCACCCTGGGGGTCGGCGCGGGCTGGACGGGACACGACGCCGTCGTGCTCGGCCGCCCAGCCTGCTCCGTACGGGAGCGGGCCGACCGTTTCGCCGAGTTCGTGGCCCTGCTGGACCAGGCATTGAGCGCCGGAGGAGACGCGGAGGCCGTGTCGTCGTACGAGGGCCGGTGCTTCACGGCACGGGAGACGAGCATGCTCCCCGGGTGCGTTCAACGGCCGCGGCCGCCCTTCGCCGTCGCTGCCCTCGGGGCTCGTGGGATGAGGGTGGCGGCGCGGTACGGGCAGGCATGGGTCACCGCCGGGGCACCGGAACTGTTCGGGACGACCGGCAGTCCCGCTGTGGCGCGCCGTGCCCTCCGGCGACAGCGTGACGCCCTGCACGCTGCTTGTGAGCGGGTCGGTCGCGATGCCGCCGGCATCGACAAGATCCTCCTCACGGGCTTGACCGCCGACCGCCCGCTGGCGTCCTTCGACGCTTTCGTCGATCTGGCGGGCGTGCATGCGGAAATGGGCTTCACGGAGATCGTCCTGCACTGGCCCACCGCGGAATCCTGGTTCGACGCCGACGAGAACCTTTTTGAGCGCGTCGCCACGGAGGGCCTCGCGCAACTGGCCTGATCCACCGCCGGGGTGGCGGGCGTTCCGTACATCGGGAAAACCACCCATCACCGCCGGCAGCGTGCTCAGGAATGGTTCTTGGCCAGCATCTCGATGATTGCTCGGGTGGTTCCGGTTTCTCCGAGGTGCGGGAAGATGCGCTCGATGCTGTTACGGTGCGCGTCGGCGTCCAGGTCCGACACGGCATCGATGGCCACGGTGATGTGGTATCCGTGCTCGTGCGCGGATCGCGCGGTGGACTCCACCCCCATGCTGGTGGCGATTCCGGCCAGGACGATCTGTGTCACACCACGCCGCCGCAATTGCAGGTCGAGGTCGGTGCCGTAAAAGGCACCCCAATTGCGCTTGGTCACCACGATGTCGCCATGGTGGCCCGTCAGTTCGTCCACGATGACGTCCCAGCCTCGCGGCCAGTCCCCGGAGACGTAGGACACCTCCTTCCGGCCCGGTACGGCGTCACCGCCGTCGGCGGCGGTCGTCACGCGTACCAGCACGACCGGTGCCCGGTGGGCACGGAAGGCTTCACTCAATTCGACGGCGCGGGCGACCACCTGGTGCCCGGGCAGGGGGGTGACGGGGGCGGCGACCATACCGTTCTGGAGGTCGACGAGTACCAGGGCGGTCTGCTCGTCGAGTGTGCTCAGTGCCATGGTCTTCCTTTCGCTCATTCTTGGGTCGCGGAGATGAAGGGCGTGCGAGAGCTGTTGTGTCGGCGCGGGAACATCCAGCCTCCTGAAGGCAAGGCGCGGATACCGGGCGGACCCGGACGGTAATGCCTGATCGTGTACTGCCCTCGTATTCGTTGACGCGAATGCTTCCGGAGGGCGCCTTGTCGCACACCTGGCGACGTGACAGGCCGTCGGGGTGCCGCGTCCGTACGCGAGATCACTGTCGGCGGGTGTCAGAATGAGTGTTCATCCCTGCGAGTGACTGGTCCTCGTATTCATGGCCAACCCCTGTGATTCTGGATAGTCTGGCATCAGTCATTCGTGACAGGCTGGACACTGACCGTCCGAAATGCCCGCGAGGCGGGGCGTCGGTGATGACTTGGTCACTTGCCGCGTCTCCGAGACGCCTCCACTCGCATCCGAGACGCCGCCACCCGAATCACCCGCCCTTTCCGGCTCCTCTCCCCGTGCCCCCCCTGCGCTCTTTCGTGCGGCGGCTGTCGGGGGAGGGACTGAAGCAGCGCGGCTCGTCTCGTCGGCCCACCGCCGAGAGAGGGATGAAAACATGTTGCCCGTTCTGCCTTCCTTCCGGTGATGGTGTGATGCCGTCCTCTGTACCCGAAGCAATGAAAACGCGGAAATGCAAAGAAGAATGGCGATTGCGGCTGGTCCTGGCCGGACGCGAGTGCTGGGGCACCGCCGTCCTTCGGCGCCACCCCCGGATCGCGGGGCTGCTCTGCGGCGTCGCGGCGTCGAGGTTCGCCGGTGCGACCGTGGCCGTCGGCTCCGGCGGAATCGGGTTGCTGCGTAGGGCTCTGGTGCGGTTCGGCGCGGTCGCCACGACCACGGCGACCGTCTTCGGCGGCGCCCGGCGCCGGCCCGACCGGACCGGTGAACCACCTCGGCGCCCCTCGCCGGACACCGCCTCGGCCGTCCCCAGCCGGCACCCTGTGCTGCGCATCGTCGGACGCCACCAGCCCCGATTCTTCCGCGCCGCACTGCTGTCCGTGCTCAGCCAGCTCGGCGAGACGCTGCAGGTCCTCTTCATCGGCTGGTTCCTCTTGATGCTCGCTCTGGGGGAGAGCGCCACGCTGTCCCGCCTCGGGCTGCCCGGTGCCACCGCGCAGCTGTGGGTTCTGGCCGCGGTGGCCGTCCTGTTCCGCGTCGCCACCACGGGCCTGTCGTACGGCACGGAGGTCACGTGGCACCAGCTCGGCCAGGACGTGCAGCATGACTGGCGGGCCGTGTTGTACCCGCACGTTCAGCGCATGGAGATGCGGCACCTGGAAGGTGAGCGAACGACCCGCGTGGCGGGTGTCCTCACCGACGACCTCCACGGAATCGGCGACTTCGTCACGTCGGCTCCGCACGAATTCCTGCAACTGGTTATCTGCTTCCTGGTCATGGTGCCCGCCTATTTGCTGCTCGCCCCGCAGATCGCCTGGATCGCCTTTCTGCCGGTCCCGTTCGTCATCTGGCTGTCCTTCCGGCACCGCAAGCGCTCCGCCGCCGACTACGTGGCGGTCACGGAGAGCCGGGCCCGGCTCACCTGCCAGGTCATCAACAACCTGGAGGCGAGCGCCACGGTCAAGAGCTTCTGTACCGAGGAGTTCGAGGCCGACCGGGTCAAGGAACTGAGCGATCGGTACCGCCGTACCAGCCACTACGCGACACGGAGATCCCTGCGGCACGCCCAGGCCGTGTACCTGTGCACGGCCACCTCGATGGTGGGGACCCTGTTGCTGGGTGGACGTGAGGTTCTCGCCGGTGCGCTGTCGGCCGAGGCGGTCAGCCCGCTCATCGGCCTTCCGCAGCTGGCCATCTGGAAACTGACCCGGCTGGGCAGCACCGTCGAGCACTACCACCGGGCCCTGAGCGCCCTCGACCGCGTCGAGCACCTGCGGAACCTGCCCGTCGAGACGGATCGAGAGGGCCGGCGGCTGGACCTGCGTCAGCTGAAAGGCGAAGTGCTCCTCGACCGGGTCACCTTCGCCTATCCGGGACGTGCGCCGGTCCTGCGCGACCTGTCACTGCGCATCGCGGCCGGCCGGACCACCGGCATCGTCGGCGCCACGGGAGCCGGAAAGACCACCATCGCCAAACTCCTCATGCGCTTCGAGGACCCGCAGGCCGGCCGTGTCCTGCTCGACGGCCAGGACACGCGTGAGCTGCATCTGCACGACCTGCGCAGCGCCATCGGATTCGTCGCCCAGGACGTCTTCCTCTTCGACGGGTCGATCGGCGAGAACATCGGTTACGGGCGTACCGGGGTTCACCCCACCGACGTGACCCGGGCGGCGGGACTGGCCGAGGCGGACAGCTTCGTCGCAGAACTGCCCGCGCGCTACGACGCGGTGATCGGCGAGCGGGGAGCCGCGCTCTCCGGCGGACAGAAGCAACGCATCGCGCTGGCCCGCACCTTCCTCAAGGATCCGCGGATCGTCATTCTCGACGAGGCGACCTCCGCCGTCGACAACGAGACCGAGGCGGCCGTCCAACGCAATCTCCAGGAATTCAGCGAAGACCGGACCGTGCTGATCATCGCGCACCGGCTGTCCACCATCCGCCACGCGGATCAGATCTACGTACTCGAAAAGGACGGCGTGCTGGCGGAAGAGGGCACCCATGACGAGCTGGTCGCCCACGACGGACTCTATGCCTCGCTGTGGCGGCTACAGACCGGCGAACACCGCGCATGACACGCCGACGGGCCGCGGTCAGCCGCTGTCCGGGGCGGTGATCAGGCAGGCGACCATGACGGTGTCGAAGACGGACGCGACGACCGAGTTGGCGGCAACCGTCCGTCGCATGTCCCGCGAGGTCACATTCACGTCCGTCGTACCGAACGGCGTCATGACCGCCAGCGCGCAGTGGCCCCGAAGTTCTCGGAGGCTGCTCATCAGTGCATGGAAGACGTCCGGCGCCGGGCCCGTACTGAGTGGGTGGGTGACCCCCTGCCGGGTGTTTCGGCCTCGCGGAGCGGGCGGCCCGAGACGAGTCGGGAACTCTGCTGCCACAGTCGTCTGTTGTCAGCGAAGCCAGCCGCTTTGCCAACCAACCCGGTCGAGCAGGGGTGCTCTCAGGTGGGACACTTGTTCACATGAAAGAGGTGCGCTGCGAGCGATGCGACAACATCATCGGCATGGGTTGTGCCTGTCCTCCTGATGGCAGCGTGCCCCAGGCGCACTCGGAGGACAGGCGTGTTCGACAGGAGTGGCGGCGGTTCCCCGGCAACGCCATCTTGATCAAACAGAATGGTAAGGCGCACGTTCCAGGCGCCTGCGATCACATGACAGAAGACGAGGTGCAGCCTCCGAAGTGGGGTTGGATCCTCGACCCGCCCCCCGGAGAGTGGAGCCGTATCAGCGAAAGCAGCCCAGTCATCGCCTCTGGGGGGAACGCGCGGCTGCGGGCGACGAGCCGGTGCATGACGTGCATGGGGACTCTCGGCGGCTGATGATCTCCAGGGCGTGCTGCGCTGGGGAGCGCTGACCAGAGGGCCGACGGCTTGCCGTCGGCCCTCGTTCGTTTCGTGGTTCTGGGCATGCCGGATGCGGCACGACCCGGTTCGATGGTGACGGACAGTTCGCCGGGAGCAGACAGGAAAGATCGCCAAAGGACCGGTGGAAAGCCGCAGGGCGTGTCAACGTAGCCGACCTTCCTCGAAACCCCTGGTCAGAGTGGTGACACCGTGGAAGTGGATGGCCTGCAACCTGGACTCGCCACGACCGCCGAGCCTTCGGCTCCGCCCCTGGAGGCTCGGTCCCCGGCCAGCCGATGCGGGTGCAGGACCAGTTCGCACACGCCGAGTTCACGCACGTCGTGGACGACCGTGCCGGTGTCCACATCACCTCCCGTGATGGCCGGTTCCACCTCGGCTGGCTCCCCAACGGCAGGCCCGGCGGAGCCGACGAGGACTGGGTGGAGGACGAAGGATGGATGACCGCCATGACCGGCACGGCGAGTGCTCCTGGTTACAAGATGCCCTTCGGAACCGAGACGCCGGCCGATATCGCCGCCGACGCGGCGCGGGTGCTGGAGGCTCCCCGATGCCCTCCGCCGCGCCTTCACCGACCCCGAACGCCCCGAACACCTCGAACGCACCCTCCGCCGCGGACTCGCTCATATCCAGCGACGCCCCAGCCTCGTCGACGGCTGCCTGAACGAGACCGGCCTGGCCATCACCTCACGCCGACCGTCCCCGACCCGAAAAGGTTCTTCGGCACGGGTTCTGTTCTGCGCCGAGTCGATCCGGTGGTTCCAGACCGCACGGTCTGCCGGTTGATGGGCGCGAGGGTCGCGCCCCGGGAGTCGGCAACCCGTATCGGCGTACTCGGAGTCGACATGCCCGGTGCAGGCACACCCGTGCGACGTCGCTCGTCGACTGTGGCTACAGTGATCTCGCGCGATCAACCATCCCATTTCCGCAAAGACTTGGAATGGAGATGGCAGTAATTCGCATATGGGGAGCCAAGTGATCACAATGCGTCCCTATGCGGACAACGGGGTAACAGGAGGGCCGAATGGGTAACGGCTACGACGTCGAGAGCGCAGCTCTGCGCCGGTATGCCAACGCGGTGGACGAGGCGGCGGGTCGGGTCGAGAAGATCCGTAACCGGGCCCGCGGTCTGGAACTGTCCAGCGGGGTGTTCGGGATGCTCTCCGAGTCCGAGAGCCTCAAGGCGGACTACGACAAGCAGTCCGAGGAAGCCGTCAGCGATCTCCATGACGTCAAGGAGTCCCTGAGGGCCATCGCCGACGGCATACGGCTGGCGGCCGACGGCTACGACACCAACGAGGACGACCAGGTCCGGCTCATGGGCGGTGGTCAGGCGTGAGCCAGGCACTGGAACGTATCGGGTTCGACGTCGACTGGAGCAACCCGCTGGCGGGCGCGCTCGACTCCACGATCCGCGGCGCCGTCAAGAGTCTCGGACTCGACGAGTACCTGGAGAAGGTCAGCGGCGACAACGAGAAGCTGATCGCCACCGCCCGCGAGTGGCGGACCGCCGCCTCCGAGATGCAGGGCGTCGTGGACGACCTCCAGGCCGAGCGCCGGACGCTGCAGGCGTCCTGGACGGGGGAGGCGTCCACCGCCTTCGGCACGACCATGACCGAGTTCGAGCAGGCCCTGAAGGGCGAGGCCGAGGACATGATCACGGTCGCCGAACTCCTGGAGATGGCGGCAGAGGCCTGCACCGAGGCCGAGGAAACGATGATCGAGCTGATCACCGAGATCGTCGAGGCACTGCTGGTGGCTGCCGCGACGGCGGCGATCGTCGCGATCCTCACCGCCGGCGTCGGCGCGGCCATCGGCCCGCTGATCGGGGCCGCGGGGGCCACGCACCGGGCTTTGAAGGCCGTACGGATCACCGCCAAGCTGGCGGACAAGCTCAAGGACCTCGCCGACCGGATGCGTGCCCTCCAGAAGCTGCGGAGGGCACGGATCAAGGCCAAGGCGCTGTGGCGCAACAAGAACGCCCGCAAGAAGATCAACAGGGGGGTCAAGCAGGTCGTCAAGCGGGCCGCGGGAGCCAAGGCCGCCGGGGCCGTCATCGACGCGGCGCCGCTCGCCGACAGCGTCATCGAGCACCACACCGGTGTGGACGTCGGCGAGAAGGTCGGCCAGTGGGCCGACAAGGGGGAGGCCGCGCTCCATGACGCGACCGGACTCAAGTGGGTCGACGTCGGCGGCCACCGGTGGGACGTGGAGCACCAGGACGCGGGCAAACCGCCACCGCCCACGGAGCAGCAGAAGCAGTACGCCGACCGCCCCGACCCCAAGAGCTTCGACGAGCGGCTGGCCGAGGCGGCTCCGCGGGCGGCCAAGCCCGTGCGCGAGGTGTTCGGATGAGTCTGCGTGTCGCGCTGGGCCGGGTCCCGTACAAGGAAGCCAGGGAGCGGGCCGGCGAAGCGCTGCCGGGCGACGAGCGGCTCGTACAGAACGAAGTGGCCTTCCCCGGGCACCGGCTGCCCAAGCCGCGCCGGTGGAATCGCCCCCGCGTCCTTGCGGGCCGCCGCCTGCCGGGTGACCGCTGGGAGGGCGCCAAACGAGTCTTCTGGCTGGTCGACGCCATCATCCAGCCGATCCCCGATCTCTTCGGCGCCCGACGCAAGAAGGGCAAGCCTTTGAAGGGCGGCTGGGGAAGCCTGGCGGGCCAACTGGCCACCGCCCTGTGGCCCCGCGTACCGACCACCGACGCGCTGCCCGTACTCCAGCTCACCGATCGCCACCTGCACGTCACCTATGTGCAGCGCGGCCGCCGCCGCGGCGAACTCGGCGCGGTCGAGGCGGGCTGGAGCACGCCCGCCTCCCAGGTGGCGTGGATCCGGCATCGTACGGACATCGACGCGGACACCTACGAAATCGGCTTCACGGACGAATCCTGGGCCCGGGTGGAGATGCCCAGCCAGCACGCCGTGTACTTCGTGGAGTGTTTTCCGCGGGGCGGTTGAAAAGGCCGGGCGGGCACCTGGTCCCCGGGACCACCCTGCCGGACGTCGGACGCGGCCATGGCGTGCAGGGACCACCCCTGCGTCGCGGGGACCACAGGGCGCGACCAGCGGTTTCATCCGGTGGGGTGCGGGATTTTACTGACTTCCGAGGATTCCGACATTTCCGCCTGAAGGGTTCGTTGGAGACGGGGGCGCAATGAGCTGACGACGCTACTACGTGCTGGTGCCGACAGGTATGCGTTGTTGCTGGACAACACGCGGCCGAGAGGCCGGCCGGCCTCGGCGAGACAACCGAACGACAGCGCGCCCGCATCGTCGCCCGTGGCGACCTCGGCGCCGCCCCCTTGGCCACGGGAGACACACAGGCCACGGATCGACGCCGACGAGCCGGCGACGCTGCACAAGCTCGCCGCCGGCCGCCCGAAGAAGCGCGACGGGCGGGAACCCTACAGGCTCGCCGCCGTACCGGCCGGGCTGATGGCCGACCGGGCCTGGGAGCTCCCGGCCGCCGACGGCAGCGTCCTGGACCGCTGGCCGGACATCGCCGCCCCGTAACTGCCCCACCACGTCACAGCCGTCGCGTTCCACCCGGGAACCGGGCAACTGGACCTGCGCCCGGGCCCCGGCTACGCCACTGAGCCGCGCCTGATCACCGCGCGGATCATCGCCACGGCGAACAGCACGACCGGCACCGGCACGGTGCGCATCCTGCCCCCGGGTGCCGCACCCGTGCCCCGGACCGCGCCGGAAGCCCCGGCGACGGCCGACACGCGAGCGGAGCGAGCGCCAAAGGATGCGCCGCACCTCATTGGGTTTGTTCCGACGCGGCGGCGGAAGTATGCGGACATGCCCAAGCCGAAGAGTTTCACCGCGTGGTCGAAGACCCGTACCGATCAGCACAACGCCATCGGGGATTTCGCTCGGGACGTCTCCGCTGATCCGCACTGACCCTCACGCAAGGGACGGCAGGGCCAGCTTGACTGGGCGGCCCAGGGCCCGGCTCTTTGGAGGGCTCTTGGGAGCGGTGGTTCGTGTTGACGCCACGGTTTCAGGCATCCTCCACCGTCTCGGCGACACGGCTGGCCAGGTCCTCCCACGGGCGTGGAGCGAGGACCGGCACGTCGGCCGCCCGTGCCTGTGCGGCGAGCCACCGGCCGTACAGCACGCTGACGCGTGCGCGATGGCGCTGTGGTCCGGCCTCCGGCTCCCGGCGCAGGTAGTTGGCCGTCACCTGCTCCTCGTCGTCCTCGTGGAGGAAGACGGACCGGACCGGACCTTTGGGCGTCGCCGGTCTGGGCAGGACGTAGTCTCCTTCCAGGATCACCGGGGTGTCGGTGCCCACATGGTTGGCCACCACCGCCTCGATCGCCGGTGCCAGTGCCTCGGCGATCGCGATCTGCCGCTCGGCCACCGACTCGGGCGCCTGTAGGGCGGCCTGCGGGTGGGTGCGCCAGAAGTGGACCTCGGGCAGGTGCTCGGGCAGTGTCACCGCAAGGAGGGCCTCCACGATGTCGTCGACCTCCACGACGGGGACGTCGTACCGTCGTGCCATAGCCCGCCCGACACCGGTCTTCCCCATCCCCGACGCGCCCCCGACGACGAGCACCCGCCAGTCGGGAAGACTCTTCAACTCTTTCCTACCGTCCACGCGGGCAGAGTACGGTAACCGCCTTCTTTCCCTCGAGCCACAGCAGCCGCAGCGGTTCCCGTTCGGGGAACGGTCGCGGTGAGCGAATCCGTCCCCCTACAGCATCACCTTCTGGCTGGACCGGCACAGCACCTCTGGGTGATCTCGGGCGGGCGGAGAGCTTTGGCGACAGCGTGAGGTTCAGCGCCGGCGGCCGAACGGCCACCAGCTCCGGCGCGCGCCGCCGCGGGGAGGAAAAGCAGGCCGCGGCGTCACAGGCGCGGGGCACCTACGCTGCCAACTGGGTATGCACGGAAACTGCGTCGGCACCTGACGAGCAGCTCAGGTCGCCGCCGGGTTGGAAGGAAGCGGCTGTGCCGGGCCGCCGCCGGCAGCGGCCCGGGAAGGGTCAGGGCGGTGACCCTGGTGCCGGGGCGAGAACGCGGGCCCCGCCGCCGTGGTGAGTTTCGTCCTGCTCGCTTTTCGGCTTCAGCAGTGCACGTCCACCTTGATGACCGTGTTGTTGCCGTCCAGCGGTCGTTCGGTCCATGCCTCGACCCGGTCCCACGTGCCGTTGACGTAGGTGACGGTGAAGGAGTTGCCGTGGGCCTTGCCCCAGGAGTAGCGGTCGTTGATGGGGTTGTAGCCGCAGTTGTTCATGTTCCACCATCGCCCTGCGTCCGATGCGAGGCGGATGCAGGCCTTTCCCCAGTCGCACTGAGGCGACCAGCCCTTGAGGCCGGGCGAGGCTGCGGCCGGCCCGCTGGCGAGGGCGACGGCGGCTCCGAAGGCGGTTGCCAAGACGGTGGCTCGGGACGCTAACCGGATGATCGACTGCATCGCAGATCCCTTCTTGTAGGGCCATCCGTGCGGTACGAGAGTGACAGACTGGGCACGCTTCAGTAACCGATCCGGGTGCGAATGGCCAGCATGTGATGCCGAACGCTCAGCGCGGTTTCCGGACACTGAGCGACGCGCGTCATGAAATTGCAGGTCGCGCGGCTGCTGAGCACGGAGTTCAGGGTGTTCGATCCGGGCGCGGGTGCAGAGCTCCGGTCAAGATCGCGGCCAGAGGGCGGCATGCCTTTTTCGCCGCCGCGTCCGGGGCCTGTCGCGGCCGACGGCACCCTGGCCTTGGCCGGTCCGGCCGCCATCACCGCCCAAGGCACCCTCCGCGTCCAAAGCACCTGATCGAAACAGCCCTGGGGCATCAACGGCGACCTACCAACAGGGCGCGGAGAACTGGTGGCTCGGCCCTTCCGGCGGGTGAGGGCAGGCGCGGAGCGTCGGTGAAAGCCGGGGCCGCAGTGGCGCTGCGAGCAGCACGCCGCCGCCAGGTTCGGGCGCGGGCGTGATGCCGGCTGCACACCGTGTTGGGCGTGTTTGCCCTGCACGGAGAGGTACACCCCTTGTCTGCCGACATTTATGATCTTGGGCATGGGGTCGATACCGGAAGTGGTGCTGCGGGGGCGAGGCGTCGTCTTCCGGCTGGAGGCGTATGCGGTGCGGGTGGTGCGCGGCCGCACCACGTGGACGGTGCCGCTGGCTGCGATCGACCGCGTCGCGTACGCGGGAGGACGCGTCCTTCTGGAGCTGTCCGGCGATGAAGCCGTCCAGGACGGCGCTTTCACGCTGATCACCCGCAACGCCACCGCCGCCGATGCCTTCGTGCGGCAGGTGCGGACCGCTCTGGCGCGTCCGCCGGCCTCGGGGCAGAGTCCGAGCCGCGTGGTGAGAGAGGACGCCGGCCGCCGCCGTTGGCGTCTGCCGCGTCTGTCGGCGGGCGCGAAGATCGGCCTGGGTGTCGTGCCGTACCTCGCGTTCGCCGCCGTAGCCGTGGAGGAGGGCGCTAAAGCCGGGGTCGGCGGCCTGGTGGGCTTCACCATGGCCTACGGTCCCGCGGGCTGGCTGATGCTGTACTTCGGCTGGACCGAAGTGGTGCGCGACGCCTTGATCCTGCGACGGCGCGGCATCACCGTTGCCGGCCGGATCCGGGACTACAAGTGGCGCCGCATCGGGGAGGACTCGGGAGAGTGGCACCCCGTGTACGAGTTCCAAACGCTGGAGGGCCAGCGCCTGGTCGTCACCCAGACCGCCGGCCACGCACACAAGGGCGGCAGCGGACCGGTGGACGTGACCTACGACCCGCTGGCTCCGACGCGCGTCCGGGGCCTGCGCGACAAGGGACTCACCGTACGCGGCATCGTGCTGACCTTCTTCGGCGTGCTCTCCGTCCTCTTGATGCTCATCCCCCTGTGGCTGGTCATCTCCGCCCTGCTGACGGCCTGACCCCGGCTCGCACCGCTGCCGCCGGCATCGACCGCGACGCTGTCATCGCCGGTCTCACCCTGCCCTGGAACTCGGGCGTCGTAGAGGGGCACGTCAACCGGATCATTCTCAGCTCGCGAGGCTCTGCCCAGGAAGCGTCCGGCGGCGCATCCATATCCGGAAGACGGATCTTTGCGGGGACTGAGGCCTGGGAGGGCGTACGTGGGCTCACCTGCGACGGTCCAGGTGGGCCGGGCGCCCTGACGTTGGCCGTTCGCCCCCTACTGAGGTCTTGCTCCGCGCGCGTCGGCGCCGGCCTGGTGTCGTCCGGACCGGCGGACGGGGCGACGTCACGCAGGGGCGCCGAGCGGCGGGTGCTCGAGCACGCGGGGCTTGTACTCGACCAGTTGGATGCGGCCGTCGAAGGTGCGGTGTTCGGTCATCTCGAGGGCAACGTCCGGGTAGCCGTCGTAGATGCGTTCTTCGCCCGTGGCCCCGGTGATCACCGGGAACATCACGACCCGGAAGCGGTCGACGAGTCCGGCTCGTAGCAGGGACCGGCACAGGCTGAGGCTGCCGATCGTGATGAGGAGCCCCGAGCCACTCGACTTCATGGCGCGGACCGCCTCGACGGCATCGTCGCGGACGAGCGTGGAGTTGGCCCACGTCAGTGGCTCCTTGAGGGAGGAGGAGAACACCACCTTGGGCGCTTGCGTGAGCTCGTCGACGGACGCCTCTTCTTCGGGCCTGAACTCGTCTTGGCCGTGCGGGACCTCGCCCGCGGCGAAGCCCGACATCTGGCGGTAGGTGTTCGCTCCCATCAGGTAGGTGGCCTCGGGCAGCTCGCCGAGCCATGCGAGGTACTCCGGGCCCTCCAGGCCCCAGAAGCCGGGCCACCCCTTTCCCGATGCATGGCCGTCGAGGGAGGTGATGAAGTCGACAAGAAGCTCCGACATGGCGGTGTCCTTACGTGGGGTGCCGCGAGCTTGACCGACCGGGAGCAGCAGACTCATCGGCCGCGCTGTGGAGTAACGAGGAAACGGCCTGGGCCAACCATCATGCTCAGCCGGGCCAAGTACAACACTCAGGGGCCGACTGAAACGCTCAGTCACACTTGTGAGGACATCCGTTGCTCGTCCCTCCCGAAGCGTAGGCAGCCCGCAGTGTCTCGTGGTCGTTTCACGCGCCAATCCGAGCCCGGAGAGGCCGGGCGCATACCCGTACGAGGCCATCTTTTGCCTTGACTCGGGCCGACCCCGGCCCTTGAACCGAACGGGCCAGCCGCGATGCGCCGAGTGCGGGGCCAGTGACCGGTCATTGCCGCAGCGGCTCCCTTTGCGGCGGCCGGAAGACGGCAGGCTGTTCGCTCCGGCGTGGTCCGCCGCGTTTCCTGCTCGGCCGTCGTGCCCGTTCACCGGTGTCCGTGCGCGGCCCCGGCGCCTCGTACCGTATCGACGAGGGATTCCGGGTTTGGGGGCAGCTCGTCACCGCGCCATGCCACACAGCCGTCCGGGCGGACCAGCACGAAGGGCCGTTCGTAGAGCTTGGCGATCTCCCCGTCGCCCGCGGTCCGTACGGTCAGCGGCACGCCTCGCTCGGCGAACGCGCGCTCGGTCCCCTCCACCCCGGGGTGCTCGGCGAAGCACAGCAGGACGAATCCGCGCCCGAACAGGTCGAGGGTGGAAGTGTCCGCGTCCCACCACGCGTGCGCGGCGCGGTAGCCCGGCTCGCTGCCCGGGCGCCAGCCGGCGTCCGGCTTGCCCTGACGCACCGGTACGTCGGGGTCCTCGATGATGACGGGGGAGCGGTAACGCAGCCCGAAGTGGATCTCGGGGGCGTCGAACTCCCGCTCCACGCCGCTGCTCGCCAGCCGCTGCGCCATCTCTGCACGGGCCCGCTCACCCTCGGGCCCGTCCAGGTGGACCTCGGGCGGCAGCCGCCTGCGCAGGGTGCGCTCCAGGTTGAGGTTGGCCTCCTCCAGGCTCTGCACGGCGATCGGCCTGCGCTCGGTCTCGTACGTGTCGAGCAACTGCTGCCCGGCCCAGCCGTTCAGCGCGGCGGCGAGTTTCCAGCCCAGGTCGGCGGCGTCGCCGATGCCGGTGTTGAGCCCGAAGCCGCCGGAGGGCGAGAGGGTGTGCGCGGCGTCGCCGGCGAGGAAGACGCGTCCGGCCCGGTACCGGTCGGCGACGCGGTGGGTGAGGTGCCACTCACCGTCGCTCAGCAGCTCCACCGGGGTGTCGACGGCGAGGGCGTCGCCGATCAGCGACAGCGCGTCGACCCGACCGGCGGCGCCGTCGTCCACGCCCACGACCAGGTTGTACAGGTCGTTGCCGTTCAGCGAGCGCAGGGGGAAGCGCAGCGTGGACGAGAGCATGAGGAAGTGGACGAGCGCGGCGCGGTCGCCGAGCCGCTCCTTCAGCCCGGGCGCGCGGAAGAGGATGTTGCGGAAGATCTGTGTACGGTGGCGGGCCGGCGCGTCGATGCCGCAGGACTGCCGGACGGGGGAGGCGGCGCCGTCGCAGGCGACCAGGAACCGCGCCCGTACGGTGCCGGTCGTGCCGGTGGCGTGGTCGGTGAGGGTGGCGTCGACGTGGTCGTCGGTGCGCAGCACGCGGTCGACGGTGGTACGGAGCCGCAGCGGACCGTCCGGGTGGACGCCCACGGCCCGCGTCAGCACCGGGTTGAGCCAGTGCGCCGGGCAGATCTGGTCGGGCTCGGGGGTGTGCGCGAAGGCCGGGCGGTTTCCGGCGGTGCCCCGACGGTACCGGTAGATCTCGTGACCGCCGACCCGGGTGACCCAGGCGATGTCCAGGGGGTGATCGGCCGGCCACCCGGCGCCGCGGACGGCGTCCGCGACGCCCCAGCGGCGGAACAGCTCCATCGAACGCGGACCGATCGTGCTGACCTTGGGGTGCCGGACCTCTCCGTCACCGGCGTCCGCGAGCACGCAGTCGATCCCGCGGTACCTCAGGTCCAGGGCCAGCGCCATCCCGACCGGGCCGCCGCCCACGATCAGCACGTCGGTCCGCTCACCGGAATGCATCATGTCGTCCTTGCCTTTCTTCGTGGGCCGGTCCGGCCGTCGGTGGAACCGGGAGGGCGCGCGGGGCATCCTCCCGGGACGGTCATCGGCTACGGGCGTTCCGCGGTGGCCAGCAGACAGCCGAAGTCGTCGACGCCCGCCAGGTCGGACGGCCGGAAGGCGGCGTCGGTGAAGAAGTTGCTCTCGTCGAGGGCTGCGGGGCGGTCCTCCACGGCCGACAGCTTCGCGATCTCTTCGGCGAGGCGCAGCGTGGTCTGCTCGGTGACGTCGAGGATCTCGCGCAGCCGCAGGCCGGAACGGTGGAGCAGTGCGACGTAGTCGTCGATGTCCGCCGTGGTCGACATCAGGCCGCTGCAGAACTTGTCGATGCCCGGGTGCCGCACCTCCTTGCGCGGGAAGCGTTCGAACACATCGGTCAGGACGAGCCGGCCGCCGGGTCGCAGGACCCGGCACACCTCGGTGAGCACCTGCTGCCGGTCCGGCATGTGGCAGAGCGACTCCAGGGCCATCACGGCGTCGAACGTCCCGTCGGGGAAGTCCAGCTTCATCGCGTCGGCGTGCCGGAACACGGCCCGGTCGGCGGCCCCGGCCTCGGCCGCCAGCCGGTTGGCGGCCTTGATCTGCTCCTCGCTGATGCTGATGCCGGTGACCCGCGCGCCGGTGTGCGCCACGACCCGCAGGCCGGGGCCTCCCACGCCGCAGCCCAGGTCGAGGACGTGGGACGAGCCGTCCACCTTCAGCCGTTCGATGAACACGTCGGTGAGCCGGTCCATCGCCGCCTCGATCGAGGCCTCGGAGTCCGGCGTGTCCCAGTAGCCGATGTGGACGTTGGTGTTGAAGGTGCCGTCGTTCATGGCGTTCAGCGTCAGCCGGTCGTAGAGCTTGCCGACGGCTCCCGGCACGGGCAGCGTCTGGGCGGGGTCGGTCATGGCAACGGCCTTTCGGTTCGACGGGTGCGGAGCGTGGTGCGGGGGACTGGTACGGGCAGGGTGTGCGGTGGGCCGGTGGGAGGTGGACCCCTCGCGGTCGGTGCGGGGTGGCGGCGGGCCCGGCCCGGCCGCCGTAGCCCTGAGCATCGGGCCGCGCGGGCCGCGGAGCAGCGGTGCGGACGAAAACCCGCTCGTTCACGTGGGTGCGCGCCGCCGGTTCGGTCCGGCCGGGTGGGCGGAACACCGTTCAGCCCATGCGCGCCCGGGCAGGCCGGGGGATATGGGTCTCTCGGGGGCGCCGGTCGGGCCGGGCCGTCAGGCGTCCGCGGCCTCCGGTGACCAGCCTTTCTCGATCTCCTGGCACCGGCCGTAGTCCGGCAGCAGGCCCTGTTCCCGGGCCTCGGCGAGCGTGATCGCCGCGCCGTCCCGTTCGGACAGGATCGGCTCGGTGTCCTGGGGGACGGGCAGCCCGAGCGCCGGGTCCAGGACGGACAGGGCGAGTTCGTTCTCCGGTACGTAGCTCCCGGAGAGCATGTACGACATGACGGTGTCGTCCTCCAGCGCCACGAACGCGTGGCCCACCCCCACCGGGAAATAGGTGGTCCGGTGGTCCTGCTGGTCCATCAGCACCGAGTCCCACCGGCCGTACGTGGGCGAGCCGACCCGGATGTCGACCACGATGTCCAGGGCCGCGCCGCGCGCGCAGTAGACGTACTTCGCGGTGCCGGGCGGTGTCACGGTGTAGTGGATGCCGCGCACCACGCCGCGCCGGGAGACGCTGTGGTTGGTCTGCGCGACGCGGAAGAGCGGACCGCCGTGCGCCTCGGCGAACGCCTCCTCCTGGAACGGCGAGAAGAACAGGCCCCGTTCGTCGGGAAAGACGCGGGGGGTGAACTCCAGTGCTCCCTCGACGGTGAGTTCGCGTGCTTTCATGTCTGCTCCCGTGGCTGGGTGAACGGCTCGGCGGACTGGCGGTCGGCGGGTCTCACAGCGTCGCCAGCACCTCGCGCACGGCGTGGATGACCTTGTCCTGGAGGTCGCGCGGCAGCGAGGGGTACATCGGCAGCGAGAAGATCTCGCCGGCCAGCGCCTCGGTGACGGGCAGGGACCCCGGGGCGTACCCGAGGTGCGCGAACCCGGTCATGGTGTGCACCGGCCACGGATAGCTGATGTTGAGGTGGATGTCGTACGCCTTGAGGCGCTCGATGATGTCGTCACGCCGGGGGTGGCGCACCACGTACACGTAGTACACGTGCTCGTTTCCGGGGACGGTGTGCGGGAGCACGAGACCGGTGTCGGCGAGAGCATCGGCGTAGCGCTGCGCGACGGCCCGGCGGCCGGCGATGTAGGTGTCGAGCCGCTTGAGTTTGCGCCGCAGGATCTCGGCCTGCACCTCGTCCAGGCGGCTGTTGTGGGCGGGCGTCTCCAGGGTGTAGTAGCGGTCCTCCATGCCGTAGTACCGCAGCCGCCGCAGCCGTTCCGCCACGGTCGCGTCCGAGGTGAGGGTCGCGCCGCCGTCGCCGTACGCGCCGAGGACCTTGGTCGGGTAGAAGGAGAAGGCGGCCGCGTCACCGGTCGTGCCGGCCGGCGTGCCGCCCTGCCGGGCGCCGTGGGCCTGGGCGCAGTCCTCCAGGATGGCCAGCCCGTGCCGGGCGGCCAGCTCCTTCAAGGGGGCCATGTCCACGCACTGTCCGTACAGGTGTACCGGCAGGAGGCACCGCGTGCGTTCGGTGATGGCCGCTGCCACCTGGCCGGTGTCCATGAGGAAGTCGTCCTCGCGCACGTCGACGAAGACGGGGGTGGCGCCCGTGCCGTCGATGGCGACCACGGTCGGTGCCGCGGTGTTAGACACCGTGATCACCTCGTCGCCCGGGCCGACGCCCAGCGCCTGCAGCCCGAGCTTGATCGCGTTCGTCCCGTTGTCGACACCGACGCAGTGGGCCGCCCCGTGATAGGCGGCGAATTCCGCCTCGAAGCCGCGCACGCTCGCGCCCAGCACGAGCTGCCCCGAGCCGAAGACCGTCGCTACGGCGTCGAGGATGTCCGGACGCTCGTCCTCGTACTCCGCCAGGTAATCCCAAACACGCGTGGTCATGTGCCAGCCTTTCCAGGACTGCGGCGGACGGCCGTGCTGCGGCCGCACGCCTGCGGTGGGTGTCGTCCATCAGAGGTGCGTGTCGTCACCGGGCCTCGCTCTCCTGCCCGGCCAGAGCGGTGACGGTGCGCCGCAGCCCCTCGGGAAGCGAGGTCCGGGGGCACCAGCCGGTGGCCGCCCGGAACGGGGAGGAGTCGATGGTCACGCTGCGGAAGTCCGTCACGGGGGCGTGGGCCGGCGGTTCGACGGACTCCACGGCGACCGGCTGCCGCCCCGTGTGGTCGGACACGGTCCGGGCGATGAGCCGGAAGACGTCGCCGAGCGCGTCGCCCCGGCCGGCGCCGATCAGCCAGTGGCCGCCCACCAGGGCGTCCGGATGGTCGAGGGCCGCCGCGAACGCCGCCGCGACATCGCTGACGTGGACCAGGTCGCGCCGCACCGTGCCGTCGTGCCACATGGTGAGCGGCAGGCCCGTGAGCGCCCGCCGCACCATGGCGGACACGACACCGCGGTCGCCGGTACCGGGCGCCGCTCCCTCACCGAACACCGTGGGCAGACGCAGGCTGATGCCGCGCGCCCGGCCCTCGGCCGTGGCCTTGAGCAGGAGGTGCTCCGCCGTCAGTTTCTGCCGGTCGTAGGCGGTTTCGGGATGGTCGGGTTCACTGCCGTCGAGCGGTTCCCGCGGCGGCACGCCGACCTGCGAGGCGGCGCCCGCGTACACCACCAGCGGGGGCGCCCCGACGCCCGCGGCCGGCCGCAGGACGTCCAGGAGGTCCCGCATCACGCCCACGTTCACGCGCTCGGCCTCCGGCTCGGTCTCGGCCGCCCGCCATCCGCCGTCCGCCAGGAGCAGATGCACCACCGCGTCCGAGCCCGCGACGGCCTCGGCGAGCGCAGCCCGGTCGGTGAGGTCGGCGGTGACGGCGGTGGTCCCGGCCGGGCCCGGGGGAATCGCGCTCGGCCTGCGCGCCACCGCCCGCAGGCGGACCGGGCGCTGCGCCAGTGCGCGCAGGACGGCCGATCCCACGAAGCCCGAGGCGCCGAGCACGGTGATCAGCGGTTCGGCGGCTGCAGGTGTGCGTGCCATGTCACACCTCTCCCCGGGTCCGTATCGCCATGGCGTTGAGGCAGGCCAGGAGCGTGCGGGCCTCCACGTTGAGGTAGTGCCCGTGCCGGGTGAGGGCCCTGAGCTGGGCGGGGGTGGCCCAGACGAAGCCAGCAGGCGGGTCGAGCGCGGCCCCGGTCCCCTCGGCGTCGACGACGAGGTACCGGCTCCGGGCGTTCAAGAAGCGCCCGCCCTCCTCGGAGTGGACGGCCTGGTAACGGATCCGCGCCTCGGGTGCGTTCAGGACAGCGTCGAGGAAGGGCGGGCGGTCCGCCTCCGGCAGGTGGGCATGGTTGCCTGGCGTGCACTGGACGGTGGGCGCCAGCTCGACCGTGTCCAGGAAGCCGCCCTCGGCCCGGGCCTGCACCAGCACGTGCGGCACCCCGTCGATCTCGCGCACGAGGAACGCGGTCACCCCCGTGCCGACGGGTTCGATCAACGGCTGGTCCCAGCGGACCACTTCGCGGCTGCCGGCCCGTACGGAGACCGCGACGACCTTGAAGTAGCGGCCGTCCTCGTGCTCGATCGCCTCGACACCGTGCTTCCAGCCGCGCACGGAGGCCAGCGGTACGCGGCGGGTCCGCACGTCGCGGCGGGAGCGCTCGCCGGTGAACCACGACAGGAGCTGGGCGTCGGAGAGCAGCGCGCCGGGCGATGTGTCCTGGTACGGCACGCAGGACAGCACGGTTCTGGCGTTCATGTTGACCATGTCGTCCTCGTGCAGGAGTTCGGCGATCTGGCCGAGGGTGAGCCAGCGGAAGTCGTCCGTCGCGGGGACCTCGCCGGCCGTCTCGACGATCATGTTGCGGTTGGACTTGCGGAAGAACCACGAGCCTTGTTCCGACTGGAGCACGTCCACGATGATCCGGTCGCGGTCGGGCCGCACGAAGTGGTCGATCAGCCGCACGTCCGCGCCCCGGTGGGCCCTGGTGTAGTTGCTGCGGGTGGCCTGCACGGTCGGCGAGAGCTGGAGCAGGTTGGGGTTTCCCGGCTCCATCTTGGCCTGCATCAGGAAGTGCAGCACCCCGTCGAACTCCTTGGCCAGAATGCCCAGGATGCCCACCTCCGGCTGCCTGATGACGGGCTGCTGCCACTCCCGGCGGGGGCCGTCGCCGTAGGGCCCGTCGTGTTCCTCCACATGCAGGCCCTCGACGGTGAAGAACCGCCCGCTGCGGTGCACGAGATCCCCGGTACCGGGCTCGAACCGCCACTCGCCCAGCTCCGCGAACGGGATGCGATCCACGCGGAAGACATGGGCCCGGCGGCGCTCCGCCAGCCAGGCGTGCACGTCCTCGGTCCGCGACCGCACCCCGCGGCGGGCCGCTGCCGACAGGGCGAGACGGCCGGCCAGCGAACGGTCCTTGCGCGGACGTACGGCGACGGGGGCGGCAGGCGGTGGGCCGAGGCAAGACGACATCGAAGTACTCCCTGTCTGCGGGGGCGAGAGCGGAACGGTGTTCGCCCGGCCGGCCACGCCCGTGGGGTCAGGTCCGCTGCGCGGTGATCAGGACATAGCCCGCGTGCAGGTGCTTGCCGAAGGCGTCCATCAGGTCGGCTGCCGCGCTGATCTGCTTCGCCGCCGGGGCTTCGAGGGAGGCGGCGATGGTCCGGAAGGCGGCCGCGGCGTGCCCGTAACTGGCGCGGACCTGTTCGCCGATGTCCGTGAGCTCCAGCAGTTGCCAGCCCGCTTCGGCCAGGCGCGCGCGGTGCTCGTCGGGCGTGTTGATCCCGGCGATCTCGTACACGTCCAGCATGCCGTCCAGCACGGTCCGGTCCTCGCCGGTGAACGGCTGCCGCTGACACAGGTCGGTGACGACCAGACGCCCGCCGGAGCGGACGACGCGGCGGATCTCCGCCAGGGCGGCGGTCTGGTCGGTGATGTGCAGCAGCGATTCGATCGCCCAGGCCCCGTCGAAACAACCGTCGTCGAAGGGCAGGTCCACGGCGTCCGCGAACCGGAAGGAGACCCGGTCGCGCGCGTCGGAGCCGTCCGCCTCCTTGTCCGCCTGGGCGAGCTGCTGGTGGCTGACGGTGATGCCGGTCACGCGGACGTCGTGCGCGCCCGCGATACGCAGGGCCGGGAGGCCGTTGCCGCAGCCCACGTCGAGCAGCCGCTGGTCCGGCCGGAGGTCGAGGCGGGCGGCGACGAGGTCGGTGAGGCGGTCGGTGGCCTCGGTGATCGGGAGGCCGGGGTCGTCGTCCCAGTAGCCGACGTGGATGTTGCCGCCCAGGGCGGTCGTGGCCCCGGCGTCGGCGAACACGTCGTACGCCTGGCCGACGGAGTCGGGGCTGGTGCCGGGCTGTTGTGTCATGAGTGCCTTTCCTTCGCGCGGTGTCGGTGGGGCGCCGCGGGGCACGGCAGGTCGGATCTGCCGAGCACCAGCCGTGTCGGCCCGTGGAAGACCATGTCGTCGGCGTACTCGACCTGTTGACTGCCGCGGCCCAGCCCGGACATGCCGTCCAGCAGCGTCCGGAGACCGATTTCGGCCTCCGCGCGGGCCAGCGTCGCCCCGAGGCAGTAGTGGATGCCCAGTCCGAAGCCCAGGTGCCGGTCGGCGGGGCGGCGCACGTCCAGGACGTCGGGGCGCGAAAAGCGCGCGGGGTCCCGGTTCGCCGAGCCGAGCAGGGCGACGACTCGGCTGCCGCGCGGCACCTCGTACTCACCGAGGCGGGTGTCCCGGTAGGCCCATCGCGTCACCGCCTGCACCGGAGGGTCGTAGCGCATCAGCTCCTCGACCGCCCCCGGCGTCAGCTCGGGAGCGGCGCGCAGCGCGTCGAGGACCTCGGGGTGAGCCCGCAGCGCCAGCACTGCCTTCGCCAGGAAGTTGGTGGTGGTCTCGTGTCCGGCGGTGAGCAGGTGGACGCAGGTCCCCACGATCCCGTCCACGTTCAGCGGCGCACCGCCGTCCCGGGCGCGGACCAGGAGCGTGAGCAGGTCGCCGTGGTCGTCCCCGTGCCGCCGGGTCACCTCCTGCCGGAAGTAACGGGTCAACGCGCCGGCGGCTGCCTCGGCCCGTGCGTAGCCGCCGGTGCCGTTGCGCGAGCGGGTACTGCCGGCCTCCTGGAGGGCCAGCGCGTTGGCGCGCAGCCAGCCGTGGTGGTCCTGCGGAATGCCGAGCAGTTCGCAGATGACGAGGATGGGAAACGGCGCCGCGAAGCCCTCGACGAGGTCGGCCTCCTGGTGCCGTTCGAGCTGTTCCAGCAGCTCGTGTGCGATCAGCGTGATGCGGGGCCGCAGACCGGTGACGATCGAAGGGGAGAACTCCGTACCGAGCAGGGAGCGCAGTTCGGTGTGGCGCGGCGGATCCAGGAACACCAGCCAGTTCTCCACGACGGTCCGCAGGGCCCGGTACTCGGCGGGGACCGGGACGGGCGCCGCGCCGGGGTCGCCGGACGCCACGCGCGCGTCCCGGCCGAACCACCGGTCCGACAGCACCTGGACGACCTCGTCGTAGGAGAAGACGTAGAAGGTGTCCGGCGCGCCCGCGCCCGGTGCCCCGCGGTGGACCGGCGCGGCCTCCCGGTAGCGCCGGTACACCGGGTACGGGTGGGCGATGTCCGCCCCGTCCCAGCCCTTGAGGTCGAACCGCGGCAGCGTCGCGGATGGCATGCGGTCTCCTTCGCTCATGAGTGTGGCGTCGCCGCTCCGTACGGGCCCGCCGGGGACGCCTGGCGGCCCGGCGGCCGGAAGTGGTCGGCCCAGAACGCGCTCATCTCACCCACCCGGGCGGGCACCAGGGGGTGCTTGCCGCAGGCCACCGCGAGATGGTCGAGGCGCAGCGCGATGCCGCGTCTGGCCACGTCCGGGCGGGACACCGGCGCGGGCTGCTCGGACAGCTCGAACGACGGCCCGGCGGTCCGGCCCCGCCGTCCCGACGGCAGGGTCACCAGCAGTTCCGCCAGCGGGCGCATCAGCCCCGTCATCATGTCGATCGCCGCGTTCATCAGGTCGGAGCGGCGCAGGCTCGCGTCCGGGCACTCACCGAAGTGCTGGACCATGAGCTGGAGCGCCATGAAGTAGGAACGGTTGAACAGCCCCATGACCGATCGGGCGTCCGGGTCGGTGACCGTCTCCATGGCCGCGTTCCCCTGGCCGAGGGTCGGGTTCCGTACGACGGGGTAGGCGGGGTTCCACCGTTCGCCGCCCGGGCGGGCCCGGGTGGCCGGCGCCCCGCAGAGCAGGTCGGAGATCCGCAGGAACGAGGCGTAGTGCGAGTGCTCGGCGGTCCGCGCGTCCAGCACCCCGCCCTCTCCCTGCTCGGTGATGACGTCGATCGCGAACAACGCGCTGGACAGGTCGTCGACTTCGAGCTGGTAGTCGGGGTGGTGCCGGTTGACCGACTTCCGCAGGAAGAGGTGGTGTTCCCCGCCGCCCCTGCCCTTCTCCACCAGGAAGAGGTCCGGGACGCGGTGCAGGCCCTCGCGGATGTCCGTGTACAGCTCGCTCAGCGAGGCGTAGGGGTGCCGGTCGTCGTGGGGCGCGGGGGCCGCCGGTGTGTCGCCCCGCCGTACGTCGTAGACGAGATCTTCCGGCCGTTCGATCTGCACGAACCGTTCGACGCTGCCGGGCCCCAGCCTCTCCAGGGAGAAGTCCAGCGGTACCGGCAGCTCGTGGTTGACGGTGCCGAAGTCGAGCCGGGGCACGTGGAACGGCTCGCCCACCGCGGTGAGGATGTTGTTGACGAGGAGAAAGTGGATCATCTCCTCGCGGGCGATGTTCAGCAGCATGCTGCGGATGCCCTCGTCTAGGGTCTCCCCGCCGTCGCCGCAGGCGAGCCGGAGCTGCTCGGGTGTCCACGTGCCCCGCCGCACGTACTCCAGGCCGGCACCGTGGGTGGGCACCGAATAGGCCGCGTACAGGTACTGGAGCATGACGGCCAGTTCGATCGTGGCGGCGTCGCGCAGCACCTCGACGAGGCGGCCGCGGGTGGTGATCTTCCCGCTCGCGCGGCCGGTCGCGGGCTCCGTCAGCAGGACCTCGTCCGGCGCCTGCTGGGCCCGCAGGAACGTCAGCAGGAGCTGTGCCTTCGGCTCGGACAGGTCCCGCGTAGGCGGCATGTAGTACGTCTTCACCTTGTTGCGCGGGTCGCACATCTGCCAGATCAGCTTCGCGTATGTCTCCACCTTGCACCGGTCCGCCAGGCTGAAGACCTCCGCCTTCATGAAGGAGTACAGGTGCTCGTAGAACGCGAAGACCTCCGTGTAGACCAGGTCGAAGGTCACCTCGTCCTGGCGGATGCCGGCCAGCCGCCAGTCGTCGGGCAGCACCCGCACCGACAGGTAGCCGGCGCCGGGCCAGTAGCCGAGCGCGTCGTCGTGGTCGTGGCCGAGGGCCGCCGAGCCGGGCCGGTCCACGTCGCACGGCAGGTCGTCGGCGCCGGCGGACAGCAGGACGCGGGCGGTGCCGGCCGCCGCGCCCCGTAGAGTGAACCACCCGAGGCCCGCCTGGTCGGTGTCCAGGAGGCAGGTGTCGGACCACGGGCCGGAGCCGTCCTGCCGTCCCGCGCGCAGGTGGACGATGCCGACATCGGAACACCGTGCCTCGGGGGAGCGGGCGGCCGGGTCGCGCGGGAGGGCCCGGGGGTTGAAGAACTGCCGTACGTGGATTCCGGCGACGGCGGCCGGGCGGCCCCGCACGAAGGAGCGCACGAGTACGTCGACGTCCTGGTCCGCGTCGTCCGGGTCCCGTGGATGCTCCAGGAAGAGGCTCGCGTCGTCGGCCTGGACGTTGATCTCCTTTTCGCGCAGGTGCACCACCGGGCCGTCCGGGCCGGCGCCCACCAGGCGCAGCGCCTCGTCGGCCGCGGCGTGCGCCGGCAGCTCGATGGGGACTGTCACCAAACCGCCGGCCAGGGCGAATTTCTCCCCGAGGTACGCCTGCCGGGGCACCCGGGCCACCAGCCGGTCGCTGTCCGCCGTGCGCAGTTCGAGATCGCCGATGTCGACCGGGGCGGGCGGGCCGGCCGCGGCCCCGGGGGCTGCCTTTGGGGCACGGGTGGGCACCGCAGTGATCATGTTGAGGGTGACGTGCTCGTCCGTCAGCTCGACGGTGAGGTTGTGCAGCTCACCGGGGGCCCGGCCGGGCGGGTGGCGCTCCGGGACGAGCAGCCGGCCCGCCGGATAGGTACGCGGCTCGTGCGGGCGCCACGGTGCGATCGTCCCGCGCAACCGCCACCGGCCAGGCCGGTCGGGCGCGAGCGGAGCGGACAGATGGCTCAGCGCGAACTGCACCACCAGGCCGCCGGCCCCCTCGGCGGCGGCCGCGGCCCGCAGATGCCGTACGGCCGGCGAGACGGCCGCTTCGTCGAGCCAGGTCAGTTCGTCCTGCTCGGTCACGGCGAACTGGTGCACCACGGACCGGCGCAGCCGCTCCGCCAGCCAGTGATCGCCGACGTCCCGGACGTGGCGGGCGTTGTGCCACCGTGGGGGATGGAAGCCGCGGACGCCTCCGGTGGCCATGTACCCGACGTCGTGGGAGCGGCCGTCCCGCCCGAAGCAGAACTGCCCGACCATGAGCGTCGTGGTCCAGTCGGACGACGGGTCGACGTCGAAGACGCGGGCCCGGTTGACCGTGGTGGCCAGATACTCGTTGTAGTGCCCCCACATGTCGACACCGCGGCCGACCACCGGGTCGGCGGTGTCGACATCGCCCGCACGGACCTCGACGCCGGTGATCCGCGCGTCGACGGAGAAGTGCCCGTTGCCGGCGAAGTCCTCGCCCTTGGCCGCGCTGAAGGGTCCGTCGGCCGCCGGGCGGCCCGAGCTGTCGAACCGCGGCCCCAGCCGGTCCAGATGGTCGTGGTACTCGCCGGGCGGGCGGTGCGCGGGAAAGGGCTGTCCGTCGTCGGTGAGCGCCGTGTTGGTCGCCAGATCGACGAGGCCGCTGCGCGCGCCGGTCGGCAGGTGCGTCGTCGCCGTCCCGCCGAAGTGCAGCCGGGGCAGGTCGAAGACGCTCATGCCGACTCCCGCGAGGGGCTCCGCCGGGTGCCGGCGAAGACGCGGTGGGCCCGCGGCTCGTACCACTCGATCTCGTGCGCGGCGTCGATCGCCGACTCGATCGCGCCCTCGATCCAGGCGGGCTTCGACGAGCAGTGCTCACCGGCGAAGAACAGCCCCTTCTGCCGCCGGGCCGCCTCCCGCCGCTCCGCCTCGCGCAGGGCGGCCTCCTGGCCCCAGCGGACCGTGGCCGCCCCCCAGGACCACCGGCGCGCGCCCCAGTCCCGGCCCGCCACGCCCAGGACCATGCCCGGCCGGCGTAACTCGGGGTGCATCGCGCTCAGTTCCCTGGTGACGACCGCGTTGCGCTCCGCCTCGCCCAGCCGGCTGAGCGCGTCGGCGTCCGGCCCGATGGCGTAGCTCGCGAGCAGCACCGCGCCGTGTTCCGGATCGCCTTCGGTGGGCGGGTAGTAGGTCTGCCGCACGTGCCCGCCGGTGAAGGACGCGCCCCCGCTGATCCCGTCCTTCTCCCAGAAGGCTTCGCGGCAGTGGAAGGCGACCTTCGTCGCGGCCCAGTATTTCGTCTGGTGGACGATATCCAGCTTGTCCGGGTCGAAGCCGGACAACTGCATCCTCCGGAGCACCGTGAACGGAATGGTGCACACCACGTAGTCGCAGGTCCGGGTGAGGGACCTGACACCCTGGCGGATCCGCAGGACCACCGTGTCGTCGCGGACATCGATACCGACCACTTCCTGGCCGGTCGCTATCGGTCCCCGGATCCGCGCGGCGAGCTGCCGGGGAAGCGCGTCCATGCCGTCGCGCAGCCGCACGATGGTGGAGCTGGTCTCGTCCAGGACGTCGTCGAGGAAACGCTCCAGGCGCGGCGGGCAGAGCGACCGCACCTGCGGGTGGTCGGCGAAGAAGGAGTGCAGGTCGATCCGGTTGTGCGCGCTGCCGCACCGGTAGGGCGCCAAGTCGATGTGATCGACGAGGTTCAGCAGTTCCACGCCGATTTCGTCGTGCATGGCGTCGTAGAACTGGCGGGGTGCGATGGCCCTGATGCTGGCGTCCAGCCAGGCGCCGAACAGCAGGGTGTTCCCCTGGTACTGCCGGCCCGGCAGCCCGGCGGCGAACTCCTCGACGAGGGTTTTGTGCGCGTCGCGCACCCGGAGGTAGCCGGAGGCAGTGGGCAGGTAGGCCGCGTCGTCGGAGAACAGGGTGCGGAATTCACGCACCTGGTGCTGCAGCCCGAGTTCGGCTATGTAGTGCATGGTCAGCCGGTGCCCGGCGGGGATCCGCATCGCGCCGAGTTCGGCGAACGGCCCGGTCTGGCCGCGGCCGGAGAACCGGTGGGTGTGAATGCGGCCGCCGATGCCGGAGCTTGCTTCGATGACGTGGACCTGATGTCCGAGGCGTTCCAGTTCGTAGGCCGTGACCAGGCCGGCGATGCCGGCGCCGATGACGGTGACCTTCTTCGGCCCGCCGAGCGCCTCATCCGCCCCGTCGATCTTCTGCGAGGGTGCCGTCACAGGTTTCCTCCAGTACGCGATGTCCAAGGCCGGGAGCATGTCCTGGATGAACGCCAGCGCCTTCCCGGTCCCGGAAAGGGCGATGCCGGGGATTGCTTGTCGGTCATTGTTCGTGCAGTGGCGGCGCGTTCGTATCCCCCGCCGGGCCCGGGGACGGACGGTTTGATCGGCGACACGCTGGCGCCATCGGGGCGGCCCGGCACCGCCACCCCGCGCGAACGTGCGGGGTTTGCCCCGTTCCCCCCACCCGGAGCCAGGGCCGGGTGATGCTGGCGTGCGTGGCCGGACGGCCGGGCCGTGGGCGCCCGGTCCGTCCGGCGGCAACGGTGACACCAGACCCGACGGAGGCGAGAGCTGATGCGTGTGTTGATCGCTACCACACCGGCACCGGGACACGTCGTCAGCATGCTCGAAGTCGCACGCGAACTGACCCGGCGCGGCCACGAGGTGCGGTGGTACACCGGCCGCGCCTTCCGTGAACAGGTGGAGCGGACCGGGGCGCACTTCGAACCCATGCACGCCGGGCTCGACTTCGGCGGCCGGAGCCGGGAGGAAGCGTTCCCCGGCCACGCCGGGCTGTCCGGGGTCGCCAACTTCACCACCGGCGTCCGGGACATCTTCTACCGCACCGCACCGGGCCAGATGAACGACCTCCTGGCGGTGCTCGAACGGTTCGCGGCCGAGTGCATCCTCGCCGACGACATGTGCTACGGCGCCTGCTTCGCCGGCGAGCGCACCGGGATCCCGCTGGTCTGGCTGAACAACTCGGTCTACATCGCCGGCAGCAGGGACACCGCCCCGCTCGGGCGGGGCGCGATGCCCAGTGCGTCGCTGCTGGGGCGGGCACGCAACGCGCTGCTCAGGTTCGTCGCCGACCAGGTGGTGATGCGGGGCATACGCCGGGAGGCGGACCGGACCCGGGCCCGGGTGGGACTGCCCCGGCTGCGGACCGGCGCCATGGCGAACATCGCGCGCCCGCCGGCCCTGTACCTGATGGGCACCGTGCGGTCCTTCGAGTTCCCGCGCAGCGACCTGCTGCCGGGAACCCACTTCGTGGGCGGACTCCTCGGCCTTCCCCCGGAGCACTTCGACCCACCCGGCTGGTGGGACGAGCTGCAGGCAGGCCGGCCGGTCGTGCTGCTCACCCAGGGCACCACCGCCAACGACGTCGACCGGCTGCTCGCGCCCGCCGTCCGGGCCCTGGGCGGGCAGGACGTCCTCGTCGTGGTCACCACCGGCAGCGGCGTGGACGTCGACCGGCTGCGGCCGCTGCCGGACAACGTCCGGCTGGAGCGGTTCATCCCCTACCACCACCTGCTGCCGCACGTGGACGTGATGGTGACCAACGGCGGCTACAACGGCGCCAACGCGGCCCTCGCCCAGGGGGTACCGCTGGTCGTCGCACCGGGCTCGGAGGAGAAGCCCGATGTGGCGGCGCGGGTCGAGTGGGCCGGGGCCGGTGTCGTCCTCAAACGGCGGGCCGTGACGGAAGCCGGCCTGCGCGAGGCGGTGACCACCGTGCTCAACGACGAACGCTACCGGCGGCGGGCACGCGAGATGTCCCGGGAGTTCCGGAGCTGCGACGCCCCGCGACGGGCCGCCGAATTGATCGAGACCATGGCCGGCTCCCAGGGCCAGGTCCCCACCGGAGGTGTCACACAGTGAATGCCACGACGAAAACCGGCTTGGCACAAGCCCCCCTGGCGAGTATGCCGGTGGACCCGGGGCCGTTCGACTGCATGCCGGACCTGCTGGCGGCCGCCCGCGTCGCGCCGGTCGTGCGGATCCCCTACCTCGGCCGGCACGCCTGGGTCGTGTGCGATCCCGAACTGGTGCGGATCGCGCTGACACACCCCCGGATGGAAAAGGACGTGAGCCTGGTCCCGGACTTCATGCGCAAGCCGGGCCTGATGGTGGGCTCGCAGCCCGATCCGGAGTACGCCCGCGCCATGATCATGAGCGACGGGGAGCACCACGCGCGGATCCGGCGGCTGCACGCACCGGTGCTCAGCCCCCGGAACACCGAGCGGTGGGGCGAGCGGGTCAGCGTCAAGGTCGACGGATTCCTGGACGAGCTGGAGCAGTCCCGCTCCGCGGACTCCGCCGAAGTCGACGTGGTCACGGACTACACCCACCGCATCCCGCTGGCGTTCATCTCCGAGATGCTCGGCCTGCCCCTGGAGGCGGAGCGGCGGCTGCGCAGCATCACCGACGTGATGCTCTACTCCTCCGACTACCCGGCCCGCACCGAGGCGGTCGGGGCGCTGTTCGGCGCGGTCCAGGACTGGGTGCGCGACCCGGCCCCGCTGCGGGACGGGGTGATCACGGGCTTCCTGTCCGCCTCCGACGGGCCGGACGCGATCACCGAGGGCGAGGTCATCGTCTGGACGGTCGGGATGATCATCACCGGCTACGAGACGACCGGGAGCGCGATCTCCGCGTCGCTGTACGAGGCGCTGCGCCGGCCGCCCGAGGACCGGCCGCGAACCGACGAGGAGATCAAGGAGTGGATCGAGGAGGCTCTGCGGGTGCACCCGCCGTTCCCGCACCCGACCTGGCGCTTCGCCATGGAGGACCTCGACCTCGGCGGCTACCTGATCCCCAAGGGCGCCCCGGTGCAGGTCAGCATCGCGGCGGCGAACCGCGGGCCGGGCGAGGAGGCCGACAGCTTCGACCCGGCCCGCAAGGGACAAGGGCACCTGACCTTCGGCCTGGGCATGCACTACTGCATCGGCGCCTCGCTGGTCCGGCTGGAGGCACAGATCGCAGTACGCGGCTTCCTGCGCCGGTTCCCGCGGGCACGGCTGAGCAGCGACACCGCCGTCCAGTGGGAATCGGAGTGGATGATCCGCCGGCTGAGCGCCCTGCCCGCCACGCTGGCCTGAAGGCGACCGTGCCGCGGCACGCCGGGCCGGCGGGTCCCCGCGCCGACCGACGCGGGAAGCAGAGGCCCGGCCGTGCCGGGCGGCGGGCGTCCTGCCGGGGCCATGACACAGGCTCTCACCAGGACGCGCCACGGAATCGGCCCGCTCACGGATATGGGGAAGATGATGGCTCCTAGCTTTGTGGCTGACGTACCGCGCGACCGGGGGACACCCCGGCTGAGGCCGGACGCTTTCGGCAGCCGGCCGGACCTGCTTGAGCCGGACGGGCGCGGGGCCGTGCGCCGCCCCGGGGCGGCCGCCCCGGCGAAGGGGCGCCGATGAAGGCGCTCGTGCTGGCCGGCGGTTCCGGCTCCCGGCTGCGGCCGATCACGCACACCTCGGCGAAGCAGCTCGTGCCGGTCGCCAACAAGCCGGTCCTGTTCTACGGCCTGGAAGCGGTCGCCGAGGCCGGGGTCCGTGAGGTGGGCATCGTCGTCGGCGACTCGGCCGCCGAGATCGAGGCGGCGGTCGGCGACGGCTCACGCTTCGGCCTGGAGGTGACCTACCTCCCGCAGGAGGCCCCGCTGGGCCTGGCGCACGCCGTCCACATCGCCCGGGACTACCTCGGCGACGACGACTTCGTGATGTACCTCGGCGACAACTTCATCGTCGGCGGCATCAGCTCGCTCGTGCGGCGGTTCAGCACCAACCGACCGGACGCCCAGATCATGCTGGCCCGGGTCTCGGACCCGCGCGCGTTCGGCGTGGTCGAGCTGGATCCGCGCGGCCGGGTGATCGGACTGGAGGAGAAGCCGCAGCATCCGAAGAGCGATCTGGCGCTGGTCGGCGTCTACCTGTTCACCGCCCGCGTGCACGACGCCGTGTGCCGGATCAAGCCGTCCTGGCGCGGTGAACTGGAGATCACCGACGCGATCCAGGAACTGATCGACGCGGGGTGCCGGGTGGATTCCAGCGTCGTGTCCGGGTACTGGAAGGACACCGGAAACGTCGACGACATGCTGGAGGTCAACCGCCTGGTCCTGGACGGCATCGCGGCCGACTGCGCCGGTGAGGTGTGCTCCAGCGAACTGGTCGGCCGGGTGGTGGTCGAAGAGGGCGCCACCGTCACCCGGTCGCGGATCGTCGGCCCGGCGGTCATCGCGGCCGGCTCCCACATCCGCGACTCCTACGTCGGCCCGTTCACCTCCATCGACAGCGACTGCGCGGTGACCGACAGCGAGATCGAGTACTCCATCGTGCTGCGCGGGGCTTCCCTCGCCGGGGTGCGGCGCGTCGAACGCTCGCTGATCGGACGCGAGGTCGAGGTGACGTCCACTCCCGGGGCCCTGCGGGCCCACCGCCTGGTCCTCGGCGATCACAGCAAGGTGCAGGTCACCTCATGAGAATCCTCGTGACCGGCGGTGCCGGCTTCATCGGCTCGCACTTCGTACGGTCCTACGCCGGCGCGGACGAGGTGACCGTGCTCGACAAGCTGACCTACGCCGGGAACCCGGCCAACCTGGCGCCCGCCGAGGGCCGGTTCACCTTTGTCCACGGCGACATCTGCGACGCCGAACTGCTCCGGAAGGTGGTGCCCGGCCACGACGTCGTCGTCAACTTCGCCGCCGAGACACACGTCGACCGCTCGATCACCGGCGCGGGCGACTTCGTCCGCAGCAACGTCCTGGGCGTGCAGTGCCTCATGGAGGCATGCCTCGACGCCGGCGCCCCGAGGGTCGTGCACGTCTCCACCGACGAGGTGTACGGCAGCATCGAGGCCGGGTCCTGGGACGAGTCGGCCCCGCTCAACCCGAACTCCCCCTACGCCGCGGCCAAGGCCGGCGGAGATCTGATCGCCCTGGCCTACGCGCGCACCCACGGGCTGCCGGTCAGCATCACCCGCTGCGGGAACAACTACGGGCCGTACCAGTATCCGGAGAAGGTCATCCCACTGTTCACCACCCGTCTGCTCGACGGCCTGAAGGTGCCGCTGTACGGCGACGGCCGGAACGTACGCGACTGGGTCCATGTCGATGACCACTGCCGGGCCGTCCGGCTGGTCGCCGAGCGCGGCGAGGCGGGCGAGGTCTACCACGTCGCGGGGACCGCCGAGCTGACCAACCGGGAGCTGACCGCCCGGCTGCTGGAGGCGCTCGGGGCCCCCTGGCGGTGCGTCGAGCACGTGCCCGACCGCAAGGGCCACGACCGCCGCTACTCCTTGACCGACGCCAAGCTCAGGGCCCTGGGTCATACGCCGCGGGTCACCTTCGAGCGGGGGCTCGCCGAGACGGTCGCGTGGTACGCCGCCAACCGCCGGTGGTGGCGGCCGCTGATGCAGGGGACCGGGTGAGCGGCTGCGACCGGGGCAGGTAGGCGCTACAGGGTGAAGCGGGTCAAGGCCGTACGGGAGCGGATGCCGAGCTTGCGGTAGATCTGCCGCAGGTGGAATCCGACCGTGTGCGGGGAGATGAACAGATGGCGGGCGGCCTGCCCGTTGGTAAGACCGCCCGCCACCAGTTCCGCCACCTTCCGTTCGGTCTTGGTCAGGCTCTCCCAGCCGGAGACCGGGCGTTCGGTGCGCGTCCAGTGCCGGCGCCGCACCCCGAGCCGGCGCAGTCGGGCCCGTACGCGGGCGGCGTCGTGTTCGCCGCCGAGCGCGCCGTACGCACCCAGCGCCCGGTCCAGCGCGCTGACTGCGTTCTCCTGGTCGCCTCGGTCGAGCAGAAGGGCGGCCTGGTCCTCGGCCGCCGCGGCCTGGGCCCACGGATTGCGGTGCAGCCGGCCGGCCCGGTCCAGGGCGTCCGCGTCCTTGTCGGCGAGCGCGCGAGCGTGCAGAGCCGCGGCGAGCACCGCGGGAACACCGCGGTTGTGCCGTCGCAGGTCCTCGGTCGCCTCGATGACGGCGCGGGCGAGGTCCGGCCGGTCCGCCGCCAGCGCGCAGCGCACACACCAGGCCGCGGCCGCCGAGTCCTCCAGGGCCAGTTCGCGCAGCGCTCCGGCCTCCGAAGCGATCTCCGCCAGCATCTCCGCGGCCGCACCGAAGTCCGACCGCGCCTCGGCCAGTCGGGCGTTCAGCAGCAGGCGCGCGGACCACCAGGGACTCCAGGAAGCTGTCGGGAAGTCCTTCTCCAGGGTCTTGAGGTGGTCCTCGGCCTGGGGGAGCGCCCCCCGGCGCAGCGCGGTCAGGGCCAGCACCAGCCACGCCTGGGGGGCTAGCATCGGCACGCACGGGCCGGCGGCGCCCACACCGTTCCGCGCCGCCTGTTCGGCCGCCTCCAGACGTCCCTGGGCCAGATACAGCGGTGCCCGCAGGACGGCCGCGACGGCGGCGGCCGGGGTGCCCGCCTGCGCGGCGGCCAACGGTGCGCAGCACTCGACGACCTCTTGTGCCTCCTGGTACTCGTCGAGCCGGGTGAGTGTGAAGGCAAGGAACCAGCGTGGATCCAGAAACTGTGCGACCTGGTCCCCGCCACCGAGGGCGACCGCTTGGCGCAGGGATTGCAGCGCGTCGCCCGCCCGGCCGGCGCGCCATTGGCCGAACGCGTGGAAGGCCATCGCGCCGACGTGCACGGCCTGTGGGTGACGCCCGGGGGCGTCGAGGATCTCCTGGACCCGCTTGCGCGCGGCACTGTCACCGGTCAGCCAGGAGGAGGCGAGATGAGCGATCACGGCTTGGCGGCTCCCGAAGCCGGCCTCCTGAGCCGTCAGCGCGTCGCGTGCGGCTCGGTGCGCCCTGGGCGCGTCTCCTTGCAACAGCAGTGCGGCCGCCATCGTCGCCCGCAGCGCGGCGACGTCCTCGGCGAGCGAGCCCGGTGCCAGGGCCGCGAGCCGGGTGGCCTCGTCGATGGTGTCCTCGGCCAAGGTGACCGCCTTCTCCAGGTGGCCGGCTCGGGTGAACGCCTCGACCGCGGTCTTCGCGCACCGCAAGCGCTCGGCCTGCCCGGGAGGCAGCAACTCCATGCAGCGCATCGCCAGTGACGCCGCGGTCGACGGATCGGCGGCCAGCAGTTTCCGGGACCCCTCGGAGACGATACGCAGGGTCTCCATGTCGCCGGGCTGGACGATGTGCACCAGTTGGAGGGCGGCGCGCGCGAGGCCGTCGCGGCGCGACAGCAGCACCTGCGCCGCCTGCCGGCGCAGCAGCGCGCGCACCGGTAAGGGCACCGAGTCGAGCAGGGCCCGCCAGATCGGCGCACTGCGAAACGCGAGGTCGTGCTCGCCGCAGACCACCAGCTTGCGGCTGACGGCTTCGTCCACCGCAGCCAGCAGGGCGACCGGTGTCTGGCCGAGCAGGGCCGACAGATCCTCCGGCGCGAACGGGGACCCGAGCACCGCTGCCACCCGAAGAGCCTTCAGGGTCGCCTCGGACAGCGACTGGAGATCCTTTTCGAGCAGCCCGGCGAAACGCTTCGGCACCGGCGCGGGCAGGCACACACCGGCCCCGTCCGCGGTGCCGCCGCTGACGTCGGGATGCAAGCGCGAGGTGTTGTCGACCAGGCAGACATCGCCGTCCTCCACGAGCCCGCGCATCAGCTCGATCACTGCCCGGGGGGTGCCGTCGACGCTTTCGGCCAGGGCAAGGAGGGCCGAGCTGGGGGTGGCGCCGGTCACATCGGTGACCAATTGCGTCAACGCTTCACCCGAGAGCGGCCCCAGCTCGTGCAGCGCTTCCACCGAAACCCTGCTCCTCAGCTTGCCGAGGCAGGTCCGCACCGCCTCGGACGAGACGGCGTCACGGTCCGAGGAGAAGGCCAGAAGCCACAGCGTTGGCCGGGTACTGAAGGCCTCGATCAGCTCGCACAACGCTGTCCAGGCGGGCCGGGATGCCAGATGCAGGTCGTCGAGCACCACGAGGACGCGCCGGCGCTCACTGTCGTCGCGCAACCATGTCCGCGCCGACTCGATCACGGACGTCACCTGCGGAGAGTGACACCGGTGGTCGGCGGGACCCGGCATGCCCGAGCGGGCGCCCGCAAGCGCCGCCGGCCCATCGGAGGCGGCCCCGGGGCCGGTCGTGGTGCCGTTGACGACAGCGAAGCCGCTGCCGCCGGCGAGTGTGACAGCTTCCCTGAGAAGGCGGGACTTGCCCGCCCCGGGCGCGGCCTCCACGACCAGGACGCCACTGTGCCGGGTGCTCGCCACCCGCCGCAGGTTGGCGCGGACCTGCGCCAACTGCCGATCCCGGCCGCGGACCTGCAATTCCGGTCGTGCGTTGGACCCCATGACGCTCCCTTTGACGGGTTCGAGGAACGGACCAGTACCACGGCCGGCCCCGGAGCCCTGCCCGGGTACACGGGCAGGCGTGCCACGGGCCTGTGCGAGAGTCCATCGGCAGACGGCCGCACCGGCGACTCGTGCGGACGGCCCCTGACGGAGGTGCCTCCACCGTGCTACCGGGAATACGCCCCGGCGCGAACAGAGGTTCAATGGCCAACGGTTTGGGCGCCGCGGGAGGGTGGTTCCAGCCATGCGCCGCCCGGGTTCGCTGGTGTTCGTGAGCCCGCAGTGACGGCATGGTCGCCAGCCTCCCCACGAGGCACCCGGGTGATTCTCTGGAAGAACCACATCGGCTGGAACTACGCGGCAGGCGGCGTGGACGAATCTGATGACGTTCTTCTTCCGTCCGTGTATCCCTGCCCGTCCGTGTACCCCTGCTCGGACGCGGTCCCGAAGCGTGCCACAGGTTTCGGCGAGCAGTCCGCGCGGGGGCCGGAGCCGAACCAGACGGCGCGCTCAGGGCCCCGGGACGCACGACGCCACCGGCCCCGGGGACGGAGCTGCCACCGGCCAGCGCCCTGGACCGCCTGCGCGCCCGCACCTTCGCCGCCGACCCCAACTGGCTCGCGCAGGCCCTACCAGCCCACCACCGGAGTCCAGCCGCCTAGAACGCGTCCCCAGCCTTCGGGTACGCACTGCGGGCGAGAAGCCAGCACCTGATGCGCCCGATGCGGATGGTCGGTCGATGCGGCCCGCGCCTACCGACTGAACAGCCCGATGCGGGCCAGGAGACCCGCATCGGGCTGTTCTGCGAGACAGCGGGGGCGGTCCCACAGCTGGCGTCCGTCGCTGGCCCGCTGGGTGTGCCGTGCCACTCGGACTCCGGCGGCAACAGCCTGCCCGGCAGTGGGCACGGTCCCGCGCAGGCCACGCAGATGCCCCCGGCCGGTGCATCTGGTGCCAGGGCGGGTACGGCTGCATCTGCCGCCGCTCCCGTTGCCCGTCGACCTCTTACCGGCCTGCTCGGCCGATGAGACACGCATCGGCCCGGAGCGGAGCCTTGAAGCCGAAGGGCGGGGAGGCCGGGCCGGTGAGAACACGTCCCGCGCGGTACCTGACGTGTCATGACGTGGTGGGGTGCGCGGTGATGAGGTGGCCGTTCTGGATGACGCAGCGGATGCGGCCGGTGGCGGTGATGTCGTGGAAAGGGTTGCCTTCCACCGCGACGAGATCCGCAGCCGCGTCGGGCGTGAGGGTGCCCAGGTCCGGGCGTTTGAGCAGGGCGGCTGCGGTGCTGGTCGCCGAGCGAAGGACGCGCAGGGAGGAGAACCCGTTGGCGACCAGGGTGGGGAACTCGCGCCAGTTGTCGGCGTAGGGGAACAGCCCGGCGTCCGTGCCGAAGGCCATGGTGACCTCGGTTCGCGCGGGTCTTTGCAGCCCTTCGCGCAGGTGCTCGGCGTGGGACCGGTAGTTGCGGCGCATCGCGGCGGTACCGCTGGTCCAGAAGCTGTCGTCGTCGAGCCGGTCGAGGAAATAGGTCTGTACGTACTGGGTGGGCACGAGGAAGGTGCCCGCCTCCTTCATGGTCCGGTAGGTCGTGGCAGTGGCGAAGTAGCCGTGTTCCACGCTGCGCACGCCGGCGGCGACGGCGCGCCGTACGGCGCGGTCGCTCAGGGCGTGGGTGGCGCACGGCAGGCCCAGGTCGTCGGCGGTGGCGGTGATGGCGTGCATCTCTGCGTGGGTGTAGGAGGTGCTGTCGGGGCTGGCGACCGCTGAGGTGAAGCCGCCGCTGCCGGCGAATTTGATCCAGTCGGCGCCGGCCCGGGACTGTTCGCGTACCGCGCGGCGCAGCTCGTGCTCCCCGTGAGCGAGGGTGCCGATCTGGTGTCCGTAGCGCTGGGCGAGTTCGGGTGCTTTGTCGCCGTGTCCGCCGGGCGGGGAGAGGATGTTCGGTGCGGCGATGATGCGAGGGCCTTCGATCAGGGCGTCCTCCACCGCCCGGCGCAGTGAGACGTTCAGGGGCAAATGGGCGCTGCCCAGGTCGCGCACGGTGGTGAAGCCCTGGTGCAGCAGGGTGCGCAGGGCGGGGACGGCGGTGAGGGCCTGGTAGGCCGATGGTGCTTGCTCGGCGGCCTCGTCCAGAAGGTGGACGTGGCAGTCGATGAAGCCGGGCATGAGGGTGCAGCCGGGCACGGCCACCGTGTCCGTCTGCGCTGTGGCGGTGAGGTGGTGGCCGACTGCTGCGATGCGGCCGTCACGTACCAGGACGGCTTGTTCCTCGACGGGGCCGTCCTGAACGGCGTCCCAGATGCGGTCGGGCCGCAGCAGGAGGTCTCGGCCGGGGAATGCGGGCATGGTGCCTCCGGAAGGGCCAGAACGGATTGAGCCGGGGTCGGGCGGCGGGACGAGGCCGGCGGGGCGGGGTGCGCTGTGGTCAGGGCACGGTGATCGGCAAGTAGCGGGGGTCGTTCCAGACGTCGCCGGGACCCGGGTTGCCCGGCTCGCTGCGGGCGCCGAGCTGGCGCAGGACGCCCCAGGCGGCGTTGAGGCCCGAGGCCAGGGCGTGATCGAGCCAGCCCGGGGACCAAGAGGTGTCGTCGCCGGCCAGGAACAGGGCGTTGGCAGGTTCGCCCGGCACAGCCGGTGTGCCGGTGAAGTCCTTCATGAAATGGCAGAACAGGTCACGCTGGTAGGGGTGGTCGCCCGGCCAGGAGAAGCGGCACAGCCCCTGGAAATTCCTTCTGTCCTCCCAGGAGACGGTGACCGCCGGGTCGGCGGCCGCGTGCGCGCGCAGGTCCGGTGCCGCTTCGGGATGGATGGCGGCCAAGTCGCGGACGAACAGGGCGACCCGTTCCTGCACAGTGAACGGTGCGATCTTCATCGCGTCCTGGGCCCAGGTGAAGCTGAGGTCCAGCACGGCCCGGCGGCCCCCGGGGCCGGGGGCGGGTCCGTAGTCGAGAGTGTAGGAGGCGCGGGGCAGCCGGTCGGTGAGGGTGACACCGTCCAGCGAGGTGCCTGCCCAGAACGGGCGTCGGGTGACGAGCACGGTCTTGGCGGACTGGAAGTAGTGCAGCCGGCGTACGGCCCGCCACATCCGGGGCCCCAGGGCCGGAGTCCCGGCATCGGTGGAGCGAAGCTCCATGCCCGTCTCCAGCAGGCGCAGTTGCGGGGTGAACACGGCGGCGGCGAAGTGTTCGCTGCGGCCGTCCTCACTGTGCGCCACGACGCCCCCGGCGGCGTCCGCGGTGACGTCCAGCGTGCGAACGGCGGGCCGCAGGGCGCCGTGGTTGAGCGTTTCGAGGCTGCGGATGCGCCCCTGCGCGGTGGGGGTGCGATGGGCCCAGAATCCTTCGGCGAGGCGGCTGATGCCCTGGGGGGCGTAGAGCTGGGTGCCTCCTTCGGTGCACAGCAGCATCCGTAGGATCTCCACGATGCTGAGGTCGAAGAAACAGTCCCAGGCGACCGGCCCCACACCAGCGGTGCCCAGGAGCCTGGCCTGCTCGTGGGAGAGTCCCGCGCCTGCGGCGTCGCGCAGGAAACGGTAGAACGACCACTGCTCGAAGCGTGCCGTCAGGTCGCACCAGCGCCGCCGTACGGCGCCCAGGTCCCGTGCGGCGACATCCCGCTGAAGCTGGAACAGACCGATGCGCGTCAGCGCGTCCTGCCAGCGGGTGTGTGCGATCCGGAAGCCGTCATGAAGGGCGTAGAGGTCGGTGATCTGCTGGGCGGGGTACTGCCGGCCGTCGACGTCCAGCACGGTCACCGGGGTCACCTCGGGAACGTAGTTGTCGCGGAAAGGACAAAGCCGTACCCCGAACGTGCGCGCGTACTGGCGCACCAGCGCAGCGGAGTCGGGAAACCGCATACAGCCCAGTTCGACGACGGCACTGTCCGTATCGGCAAGGCGCCGGCTGTCCATACGCCCGCCCAGACGGCGCCCGCCGGGCCCGTCCGTACTGCACTCGGCCTCGTACAGTACGGGGTGGCATCCTGCCCGCATCAGCTCATAGGCCGCCGTCAGACCGCTGCCGCCGGCCCCGATGACCGCGACCCGCGCACCCAGAGCCTCGTCGGGCAGCCGTCCCGCGCGCCGGTCACCCGCGACGAAGGCGGCGTAGTCGAAGGGGAAGTCGACCTGTAGGTCCGTAGCTGGGGGCGCGCTCTGGTACATCACGGTCTCCGTCGGACGTCTGAGGGAAGATTCCAGGTGTGGACAGGGGCCCTGTGCTCCGCCAGCCGCGCATAACGCTCGGTCAGCTCCCCCAGCTCGCGAGGACCGGCGGCCTGGCCGGTGCGGTCACCCAGGCTTTCGTGGGCGCGTTGCTGCCACCATGCGCCTGTCCGGCCTGATGCCACCCGGCACTCCAGCAGGTGCAAGAACCCGTCCGCCTCGTCGGCGGCCACGCCGGCGAGCCGTAGTCCTGCCCGAGCCTGCGGCAGAAGCCGCCTGACGAGACTGGCCGCCTGATGTTCGCAAGTGGTGGCCTCCCCGGGACACGGCGGCCACCACAAGGCACAGTCCAGACCATTGCGGGCGGCCCGGTAGAAATTGGCTCTGGCGTGGGCGAACGGCAGGCACTGCGCCACATCACGTTCCTCTGCCGCCAGCCAGTAGGTCAGGCCGATCAGGAAGGCAGTGTTCGCCGCCATGTCCAGCGGGGTCGGCCCGGAGGGAAGAGCCCGGAACTCGATCCGCAGGTTTCCGGCCGGGTCGTACACCGGACGGTTCCACGGCCAGAGCGTGCTCAGGTGCAGCCGCAGTTCTTCCAACGCCGGATACGGCTCACCTGGCCGGCTGTCGGCACTGCGGGGCGCGGGCAGCAGGACATCGTAGTTGCGCACCGCATCCTCGAACGCGGTCAACGGCCCGCCGCGCAGCCAGGCGTGGCCGAAGCCGACGCGGGGAAGGCGTGCCCATTGCCTCGCGGTGCCCTGCCAGTCACCGAAGCCGTGCTCGTACAACGGAATACGTGCTTCCTGCCACGCGCGACCCCCGAACGGTAGGGGCGAGTTGCCTGCTGCGGCCAGGGCGGGGCCACTGGCCACCTGGGCGGCGTTGAAGGTGCGGCAGAACCGGTGGGGCGGCACCGTCAGATGCACCTGCCAGGAACACGCGGCCCCCTGCACCGCCACCGACTCCGCCGCTACGAAGCCCTGTGTCCCGTCTCTTACGCGCACAAGAAACGGTGCAGTCCGGCGCCTGGCCCACGCCTCCTCCAGCGCGTGAAAACGCGGCTGCGGGGTCAAGGCGCCCGCTGTCAGGTCCGCCGCCCGGAGCGTGGGCAAGGTACCGATCGGCACGGCCCGCGCCCCGTACTGAGGCAGCGACACCGCGGTGATATGGGCCGGCATCGACTCCGCCTCCCCGGTCGGCGCGGTGAACGGCCGCCCCGCCAGGTTGACCGGTGTCAGGTTCACCTCGACGTTGGACCGCGCCACCTCCAAAGCGATCCGATCGTCGTCCAGCGCGGCGCGGACGGCGGTGCTCACCGGGACCGGACGGCCGCTCGCATCCACCAGAGACAGCTCCAGTTCCGCACCGACCATGGCGGGCAGCACACCGAAGTCACCATGGCCCATCACACGCGGCAGGGTTTCCAGACACTGCCGCAAGCGGCTGCGGAAGTGGGTGAAGTCTTCCGCGGCGAACGTGACGTCACCGACGTGTCGCCCCATACCAGCCCCGCCTTCCGTTGCTTCGATTGTCGTGGCCTCCATCACCCGGCGGTGGCCACGGCTCTCCACCAGTCGCGAAGCGCCGGCTCCATCCGCACCGCGCTCCGGGTGATCCACTCGTCCGGTTCGTGATGCGCCAGGCCGTACTCGATCACCTGCAGGACGCCGTCGGCCACCTCCGGCGGGTTCTCCCGGTAGGCGTCGATGTAGGCCACTGCCTCGGTGGGCGTGTCCTGCGCCTCACGCAGGACGTCGGCGAGGACCGCGCACGTGTTGCACCACAGGGTGAAGTCGGTGCGGGCCAGCAGCGCTGCTTCCCCGGCTCCGGCATGCAGCGCCGTCCACGAAATGAACTCCGTGAAGCGCCGCACCGGTTCCAGCCGCGGCATGCGGCGCATCTCGTCCGGCGACATGCCCAGCGCAGGGGCCAGACCGCTGACCATCCGGTGACGCGCCTTCATCAGCTCGTGACCGACGAAGGAGAAGAACCCGCCGGGTACCTCGTGCGGGAACCGGGACAACAGCAGCCCGTAAGCGGTGAACTCGGCTTCCTGCGACTGGAACTCGGCGAGCGCGAACCGCTGCAGATGTTCTTTCCCGATCCTTTTCTCCCGTGCCAGGGAGAGGAATTCATTGGCGTTGAGGTGGTCGGGCACATTGAGGCCGACCCTTTCGATGAACTCGGTGGCAGGCAAGAAAGCCCCCTCGATTCGGAGTGTGCGTACGTCGACCGATGCCGACAAGACGGCGCAGGTGCGCCCGTCCCACAGAAAGATTCTCCGTACACGTGTATTCCCGCAACGGTGCTGCTCAGACGACCGGGACGGCAATCCGCCATGACCGTTCACTGCCGGCAGGTCGGCTGAACTGGATGCAGAACATGAATCCAGGCAGTGCAACTGCGTGAATACGGGTGCATGAACGTGCTCTGGCCAGTGCAACCGGTTTTGTCGGCTGTCCGGAACTCACACTTAACGGCATCACGCAGGAAACAGGCCACGCGTACGCGACCACGGGCAACTGCACCACCCGCTGGAGGGAAAAATTGAGACATTCGCGGAACGAACGACGGTGTGGCTCGAAAACGACGGACCAACGCCAAGACCAAACCGAGCAGGCTTTTTTCGGCGCCGCCTCGACGGGGAGACCTCAGCCGAGCACCGAACGGGCCATCCCGAAGTGGGGGCGCGGGGGAACGGAGCCACGGCGCGAGGCGACTGTCGGGGCGTAGCCGGTACGGCGCCTGGGCGGGCACCAGCACGCGTTCGGCGGCAGCAACTGCGGCGTCGGCGTCGGTGGCCCACTCCCAGGGCGACTGGGGGGTGCCGTACGCGTCCAGCAGCGCCCCGCACAGTTGGGGCCCGGCCCAGCCGCCCTCGGGATTGTGGGCGAGGAAGTCCGCGACGAGGGCGGCGGCCGCTTCGCTGTCGATGTCCTCCAGGGCCGGGGCCGTGCCCAGGGGCTCGGCGTGCCGGTGGGCGGAGGAGACGGCGTGGGCGAGGGCCCGTGTGGCGGATGTCGGATCGGCGTAGGCCGGAACGGCGGCGGCACCGCCCTGGAGCAGCTGTAGGGGAACGTCCTGGTCGAGCAGAACCGTGGCGATCGGCCGGGGCCTGGTCCCGGACGGCGGGACGAGGGCCCGTGCCGGGTCGTCCCCGGTCGCGGCGGACAGGGCAATGGGGATCAGCGTCACGAGCACGGCGTCCACGGCGCCGTGCCGGGTCCCGGGAACGGTGGCGGTGGTGTCCACCGGGTTGACGGCCCGGGCTCCGGGCGGGAGGACCGCGAGCGGATCGGCGATGAGCGGCCCCGGAAGCTCCGGGACCGTCAGCCCGGCTTCCGCGCAGGCATCGGCCGCCAGGACGGCGGCGTCGCTCGCGCTGCTGACCACGACGACGCGGGCAGCGGCGGGGAAAGCAGCAGGGCCGTGGTGGAGACCCGTCGCGCTCGGCGTAGAGGATGACCGTTCCCGGGACTGGCGAGCCCCGGGACCAGCACGGCCAGGTGCGGTTGTAGGGAGCCGCGGAGGTGGCCGAGTCCGTTGAGTTCTTCACCGAACTCCACGTCGGTCAGGGGAATGTCCTGGGTGATCCACTGGCCGGTCAGGGTGTGCTGGGTCAGGTAGCGGTAGTTCACACCGGGCCCTCGGTGAACTCCACATCGCAGACGAGGGGAGCCCCATCATCGGACGACAGGTCGCCCTTCATGCTCATGGCCATCCGCGCTTCGAGATGCAGGAGGTGCTCGTGGGGTATACCGCTGGGCCGGGAGGGCGATCGCGGATCACTCATTGCTGGCCTTCTCCAGGGGGCCAGGGGAAGTTCGGACCGGTACCAGCCGCAGGCCCGCAAGCATCTGGCCGACGACCGGAGTGCGGGTGTGGAGGGCCAGGCGTCGGCCGGGCCCCAGCTTTTCGGTGTAGGAGACCAGCGCGTGCAGGCGGCGAAATTCATGAACGTCACCTCGCGCAGGTCCACGGTGACATCGGCGGGCGCCCCATTGACGGCGAGCAGGTGGCCCATCAGCGCGGTCTGGTGAATCAGGTCGATCTGGCCGGACAGCCGCAGGCGGTGGGTTGTCGGTGTGCCAGATGCGCAGCAGTGCATCGGTGTAAGCGGGGAGGCGCACGCTGAGCCTCTTCCCCGTGCACCCGGCGCCGGGCTCCCAAGGCTGCACACGGTGGCTGATCGTGGTCGTCCGGGTGCCAGGGCCGGTACGCGATGAGGTGGGGAACCGGCTGCCCGGGGCCGGAGAAGTACCCGCCGGCGGCATGGCCTGTCCTCCCTCGACAAGGCCGCCGGATGCCACCGTCAGCATGGTGATGGGGATGCCGGAGGTATCTCACGGATACCGTCGAGCGTACGCTGGTCCGGCGGCGCAAAGCGGACTTCGGCCGTGCTGATTCTCTTCACGGATGGGGTGCGGCAGATGTGTGCCGGCCCGCGGCTTCGCGGACATCAGGTGCACGGAGTACACGGCGAGCGCCCCACAGCGTTGCTGCGCCTGGTGTCTCGCTTGATCACCTTCAGACGGGTCGTCTCACCGCGCCGAGGCGAAGGCCCGTCGTACTCAGGTCATCGGGAAGGTCTGTCAGATGTCGGTGGGGCCGGTGTCGGGTGGGTCGGGCAGGTGCAGGTTTTCGTGGACGATGGCGTGGGCGAGGGTGGTGAGGTCGGTGTCGGTGGTGTGGGCGTGGGCGCGCAGGAGGGCGAGGGCCTGGCCGGTGGTGAGGGTGTGGCGGTAGCTGATGATGCCGGTGGCCTGGTGGACGACGGCGTCGGCGGGCAGGAACCAGGCGTCGGTGAGGTCGTCGTCGCCAGGCCGGGGGGTGGCCAGGAGCAGCAGTTCCGCGGCGTCGGTGTGGACCTGGGCGGTGTGCAGGTCTGCTGCGGAGAGCGGGCCGGGCTGGTCTCGGTAGAGGGTGAGGGCGATTCCGGCCTGCTGGGCGGGGACGGGGCCGTTGAGGGCGGGCAGGGCGAAGGCGGCGCGGATATGGTGGGCCTTGGCTTGCTGCGCGTAGACGGGCCACTGGCGCGTGGTATGGGTGTCGTCGAGGTTGTCGGCGAGGACCGCGGTGCCCTGGTTCAGGGCCTGGACGCAGGGGCCTTCGCCGAGGTTGATCTGCAGTCTCTCGCCGTGGTCGGCCAGCGGGCCGGCGGCGCACAGGGATACCCGCTGGGCCAAGGCGGCGTCGGCGGCCAGTGTCAGGCCCACGGAGTAGATGTCGTCCAGGGCGGTGCGGCATGCCTGCCCCAGGTGGCGGGCTGGGTGGTCCTGGCCGGCGTAGCGGGCGGCCAGAGCGACGGCCTGTGCCCGGGTCCCGCTCACCTCGGGTCCGGAGCGATGGTGGGCGGGCGTTCGGTGCGCTGGGCACACATGAGGGTGTTCCGATCTCCGGCATTCACCGCCGACGCTGCCCTGACCGGAAGCCAATGTCAGAAATGGTGGACGAGCGCGTCACCTTCGGGCAGCTACACCTTCACCCTACGCCTCGGCCGGGCGATCCATCGGGCTTGCGAGTATCCGGGGGCTGTGTTGTGTGCCCGCAGAACTGTTGAGGGCCGTACGCTCTAGACTTAAGGCCCGCCGGGAGTGCGTCCCTGCCCCGCAAGGGCCGTCCTTCCAGCAGGAGGACGGCCGTGCCGGGAGGTGAGCAGCGGTGAGTGGTGATCATGACTTGGCCGCCGTGCTGGCCCGCCTGCGCCCTTCCTCCGCCGATGCGGGCCTGGTCGGCGCCGATGCGCAGCGGTGTGCCCGGGCCCTGGGCGTGGACGGCGTCGCGGCCTCCATACTCACGGACGGTGGCCCGAGTGAAGTGGTGTGGTGCTCCGATGGCGTCAGCGCACGTCTGGAGGAAGCACAGTTCACCCTCGGCCAGGGGCCGGGCCTCGAAGCGGGCGTGAGCTGTGCGCCGGTGCTGGTGCCGGACCTGGCGCGGGTGCCGGGCGGGCGGTGGCCGGTACTGCTGCCCGAGATAGCGGCGCTGGGCATCGGTGCGGTCTTCTGCATCCCGCTGGCCGTCGGGGGCGCCTGCCTGGGCACCTTGACCCTGCAGCGTACGGCGCCGGGCCCGCTTACGGACGCCGCGACGACCGATGCGTGGCTGGTGGCCGACGCGCTGACCGCCGCGCTCTTGGAGGGCGGCCCGCAGCGCGACGCCTTCGCCGCCGCCGAGGAGGGCACGGACTTCTACCACGCGGTCGTCCACCAGGCCAGCGGCATGGTCAGCGTGCAGGCGGGGGTGCCCGTGGCCCAGGCCCTGCTTCGGCTGCGTGCCCACGCCTTCCGCCACGGGCGTCCGGTGGCCGAGGTCGCCGGGGACGTGGTGGCCAGACGGTTGAGCTTTCGAGATGATGATAACGGGCCGGACACCGCTGCCGGCGAAGGGACTGAAGGGTCATGACACGTGAGGAACACCTGCTGACGGCCATGGTCGAGGCCGTCGACACCCTGGTGGACGACTTCGACCTGATCGACTTTCTGCACCAGCTGTGCGACCGCTGCAACGCCCTGCTGGATGTGACGGCCGTCGGTGTCATGCTCGCCGACCCCAGCGGCAGGCTCCACCTGATCGCCGCCTCCGACGAGCACACCCGCCTGCTGGAACTGTTCGCCCTGCAGACCAACCAGGGCCCCTGCGTGGAATGCCACCGCAACGGCACCGCCCGCCTCAACATCGATCTGAGCTCCCCCGCACAGACCGCCGCCTTCCCCCGCTTCGCCGCCCGCGCCCGCCAGGAGAACTTCACCACCACCCACGCCCTGCCGATGCGGCTGCGCCAGCAGGTGATCGGGGCACTGAACCTCTTCGACACCCGCGCGCAGCAGCTCAGCGACACCGACGCACGAGTGGCGCAGGCGCTGGCCGATGTGGCCACCATCGCCATCCTGCAGCACCGCACCCTCGTGCACGCCAACATCGAGCGCGCCCAGCTCAAGGCCGCCCTCTCCAGCCGCATCGTCATCGAACAGGCCAAGGGCATCCTCGCCGAACGCTGGAACACCGACTTCGACACCGCCTTCGACGCCCTGCGCCGCCACGCCCGCGCCCACCAGCTGCCCCTGACCCAGCTGTGCCGGCAGGTCACCGACGGCACCCTGGACACCACCGCCATCCAGCGCCCCTGACCCAGCCTCCAGCCCGCACCGGTCCGGTATCCGCCCCAGCCCCCGGCGGAAGGATGTGTCCCTTTCGCCACCTGCTCGGCACCCATCCCGTTGTAGGGACACCCCGTGAACAACGATCACCACGTCGCGGCATGGCAGTGCATCGCCGCCAGCAGCCTCACCGGCGGCTTCAGCCTCACCACAGTCTGCCAGGCCTGCGCCGATGATGTGGGCGCCGACTTCGCCGGCGCCTCCCTCGTCGTCGCCGGAGAATTGCGCCTGCTGGCCGCGGCCACCGACGAACGTGCCCGGCTCGTCGAGGATGCCCAGCTGGTCACCGGCGAAGGGCCCTGCACCGAGGCCTACGCCCAAAATCGCCCCGCCGCAGCCGCCGACCTGCACCACACTGCTGCCCGGTGGCCCGCCTTCACCCCCATCGCCTGCGAACAAGGCACCCGCGCCGTCCTGGCACTGCCCCTGCCCCTCGCCGCCCTGCCCATCGGCGCCATGGACCTCTACCGCTGCGAACCCGTCCCCTTCACACTGGCCCAGACAGAACGTGCCACCGCCTACGCCCGCATCCTCGCTCTCCTCGCCCTGGACGAACACCCCCACCTGCTCACTCACCAGCCCCGAACACCCCGGACTGCCCGGCGCGGCCCCCAGGGCTACCCGCCCACCGTCCACACGGCCGCCGGCATCCTCGCCGAGAAATACCAGCTCACCCCCGACGACGCCCTAGCCCGCCTGCGCGCCCACTCCTTCCGCCACAACCAGCCCCTCCTGCACACTGCCCAGCACGTCCTCGACCACCATCGCCTCGACTGACCACACCGACCCGGCCAACGAGCCAGCCAGACCAGCGGCGATACCGGCAAAGGCCAGGACGCATTCCCGTCTCGGCCACAGCACAGGAGAATGAGGCCCCCGGCCAGAACAGGAACCAGCCCCTGCACCCCCCGCCCAGCAGACGAACGGCCGCAGATGGGTGTAGCTCTTTCAGAGGGAGCTACACCCATTCGGGTAAGGCCGCTGACACGTCTCGAGGCAGGACGACTGACGGCAGACGGCAGACGAGCGGGCTGCAGACGTCTGGTCGTCAGAACGCGTCGCCGGAACGTGGGACTTCCGTTGTCGGTGTACGAGGTCGTCTGCGGTGCGGTACGCCTCGTACGGCACCCAGGCGCCGCCCCCATCTGTGTGTCATGTTTTCGGCGCGCCGGTGAGGAGGGAGCGGACCGGCGTTGCGCAACCGGCGGCGTCTTCGAGCCATGGGTTGTGGCCGCCGGGTACGACCGCCAACTGGGCTTGGGGGATCTTCGCCACGCTTGGCCGCCCCTGTCGGGGGGAACAGAACACGTCCTGTTCGCCCCAGATGAAGTGCAGCGGCGCTGCGATACCGGCCAGTTCGGTGTCGGTGAGGATGTTCTCCCGGCGTGCGGCGCGCCCGTGCATCAGGCGGCGTAGCAGCGCGCGGTAGGAGGCTGCCTGCCCCGGCAGGCGGAGCGGGAGGCGGTGCAGGTCGAGCAGATCGTTGGTCATGCCGTGCGCCGCGTTGGTTCCGATGGCCTCGGCGAGGGCCGCGCGTGCCAGCGCCCTCGGCGACGGCAGTCGCATCGACCACTGGACGAGTGGGCCGCGTACCGGGGAGGCCAGTGCCGCCATCGAAGCGGTTCCGCGGATCGTGGGCAGTGCTGTCGCGGGCGTGCCGATGATCGCTGCCCGGGATATGCGAGCCGGTGCGTCGATCGCCGCCCACAGGGTGAACAAGCCGCCCAGGGAACTGCCGACGAAGGCCGCATGCTGGAGTCCGAGCGCGTCCAGGGCTCCTGTCAGTACCCGGACCGCCAAGTCGCGAACGGGTCGGCCCTGCCAGCGGTAGGGCGGCGCGAGACTGTGCCCGGGCAGGTCGAGCAGGACGTGGCGGTGGCCGGGCAGTTGGGCAATGAGGGGGGCGAACCCCATGGCCGGAACCGCGAGACCGTTGATGTGGATCACCGGTGTACCCGAGCCGGTGGTCAGGGCGCGTAGCCGGACCGGCGGATCTTCGAGCATGATGGGGTGTTCGGTCATCGTCAGTCCGTAGGCGGCGGCGACGCGCCTTTCCGCCGTTCGGATCTGTTTCTCAAGCCTTGTGGCAGCATGCATGACTCCACTGTCACCGTCCCCGCGCGCCGGTTCTTGGACAAATGTTCCGGCGGTCTTCGGCGCGTAGTATGGGGAGATGCGATCCACCGTGCACGAGCAGGATGCTGTGACTGGGTGGGATGTCGCGCGGCCGTCGCGGCCCGGCTGGGTGTGTCGGGTGTCAGCATGGCCGGGTTCCGTGACCGGGGTACGGGCCCGGTTGATCTGCGGGCGGTCCCGCATCCGGCCGTCACGCTGGTTGTGGAGTTCGGTGAGGGCTGGCTCGTCGTGGACGACGCCACCGGCCGGCAGCGGCGGGGAAGCCTCGTCGCCGGGTTCGCGCTGAGCGAGCTTCGTACGCGGGGCGAGAACATCAAGTGCGTGGAGGTGCATCTGTCTCCGGTGGTCGCGCGCGCCGTGCTGGGCGCCGGCCCGGAGGAACTGGACCGTGCCGTGATCGCCTTGACGATCTGTGGGGCCGGGGCGCGTCACTGCTTAGTACTGCAACGGTGCTTGCCGTGACTGGTGGCCAGGATCAGGGGCTGTGCCCGCGTTGCTTGTAGTGACTGTTGCGGGCTTGGTGCTGGCGCCGTCGACGCCAGTGTGACCAGTACAGGATGTGCTC
>NZ_JBVHPX010000023.1:0-129116 GCF_055567735.1 Streptomyces sp. NPDC026394
CCCGCGGAGCGGGTACCACATCGCTGCGCGATGTGCAAGCGAAGGCACCCGCTCCGCGGGTGCCGAGCGGTCGCCGTGCTCCCGCTGCCCGTGCGGAGCACGGGCTGATCCCCTGCGCTGCGCTTCGGGGATCGGTGGGGCCGGCCGCTGCGCGGCCCGATTGATCGAGTGTGCCTGGTGCGGCTTGTGTGGGGCCTCCCGTGGGGGTGTTGCGGAGTGCTGTGTACTCCGGGGCGGGTCCGCTGCGCTCCCCCGCCCTGACGGTCGGTCCGTTACGGCTGCGCCTTCACTACCCGAAGACCCGCTCCGCGGGTCCGGCTGGCTGTGAGGGGTGGGGGTCGCTCGTTCGGGTCGGGTTTCAGTATAGCGCGTGCATCAGGCTGATGCAGAATGTAGCGTTGGCGAAAACACGGGACACCCCCGGAGCCGCCGGGCAGGGCACGCAATTTGATGAGCGGTTAGCGCCGGCATTTCGCTTCCCCACTCAGGCGAGGAATTACGACTTGGGACGCTTCGAACCTCAGCCACAAAACAGTACCCCGGATATCGGAAATCCGGAGTTCCGGCATACGGAGGTACCGGAGCCGAACGGCCCCCTGGGCCGGGCGGCGGAACCGCCCACCGGCACCGGCCACGCCTCCGTGCTTTTGAGCGTCACGGTCGGTACCACCCGAGACGCAGAGCCGCTGCTGCTGTCCACGACCCGCACTTGGGCATGGTGCCGCACGCGAAGCGAGCTCAACCACATTGGCCGGCGCCCACGATCCGGTGGTTGCCGACGACGACACGCCCGCCGCTGCCAGCCGTTTGCCCCGTACGCAGCGTGGCGTGTCGAACGAGGTTCGCGTGGTGGTTGAGCTCTAGTGACACATAAGAGCGTTCCGTGCCGAAACGGGCCCTGACCTGCGGCGATGTGAAAGCGTTTGTTCTGGGTTTCCAGAACAAACGCGTCCCGGGCGTTCTGGAAACCCAGAACAAACACCCCCCGTAGCTGACGTACCGTCAGGTGACTGTGAGCCACCGTTTGTTCTGCCCCTCCAGAACAAGCCGGTTTACCTAGTGCTACCGTGCTTCCTGAAACATTGATCATCTCTGGAGGACTGTGCTGATGGAACAGCTGCCGATCGTCCGCCCCGGCGAGCGCGTGGTCGCGCGGTCGGACGGCAAGGGCGGCTTGATCCTGGGCGTGGAGAAGATCCAGGGCCGCGAGTTCGCCGCGAGCGCGGAGGTCAGCGGCTACGTGCTGGATGCCCGGCTGCTGCTGAACGTGCTCGGCAGCCTGAAGATGCCCGGGAGCTGGTTTCAGGTGTGGTGCCAGCTCATGGCGCTGCAGAGTGCCAACCGGGCCGACGACAAGGAGCGCGCGGCGCCCCGCGGCTTCGTGAAGACCAACCAGCGCGCCCTCCAGGCCCGGTGCAACCTCTCGGCGGCCTCCGTGAACGAGGCCAGCCAGTTCTTCGCGCACATCGGCTGGATGCGCACCGCCAAGCGCGGCATCCTCCAGCTGAACCCGTGGCTCACGGTGGCCGGCACCTCCGGCGAGCAGGAGAAGTGGCAGAAGCTCTGGAACGACGCCAAGGGCCCGGCCTGCATCATCCCGCACCCCGACTACCCCACCGAGTGGCGCCGGGCGCGGGAGGCGGAGAAGAAGGCCGCGGAGGCCGCCCGCCGCAAGGAGAAGGTCGTCACGCTGCGGCAGCGGCGGCCCGTACGCAAGGCGAGCGCATGACCTCGCGCTCGCGCGGCATATCCTCTTTACAGCGTCTCGACCTGATCGGAAGTGGTGAGGCTCCGTGAGCAGCTCTTACGTCCCCAGCCCTCCCACAGAGGCCCCCGTCACGATCTCCCGTGACGTGCTGCGCCTCCTGGCCCTGGTCGACGTCTCCACCGCCGGCCGCCGCGTCCTGGACCAGTTGCTGTACCTCAGCGACCCGGAGACCGGCACTGCCTCGATCAGTCAGAACGAGATGGCACGCGAACTGGGCGCGAGCAAGCCGACCGTGAACCGCGGCTTCAAGGAGCTGCGCGAGTGCGGACTCGCCTGGGCCCTGGAAGACGGCTTGTACCAGCTCCACCCGCTGCTGACCGGCGGCGCGGTCTCCTCCCCCATGGCCGTGCCCGAGATCAAGGCCGCAGACCCCGAGAGCTTCACCGAGCAACGACGGGCCCGGTTCGCCGCGCAGCTGGCCAACCTCGCCGCTGCCGGCTGAACTTCCGCCAGCCCGCCCACCGAGATCCTGGCCCCCATGGCGCTGCACCCCTGGTGCAGCGCCTTCTTCGTGCACCTGCCGGTAGCACTAGGTAAACCGGCTTGTTCTGGGGGAGCAGAACAACGCGACGTGCTCCGGAGGCGTCGTGCTGCTGTGCAAGCAGCGAGGGGTGGTAGCACCAGGTGAACCGGCTTGTTCTGGAGCAGCAGAACAAACGCGGCGGCCCGCTCGGGGCGCCGTATGCAGCATCCGTGCATATATCTCGCGTGGAACAGCGCAGATCTGCGCTGTTATGCAGCAGCTCGAGGCTCCTGCCGTTGCCGGAGCAGCAGACGCCGGCTGCAAGCAGCACCTCCTCGGGCAGCCAGCAGCTGCTGCACGACGGAGCAGTAGGTGGCCTTGCACCCTTCACCACCAGGTGCAGCAGCCGGTGCAGCAATGGTTGCTGCACCCGCAGGCCGGGCGGCACAGCAGGCGTGAGCCGAGCTCGGGCCGGGAACAGCGGGAGGTGGCCATGCGCGGTCTGCCGTGGTGGCCTCTCCAATCGGCGACGCCGCACGAGCGGCAAAGGGGCTGTACGCCACTGTGGGCGCCTGTGGGGACCTTGATCGCAGTTCGGGGCCCGGGTGGCGTCAGAGCGCCGCAGGCGGCCACACAGGGCCGAGAAGGAACATGTGCGCCGTGCGGGCGGGAACGAACAGCGCGGTACAGGTGGCGGCGGGTGGCGTGCGCCCGCGCGGCGAGCTTCGCTCTCAGGGGGAGATCTCTAACCCGTAGGTAGGTACTACCTGTACTACCTACCAATGGGGTGCAAGGCCATCTGCGGAACCGTCCACGCGCTCCACTGGTCACGGCCCCCGGAGCCATGGGCGGTGCAAGGCGGGTGTCGAGTGAGGCCATAGGCTCTGGGCGAGGATCTCGCAGTACCCGAGGGCGGTCGCCGCCACCCCGAGATCACCTTCGGCTGCGGATCGCCGTGCCACGCCCATGACCGCCAGCATGTTCTGCAGCGGACTGTCCTCGTCGGCGGCCTCAGCCGCTTCAGCCCGGGCGAGCAGCACGCAGTCGGCCTGGTCCAGGACGTCAGACCACGCGGCGCCATATGCTGCCGGGTCGACGCCGGTCAGCGGTGTCAGCCATAGGTCGGCGTGCGACTGGAGCCGTTCCTCGGGTGAGCGGTAGTCGAGCACGGTGCCGCACGGCATCGCGCTGGCATCCGGGTGGTCCTCAGTGCCGGGCCACCCGTCCAGATCCACGGTGTGCACCGGGCACAGGAACGCGAGCCAGGCCCCGCCCGTCCCGGCGTTTTGCGCTGGGCCTTCGCGGAGCACAGTGGCCTTGAACGGGCACTCCACCATGGTGCGGAGCCCTCCGAGATCGCGATGCCCGGAGAGCTTCTGGGCGATCGACGACACAGCCGGCTCCTTCGCGGGTCAGACCTCGAGGTATGCGACGACGACCACCGTGCGAAGCGCCGTGATCCAGTACAAGAGGCGTACGCGCTCGACTTCGTCGGCGTACTCGCGCAGCTGGGGGCCGGCGGTGTCGCCGGGGATCGGTTCGCCGATGTCGGGGTCGACGGAGATGACGACCAGGGCGCGGTCCAGGGCGTGGATCTCCGTCTCGCTGGTGATGTTCTCCAGCTGCTTGGCGGCAGATTCGGAGAACGCGATCCGGGCGCGGCGTGGACCGTGCTGTGAGGCCATCAGGCGACGGCCGGGCGCTGGCGAGCGAGGCGGGCGAGGTGGGCCTCGCGCAGCTCCTCCCACGGCGTGCAGTTCTCCACCGAGGGCAGGCCGTTGGTAGCGATGTCCTCCAGCACGGCGGCGAACCGGTCGGCATCGGCGCGGGTCTTGGCCGCGTACGCGCGGACCGCGGCGGCAGCGGCGGGTTCCAGTTGCTGCCGGGAGGTGACGGCGGGAGCCGGCTGATCGCTCATCGGGGCCTCCAGGGCGCGAACGGGCGTGTGTCACCACGGTATCGGCCGCGCGGCGGCCGTGGGGCCGCTCCGCTCACCCAGGTCCGGGGCTGGCGGCCGCGGCTCCTTCCACCTTGAGGCACCAGGGCTTGCCGGCGCACTGCCCTCCGGGTCCGGGGCACAGGTGCAATCCGGGTCGCGCTCCGTCACCTACACGATGCGGTAGAGCTCTGGATCGCCGTTGGTCAGCCTTCCGTGGTAACCAGCCGAGGCGTGGTACCACGGGACAACCCGAATCGGCTTGCCGCTGCGCACTGTAGTCGGTTCGGGAGGGGTGTCACGTTGATCGGCGCGAGGCCCGAAGCCGGGGGTTCAGGCCCGTGATTCCGGGCCGAACGGAGAGCGTGACACCTCAGCGTGACAGCCGGATCGGGGGCGCGTGACACCCCAGGCGTGACAGTCACTCTTAGTGATCACGGGTATGGCTGTCCCCCAGCTACCTCCCAGCTCACTAGCCACCCCTCAGGAACATGCCTGCCTGGGCAAACAGTCCCCCAACCCCCCAGGCATCACAGTCATTCCAGGCATTTCAGGCCCCAATCCCCCAGTCCTCACAGGTCCGTCCCCCAGGTACTGGGGGGGCAGGGGACAGCGGAGCGTGACCGGAGGTGTCGGAGCAGGCCGTGCAAATGCTGCGCTACGACCGGGCGCGGGCGAGGAACGCGGCCAGGGCGCCGGTGGCTTCGGGGACGGTGGTGGCGAGCCGGGCCGCGAACGCCAGCTGGTCGGCGTCGGTGCCGGGGACCAGGCGGGCGAGTTCGGCGAGCAGCGCGGCGTGGGCGAGGACCGGCTGAGGCAGAAGGCCGGCGGCGGCTTCGCGGGCGGCCGGGGCGCGGTAGTGCCCGAGGCGCGCGGCCAAGGCGCGGGCGAGCCAGGCGTCGACATCGGCCTGGACGTACCCGCCGGCTCGCCGGGTGAGCTCCGCGCGTACGGCTTCGTCCCCGTCGCGGGGCTGGGCCTGCTCCAGAGTGCCGACCTGCGCAGCGCCTGGAGCTCGTCGGCGCGGGCCGCGATCCGGGCGGCTTCGCGCAGCTCGGCTTCCCGGGCGGCGGCGGCCGCGGCGTCGGCGGCGAGCTCGGCCTGGACGACATCGTCGGTGTCCGGGTCGTAGACCGTGCCCGGGACGGCGGCGAGCAGTTGGTCGATGCGTTCCCACTCCGCCCGCTCCGCGCGGCCGCGGACGTCGTCGGCCAGGTCCTCGTGCCACGAGTCCTGCCGGGCGTCGAACAGGGCGTCCTCGAGGGCCGCCGCGACGGCGCCGGCGTCCATGCCCTTCGCCCGGCGCCGTACGACACGGCGGCCGATGCGGGCGGGGTCGACCGGCTCGCGGGGCGCGGCGACGTGCGGGGCGTACGGACTCCGTGCGGTGCGCCGGGGCGGCCAGGGCGTGGTCATCTTCGGCCTCGTATTCGTGGTGCGGATTCGGGAGCTGGCCACCGCCAGAGTGCTGGACGGCGGCCCGCTGAATTCGGTTTATAGCAGGCTCTGGTTTCGGCCGGGTCAGAACCGGAATTCTATTGATTTCACGTCCGTGAAATCTGCTCGCAGGCCAGCGGCGCGGGTGCCCCATTCCGTGAAATAGGACTCGGTGATGGCCTTCGCGACGATCGGATGCAGGTCCTCCTCCGTCGCACCGGCCTCCTGGAGCTGGAGGATCTGAGCGGCGTAGGTGGGGGAGATCGCCGTGGTGATGGTGCGCTCGCGACCGTCGTCCGAGCTGCCCTTGCAGGTGAATCCGAAGTGCGCCGTCACGTCCACCATCATGCCGCCGGAGGTGGCTGCCTGCTCACGTGCCTGTGCTCTGACCTGCGGTTGCCACGCTGATTCGGTCTCCTCCACCAGTGCGGCCTGGAGGCGCTTCTGGGGTGTGGTCAGCGTCCCCGCCCGGTAGCGCTCCACCGTCCGGCGCGAGACGCCCAGGCGCTCCGCCAGGGCCTTGGTCGACCCCTTCACCCGCGTGAGAAGGAATTTCACCTGAGCCTTTGCCGATTTCGGTGCGGGCCGGGTGAAGACCTTGCGCTCCGCCCGTACGAGGGCGTCCAGGGCCTTGCCGCGCCCCCTGCGACGGGGTGACGTGACAGACCGCTACGGCTTGAGTGATGGCTCGCTGTGAGCAAGCCCGGTACCACGCCGGGCGCGGGGTGACCGGCGCGTCGCGAGGTCGTTGAGCACGACATCGCGTGCAGGAACGACCACCCCGCGGAAACGTGAGCGGGCCCGGACCGAGTCGGTCCGGGCCCGCTCGCTGTTCGGGTCGCGGCTTCTACAGCTCGAAGTCCAGGTGGATCACGTCGTTGATCTGCACGTCCTGCAGGGAGCCGGCGCGGCTGCCGCCGTCTTGGAAGTAGACCTCCTTGAGGGCTTCGGCGGTCAGCTCGCGCAGCCGGTCGTCGCCGGCGCCCTGCTGCTGGGCGTCGAAGAGACGCGCGGCGTGCCGGGGCGGGAGGGCGACGGTCAGGTGGCGGATGCGGTCCTGGTCCGTCGTTCCGATGGGCGCGGTGTAGCCGAGGCGGGCGTGGACGTCGACGACGATGCCGTCGGTCGTCGCCGCCTTCTGCCGGGCCTTGGCCCTAATCTGCGGCTGCCACCGGGCCTTCGTCTCGCGCTCCAGGCGCGCGGCCAGGTCCGCTCGCGGCTTTTTGATCTGGTCCTTGACGTACCGCTCGACGGTGCGCTGGGAGATCCGCAGCAGCTGGGCGACCGCCTTGGTGCCCTTCAGCTGCTTGACCAGGTACCGCATCTGCGCGCCCGCACTCTTGGGCGCCGGACGCGTGAACGCCTTGTGCACCGCGGCGTCCAGGCCGTCCCCGAACCTGCTCATCGTGGCCCTCTCCTACTCTCCATGGTCGACGTCGGTGACGGTGCCGTCCTTGATGTACCGGGCCAAGTTGAGCTCCGGCGCGTCGAACCGGTCCCGGACCTCCTCGCCCCACAGGACGGTCTGGGTGCCCTCGTGCTTGACCAGGCCGGGGTTGATGCCGAGCTTGAAGCCGCCGGGCAGCGGCTTGCCCTCCCGGTAGGGCAGGAAGTCCAGCGGGCTGTCGCCGTCGACCGCGTAGACGACGCAGTCGTGGTTGACGGCGACCGGGTACTGGCCGGTGAATGCCGCGTGCTTGACGATCTTGCGGTGCAGGTTGATCCGGGTGCGGGAGATGACCGCCGCGCGGATATCGGGCCGCCAGGTCGGGCGGGACAGGGCGCGCCACGGCTCGCCGGGCCGCCAGCCCTCGCCCCGGGGCCGTTCGCGGAGCTTGCCGATGCCGCCCTTGACCGTTGCCTTGATCGCGGAGACGAGGATCGCCAGCTGCGGGTCGCGGTCCTTGTAGCCGTCCATCGCCGCGAGGAAGTCGGCCGGCGCCAGGTCGGCGTCGACGCCGAGGTCGGCCATCGTGGCGAGGTAGGCGTCGCGCAGGCGGGTGTACCAGCCGTCCAGGTAGCGGCCGTTCTCATACCGCACCCACGCCTCCAGCGGGCGTACCTCGTAGCCGAGCTCCACCGCGTACGCCACGGTCGGCGTCGCGTACCAGGCCGGTCCCTCGGGCCGCCCACCCTTCGGCGTGAACGGGCTCGGCAGCAGGCCGCCGTCCAGCTCCACCCACTCCTTGCCGGCCTTCACGCGGGACAGGTCGATGTGGGAGAGGTCGACCAGCCACGAGCCGGGCAGCTTGGGGTCGAACGCCGGAGCCTTGACGTGCGTGGGCGCGCCCAGGCCGACGGTCAAGCCGTTCGCGCCGGCGCCGAAGGCGAGGTTCACATCCAGGCCGATCAGATGGCGCAGGGTGCACTCGGCATCCGTCAGCGGTCGCGCCCAGTCGAACGACTCCTCGAACAGCTTCTCGTCCGGGCCGCGCACGTGGAAGCGCGGCAGGTCCTTGAGGACCGGGTGCCCGTCGGGGACCTCGCACGGTGGCCAGTTCATCGGGTCGATCGGGTCCTTGCCCAGCGAGCCGGGGTTGTGCTCCGAGGTGCGCTTGCCATGTTCATCCGGCGCGGTGGCGCGGGTCGGCGGGTGCAGCGCGGTCATCAACTCCAGGCCGGTCACGGCCGTCGAGCCGCGCGGCGTCATCACCCTTGAGGCGTACACGCCCAGGACGCGGGCGAGTTCGGCTGGCGGGAGCTGCCCGGCCGGGCCCCAGTGGCGGGTGTCCAGCGCGTTCCACGACGGGATGCACAGCTGCACGCAGGTCCGCTCCGAGCCGGTCGCGGGGCGGTAGATCCGCGCCCAAGGCCCGAATCCGCGCTTGGTCAGCTGCCACTGCGCGCGGGTCAGCTGCTTGATGACCTTGTGGCCCTCCGGAATCCGCCCGGCGACCCGGTCTTGCTCCGTGAGGGTGGCCGGGAGGCCGTAGCGCTCCAGCGCGGCCTCGGTGAGCACGAGCAGCGGGTCGGCGTCCTTGCCGGGGCCGGAGAGCTTCGGCTGCCCGAGCGTGGCCTCCTTGAGCGTCCAGTCCACCAGGGACGGCAGGGACTTGGCGGGCACGTCCAGGACCAGGCCGCCGGTGCAGTACGCCAGCACCTGTCCGTCCTGGACGTCGATGACGGCCAGCGGACCGTTCTCGAACCGCGGGTCGACGGAGCCCGCCGGGTTTCCGGCCGGGGCCGCCTTCCGCGCGCCCGGACGGCGCGACGTCGACGCTGGTCTGGTGGTGCGTGCCGGACGCGGCGCGGCCGCCGGAGCGGAGGTGACGGGAGTAGGGGCCTGGGTGTTCTCGTGATCAGTTACGGCCGCAGCCTCGGGCGCCGGGGCTGCGGACAGAGTCCCGGCTTCCGCCGGCTCGGATGTGCCGGTGAACGTGGCGGGGACCGGGGCGGTCCGCTCCTGCGGTGCGGGGTAGAGCTCCGCCAGCTGCTTGAGCAGCCGCGCGTACGCCTCGCGTTCCGGGCCGCGCGGCTCGGTCGGCTTCTTCGTCGACTCCCAGGCGGACACCGTGGCGCGGCGCACCTTCAGCGCGGCGGCGACTTCGTCCAGCGTCAGGCCGTGCGCCTGACGCAGCCGCTTGCGTTCCTCCGCCGACGGCAGCGGGGAGCGGGATGCGACCAGCGCGTCGACCGCATCAAACAACTCGGACATGGAACACCTCCTGGCCCACACTCTATCCCACAAACCGCACGCATGGCGCCCTTTTACCGTACGAACCGCGTACAAATTGCGTACGGGCCCTGTTTTGAGGACATTGGTGAGCAGGAGTCGTGAGCTGGCTGAAGTGCCCCCACGTCAGTCCCGTCTTACGCTGAAAAGCCCAGGAAAGGGCAGGTCAGCTATGCCGCACTCGCTCTGGCAGGGGGCTCTGAGCTTCGGGCTGGTCACCGTGCCGATTTCCCTGCACGCCGCCACCGACAGCGGACCGTCCGTCTCCTTCGTGCGCGTGCACAAGGCCGACGGCGGGCGCGTACGCAGCCGGCCCGAGTGCTCTCTGGAGGAGACCGAGGTGCCGACCGATGAAATCGGCCGCGGCTATGCGACCGGCGAGCGCGTCGTCCCGCTCACCGACGACGACCTGGCCCAGCTTCCGCTGCCGACCGCCAAGACCCTCACGATCCTCGCCTTCGTGCCAGCCGGCGACATCGACCCGCTGCAGGTCGAGCGAGGGTACTACGTCGCGCCCAACGGGCCTGCCGCCAACAAACCGTACGTCCTGCTGCGCGACGCTATGGAGGACCACGGCTCGGTCGCCATCGGCAAGATCGCCCTGCGCAGCAAGGAGACCCTGGCGCTGGTGCGGCCGATGGGGGATGTGCTGGTGCTGCACTCGCTGCGCTGGCCCGACCAGATCCGCACCCCCGCCGGCGTGGTCCCCGACCGGCCGGTCGACATCAGCGAGGACGAACTCGCCGCAGCCGAGGAGCTGATGGCCAGCTACGGCCCACTGGACGAGGAGGACCTGCGCGACCACTACCGCGAGCAGGTCGAGGAGATCGTGACGGCCAAACTGGAGAACCGCGACATCGAAGCCCCCGGCAAGGCTCCCCAGCCGCGCGGACAGGTCCTGGACCTGATGGCCGCCCTGGAGGACAGCGTCCGCGCCGCCAGGAGCGCCCGCGGGGAAGACGCCGGCGGTACGCAGGCGTCGGTGACGCCGCTGCGAGCCATCGAGGACAAGGTCACCGGAACCGCCAAACGCTCCTCCGCGCGCAAGAGCGCCCGTACGCCGAAGGAAACAGGCGGCAAGAAGACCACCGCCAAGGCACCGGCGAAGAAGGCCGCGGCGAGGAAGAAGGCGTCCGGCGGCCGCCGGGCGGGCTGACTGCGGCACCGGGACCGTCGATCCACCAGACCGCTTCAGCGGCAGGGCCACGCGCGCCGGCTACACGGGCCCTGGCCGGCTGCACGGTGGCTCAGAAAGAGGGCAGGCGGTTCTCGAGGAGGCGGTACGGCTCGCGACACTTCCCAAGGACCGTGAGCCGGACGCCCCCTACGCCGAGGGTTGTGGCGGTCGACGATGTGCAGACGCTGTCCGCCACAGCTGGCGGGCGGTGACCAGGGCGCGCCAGCGGGCACGGACGGCGATTTCGCTGTCGAGCCACTGGACGGCAGGGCCCGTGGGCTGGGGCAGGTCGCCCATGGCGGCGGCGATGTTGACGTAGTAGGCGAAGTCGCCGTTGGCGGTGGCTTCGCGGAGCCGGTCGAGGGTGGCGGCCAAGTGGTCGTGGGCGTCGCGTACGGCGTGGTGGAAGGCGAGGGCGGTCTCCAGCAGCGGGATGATCCAGGGCAGGCCGGCGGTGGTGGCCTCAGTGCGCAGCACGGTGGCGCGGTCGGTGACGTCGCGGTCGGTGCCGGCGTCGCGTACGAGGGCAGCGACCTGCGCGTACAGGACGGTGGCGCGCTGGTCGAGCTGGTCGAGGAGCTGGTGGGCGAGGGCGAGCTCGTCGTCGGCGCGTACCGGGTCGGTGAAGGCGGTGACCAGGGCGAGGAGGGTCTGGGCGATGGCCCGCTCGCCCGGGGCGTTGTGCTCTTCGGCTTCGGTGCGGGCGGCTTCGAAGGCGGCGGCGGCGCGGTCGATGTCGCCGTGGGGGAAGTGGATGTGGGCCAGGACGCGGTGGTGGCGGCCTTCCCAGCCCAGGGAGGGGATGGCGGCCAGGGCGGTGGGGAAGTCGCCGCGGATGCGTGCGAGGTTGGCCATGCCGCGGCGGGCGCGCGGGGCGAGCCGGCCGCCGGCGTCGGCGACGTGGCGCATGCCGGTCAGGGCGTCGTCGGTGCGGCCGAGGTCCTTGTGCGCCTTGGCCCGGTAGTACAGGGCCAGCTCGGTGAGTTCGCCGGGCAGCAGACCGGTGTCCAGGACGGCGGTCAAACGCTCGGCGGTGCGTTCCCGATGCTCGTGCTGGCGGCGCGCGATGGCGGTGAGCACCTCGGCCAGCGCGTCGGCGGGGGTGTCCACCGGGGCCTCGCCGACGGCGGGGGCAGTGGGTGGGGCGAGAGGCTCCCAGACGGAGTCGTCGGTGTAGGCGAAGGCGGCGTCGGTGAGCCAGGCCAGGTCGTCCAGGCGGTGGTCGCGGGCCAGGCGCAGCCCCTGGCGCAGGCAGGCGACCAGCAGGGTCCGGCCGGGCAGGCGGGTATGGGCGTCTCGCCACTGCCGGCCGACCGCGTCCAGGGCGCGGTCGGCGGCCCGGTGCCAGTCGGCCGGGGTCCAGCCGTCTTCGGTGTGGGTGTCGGTGGCGCGCAGCGCGGTGCGGATGGCGCCGTGCAGGTGGTAGGGCCAGATCGCGTACGGGTCTTCGGTGACCATGGGGCGTTCGGTCAGCCGGCGGGCCGCGGCCTGGTGGGCCAGGCCCGCGGCGCGGGTGGCCAGGTCCAGGTCGAAGGCGTCCAGCAGGCTGGCGCTGCGCAGGACGTGGCGCTCGTCGCCGGTGAGGTCGGACAGGGTGCGGGCGATCAGGGCGGGGAAGGTGTGGTTGAAGTCGCCGGGGGTGGGGGTGCGGCCGGTGCGGCGGATCTCCAGGAAGCGGGCGACGGCCAGGTCCAGGTGCAGCGGCAGACCGTGTGAGCGCTGGGTGACGACGGTCCGGATGCCGGGGCCGATCAGCGGCTGGCCGTCGTCGTGGGTGAGGCGCCCGGCGAGGTAGGTGTCGCAGTCCTGCGGCGAGAAATCACCGATCAGGTGCTGGCGGGCGCCGCCAGCACCTGCCGCCCCGGCGGCCAGCCCGTTGTGGGGCGAAAGGCCCGGCCAGGCGTGGGGTCCGGTGTAGTCGAGCTGGCCCTGGAGGGCCTCGTCGGCCCACCGCAGGCGGTTGCGGCCGCTGATGATGAACAGGCAGTTCGGCATAAGCCACACCAGGCGCTGCAGCAGCCGCTCGGTGTCGCGGTGGCGGTCCTCGGTGTCCTCAAAGGTGTCGAGCAGGATGACCGGCACCACCTGCTTCTTCGCGGGCAGGCGGCTGATCTCCCACGCCAGCAGGTGCGGGTAGAAGGAGAGGGCCTCCAGGTCAGGATCGGCCTCCAGCAGCGCCTCGGTACGGGCGCAGCCGGCCAACGCCCGTGCCCGGTCCCGGCGCTCGCGCAGAGCTTTGACGAGCGCGGTGGTGACCTGCCCGGCCGCCGACCCGACCAGGCCGGGTAACTGCAGGGCGCCAATGGCCTCGCTGACCGCGGCCTGCATCTGCTGCGGCAGCAACTGCCCGAACCGCCCGGCCAGGCCGGTGCGCCGTACGTACTCCTCCAGCGGCTCGCCGGGGTGCTGGGCGTCCCAGTAGCGGCGCAGCGCCAGGTCGAAGCTGGGCAGCGGCCGGCCGACGGCGGCGGCCAGAGCGATCCGGACGGTCAGGACGACATTTTCGAAGACCGACCCGGTCGCGGTCCGGCTGCGCGCGAGGTCGATCCGGATGGGCAGGATCTTCTCCCCCGCCCATGCCGGGGCGCCCCACTGCTGGGGGCGTTGCTCGGCTTCGGTGAGGGAGGCTTCGAGCTTGCGCAGTAGGGTGGACTTGCCGATGCCGCCCACCCCAAAGAACGTGATCACGTTGTTGCGGGGTGCTTCGAGGTCCTCGACGTCGAAGGCCGGGGCGGCGATGTGGCGCAGGTGCTCCTCGACGGCGGTGGCCGCCACGGTCCACTGGGCCTGGCGGTTGGTGAACGCCTCACGCTCCCCCACGGGGTCGTTCGAGCTGAACAGCGCACGAAGGTCAGCCATGAGCGTGTCGTATCCCCCACCAGAAGTGATCACCTGCAGGGCCAATCTATGCCGCGGACCGTACGCGGCGGCAGGCCGGGCGGGGACGCGGGCCGAGAGGCGCCGGTGACGGACTGGTTCTGACCCACGGCCCTCTTATGCCCCGTACGGGCCGGGGTCAACAGCGCCGACGGGCCGCTGGGCCCGGCCGCGGCCGGATCCCGGCCGTGCCGCGCTGTTCGGCAAGACGGTGCGACGTGCTGAGGTGGCCCGCTGTGCTGGAATGAGCCCTTCTCATCCCCTGTCTTGTTTGGTGGCTGCCGTGCACGACCCCGCGACCCCCGGCCCTGACCCGCACTCCGCCCCGGATCCGGCCGGGGCCCAACCGCCGGACGGCGTCAGCTACGCGGTTGCCGAGGAGGTGGTGGGGCGGGTGATCGCCTGGTACAGCCAGCGGATCCGGGAGGAACGCCGAGCCGGGGCAGCTCCGCAGCGCCTTGGGGACCTGGTCGCCCGGCGGCAGGCGTGCGTGGAGGACCGTCACCGCCTGGAGGAGGCCGGCCCCGAGGAGGTGGCGCGGATCACTGCGCTCTACGCGGCCCGCCTGAAGGAGCTGGAGGCCCCCGGGCCGTAGTAGCCGGGGCGGGGCAAGGGCAGGGCGGCCACGGGCCCGGGTCCGGGCAGCCGGTGCGGCTGCAGGTGAGGCGGCATTAGCGGCCGGGTGAGGTCGGCGATGTGGCGCAGCGCGTCGCGGTAGTGCGGCATCGCGGAGCGCAGCCAGCGGTGCGTGGCCCAGAAACGCGCGGCCTCGGCGGTGGTGTAGGGGCGGGTCTGCTCGAGGAGCAGGGCAGTGGCGGCGCCGGCCGGGCGCGTCCAGTGTCCCGTACGGGAGTGTACGTTGCGGTAGACGACGGTGGCATCCCGCCGCAGCACGGTGACCGCGTCGGCCACAGGCGTGTGCTCCGCGGCGGTGACGGCGTCGGCGAGGGCGGTGAAGTGGGTGTCGTGCCCGTCGGTGGTGGTGAACCTGGCGGGCCCACCGTACTGGCTGACCTGCGCGTAGCGGGCGGCGGTGCCCTGGAGGGAGTCGGCCGCGCGCACCGCCAGGACGACGATCTCGACCTGGTAGCCCGCCTGCTGGTAGAGGTTCGCGGCGTTGACGAAGGCGGCGGCGCTGGCGGGGGCAATCTCGACGACCGCGTCACTGCGCCGCTCGCGTACGTACGCTTCGGCCATCGCCTGCCAGGCCCGGTAGTCGGCGCGGATGCGGGCGCCGGCCGTACGGGGCTCCTCGCGCAGCAGCTGGAGGTAGTCGGGGTGGGCGGTCTTGAAGTCGTCGCCGCTGATACGTACCGCCCGCCCCCGCAGGGTGCGCCGGATCATGGGGGTCATCGCGGTCTTGCCCGCGCCGGGCTGGCCCATGACGTACACCACGATGGGCCGCTCCTGCGCGGTGCTGCGCGCCAGGAGGTCCGGCACGATCAGCTCGTCGAAGATGGCCCGGTGTTCCTCGGCGGAGAGCCGGTGGTAGTCGACCCCGGGCGCTTCCCGCCGCAGCTGGGCGATGCGCCGGACGGGCTCCGCGAGCGCGGCAGCACGCTCGGCGTCGCGCCGTACGGCCAGAGACCAGTCCTCGGGCAGCCGCGGATCGTGGGCGCGCCGGTCGGCGTCGGCGAGCTGGCGGCGGAACGCGCCGGTCTCCGCCGCGCTCCACTGCCGCGACCGCTCGGCCAGCAGCGCCTCGCACGCACCCGGCCGGCGGGCCCACCGCCCGTCGGCCGCGCGTTCGTTGGCGTACAGCACCTGGGCGCCGCGCCGCACGATGACGATCCGGTCGGCCAGGTGCTCCGCCTCGATGGCGGCCAGGGTCGCAGGCAGCGCGGCCGCGCAGGCGTCGTGGTTGTCGAAGGACACGTACCGGGCCCGGGACTCCTCGGCCAGCCGTAAGTACCGGTCCAGCACACCGAGCTGGCTGACCGCCTCCGGCACGGCCAGGGCCACGACCTCGATCAGGTATCCGGCCTGACGGTAGGCGGCCACCGCGGCCCGCCACCGGACCGGGTCGGCCAGGGCCTCCTCCGCCACCACGTCGTAGCGGTGCGCCCGGGCGTGCGCCTCCACCTCGGCCTGCCAGGCATAGGTCTCCGGCCGTACCCGTACGCCGGCGGTCCGTACGTCCTCGGCGAGGTAGCTGGCGTAGTGGGGGTGCACGCTCTTGTACGCGTCGCGGTCCACCCGCACCGCGCCGCCCCGCCGCGCCAGCGCCGCATGCACCAAGTCGACCACCAGCGCCTTGCCGCTGCCGGCCTGCCCCGCAACAAACACCACCACCGGATGCTGCTGCCCGGCCGCGCCGCGTACGGCGTCGGGGAGCACCTGCTCCGTCAGGACCGACCGGGACCTGTCGTCGGCCGGACCGTCCGGCGATGCCGGTGCCGGCGGCGAGGACTGGGACAGCGAGCTCACGTACTCCTCCACGAGCGGATCACGGTGTGGGACACGGCGTGCGGAACGACCGGGAGCGGCGCGCCCGAGGGTCAGCGGGCGTAGGGGTCGGTGATGGTGTGCGGGCGCCGGGCGGTGGCCCGGACGTTTTCGGGGAAGCGGGGGCCGGCGACGTAGTGGCGGCCCTTGGTCTGCCCCACCGCGGTCAGCAGCCCTGCCTTGGTCAGGGCCTGCAGGTCCCGGGTGGCCTGCTGGGTGTTGATGGCCTCGGCCTTCTCGTACCGCGAGCGCCGCACCCGCCCGACCATCGCCACCTCGTGCAGCGCGGTGATCTGCCGTTCGCTCACCCCGAAGGTGTCGGCGGCCTCCAGCAGCTGCATCCAGCAGTCGTTGGAGCGGTCGACGCGGCGCTGCACCCGCTGGGTCTGCTGGTGGTAGGCGAGCAGGTTGAACCGGATCCACGGCCCGGTGTCGCGCTCGGGCGAGTAGACGGGGCCGCCGACCTCGCGCAGCACCTTGTAGTACTCCCAGGTGTTGCCCGGCATGCCCAGCCACTCCTCGATGGAGGAGAATTCGGGCGCCAGCATCCCGCCGCGGGCGATGACCAGCGTCTGCAGGGAGCGGGACATCCGGCCGTTCCCGTCCGACCAGGGGTGGATCTTGACCAGGTTCAGGTGGGCCATCGCCGCCCGCACCAGAACGTGGGTGTCCAGGTCGCCGTCGTTGAGCCAGTCCACCAGCTCGCCCATCAGGCCGGGCAGCAGGTCGGCGTCGGGGCCTTCGTAGTCGGTGGCCAGCTCGTCGCCGGGGGCGGTGATACGGATCGCGGTGCGCCGCCACTGGCCCGCCAGCCGCAGCGGGTGGTGCTGGCCCTGCAGCATCCAGTGCAGCGCGTTGAGCAGCTCCTTGCTGTAGCGGAAGTCGCGCGCGTCGTGCAGGGACTGGATGTAGGTCATCGCCTGCTGGTAAGCCAGCGTCTCGGCCTTGTTCTCCTCGCTGGCATCGACCGCATCGCGCTCGCCGTCCATCAGGTCCGCGACATCCTTCGCATCGACCCGGTAGCCCTCGATGGTGTTGGACGCGGCGATCGCACTGGCCGTCAGCGCCTTGCGCAGATCCTGCGTCCACTTCGTCGGCACCTGCAGCACCGCATGGCGCATCTGCTCCTGCAGGGAATCGATCTCCTCCAGGACTCGGCGGTCGTCCGTGTCGAGGCGGGGCGTCAGATACAGCATAAGAGGAATGATACCTAACCCCTATCATTACCTCAATCATGGTTCATGGGAAGCGCGCACGCTGCCGTCTGCGGGGCTGTCGCCGCCGGGGGCAGGCGGCTGTCCTCGTCCAGGGCGACCAGATGCGTCACGCGGCGCAGTCTCGGCCTGGGAACGCATCGGTACGGCGGCATGGCCGTCGCAGGGCACGGGGTACGGGCAACACCGTCTGTGCTGAATTCCCGATCGGGTTCCGGGGCCGCCGGAGGGCGCTTGCTCGGATGGCGTCAGCTTCGGCCAGGGTGCCGGGTGTGCTCCTGTAGGGGCGGCAGGGTGCGGGTGTGCCGCGGCTGCGTGCGCCCGCTTGAAGGTTGCGGATGCATACCTGGGCAGGCGTCAGCCCGTCGGGCCGCGCCGTGCTGGCCAGGCACCGACGCCGGGCCTGGCGTGAGCGGTGAATTCGGTTCTTTGCGCGAATGGGCGGAAGGTGCCTTGTGCTGGGCGTCCGGTTATGCGCTGCCACCTGGGCATTTACTCAATCGCAGAGGTGGGGGATGTTCGCATATACCAAGATCCGCATCCTGTGAAGGGTTGTTTCTTGATTCCGATGTATTTCCCCGCTGGCGCGCTACGAAAGTGTCCGTTAGGCCCGAATATGGGCTACTGGTGGGCGCATTTGACCGAATGGCGCTGGGCAAACCGTGTCGTTAGTGTCACGGCAAACGGAACGCGAGCCCGATTCTTTCCACGGACCCGGGCTCGCGTCCCTACCGCAATCGCGACCTTCCAGGAGGTTCAATGCGCGAATTCCCCGATCGCTTTCGGGTCAAACACCGAAGGCGCCGACCTGCCGATGACAGTAACAGTGCCGACTTCCGTGTGGACACGAGGGGCAGCGCCGGGCATGCACCGGGCAACACCGGCCCGGCCGCACCGGACGGGTGGCTGACAGCTCCCCCGCTCGTGGTCATCGATCCCCCTGAGGAGCCGGTAACCCTGGCGGTCCTCCTTGTCACCGCCGCTCTGTGGGCCTACACGGCCTGGCGGCGCACGCGCACCGGCGGCTGATCCGCCTGGCCCGGGAGCCGGCCCCGTGATGGCTCCCGGTGCGCTTTCCGCACCTGCGTTCCCTACGGAACGGACGAACATCTCCGCATTCCGTCACGCTTCGCGGGCGACGAAATCCCTTTCGTCGCCCGCGGGGCCACGACTTAAGACAAGGACACGGCACGATGCCGGGATATTTTCCCCCAGCAACCTGTGAGAACTGCGGAAGCCGGCTCAGGGAACAGTCCACGGGACGTCCTGGGCAGTACTGCGGCACGCGGTGCCGTCAGGCCGCTCACCGCAAACGCCAGCAGGGTCAGGCCGAGGTCGACACCGCGGAGCTCGACGGGAAACTCGCCGCACAGGCGGAAATGCTTGAAGAAGAAACGGTGCGCCTGCGGCAGCAGTTGATGGCACCCAGCGCCACCGACCACGTTCTGCAGTCTCTGGTGCGAATCCAGCGCCTGGCCGAGAAGATGCTGCCGGCGGCCGTCCAGCGTGACCGCCGCCGCGGCATCGACTGGGCCGGCATCGGCGCCGTGCTGAACCTGAACAAAGACACCGCACGGCACAAGTACGGCGAGGGGTGCGACCGGCCCCCCGCCCGCACCCCGCGCACCCGCCCGGCGCCGCCCCCGCCGGCGACCGACGACGACCGCCCTGCCACAGACGGCCTCAGCCCCTCACCGGACGACCCCTCCGCCGCCGAACCGCCCCCACTACCGGAACCGGCCGGACCACCAGGCCAGCTCGCCCCCGTCCTGAGCAAACTCCAGCGGGCCTCCCGGCTGAGCCTGCGCAGCCTGGGCGAAGCCACCCGCCTGTCCTCCAGCTACCTCTCCCGCATCATGAGCGGCGAACGCTTCCCCTCCTGGGACGCAACCGCCCGCCTCGCCCGCGCCTGCGGCGCCGACCCCGCGGCCCTGCGCAAGATCTGGGAAGACGCCCAGGCCCGCCGCGGCAAAGGCCGCACCGGCCACACCCTGGTCTCCGCCCTGCGCTACCTGCACCAGCGCGCCGGCTCCCCCAGCCCCTGGGCCATGGCCGTCACCAGCGGAAACACCTTAGACCAGGACCAGGTCGCCGCCGTCCTGGGCGGTGAGACGGTCCCCGACTGGGACGTCGTCCTGCGCATCGTCCTGGTCCTCGACGGCGTTCCGGACTACTTCGCCCCTCTGTGGGAGCACGCCCTCACCCGCAGCCCCGGTCCGGAGCCCGAACTCGCCGAACCGCCCGCCCGCGGCCAGGCAGCGCCGCTGCCGACCCAACGGCTGGACGACTTGCTGACAGCCTTCAGCGACACGCTCACCGCTCCCCTGCAGCACCTCAGCACCACCGAGACCGGGACTTCGCCCCCGCCTGCCCCGGCCCCGGTCACCAGCACGGCCCACCGACGGCCGCGGCCCGCCCCGATCCCCGCCCTCACCCACTGGGAAGGCCGATAACAGGAAATCGAGCGCGTGGTGCGCGTGCTACACGTGAGCCGGACAGGTTCTGCGGGCCGACGGTGATGCTGTGCCGCAGAGCGGCTGCTGTGCCTGCCGGGCCACCAGCAGCGAGGCCCGGCAGGACAGCATCGGCTTCGTGATGGGCGCCCTGCCGGACCTCGGAGCACTTCCGACCGGAGCCGGAAGACCTTCAGCTCGCGTCGGGGTTCTTGCCCACCAGGCCAGTGAGCAGCTCGACGATCTGGGCCTGGTTGCGGTTCATCTCCTGCCGCAACTCGACGATCTGGGCCTGGCTGCTCTCCATCGTCTGGCGCAGCTCCTGAGTCTCCCTGCGGGACTCCTCGATGAAGTTGTCCAGCTTCTGGTCCAGGTTGCCCACCTGGAGGCGCAGCGCGGTCAGGTCGCTCTTGACGATGCCGAACTCGCGGTCGTTCTTCTGCGCGGTCGCCTCGACGCGGCGGGTCAGCGCGGCCGCCTCGCCCTGGGCGATCGGATCCTCTGCCATGAAAACTCCCGGAAACTGCGGCGCGGCCGTGGTGTGCCGTACCGATTGTTCCAGAGGCCCGCCGGTGGCTGGTAGCCGGTTCCGGCACTGACGCAAGCGGTCAGGCCGCAGTCCCGGCCGGGCTGGTGCCGGAACGCGGTGCAGGCCGTGGCGTCGGTTTCAGCCGTACCGCGAGCGCCGGGATGGTGATGCCGGGCAGGCAGCAGGTGAGGAAGGTGCGCATCTGCTGCTCCGCGGTGCCGGGGGTGCGGTGGCCGGCCATCCCGGCCCACGCGCTGATCAGCAGCTCGGCCACCGCGTCGGGCTGCACGTGCGCCTGGAGCTCGCCCTGCCGGGCGGCGGCGTGCAGCGGGCGGGCCACCGTGGCCCGCCAGGCGGGCCAGGGCGAGGTCCAGCCGTCCTGGCTGTCGGCGAGCGCGGCCAGGTACGGCGCGGCCCGGACCTTCGCATCCGTATCGAGGCGGCGGGCCAGCAGCAGCGCGAGATCGCTCCACTCCTGCAGCGCGGGGGCAAGCCGTCCAGGAGGCCGAGCAGCGCGTGGGCGAGGCCTTCCTTGCTGCGGAAGTGGAAGTACACCGCCCCGGCCGCCACCCCGGCCCGTGCGGTGATCTGCGAGATGGAGGCGCCGCCGTACCCGCGCTCGATGATCACCTCGGCGGCCGCCGTCAGGATGGTGCGCCGTGTGGCCACTGCCCGGTCCTGCACACTCTCCCCCTCCGTATCGAGGCGGCCACCTTAGTGGAGCCAGAGCCAGCCCGCGGTCCGGCCGAGCAGCGGACCGCGCCCCGGCCGGACCAGGTGAGCGATCGAAGGCTTCTTCGATTGCGGGGGCACGTTGAGCTTGGCGCAACGGGGGACTCGGCACGGGGCAGTCCTCGACCGGGGCAGGGTGGTGACGTGCCGGGCCGGAAGGCGGTGAGGTGCATCCGTGAGGCCGCGCGCGGGCGGGACGAGGCCGCTGTCCCGCAGCAGCTGTGCGCCGCGCTCGGCCGTGGCCTGCCGGGGGACGAGGTGTCGTTGTGCCTGTTCACCGGGCAGGCCCGCTGTCAGGTCCTCGCGGTCTCCGAGGCGGCCATCTTGCGGGTGGAGGAGGTGCAGTACGAGACCGCGGAAGGCCCCGGCATCGAGGCCGCCGCCACCGGCCGCCCGGTGCTGTATCCGAACCTGGCGAAGAACCCGACGCCGTACCCCTTCTTCGGACCCCGGCTGCGCGAAGAACTCGGCCCCCTCGGCGCCCTGTACGCCTTCCCCCTCACGCTCGGCCGGCATGTGCTCGGCACCGCCGTCTGCCTGCGCTACGGCCCCCTGTTCCTCGGCCCGGACCAGCTCGCCGAGGCCGCGGAGGTGGCCGCCGCGGCAGCCGAAGCCGTCGCCGACCGGTGCCTGCCCCACCTGGGCGCCACCGCCGAGCTGCCCTGGCACCCGGCCGCGCTGATCGACGAGCACTGGACCTCCACCTACCGTGCGGCCGGCGCCTTCGCCGGCGTCCTGGAGGTCCCGGTCCACGAAGCCCTGGCCCGCCTGCGCGCCCGCGCCTTCGCCACCGGACGCCCTCTGCCCGCTCTCGCCCGCGACATCCTCACGCACCTGACCGACGGCCCGGACGCTTAGCGTCAGCGCACGCCAGCTCCCGTGGCCTGTCCGGGCCGGCCAGGACAGGCTCCTCGGCCCCGGCAAGAGCCTGGACCGCCCCAGCCCTCGAAGTGCACCGGGTAGGTGACCGTCGACATCGGCCGGGGCGACTGCCCCGGGCGGCCGGGCCGCGGCGCGGGGGCAGACGGGCCCCGACACGGGGTCCCGCGGGCAGGGCTGACTACGGTGCCGGGGTGGAGGCCACCTTCGTCGTCGGGCAGCCGGCGGCGAGCTTGCGCAGGGCGACGCGCTCGGCGGTGTCGACGGTCAGCGACCAGCGGAGTTTGGTGGAGACCCAGTCGGCGGCGTAGGTGCAGTAGGCGTCCTTGGCGGGCGGGAGCCATTCGGCGGGGTCCTTGTCGCCCTTGGCGCGGTTCGGGCCGGAGCTGACCGCCACCAGCGACCTGTCGGCACCGAGGTCGTTGGCGTACGCCTCGCGGCGCTTGGCGCTCCACTTCGAGGCCCCCGAGTCCCAGGCCTCCGCCAAGGGGACAACATGGTCGATGTCCAGCTTCGCCGCACTGGAGACGGTCTTGCCGTCGTAGTACGACTTCCACTGACCGCCGGTCAGCTTGCAGCCCTTGCCCTTGCGGGGCTTCTTGACCGCCTCCGCCAGGAGCACCTCCTCGCGGGCATCACAGCCGTTGCGGTCGGCGTCGACCCACAGCTTGAACGCATCGCGGGTGTACCCGCTGCGGTTTTCGCGGGCGACCTTGAGATGGCCGACCGCCTTGTCCAGCGCCAGCTGGCCCGGCGCCGCCGGAGCGGCCGCCCGCGGCGGCTTCGGGTCCTCACCGGCGGCATGGTTCGAGCAGGCCGCCACGGACAGCAGCAGGACAGGGCAGGAGAAGGCCGCGGCGCGGCGGAGGGGGTGCAAGCAGGGCTCCCGGGCCAGGTGAAACGACGTCAGGTGCCATGAATCTACCCACTGGTGTCACCGCGTCGAACCCGCGCGAGCCGCCTCCTGCCGGGCGCTGCGTTCGCTCCGACTCCAAAGCGCCACCCGCGCCCGCTCCGCGCCGAAAGAGGAAGCGCGTTTGAGACTTCACTCGCGCAGGTTGTCGTGGGCCGATCGGGCCGCGAGCCGGCAGAAGCGCCGGTATCACCATGTCCGTGATCAAGATGACTGCGCGCGCCCTCGCCGGCGCCGCCCTCGCCCTGCTGCCCCTGACCACCGCCTCCCCGGCCCAGGCCGGCGAACCCGATACGCCCGTCCGGTACGCGAGCCTGCACGACGGCATCGAAGCGCTGCCGCTGGCCGCCGAGTCCCGCACCGGCTACCAGCGCACCAGCTTCAAGCACTGGACCGACGCCGACCACGACAGCTGCAACACCCGCGCCGAAGTGCTGATCGCCGAATCCCGCGAGCGCCCCGAGATCGGACCGAAGTGCAAGATCCTCTCCGGCCGCTGGTACTCGTACTACGACGCCGTGACCGTCACGGACCCCAAGGGCCTGGACATCGACCACATGGTCCCCCTCGCCGAGGCATGGGACTCCGGCGCCTCGCAGTGGAGCGCGGCACGCCGTGAGGCGTACGCCAACGACCTCGGAGCCGAGCGCTCCCTCGTCGCGGTCACCGCCAAGACCAACCGGTCCAAGGCCGACCAGGACCCCTCAACCTGGCTGCCGCCGCTGGCCGACGCTCGCTGCACGTACGCCGCCGACTGGGTCAGCACCAAACTCCGCTGGTCACTGACCGTCGACCGCACCGAGCGGGATGCCCTGCGCCGCCTGGCCGCGGGCTGCGGCCATACCCACGTCGAGTACCAACAGGTGTAGGACGGGCTCCCAGCCTGCGATTGCCGGGCCGGGGACTGCAGCTCCAGAACCTGGTCCGGCAAGCAGTAGACGGTTCCAGAACTAGTTCTCGGCGCTGCTGTCTCTGCCATCGGCGCCGACCCGTGGCCGGGGGCGAAGGCGGTATGGCTTCGCAGGGCTCGTTGTGACGCGGAGCGTGATTGGGTCAAGCGCCGGTGGCACACGGGGTGAACCGTGTGCCACCGGCGTTCCCGGCCGCGTCAGGGGGTGCGGGGCCAGGCGTGGGTGCCGGCGGTGATGTTGCCCTTGCCGTCGCCCTTGTAGAAGTTGAAGCGCTGCTGGTCGCTCCACAGCGAGCCGACATCGGTGTTGCCGTCGCCGTCGAAGTCACCGGCCAGGAGGATCTGGGTGCCGCCCCAGCCGTTGTCGTGCCACATCGACACGCCCTCGCTCAGTCCGCCGCCGGCCTTGCTGTCGTAGCGGGTGTAGCGGCTGAGGCCGCCGACGTTGGTGACGGCGACGATGTCGTCACGGCCGTCGCCGTTGAAGTCGCCGGTAGCGATCTTCTTCATGTTCTGCCAGCTGGCGTCCCTCCACATGTTGCGCTTGGTGCCGTTCAGCGCGCCGCTGGGGCCGGCGTCGTAGGCGTACAGGGCGCCCTTGGGGCCGCCGCCCCACACGGCGAGCAGGCCGTCGCGGTTTGAGGTGCCGGACTTGAAGCGGACCAGCTGGACCATCTCGTTCCAGTTGAACTTCTCGTCCACCCACATCGGCTTGTTCTGCGCCAGGGTGCCCTTGGAGTCGCCCGTGTACAGGCGCAGGGAGCCGTTGCCCCACACGGCGGCGATGTCGGCATGCCCGTCGCCGTTGAAGTCACCGCCGATGATCTTGGTGATGCCCCTCCAGCCGCCGTCCAGTGTCCACAGCGGGCGGCCGTATTCGAAGGTGCCGTCGGTGCGGCCGTAGAAGGCGTGCAGGTTGCCTTCCTTGGTCACCGCGGCGACATCGGTGCGGCCGTCGCCGTTGAAGTCGGCCGTCGTCATTACCGAGGTGACGTTCGGGACCAGGGTCGACAGGCGGACCTGCTGGATCCAGCCGGCGATGTCGTCGGTGCGGGAGACGACGGCGTCGGTGCGGGTCTCGTCGTCGTGGCCGAAGCACCCGCCCCACGCCGACTGGCTGCTGACGCCGACCAGTTCGTAGCGGCCGGCGATGTCGCGCCAGACGGGGGCGCCGGTGTCGCCTTCGCAGACGGCGGCGCGGTTGTCCTCGCCCTGGATGGCGACGGTGGTCTGGGTCGCGGCGCCGGTGGTGAAGCGTCCGTAGTGCAGGCGGTCGGGGACCCATTCGTCGTTGGTGCGGCCGTAGCCGCTGACGAAGACGTCCTCGCCGGGCAGCGGGGCCTTGGCGGTGATCTCGGCGGGGGTGATGCCGGTGACGGGCTTGGCAAGCTTGGCCAGGACCAGATCACGGTCGCCCCGGGGCACGAGCCGTTCAATGTCGGTGACCGTGCCGCCGGTTTCGCGCGACAGGTCGGTGCGGCCCACGGTGGCGATGGTCTTCAGTTTGGGGGCCCCGGCAGGTATCTCGAGGCTCTGGGCGGGGTTGTCGGCGAAGCAACTGGCGGCGGTGATCAGCCACTGCTCGTCGATCAGGCCTGCCGAGCAGCTGCGCTGGCCGCCGATGTCGAGCTTGGCGGTGAAGGGGTAGGAGCCGTCCTTGGTGGCGGTGCCGACGACGGCGCCAGCGGGGGCAGCGGTCATCAGGGCGGCGGTGACGGAAACGGCCGCGAGGCCGGCGGCGAGGCCGACGCGGGGGCGTCTGGCAGACATGAGGTTCTTCCTGTCCAGGGTGTTCAGCGGCTCTTCTGCGCAAGTGGTGCGGCAGTACTGGGGCGGACCCGGCGCTAGCGGGGGCGGCGATGTCAGCGAGCTGTTGCGCTCGCTGCCGGGCCAGGCCTGGTGTTGTGGTCTGGGCATGTCGCGTACGGCGTACCGGTGGCGGGCACGTCAGGTGTCTGCGGGTGCGGTCTGTGCGAGACGTCCTGGCTGGCCGAAAGGGGACGACGATGGCCGCTGTCAGCAGCGCGCGGGGCAGCGGGGGTTGTCGCGGCGTCAGCCGGTGACGCGGATTTCGACGAGGGTGGTGGGGGCGCCCGACGGGTTGCTGCCTTCTCCCACCTCCTTCTTTTGGTTCTTGGGGACGTCGACGCTGGTGGTCTGCCCCCCGGCGGTGAGGCTGGCCTGGACGTGGTAGTCGTTGGTCTTGATGTAGACGACCTTGGGGATTTCCAGGGTGAGGTAGCCGGTCTTGCCGGTGCCGGTGACCTTGAAGCAGTACCGGCCCCGGTCCGGGTTGTCGAGGTTGGTGGACAGGACGATGATGTCCTGGGTGACGTAGCAGTCCTTGGCAAGGACGATGTGGCCGTCCCCCTTGCGCAGCGCGATGCCCCGTTCCTTGAGGATCTTGGCTGCGTTCGGGTAGTCGAAGGTCTCCACGGAGTACGGCAGGGACGCACCATCACTGGTCCCCGGGGCAGCTGCGGCGGTACTCATGGGAGCACTGATCCCCACGAACGAAACGACGCCGACGAGAGCAGTGAGCATTCTCCGGCGCACGCGAGATATCACCAGGTTTTCCTTTCAGGGAAGCACAGCAGACGCTGCACATGTAATGGCTAAATAAAGGCGGCGTCCAAAACGTAACATATCACCCTCACTCCTTAACCTTTCTGTGACCATTTGCTGTCGACTGAAGGGGCGTCGTGACGCGCCCGGCCTGCCCGCAGAATCTCATGACGTGCACGCGCCAACCGTCAGGTGGAGGAACCTTCCAGCATGCCTGTGACCTGCCAAGAAAGTGGCGGATCGCTTTCGCCGAAACCGTTTCAGGCCGCTATGCTCGCGGCTTCCGAAAACCGGAAAGCGTTAACTGAACAGAGAAAGACGAGCGGTGAGAGACAACCTATACTTGACCAGACCCGGGGGCGGGTGGGCGCTCGGCATACGTGTATTGTGCCGGAGTATCCTGCCCGTGGCACTCCTGGTCGGACTGATTGGCGCGCATCCCGCTGCTGCGGAAGAGGCGCTGTCTTATCAGGACACCGATATGCAGGTCCAGCTCGCGGGGACCGACCGCGGCCTGGTGGTGGAGCTGTGGGCCCAGGGCGGCCCCGGTGTCAAAGCCGCTGCCGAGGCGGCGCTGCGGGGCAGCGACGAGGATGTGCGCCGTTTCATCGCCACGGGCAAGGATCTCGCCGAGGCCGGTGACGACCGTCTCGACGCCGTGCAGATGGGCGGGGTCGGCGGCCCGAACCTCAGCGCAGCCGCCGACAAGGCACTGGTGGGAACCGATGACGACCTGCGGGACTTCCTGACGTCCGGCTGGAAGAACCCGTTCGAAGCCGACCAGCGGATTCAGGTAACCCAGATCATGGACGGCGCGGGCCCGGCCATCCAGAAGGCCGGCGATGCCGCGCTGATGGGCACCTCGGAGGATCTGCGCAAGTTCCTGGACAAGACGCAGTACACCGCCCGCGAATCCGACGAGCGGCTGCGCGTGGTGCAGATCATGAGTGCCGGGGGGCCGGCGACCAAAGCCGCAGCTGACATCGCCCTCCAGGGCACCGCTCAGGACGCCCGGGAGTTCCTCAATGTCGGCCAGTACATCGCCCGGGCCCGCGACGAGGAGCGCGCCACCGTCGCGCAGCTGACCCAGCAGGCGCAGGAGGCCGGAAAGGTCGCCAAGCACCAGGCCCAGGCCGCCAAGGCCGCGGGCAAGAGCGCCGAGGACGCCTCGAAGCTCGCCCAAGAAGCAGCGAAAGACGCAGCGCTGGAAACCGAAAAGGCGGGGGAGAACGCCGCTGAAGCGGCCCTCGCCGCCGGCAAGGCGGCCAACGCAGCCCAAGGCGCCGCCAAGGCCGCTCAGGACGCCATCGGCGCGGCACAGGCAGCCAACTACGCGGCCAAGATGGCCTCGCGGGCCGCGGCGAACGCGGCGGCCGCCGCCGTTGGAGCCGCCGCCGCCGCTACCCGGGCCCGCAACGCTGCGGCGAACGCGGCCACCGACGCCCGCGGTGCCGCAGCCGCCCGCAAGGCCGCCGAGGACGCCAACACCGCCGCCCAGGCCGCGCAGGAGTCTAAGAAGGCCGCCGAACAGGTCGAAATCGCCGCGGACGCCGCTTCCGAGGCCGCCGGAGCGGCGGCCCGGGCCAGCGGCAACGCCAACGCGGCGGCGGACGCCGCGGGCCAGGCCGGCGGACTCGCCGGCGTGGCCGGTGCGGAAGCCACGCGGGCCAAGCAGTGGGCCGCTACCGCCCGCGGACAGGCCGCCGCGGCCGCGCGCGCGGCACGCCAGTCCCAGGCCCTGGCCAACCAGGCCGCCGCCGCGGCCCGCGAGGCCGGGCAGGCCGCCGGGCAGGCCGCCGACCACGCCCGCAAGGCCGCGAAGGCAGCCAACGAAGCCGCCGAACACGCCGGCGAAGCCAAGACAGCAGCCGCGCAATCCCAAGCACACGCCACCGCCGCACAAGAAGCAGCGGACGAGGCGACCAAGGCCGTCGCGACAGCCCAGCGGGTGCAGGAAGTCGCCCGCAAGGCCGAGGCCGCCGAACTGCAGACCCGCACCGCCACCCGGGTCGAGCAGGCCCGGGCCCTGCGAAGGGCCGACGACCAGGAGCGGGCCGAAGCTGACCGGGAAGCGAAGGAAAGCAAGAGCCTCGACGACACGGCAGCGCGGCTGACCGCCGAAGCATCCCAGGCCGGCGCCGACACCAAGCAACTGGCCGCACAAGGACGCGACCTGGCTCTGAAGACCCTGAAGATCCGCGGGCCGTGGAGCCAGTCCGCAGCCAAGCTGGCACTCGCCGGGACCGATGAGACGGTGGTCGAGTACCTGCGCAGCGGCTGGCAGAAGGCCCGCGAAGAGGACGAGCGCGCCAGCGTGCAGCGTCTGGCCGACGACAGCGGACTCGAAGCGGTCCGCAAGGCGGCCACCGAGGCGCTCAAGGGCGACGCCCGGCAGATAGCGCAGTTCCTGCGCACCGGACAGCACGACGCGGCCCTGGCGGACTACCGCCTGCGGGTAGTCCAGATCTCCGCCGCGGGCGGCAAGAACGTCCAGGAGGCCGCCGGTAAGGCGCTGCTGGACGATTCCGCCGGCAAGCTGCGCGAATTCCTCAGCGACAAGCAGTACACCGCCCGGGAGGCCGACGAGCGCATCCGCGCCGTCCAGCTGACGGCCAGCGGCGGCCCCGAAACCGAGGCGGCCGCCGAGGCCGCGCTGGAAAGCCCGCCCGAACTCCTGCACGAGTTCGTCACGGTCGGCCAGTACACCGCGGCCCGCCTGGACCACCTGACGGCCACCCACATCGCGGCCATCAAACAGCTCATCGCCGACGCCTCCGCAGCCGCGGCCACCGCCCACCAGGACGCGGCGAACGCCGCCGTCATCGCGGCGAAGGCCGACAAGGACGCCGACAAGGCCGCCAAGGCCGCTGATCAGGCCAAGAAGTCAGCCGGCAAGGCCAAGGACTTCGAAGCCGCTGCGCGTGACTTCGCCAAGGCCGCCGAGTCCTCGGCCAGCCAGGCCGCGAAGTCCGCGAAGACCGCCGCCCAGGCCGCCACCGCGGCCAAGCGTGACGCCGACGCGGCTGACGCGTACGCCTTGCAGGCCCAGGCGTCAGCCAGGTGGGCCCGCTCCTCCGCCGACAGCGCCTACGCGGCCGCCGACGACGCGCGGGCCTCGGCCCTGCAGGCCGGCAAGGACGCCGAAGCCGCCAACACCGCCTCCGAGAACGTCAAGACACGCGTCAAGTACCTGCAGGACAAGGAATACCGCGAAGAACAGGCCCGGAAGAAGGAAGAGCAGCGCAAGAAGGACGAGGCCGACAAGCAGGCCGCTGCCGCCCGCAAGGCCAAGGAAGTCGAGGAACAGGCCAGCGGAAAAAAGAAAGAGTGCCACTGGTGGGACCCGCGATGCTATGACGGAGTCTTCGGAGCCGCCCTCGACCTGATCGGCGCGAAAGACGTGGCGGAATGCTTCGCTGACCCTTCGATCATCGGATGCGGGGTGGCGATCGCCCAGTTCACGCCTGCCGGGAAGTTCGTCAAGGGCGGCGTGAAGCTCGTCAAGAAGTCGGACGTCATCGAGAAGCTCGGAGGCAAGGTCCGCACCTTCCTGGGGGGCGGGTGCAACTGCTTCCCGGCCGGCACCAAGGTGCTCATGGCCGACCGCTCCACACGGAACATCGAAGACGTCAAAATGAACGACACGGTGCTGGCAACCGACCCCCTCACAGGGAAAACCACAGCCCGGAAGGTCGCTCGGCGCATCGTCACCGACGACGACAAGCATTTCAACGAACTGACCATCGCCACTCCGGCCGGCGCGAAGAAGCTGACCGCCACCTTCGAGCACCCCTTCTGGAGCCCGTCGGAACACCGCTGGCTCAAAGCGGAGGAACTCGAGCCTGGTACCAGCCTGCTGACCAGTGCTCGGACCGAAGTCAAGGTACAGAGCAACCGTTCCTTTGGCCAGCGGGCCCGCACTTACAACCTCACCGTCGACGGCATTCACACCTACTATGTACTGGCGGGTGCCACCCCGGTCCTGGTGCATAACGCGAAATGCAAGACAGTTTTCGAGGGGCAGGGGGGCAGGTATGGAGATATGAGCCCCGGTCCGAAGGGGGACGCCATCGAAGCGCACCATATGCCTCAAGCCGCCCTAAAGCATACAAAGCATGCGGATGGCGGCGCAGTTGCGATGAAGGAAGCTGATCATAAGCTCACGCGCACATGGGGGCCCAGAGGTAAAGCCACCCTTATGGCCGAGGCGCACCTTCCCTTCCGCACCGTACTCGCCAGAGACATCTGGGATATTCGCCGAATAGGGCAACAACAATACGGTGATCCCGGGTACTACAATAAGGGCATCTTGGATATGCTCACCTACTACCGCAAGATCGGTAAAATGTGAAGGAGGAAAATGTCGGTTCGCCAAGAAGTTGAAGAATTGGCCAGCTGGGGGATGCCGTCGGAGGAAGACTCGATGGAGGACATCGAGAAGGCGGAGCGCCTCCTCCTCGGCATCACTCCGCCAGTAACTGACGAAGAAGCGCAGCGGCTGGCAACGGCATTCGGCCCCGACGGGTGTTTCGGGATGGCGGCTTCCCTAATGCATTTGATCGAAACGGCGCCCGGGTCCGACCATGCAAGATACGAGCAGGACCCGGACAACATGTGGGTCCAGCGTCTGAATGCTCGCCTAGACGTCGCACGCGAAATTCGGGAAACGCGCTGACACGGTCAGCGATCAGGTAAACCTGGCAAGGTGGGGGGCATGATGATCATGTCTCCCACCTGCCGGTTCCTGCCCCGTCACGGACCAGGTGCCCGCGGGCACCTGGCGACAGAACGGGTCAGGCCAGGACCGGCATGAAGCCGCCGTGGGCCGTGCCAGAGCTCAGCAAGTGGGACCAGTCGAGGGTCACGGGGAGCGTGTCGAGGGACAGCACAACGGCCCCACCGGCGCGTTCCGCGTCCGTGCACCAGTCGGCCATCTCGCTCGGCTCGGCACTTTCACCAACCGCGTCGATGACCGGTGCGACCAGGGCGGGGATCATGAGACCGGTCTCTCCGGGCCCGTCCACGACGCACATGGTGAGTCTGGGGACGATGCTCCAGCCGTCGCACTGAGGCACCGCCCCGTCGGGGGCGATCAGGGCCGGCAGGGCGCCATGCACAGGGGTGTCGGACATCAGGAGTACGGGGGTGGTCCCGCGGACGAACAGGGTCTTCTCAGGTTCCAAAAGCACGCGCCCAGTCTTCCAGGCTGACACGACGGCCTGGAACGGTGGGGCGACCAGAGGGCGGCCACCGTTGTCCGCGATTCGCTACGCGGGCGGGCGCCGTTCCAGGTGCCCCTTGAACCAGGAGCCCAGCAGGTCGCGGTGCAGGGCCACGATGTCCTGGCGCACCGCCAGGCCGAGGGCGGCCTTGGTGAACGTGCTTGCGCAGCCGTCCCGCCGGCACAGACTGGCGACGTACTTCTCGAAATCCTGCCAGGAGAGCGCGTCGACCTCCGTCATCGACAGCTTCCGCGCCTTGGCTTCCGCCTGCTCCCGCCACTGCCGGTCCGCGCCGACCGCGCGCCGGTGCGCGGTCGGTTGCGGGCCGCTCAGAAGTTCGGCCAGTCATCCGAGACCGGGACGCCGCCGTCCGCGAGACGGTCATGCGCACCGGCGGCATCCGCCCGCTCGTAGGTGCCATGGCCGCCACCGTCGACGCCTACCTCGCCGAACCGCGCCAGGAGGAGCCGCTGACCGTGACGCTCGGATGCGCCGGCGGCCGCCATCGCTCTGCGACCGTGGCGTCCGCGCTCGCCGCCGTCCTCCGCGGCGACACCGCGACCGCTGCCGCGTACCTGGCCGGTGGCCTGGCCCAGCGGTATGAGGGACGCGGCCTGGCCGTCGTCCTCCACCACCGCGATCTCGACAAGGATGCGGTGAAGCGCTGAGCACCAGTCCGCCCCGGCACGACCAGCACACCCCAGGAGGAGGCCCGGTGACCACCGAGCCCGAGCACACCGCCCCGGACCCCAGCTCCGGTCTCACGGCCCCGCTCACCGCCGCCGACGCGGCGGCGCTGGGCGACGACGCCGAACTGCTCGCCGGGTTGCTCGCCGGTGCGCTGCACGGCGTCGCCCTGCTGCGTACCGGCGGCGCCTGCGCGCAAGACCTCGCCACGGTCATCGAGGACGTCGTCTCCCTGACCGAGCGGCTGGACGGCGTCCGGGACGCGGCGGTGCGCCGGCACGCCGCACAGGGCGGCACGTACGGGGCCCTGGCGAAGGCGATGGGTGTCACCCGGGCCACCGCGCAGTCCCGCCGCGACGCCCTGCTCAAGGCGCCGGGAAAGCCGCCGAGCGCGATGGAACAGTGGGCCACCGGCAGCGGCTGACCTGCACGGCCCGCCGCCAGCAGCCGCGCTCCTCTGCCGCGCTGCACACAGCAACGGCTCCACCAGGACCGCTGCGGACATGCCGCGGTGAGTGCAGGTGACATGTGCGGCCTCCAGGCCCCAGCCCGTCTTCCCCTGCACCCGGTACTCATGGTCCCCTGAACTTGTAGATCAAGGGGGTGGGGCGGTGGACAAGGCGCGGCTGTACCAGCACGGCACGGTCGGCAAGACGGTTCTCGCACAGGAGATCGACGACGAACCCTGGTGGCGCCGCCAGAAGATCCCGCTGATCTGTCCGTTCTGCAAGACGCCGGTGGTCTCCCAGCGCACCACGGTGGGCCGCGCGCCGCGGGGCGCACTGTTCCGGCTCGCCCGCGACGGCCAGCACGAAGACATCTGTCCTCTGAACCCGGCCGAAGTCCTGCAGAAGATCGCGCGCGGCTCGCAGGGGGTCGCCGTCATCGAGGGCGACGAACTGCATCTGGTGCTGCCCGATGACCTGAGCCAGGTCGGCGTCGAGACTCCCGTCATCGACCTCGGCTCCGCCGGCCCCGGCGACCGGTTCGGTGTGGACATCTCCACGGTCCGGCCGCTGCTACCCCCCTTGATCAACAGCGCGGTCGTCATCGCCCGCTTCCTGCAAAAGCACGACTACGACACCGACGTGGTCGCCCAGTTCAAGGTGCGCCGCCCGGGCGAGTCCAAAGCAGTGGGCTGGAGCGAGTTCTGCTACGGCCCCACCTCCCACGACTACACCCGGCTGTATACACGCCTGACCAGCGGACCGAAGCCCCAGCGCCCAGTAGCCGTCTACGGCCGTATCGTCGCTGCGGAACGCAACAACAACAATCGGCCGTTCCTCCGGCTCGCCGACGAGCGGGGTTTCACCGTACGCATCTGGTCCGAGCACGACAGCCTCATCACCCCGCTCCAAGCCGGCGCCTTCGTCCTGGCCGTCGGCAACTGGCGCATCTGGGAACCAGAACGGGGCGGCGTGCCCCAGCTGCGGATGTTCGCCAAGGAGCACTGGGAGCTCGCCCACTGGACCTACGACACCGTCACAGGCCAGAGCGGTCCGCCCGCCTGCCCGCCACCGCTCTCTCTCGCACAACGCACGCTCAACGAGTTCCGTACGGCGACCGCCACCCGCAAACCCAACCCCGGACGGCCGACACGAACCACCCCCAAACCGCGCCTCAGCGGCCCACCGAAGCCCGCCGCGCCGTCACCAACCGCCCCGTCTCCGGCACCGCCGCCGAAGGCGCCGGAGATGCCGACGACAGCAGCCCCTGCCGCATTGTCGACGCCGGGGCCCACACCTGGTCCGGCCGTACCGGACGCGGTACCTCATGAGGTTGTGCCCCCGGCACGCCCGCCTGGGCCGTCGCACCCCACCACACCGCCTACGTCCGCCGCACCGCCACCGGCCACTTCATCTCCGGATCTCCCACCGACGACCACGGTGCCGACGCCTGCAGTCTCCTTCGATCCGCCAACATCGATCCCCTCGTCCGGCCCGGCCGTACCGGACACGGCAGCTTCTGAGCCCGCACGTCTGGCCCCGCCGCCTGTGCCGCCGCGGCCCTCGGCACCGCCACGGCCTGCTTCCCCGCCCCCACGCGCGCGCCGGAACTGGTGGCCGTTCGGCCGTCGGCGCTGAACCGTTCGTTTCGCCCGGTCAGATGCGCCAGGAGCGCAGGCGGTCCGCGACCGCGGGCAACTTGATCTGTCCGTCGCGGACCTCGCGGACCAGGTCGGACAGCGCGCCGTACGGCGGGTCGATGCCTTCTCCGGACTGGCCCATGTACTGCGCGGCGACGATCGCCGCGAACAGGGCGTTGCGGTGGGGCAGCGGTTCGAGGCGGACGATGGTGTGCAGCAGGGCTGCGGCGCGCCATGCCGTGTCGGGGTCAGCGCCGGCCAGGGTGGGCAGGCGGGTTTTGTGCCGGGCGACGGCGGCCACGAGGACCGAGTAGTCCGCGACGCTCACGTCTTCGGGGGTGGCGTGTTCTTGGACGTCCAGGAGCCAGGAGACGTCGATGTGCAGGATCACGCGGCGTCGGCTCCCGATGTGCGCTCCGAGGGGGCGATCTCGTCGGGGAAGGCCTGGTCGAACTCCTCACGCAGCCGGTCGGCCCATTCGACGGCGCCGGCGACGAACTGGCGCCGCTGCTGCTCGCGCACGCCCAGGTCGTGCAAACCCGGCCCATGACCGGTACCCACCACGCAGGTGCATCGCGCGCCAGGCCGTCTGTCGCACCACTTCACCGTCCCTTTTCACGCGGCGAGTCATGGGATCGCCAGCGCCAGAAGGGTGGGCCATGCCGAGGAATCACGGACGCAAGACGGATCTGCACCTCATCCAGCGTGAGCTCAGGGGTCAACGTGCCGGACGTGGTAAGCGCCACGAAGCCATCGAGCTGCACAAGATCGATGATCCGCTGCAGCTTGAGATCGCCAAGAGGCTCCTCTCAGAGAAGCCTGACCTCCCGGTGACCGTCGCAAGCACCGTAGCAAAACGGGTGCTTGAGATGGAGCGCACCATCGTTTGCGGAGGATGCATGTGGACGGAGTCACAGATCTGTTCCGAGTGCAGCGGGTGTGGCTGTGCGACCGGTAGCTGCCACTCACCAGCCGTCTTCGCCTTTGATGCGGAGGAAGGCGCCGCTGTACAGCGTGGTGAATGCGGCTGCGAGGGCTGAGTCCTCCACTGCTTACTGACGGAGGGCAACTGCCGTGGAGACGAAGGGCCGTTGGTGAGCAAAGACCAAGCGGGGGTAGTGGGGATTGTGCGCCACCCCCACGCCTCTTACGAGGATTGGGCCTCAAGCCCAATCCTGTCGGAGGCAGTCACCCGGACGGCTCCTGCTCGACCGCCGGGACCATGAGGGGCGTCGGCAGACCGGGCACCTGGTTACCCCTTCCAGCACGTCAGCGAAGACGAAGCGGCTGAGCTTTCCGCACGGTCGGCACCGAGCAGCCCAGGGCGCCTCCGGACCAGGAACGGGAGCGACCGCCACAAGCCCAGCCTTCCGAATCAGAGTCGCGGGCCGTCTCATCCAGGTCCCATGGTATCGGTCAACCGAAGCCGGTGCCGCAGTACGCCACAGCACCGGCTCTTCATGACAGCCGACCCGGTGACACGTCTGGCCCCATGCCGCGAACCTTCCTCTGCGACATCGCATGCGGTCAGGTAGGCGTATAGGTGGTTGAGCGAGGACACGGGCTGCTTCCGCCCTCGAAGGCGCCAGGCAGTCATCCGGGAGAGCGGGGCGTACTCCAGGGCCCTTTCTCTGCCCGCGCCTCCATCACCCTTAGTGAGGGCTCGCCGTTCTCCTCCTACTGCTGCCGGGAGAAGGCGAAGATGCGGTCGGGTCGCGGGTCGTGGTCGCCTTGATGCCGAACGCGGCGCGCAGGAGGCGCTGGAGCGTGTGCTTCCCGTACGCGGCGAGCAGGGCCGCCAGCGGACGCTCGTGCGCGTCGCCCACCAGGAGCAATGCATGGCGGCAACAAACTTGGCCGCCCTGGTGGCCGTTCGGGCAACCGGGCGCCAGAGGCTCCAGCGCCTGCATGACTGGCAGTCGTGACGTAAGGCAGCGCCGTACCTCTCAGCCCTCTTCCGCCTCATCAAAATGGAGAGGGATGTTGCGGAGCTCCATTTCTTTACGTAGGCGCTGCGTGAACTCTGATTTTCTGTATCGAGCAAACCACCAAGGGAGTGCACTGATCATTTCCGTGCGGACATCAGGGGATAGTTCAGATATGAACTCTTGGAGTATGTGAGATATGACTACCCACGCGTTTTGCGGGTCATAAACGGCAACCCTTCGGGCAAGGGTTTCGATGCGGGTGATTGCTTGCTTATCACAACTCCCAGGGTTGCTCATGAATGAATGAGCGAGTGCCATTCCGGGATCGCTGAGCACGCGGTATCGGAAGGCTTCGACGCGAGCGATCTCCCGCTCTTGCTCCTCGGCCTTGAGTCGCGACTCACGTTGGCGGCGTCGCTCTGCGGTTGCGTCAACTATATCCGTTGGATCCGCTGTGATCTGCACGTGACCCCATGTAATCCGAACCGCTTGATCTTCGAGGTCGCGGGGTACGCCGAGGAGGGTATTGACTCGGTGTTCGACTATTTCCGCTTGGTTCAACAGGCGTTTTTCGGCCACGGATTCGGCCACGCCTCTCACGTAGTCGCACGCCATCGCCTGTGGGTCGTGATGCGTTGGAGTCGGTGAAATCTCCTCCCAGGCCAGGGTTAGATCGACATGGAAAAAGAAGTCCGGGTTCGCGCTGGCTAATTGTGCGGAGAATCCAGCGCGACCCGTGCGTGGTTTGTGGCGGTATCTGCGCATCAGCTCTCGGTGTGGGGGGTGCGGAGCTGGTATGCAGGATCGGCCTCACGCGCAGAAGCCAGGAGGGATTCACGGAGTGCGCTACGGCCGTCTTGCGGATCAGGCAGTGCAGCCGGGGCCCAGTTGTATGCGAAGTGCGCGAGCCTGAGGAACCTATCCGCGATGTACTGTCCGCGGTCGGCTGCTGGGTTGTGGACGGCACACGTGAAGACCTCAATGACCGGCCTTCTTAGCGACGGCATTTGGAGGGCGGTGTCCATCCAGAGTTTGAAGGCGGATGCAGAGGTCTCATCCGAGGGCGGGGAGTCGAGTCCAGAGCGCCACCCGCCTATGACGAAGGTTTTATCACTGGGTGGGATATCTCCTCCGGGGGCAGCCGAGAGCAGCAGTGGAGTGCCTGCTGTATTGCGTTCTTGGGCCAAGGCCATGAACGATCTGCGGCCGGCTTCCCGGAGTGCCGGATTGTCGCTGGCGCACCAAGTGGACAAGTTGGAGCGTACCTGTCCCTGTACATTCGGTTGATGCCACAGCTTCTGCATCGACTCACCGACTGCCTCGGCAACTTTGTCTGAGGGGGCCGCAGCAAGGAAGCTCAGACGGTAGAGCATCATTTTTGGGTACTCGCCCGCAAGTGGTCCACCGCATGCACGAGCGACAGCTACCTTCAAGTCCTCGGTGAACTTGCCTTTCTCGTCCTGCGCCCACTTCTTCAGCCGGTCGCGCATAGCTCGACCGATCACTGGGTGTAGAGCGCCAGCAGTAATCAGGTCCCGAGCATGATCCTTTAGGGAGTTACGGCTGGACCATTGAGTGGCCACGTCCTGAAGCAGCTTGAGGGACTTATGGTGTGCGCTGTAGCGCAGCACATACTGGCCGAGACGGTTGGTGATTCGTTCCGCATGCTCTGGGTAGGTAACCGGAAGATTGACCATCCAGGGTACGACGATGTCGGTGAGAGGCATGCGGTCGACCCAGAAGTATTCCAAGACGGCGTCGGCATAGTCCGGCCGCTGAAATCGAAGCGTATCCTGGCGCGTCAGCGTGGCGCCGATACTCCAAGCCAATTCGATGATTCCCGGACCACTTTGCCCGCCGCGATGGTTCGTCTCGTCTTTGAGTTTCTGCGAGAGGTTGGCGGCCGCCTCGAAAATATCTCCGACGGGTGACCCCTCGAGCAATGCTGCAGCGAGGAGGAAATTCCGGCGATCGCTGTCCGCATTCTCTATATGCCACGCACGCAAATGGGTGCGCCAACTACCCAGGGCCTCCAGGACGTTATTTATCTTGATTTGGGCGGGAGTTGTCTTTCCACTGTCGGCCGCCTTGAGATCTTCTTCGAGTGCTGGGGCGAAGTGTTCAGCCCGGATGGCGTTCGCCCAGCGAACCGCATCATCGGGCTTCCGCCCGCCGAGCTTTTTGATGATTCCTTCGTCGGTCAGCCATTCGTCTGCCGGAACAATGGGTTGTTGTTGCTGCAGGCGAGCACGGACGATCGCAGTTGCTTCCGGGTGTTCTAGAGGAAGCGCGAGATCATCCGCGCCGCGCCCTGCGACCTGCCACAAGCTGGGCCGCACGGCCACGACAAGGATCGACTGGCTCTCTTCCAAGACTGCTTTATCAGCGAGCAGGTTCTGGCCGAAGTCTTCACCGACCTTTTGCTCCTCGCTTCGGAGGTCCAGCAGCCAGGCACCGCGCTGGTCTTTCAGTTGATCGAGATTGAAGCTGTCATTCGGTTCGCGCCGAACCTGGCGAGGCCGTAGCTCTGGGCGTTGGTGGAGCAGGTATACCGCAGTCGTGTACCTGCCGATTCCTCGTTCCCCTACCAGGACGACGATGCGATGTTCGGCAAGTTTCTGCCGCGCCGCATCGATATTCTTGGGCTCGACAAAGCCGGTCAGACATTCGTCGATCCACTCGTTCGTCAGCGTGCGGGCCTGTACGAGACGGCTTACCGTCTGGTGCAAATTACCGATGACGGTGCCGTGATTTGTACCTATGCGCTGGATCGCGCGGGGAGATGCGCCGTCGCTTTCATCTTCGTCTTCCCAGTCCTCCAGCTCCTCGTCACCGACAAGCTCGTCTGCCAGCTGCGACGGGTCCTGCTCCGGTGTATCGGTGCTGGCGGGGTGGGACGGACCAGCCGTTCCCTCACTCGGCTCCGGGGCCGGTGTGGGAGGTGGGTCGGTGACTGCTTCGAGCTTGCCTGCTGTCTCCGGTGGGGTGCGCCCGCCCGGCTCGTTCTCCGGGTTCCCCATGCCGGTCGCGTCTGGCTGATCCATGCTCGTGCTTCCCCCTGTGGGTACGGCCGTTGCTGCTTGTTCGCGGGATTGATCGCAGGAGACGCGGACGGCCGAAGTCAACCGCCGATGATGCGCTTGCTCTTGATACCGATGACTTCAGCATCGACCTCAACGGTGCGGGCGTCCTGGATCACCTGAGCGCGACCGCTGACCTCCTCGGCGTCCATTCCGGTCACCTTGCCCCTGACGGTGCCCAGGCGCTGGTCCACGACCGGAGAGCCAGTCGCGGGTCGCTCTTCGCCTACGAAGGTGATGCGTTGCCCGTAAACCGCCTCCAGGGCTCCTCGTAGGCGCGCCAAGCTCCTGCGCACACCCTCGTTGCTGCCGTCGAGAAGATGTGCCTGCCCCTGATCGTTGAAGACCTCCAGAGCGTCACGTATCGCGATCAGCGCCTCTTCACGGTTGGTGACTTCCCGCTCGTCAGGCGACAGAGGGAAGCGGAGCTCGCCTTGAAGTACGTCGGGGACCGCAACCCTGTCTCGGGCCTCCGCTCGTCGGTCGAGCGCTGCGCTCAGCCGCCCGTACAGGAAGGTGAAGGCTTGCGTGAGCGCTGCCCCTGTAAGGACTGGAAAACTCAGCGGGTCCATGCCGCTCCCCCCGTCGCATACACCACGAACCAGACCGAATGTGCGCTCAGTTCTACCAAGTGACGCTGAGAACCGGACGGGTGGGACTGAGATTGGCTGATAACCAATTAACCTGACTGAATAGCTAGTAGCGCTTCGTTAGGTTCTGGTTCTGCTGGTCGGCAGGGGGCGGCCGCAGGTGGTGCAGATGCCGGTCCAGCACCTGAGCAGGGTCTGAAGGACGTCGAGGACTTGGCAGAGGCTCCAGTCTCATACCGGCATTCCCCTCTGCGCATCGCCCTCATCCTGGCACCCCTGAGGGACAAGCTGGCCGGTGCCCGGGCGGGGCGGCATGTCGTAGACGGTGCCGTGGTGGGCGACGGTGACGGCGGCCAGGCCGGGCATCTCGGCGGCAATCTGCGCCCGCAGCCGGGCGGTCTCCTCGGCGTCGGCGGCAGCCTGCAGCGCATCCGCCTCCGGACGGACCAGGAGGTGGCCGGCGCCCGCGGGCCGTCCGGCACGGCCGTCCCGGGCCGGACGCGGGGCGCCGGCGGCGCGGGCCCGGGCCGCACCGGCTTCATAGGCGGCGCAACGCGCCGCGGGCACCGGCGCCGCGGCCGCTGAAGCGCGGACGGCGAGCCAGGCATTGCTGCGCTGGGTCAGCAGGTACTCGGCCGTACGGTGGCGGGCCTCCTCCCCGGCCTCCTGGGCGGCCTGCCGGGCTGCTTCGGCGCTGGGGTGAAGGTGGCGTCGCCGCAGCTGCGCGGCACAGGCACTGCGGGCCTCGGCTTCGGCCTGGGGGCTGCTGGTGCCGAGGGCCAGCAGGGCGGTCGCCCGGAATTCGTGGACGACGGACTGCGCGGTCAGCCGGGCCTGAAGGGCGACCACCTCGTCGGTTCCGCCGGCGGAGGCGAGGCGGGCGCAGGCGTCCTGGATACGGGAACGGGCCTCCTGCTCGGCCATGCCGGCCAACGCCGCGGTCATCGCGGGGTCGTCGGGATCACCGCAGCCGGCGGCCGCGAGCGCGACGGCCTGCGTGATCAGGGTCTCGGTCTCCTCATTGGCCCAGCACACCCCGCACAGCCCGGCGGAAGCCGGCTCGCCGCATCGGTCGCAGGGCGTCTTGGGCCGCGGCGTTGCCGCTGCCTCCCGCCGGGCACGGGCGCGCTCCCGTTCCACCGCCGTCAGCTCGCAGTCGTCGCACCGGACGGTGTCGGCGGGCCTGGCCCTCACCGTGCCCTGGCAGCTGCGGCGGGAGCACGGCAGCGTCGTCAGGCCGCCGGGCGTGTAGGGCAGGCCGACGGTCAGCGCCCACGACAGGCCGTCACGGCGAAACGCGTAGGGCCGGTCCGCGTCACCGGTGGCCAGCGGTTCCAACCGCTCCCGCAGGCGGAACGCGATCATCGCGTCGTCCTCGCCCCCGGCCAGCAGACCCCGCACCACACGGGCCAGCCGCTCGCGCTGGTAGCCGTTGGGCGACGGAACGATGCTGTCGAGCAACCCGGCCACCTGCGGGACACGGCGGCTGAGAACCGGACCCAAGCACGGGAAAAGGACAGGGCGAGAAGAAGGGGTGGGCTGTTCCGCGCGAAGCGCGCTCCCCCGCACCGAGGGAGACGTGCACCGAGGCCGAGGGAGACCCGCCGACGGCGGCGGCTCGTCGCACGCACCCGCGCGCTCCGGCCGGTCACCGGACCCACCACGGCCTTCGCCGGAAAACCCACCAACACCTGCACTTTCCCCCACCGCACTAGCCACACCAGGGTGGTCAGTGTGAAGGGTTGCCGCAGCGTCGGGCTCTGCAACACCAGCCTCATCCACCACAGGCGCGCCGCTGACCTGCGAATCCGTCTCCGTCTCCGGTGTCCCACCTGCCCCTGCCGCAACGTCGGGGTCTGAAGAGTCGGACTTCCGGGCCTCCGCACGGTCCTCCCGGACGACGCCGGCCGCCGTGCGGCCGTGCGCGGCGGCGACCGCCGGCACCACCAGCCGCGTACGGTGAGCGAGATCGGATGCGGTCTGCACCCGCACCCGGCACACCAGCCCCCGGGCCTCCAGACGCTCCAGCACCCGCTCCCCCGCCGACGCCGTGCAGCCCAGCAGCCGCGCCACCGTCGCCGCCGCCCGGCCGCGCCGGGTGTCCACCGCACCGCCGCACTGCCGCACCCGCCCGGTCTCCCGCGCCTCCAGCACCAGCAGCAGCAGCGCCAGACGGTCCGTCGCCGCGCCCCGGCCGGTACGCGAACCGAGCAGCCCGGCCGGCGTCACCCGGCCGTCCCGGTGTGTCCAGCCCGGCGCCATCACGGCCTCCAGCAGCCGCAGCAGCGTCGCGTACTCCTTCTTCGACAGGTTCAGCGGATGCCCGACCACGTCCTGCGCCGCCCACAGCGGCAGCACCCGGCACTCCAAGCCGTCGTCCTGGCCGAACTCGCCCTCCGCCGTGTCGACGGAGACCACGCCTGAGCGGCGCAGCACCGGCAGCACCTCGGAGGCGACGTACGACGCGGACAGCCCCAGCCACCGGCCCAGCTCCGATGTACGGATCTCCACCACGCCGGTCTCCGACGGGGTCCGCGACGCCAGCACCAGCACCGCTAGGCGCACCGCATCCGACGTACCCTCCAGGCCGGTCACGTCCAGCAGCGCGCGTACCGCGCCCCGCAGCCGCGCACGCGCGTGCCTGCCCAGCGCCAACGGATGCCCCGCCTCACGCTTCGATGCCGGCCTGCCCTGAGCCGGAACAGGCCCCAGACGCGTACGCCGCGGCTCCGGCACACGGAACTCGAACGCGGCCACCGCCGCAGCCGCGCTCACCGGCACACCCCCGCCACAACGGACAGGCGTACGGCCGCCGGACGATGCCCGGCGCACAAGGTCAGAGCAGGAAAGAAGATCGCCATCTGCCGACCTTCACCCGAAACGCCTGTGGATAGATTTCCGCGAGCCGCCGCTCCCGCCCTACGAGCCACCACCTTGCGAACCCGGTCCGTCAGGCGGGAAAACCGCGACACCGGGGCCGCCGCCGGACCGGCCGGCCGAGCCGCCGCCCGCAGGCATCGACCGCACCATCCACGCCGACGGAACCCGGCCGCAGCCCGTACCGCTGCCACGCGCGGAGCCGCAGCGAAAACCGACCACACGAGCGGACAAAACGGGCGCAGTGTCAGCTGGAGTGGCACATTACACGCCATCCGGGCATGGGACAGCTGACAGAAGGCAGCACGATGCTGCATGATGGGGTCTACCTTCTTCGAGAGAAGCGGGTACGACAAAGCCCCTCTGGGGCGACTGCTGGGAGGCAGTTACTTCGCCTGATCGATCCGGTTGGCGCCGGGATCAGGCCCGCCGACCGAGTTGGCGCTCGGTAGCGGTGGCATCAGGCCGCAGGTGTTGGCGCACCAGCGGCCGCGGGGCGGGCAGAACCGCCCCAGCGATCAGAGCTAATCCATCTCAACCTCCGCGGAAGCGGTGCGCCCGCACCCGGACCAGTGCGGAAGAGCAAAGAAGGCACCCAGCCGGAGCGACGCGCGAGACGTCGCTGCTACGGCGGGTGCCTTGTTGTGTGCCTGTTGGCGGGTACGGGTACCCTGCATCATGTCGAGACCTTCCCAAGTAGGTCGTCGGCCGTTCCCCCCGGAGAGCCACCTCGCGGGGGTCACATCTGTATAGAGGTATTTCGCGATCACTCTACCTCGTGCGGCACTTCCCGGAGGCACCCCGTCGCATATCGTGTCGCCAGCGTTTCCAGCGCTCCTGACACACCGACAGGCAGGCGAAGTCCCCTTGGCGACCGCACGTTCCCACACGGCATGATGATCACCATGGATGCGCCCGACCAGCCGATCACCAGCTACGCGCCGCCGGCCCGGCGCCGCGGGTTCATCAAGGCGATGCACCAGATCGCCGCCGAGCGCAGGGACGGCCCCGTACGGGTGTACTTCAGCACGCCACCCGGGCTGTCGGACCGGCCCAACTGGGAACGACGGCTCAGCGTCCTCCAGCAGCAACTGCCCAACCGCGTGGAACTGCTCCACTACAAGACCGCATTCGACCCCGACGGCGACTACTTCGCGCAGTGGCCGCCGCTCGCCGACACCCTCGACGGCCTGGTCCTCACCGGACGCCGCCGAGAAGAACGCCGCACCCGCGAGCAGACGCTCGGCCCCGTCGCCCGCCAAGAACTGATCACCATGGTCAGCGCCGGCCGCCCGGTCCTCCTGCACAGCATGGAACACGGCCTGGTACCCGTCCTCGACTGCCGCCCCAAACGCATCGGACAGGACCCGCACCAGCGACTCCGCCTCACCATCCCGAGAGACTGGTCGCCCAGCGAACCCACCCTGCAAGCCGCCCTCCACGCCTTGGGAGGCGAAAACCCTCAGGAGGCCGAGGGCACGAGGATTCCGAGGCCCGCGCACCTCACCGATTCTTTCACCGCGCTTCCGCGCCGGACGTAGCGCCAAGTCCTTGGCTGGCCGGAAGCGCAGCACCAGCGGCCGATACAGTCCAGGACCGTGCTCCATTTCGTGCTCTTCGACCTGGACGGCACGCTGATCGACCGGCAGACCGCGTTCAGCGACGCCGTGACCGAACTCTGCCGTAACCACGCCTTCGGCCCGCACATCCAGCAGTGGCTGCGCATCGAGCTGGTCGAACGTGCTAACCGCGACGACTTCACCCGACTGCGCAACCGCTTCGGCCTGCGCGAGCTTGCCGGGCAGCTGTGGCAGGAGTATGTCGATCTGATTGCCACTGCTGCCACATGCCGACCAGACGTCCTCGAGGGCCTGGCGCGCCTTCGCGCTGCGGCGTGGACGATTGGCATCGTTTCCAATGGCGCCGGTGATGTCCAGCGCGCCAAGGTCGCTGCGACCGGGCTCGCCGGCATGGTCGACGGCATGGCGGTGTCCGGCGACCACGGGGTGCGCAAACCGGATCGGCGCCTGCTCGCACTCGCCTCCGACCGCTGCGGCCGGAGGCTTGCTGATGGCGGGTGGATGATCGGCGACGATCCGGTCGGGGACATCGGCGGCGGCCACCAGGCCGGACTGCGCACCATCTGGCTGCGTGGCCGTCCCTGGCCCGAGGAGCTCGCCGCGGCGGACCACACCGTCGATGACATCACCGACGCCATCGCCATTCTGCTGAACGAACGGGAGTAACCCCATGGACACGAACCGGACCACCGTTGGCATCTTGCATCCGGGCAGCATGGGGGCCGCCGTCGCCGCCTGCGCGGTGACGAATGCGGCCGAGGTCCTGTGGTGCACGGAAGGGCGTAGCCCGGCATCGAAGGCCCGGGCCGAGCAGGCCGGGCTGACGCCGGTGGCCACACTGCGGGAGTTGCTCGACCGCAGCGACATCGTCCTCAGCCTCTGCCCGCCCGCCGCCGCCGAGGACCTGGCCCGCGACGTCGCCGCGTGCGGGTACGGCGGGGTGTATGTGGAGGCGAACGCCATCAACCCCGAGCGGACCGTGCGGCTCGCCGACCTGCTCGGACCGGACACGACCGTCGTGGACGGAGGCGTCGTCGGCTCCCCGCCCGCAAACGGCAAGGCCGCGACGCTGTTCCTGTCCGGACCGACCGGCGCGACCGCCCGGATCACCGAGCTCTTCGCGGGCACGGCGCTCCGTACGAAGACGCTCGGCGCCGAGGTCGGCAAGGCCTCCGCGCTCAAGTTGTCGTACGCCTCGTTCCAGAAGACCTCGCGCGTGCTGGTGGCGCTCGCGGTCGGCATGGCGCGAGAGCACGGCGTCGACCAGGAGCTCGTTGAGGTTGCTTCCCGGCGGACCGACTCGTACCTCGCAGAGCCCGAGTACGTGGCCAAGACGGCCTCCCGCGCTTGGCGCTGGGGCCCGGAGCTGGAGGAAGCTGCCGACGTGCTCGCGGCCGCCGGCCTTCCGCCAGAGATGCTGCGCGCGGCCGCGTCCACGCTGGCACGGTGGAACGATGCCAAGGACAGCGAGCTCACGCTCACCGACGCCCTGGACCGACTCGCCCAGCCGTAGCCCGCGCTCATTTCGTCGCCGCCCCCGCCCGCTGCGCCAGTAGCTGGTCGATGAGCCGCGCCGACTCCCACGGCGACATCGCCATGGTGTCCACGGTCAGGTTCCAGACCGCGCTCGGGTGGGCGTCCAAGTCCTCGCGAGTCGCGTCCCACGCCGCCAGGCGCGCCGCAGTGTCGCTGTCACCTCGGCTCACCGATCGCTCTGCGGTCGCCTCACGGGGGCACCACAGCAGCACCACGGCCCAACTCGCCGGGTAGCCGTCAACCAGGGCCCGGATGCCGTCGACCTGCCCGAGGTGTACCACGGGCACCCCGGCCGCGAAAGCCGCATCCAGCCCCGGCCGGTCCATCACGTACGTGTTGTCGTACCGCGTGTTCGCGTAGACAACATCGCCTGCGGCCTCCAGCTCGCGCAGCTGCTCCACCGTGCCCATCCGGTAGCTGGTGCACTTTCCCGTCCCGACTTTTAGCCGTGCGAACTGCACGTAGCGGGCATCGAGCGTGGCGAGCGCCGCGGTGACAGTGTCCTTGCCCGACGCTGGCGGGCCGTACAGGATCACCCCCTGCTTCGCTTTCACGAGTACATCGCTCCCATGGCCTGCCGGGCCTGGTCTGCGAGTGTCACCGCGGTCCCCAGCCGGTTGTCGACGATGAGGTGCGGCACTGCGGGACGCAGCTCCAGGTCGATCGTGGCCATGTACTCGTCCCACCGCTGGAGCTTCCACGCGTCCCGGGCCGCGGAGCGGAACCCGATGTATTCGCGCATCGATTCTTCGTCGCAGCGAACCCACACGGGAAAGACGTCGACCCCCATCGACCCAGCCCGGTTGGCCAGGCGCTGCATCCAGGCCGGGTCTGTCATCTCCGCGATGAACGGCGCGGTCAACACCGTGGAGATGCCGCACTTGATGTTGGCCATAGCCGACTGCATCAGGCAGTCGTACTCCACCGGTCGGACCTTCTCCCGGTAGAGATTGGTGTGCCTGTCGTTCGCGTCGCCCCCCAGAGCGATCAGGAGGCGCTCCACGAGCGGCCGGGTGAGCGGGTCCTTGTCGAGCAGCGGCCAGCCGGTGAGCTGGACGAAGAAGCGGGCGAGCTCGGTCTTCCCGCTGCCGGCGAACCCACCGACCAGGATGAGCGCCGGACGGTGTGGGTCGCCGCCCGTGTGCCTGCGCTTCCACGCGTCAATGATGCGCTGCTGCAAATTGAAGTGGTGGGCTTCCCCTGACCCGGGCGCGATGCGGTGAATCGCCCGCTCAACGGCCAGGACATGCGCGCCGTTGAGGCGATCGTCCGTCGGCGTGAGCTTGAAAGAGGTCTCCTCACCTGGCAAAGCGGTGCGGAAGCCGAGGTCGGGCTCGGTGGCCCGGTACAGGAGGCAGTACGCGCGCCGGTAGTGCGGGCCGGGGAAAACCTCGCCTTGTTCGTGCTGCCACAAAGTCTGGGGATTCGCGGCAGGAATGCCCTTGAGCTTGGCCTGCTCCGCAACCTCTCGGAGACGCTCACCGGCCTTCTCCAGAGTCAGGCCGTGGGCTTCCCGCTGCTCGCGCAGCCGATCCGGCCTCCACCCCGCACGCTGCTTTCCCACCCTCTGTGCCTCCGTCATCGTCATGGCCGCGAGCCTAGGACCCGGGCCCCCAATCCCGTGTATACGTCGTTGTTGAAAACACGTGAACGTGGGCGCGTATGGGCTTCGACAAGCCGCTGTGATGTCCCGATTCCACCGTTGCCGGTGTGATGGCCCCCTGAACAACAAGGGGGCCACAGTGCGTGCGAGCAGAAGGTCCGTCCCAGACTCAAGGCAGCTAGGCGTAGCTGGTATGCCACATGCCTGGCCGGAGGATGTCCTCCCATACCTCCAGAGGTCCGTCCTCGTCGGAGTAAAGGGTGCGCAGAACGAGTACGGGGACTGGCACGTCCGGCGGTACATCAATGCCGAACTCAGCAAGCTCGTTGTCGGACGCGAGTCGGGCGGTGCTTCGCTCGGGGCCCGCGGTGACAGTCTTTCCTGTGCGCTCGGCATAGAGATCGTGGCGAAACTTCTCCATCGGCTCGTCCTGGAGCAATTCCGGGAGCGGAACCAGCGCCCTCATGTGAATGAAGTTCAGGGCCAGGACGGTGGGCTTGCTTCCGCGCAAGAAAGTTCGGCTCCTGACGACGATTTCATCGTAGAGGTCGACCCCCAGGAGGCTCGCGATCTGCTCGTCTGCGCACGAGCGAAGCAGCGATCGTGTGTTCACGTAAGTCTCTCGTGGAGCAAGAGGGCGACCTGTCCGACGCAGACGTTCAAGGCGGGCTGCGCCAGTCAGGACGTTCGGGGAGTTGTCGGGCCCCAGCACCACAGTTCCGCTGCCCTGCGTGGTGCGCACGAGCCCCTCAGCCTCCAGTGCCTGGTACGCGCGATGGACGGTTGCCGTTGCCCCCTTTCCCTGTTCAACCAAGGTCTGCACGGACGGAAGGCGGTCGTCAGGCGCATAGATGCCCTCGGTGATCTGAGACGCGATCTCGTCAGCGATCTGGCGCCACTTGGGTGGCCGTTTGCGCGGCGAGGAAGGCACGGCGGCTCCTTCGTAAGGGGTACCCACTAGCCAGTGAACTCCATTCTAGAAGTCTTGACAAGTCTTCTAGAAGACTTCAAGCTAGCAGTCGTCGCCACCCGTAACGGGTGGGACGAGGGGTCGGCGTGGTCGGCCCTCAGGAGCACCACCGCAGTAGTCGTCCGCCCTTCGGGGCGGCCGGAGTAGTCCTCAGCTCACTGAGGACGCGAGAGCACCATCGAACTCCTCCGGAGCCTGACGGCCACGACAACTGCGTGCACGTCGCAGCGCTGTGCGCTGCCTGTCCTGCGGGACGCCGGCCTCATGCCGTGCGGCCCGGAGGGCAGGGAGAGCATCGCGACGCGCTCCCTCCCACTCCGCCCGTAAGGAGTCCAGATGTCCGCTTCGACCCTTGAGCGCACCGCCCGCACCCGCCGGAGCCGGACCCGCTCCCGTACCGTCAACGCCCGCCCGGCGCTCGCCCTCTCCACCCTCAAGCTCCACCAGTACGACCTGCGCCCCGCCTGTGCGTCGCTGATCTGCCCTGATTGCGAGACCTGGGTGCCGATCACCGGCCTCCAGACCCACAGGCCCAAGCTCGTGCCGCACGACACCGGCCGCGCGGGCAGGGACACCGGCGTCCGCTGCCGCCTGGGCAGCAGCCGCCTGGTCACCGTCGACGTCACGGTCAGGGAGTGGGCGGAGCGCCTGACGGACGGCAACTCGGAGACCGTGCACCGCCGCCGGACCACCGTGCGGCGCAAGCCCAAGGTCACGGTTGTCCCGGCCGTCAGCCAGATCGCTGCGCAGAAGCAGACTCCGGCGACGGACGACGACTCCGGCGACGGCCGGCCCCTGTGGCTGCTGCGCGAGATGAAGTGGGCGTCGACTGAGTCTGCGGTCCGCGACGCCGACACCCGGCGGGCGGAGCTGCCCGAGGGGGACGCGCCGCTGGGTGCGCCGCCGGTACCGCTGAAGACGCTGCATCCCGAGCGCCGCGCGAGCTAACTCGCTCCGGACGAACGAACACGGCCCGGCCACCCTGCGATCGGGGTGGCCGGGCTGTGGCTGTCCGTACGGCAGCTGGTTCCCCCACCCGGAACTGCCCGCGCGCGGCGCCAGGCTGAACTGGCACAGCAGTACGCGCGAGGAACCCGGCCTGGCAGTCGCCTGACCTGGACCACTTCGTCTGCGTGACCGCGGCCCCGGGCTTTCGCCCGGGTCCGCCTTCTTGCACCGCCCCATCTTCAGAGGAGTTCGCGATGCCCGCACGTACCGTTGTACCGGCCGCCCGCCGCTACTCGTTGATCGAGTCTTTGTTCATCGGCCACCAGGCCCAGCTCACCGACTACATCGCCGCCCGGCTGCCCGGCGCCGACCAGCACACGGTCGAGGACCTGACACAGGAGACGTGGCTGCGGGCACTGTCGGAGCCCGCCACGCGCCGGGAGGGAACGGACGCTGAGGGCCTGCCGGGCTGGATCGCCCGCGCCGCCGCGCTGGCCATTCACCACCACACCGCACCGCAGGCAGCGTCGGACCGGTCCGACGACGGGGAGTGGCTGACCCAGTTGCTCGGCCCCAGCGGCAGCTGGCCGGAGCACTGGCACCGCATCCTCGCCGACCAGGGGCAGCAGGCGTTGCTGCGCCAGGTCGCGGCCGAACCGTCCCCGGCTATGCCGTCGGCTGCCGTGCCGCGGCCGGTCGCGGCAGCGGCGTGACGTCTGACGGCTCCCCGTCACCGCTCGCCCGGCATGCCGGGCGAGCGGTGACGGGGAGCCGGGCAGCCCGCCCCTCCGTATGAGCGACAGCCCCGGGGGCGCAATCCCCGGGGCTGTCCAGGACCTGAGTGGAGGACCTGATGACTGTCAGCATCGCACAGCCGCCGGCCGCACCGGCAGTGGTGCCCGACGCGATGACCCTGGAGGCGCTGCGCCGGGTCGTCGACGACCAGATCGGCCCGAGGAAGCCGGGTGCGATCTACCAGAACGGCGACGGCGCTTTCGAGGTGATCGCGCTGACCCGTGACCCGCAGCGGGCCCGTGAGCTGCTCAAGCGCCGCTGCGCGCAGTGGGCGCTGATCGTGAAGGACGTGCTGCGCCCGGGTGCGGAGCCGTTCGCCGTCGGGTCGGTCTGGACGGTGTCGGACTTCCTGGTCCGTGAGGGAGGGACGCGCTGATGGACTGGCGTCACCGCGCGGTGTGCCGTGCAGAGGACCCGGAGCTGTTCTTCCCCGTTGGCAACACCGGCCCGGCCCTGGTGCAGATCGAGGAGGCCAAGACCGTGTGCCGCCGCTGCCCGGTCATGGAGCAGTGCCTGCAGTGGGCGCTGGAGGCCGGGCAGGACTCCGGCGTCTGGGGCGGGCTCTCGGAGGATGAACGGCAGGCGATGAAACGCCGTGCCGTCCGCAACCGGGCCGCGAACAAGAAGGCGAAGGCGACGTGAACGAGCAGGACCGGCAGCGCCTGGAGGACGCGTTGCGCCGGACCAACTCCGATCACGACTTCGGCCGCCGTGCTCATGGCTGAGTCCCTGTACGACCGCTACATGAAGGCCGCGGCCGCCCACCGGGCGCACGGCGAGACCTGCACCAGGTGCTCGCCGGACGCGCGGTGCGACTCCGGCCGGCGTCTGCACGAGTCGTTCATCCGACTACAGGACGCCTACCTCCGCTGGCAGAAACAGCAGCGTACGTGACGGCGGTGCGGGGCGGACCCCAACTCCCCGCCCGCGCCACGCCGCTCCACCAGGCTGGCCGCCCGACGGGCGGCCAGCCTTCCGCACGCCTTTGGCCCGGGCACGCCCCGGGCTTCCCCTCCCGCCAGGAGAGCTCATGCCGACCACCTCGTTCGACACCACGACCACCCCCGGCACGGCCCCGCGGCTCCCGGAGTCGCTGTGCCAGCACACGCCGCCGTGCCCAACCGCCGACAGCCCGGACCGCGAGGCCGCCCACGTCGTGGCCAGCCACCCGGAACAGGGCTGGAGCCTGCTGTGCAACGCCGTCCTGCTGTTCGAGGACACCGGCGAGCTGCTCCCCGACGGCCAGGTCATCGCCCCGCACCGGCCCCTCGCGACCGCGGCCTGACGGCTGCCTGAGCCGCCCGACCCGGCCGCTGAACGACGGCGGCCGGGTCGGGCGGTGACGGGAGCCGGACAGTCCGGACCGATCGCACCAGGGGGTTTCTCATGTTCTGGTCCAGCAAGCGCCGGAACGCCGAGCGTGCCCAGCACGCCGCGCGCGTCCAGGCGGTCCAGGGCCGGCTGGCCCGCGTCAAGAGCGACCGGGACCGGACGACGGCCGCGGCTGCCGCCGCTCTCATCGTCGCCGGTTCGCTGGCCGACCGCGTCGACCGGCTCGAGCGCGCCTTGGCCACGGAGAAGGCCCGCGCGCAGCACTTCGACGCGGACCTGGACCGTGCCGCGGCCGAGGTCCGGGAGCTGCGCCGTATCCGGACCCTGTTGGAGGGCGCGCTCGACTACTACACCGCTGCCGTCGCCCAGCCCGTGCACATGCTGATCCGTGACGCGCGTCTGCACAGCGTGCACCGCTCGAAGAAGGCCGCCGGGCAGGCCGTACGCCAAGCCGACCCCACGGTGCCGGACCTGATGACGTGGACGCCGCGGGAAGGCGCCGACCCGACCGTCGGCTGGTGGCACGCGGCACGCACACTGCCACCGCTGCCGGACCCGCCGCAGGCCGCGGCGATCGAGGCGTACTACCGGGCCCTGGAGGCCCGCAGGCCCGCCGCGTTGCCGTCGGCGTCGGTTGGCGGACGCGGCAGCGACGGTCCGGGCGGTGGCTTCGCGATCGCGGATTCGGCGGCGCTCCCCACGGCCTGACTGGCGGCTGCCTGATCCGCCCGCCCCGACTGCTGAATGACGGCGGTCGGGGCGGGCGGTGACGGGGAGCCGGACAGCCCGGACGACCCTTACGACGGGAGTTTTTGATGGCCTTCGACATGAGCAAGTTCGGTGGCGGCCGCTGGGTCAAGACCCACCCGGGCAACGTCCACACCCACGGCTTGCTGGAACCCGTGCTGAGCATCCTCGACGTGCGAGGGTTCGCGCTGCACGACTTGTTCCTGATCGGGATCAACGACAGCTGCGGCTCGATCGTGCTGCCCAGCCAGTCCCGGGCCGAGAACGCCGCCGCCGCGCTGGAGCCCGCCTATGAGACCCGGGTGCACCTGATGGGTCGCCGGGACGGCGAAGAGGTGTGGGCGACCGACTACACCCGCCGCGCGCTGGACGGCACCACCCCGTCGGCCTTCATCACCAACCTCACGCTCAAGGACGGCCGCCAGGTCATCAAGGACGGCCGCTGGGTGCACTGACGCGCCGCCTGCCGACTGCCTCCCCTGCCCGGACCGTCGAACCAGACGGCGCGGGCAGGGCGGCGGGGGGCCGGACAGTCCGGACCAGCCGGCCCCGCGCCGGTCAACGCGATCCAGGGAGAGCCCATGACACAGCAGCCGCAGGCACAGGCGGTACGACCGCAGACGACCTACACCAAGGGCGACATGGTCCTGTTCCGCGACGTCGAGCGGTTCTGGCTCGGGCTGCCCGGCCACACCTTCGTCGGCCGGGTGGAGCGGTCCTGGACGAACGTCCTCAACGGCAAGCGCCTGTACGACCTGACCGAGCTGAGCAGCAACCGCCACCGCGCCGGGATCGACCCCGACTACATGCGGCCGCTCCCGCCGGCCGACGCGATGCACGACATCGACACCGCGCCGCTGAGCGAGCCGGACACCGGGGCGATGACCCCGGCCGCCGTCGCCTGGCTGCGCCAGCACCTCGCCCAGGACAGCAGCACGCTGCCCGCCCCGCGCTGACCACCTGCTCCACACAGACGGCCCTCCGAGCCCCCGGCATTCAAGCTGCCGGGGCCCCGGAGGGCCTGGTCATGACCTTACCTACCGCCGTAGATCCACGGTGCCCCTTTGCACGGAGGCGCCCGCACGAGAGGAACCCCGTGGCCACCAAGCCCGCCGCCCGCCGCAGGCGCCAGTCCGCGGCGAACACCAAGCCCCGCAACACCGGGCGAGCCAAGGCACCGGCGACGCCGGCCTCCCTTCCCGCCCAGACCCGCGAGACCGTCGTGCCGCTGGTGTGTCCGCAGGCCGACCCGGTCCTGGCCGACGCCGCCGACCGCGCCGCCGACCTGAGGGACCTGGCCGTCGACGACGCGGCCCGCATCCTCGCCGACGGCCAGGCATTCGCCGACGAACTGATGGAAGGCGCCCGTACGCAGGCCGCCTCGTACACCGAGGCGTGCAACGCCGAGCAGGCACAGATCCTCGCCGACGCGATCGAGGAAGCCGACCGGGTCCGCACGGCGGCCGCCACCACGGCGGCCGCCGACGCCGGCCAGGTCCGCGCCGCTGCTGACGCGGAGGCGGAGCAGCTGCTCGTCGCCGCGCGCCTTGAGGCCGGCACCGTCGCGGCGACGGCGGCCGGTGAGGCCGAGCAGGTCCTCGCGCAGGCCAAGGCGGCTGGTGAGCGGCTGCTCGCCGACGCGCGCCGCCAGGCGCAGGAGGTCACTACCACGGCGGCCGCGCAGGCGGAGCAGGTCCGCACCGAGGCCGCGCAGGCCGCCGCGAAGGTCCTCGCCGACGCGGAGAGTGTGCGCACGGAACTGCTGGCCGGTGCGGAGCGCACCGCAGCTGAGACCCGCACCCGGGCCGCCACCGACGCCGACCAGCTCCTGGAGCAGGCGCGGGGTGAGGCCGGCCGGATGCGCGAGAGCGCGGACGGCCAGGCCGCACAGGTACGGGCCGCAGCGGAGAAGGCGGCCGCCGAGCTGCGGGAGGACGCCGCCCGTGATCGGGAGGCATCCCGTGCGGATGCCGCCCGTGCGCGGGCGCTGGCCAAGGAGGACATCGGCCGGCTGCGGGCCACGGCGGCCGAGGACGCCGAACGCCTGACCCGCACCGCGCGCGAGGAAGCCGACCGGATCCTGGCCGCGGCCCGCACCCAGCGGGAGACGCAGTTGAAGGAAGCCGAGCAGGCCCTGGCCGAGGCCCGGCTGCGGGAAGCGGATGCGCAGGTCACGCTGAAGGCCGCCGACGGCATGGCGGCGGAGGCCGCCGCCCGGATGAAGCGTGCCACCGACCGCACCGAGCAGGCACTGGAACGCAAGCGCCTCAAGCTCCAGGCCAGCCAGGAGCGCAGGCAGGCGAAGGAGGCCCGGCAGGTGAAGGCCCGTGAGCTGCGGGCCGCGTCCCGCGCCGGCAAGCCGGCTGTGGCCGACCGGGTCAAGAGGTTCGTGAAGGTCAACGCGGAACGCCTGATGGTGGTCGGTCCGATCACCGCGCCGATGGCCGTCGCGTGGACCGGGCAGGCCGGGTTCGCCGAGGACATCCTCGGCTGGGTCGCGCCGTTCACGATCCTGTTCGCCGCCGCGTGGGAGCTGTCGACGGCGTTCGTGGGCTGGATGTACCACCAGGCCCGCCAGGGCGGCGACGCCGGAACCCTCTACCGGATCTCCACCTGGATCTTCGCCCTGGGCGCCGCGGCCATGAACTTCTGGCACGCCTCGGGTGAGCCGGTGCCCGGCAGCCGGGCCTGGGACGACAAGGCGCAGGCGTGGACGGAGCAGATCACCTACTGGCACTTCACCCCGAAGGCGGTGGCGTTCGCCGCGATGTCGATCGTGGGCATGGTGCTGTGGGAGCTGTACGCCTCCCTGATCCACCGCCGCAAGCTCCGCGAGGACGGCCGGGTCGCCAAGGCCCGCCCGTCCATCGGGGCGGTCCGCTGGCTGCGCTACCCGGTCCACAGCTTCGCCGCCTGGTCCCTGGCGATCACGGACCCGCGCCTGACCACGCTGGACCGGGCGTGGACCGCAGCCGGTGCACAGCTCGCGGACCGCAAGGCGGTCCGGACCGGCCGGGCCCTGCACCGGGTCGTCGTCCCCCGGGTCGCGGCCAAGGATCACGGACCGGCCGCCATCCCCGCCGTCCTCACCCTGACCCGCCCGGACCGGCACGGACCGCTGGAAAGCCCCGCTGCGGTCCGCCCGGTCCAGTACGGCGGGCACGCGGTCCGCTCCGGTCCGGACGACCGCAACGCGGTCCACGGCCCGGTCCGGACCGCAGGAGCCGCGGACCGCACCGGCGGACCGGCGCTCGCCCTGCTGTCCGGTCCGGCCGGACCGCACAGCGCTGACCTGCTGACCGGCCCCGGTCCGGACCGGGGCCCTCGCACCGTGCCCGCCACCCAGAACACGGCGGCCACACACGGGGTGACGGTCCGGACCGCCGACACCACTGCCGGACCGCGGGAGCCGGACCGGACCGGACCGGACCGCGAAGCAGCCCCGGACAGCGCAAGCGGTCCGGACCCGAAGGAGGAAAACGGTCCGGACCGCACGGTCATCACCCTCACGGACCTGGAACGGACCGCGCTGGACCGGCTCCGGACCGCGAACGAGCCGCTGAACCGGACCAACATCGCCAAGGCGGTCCGGACCGAAGGCGGCTCCATCGCCACGGACCGCGCCGGACAGATCGCCGTCGCCCTCAAGCAGCACACGGTCCGCCGGTCCGCCGGTCCGCCCGGATGATCATCGCGGCCGGCGGCGGTGCCGACCGGCTGCCGCTCGCCGGCATCCAGCACGAGCTGGCCGTCACCTCCCCGGGTATCGCTTCCGAGTACCGCCAGGAGGCAGCCGAGCACCTGGCCGGCGGCTACCGCCCCTGACCCACCGTCCGGCACACACCAGTGAGGGCCAGCCCATCGGAAGTGGGCTGGCCCCCGCTGCGACTGCCGGAAGCAGTCCACAGCCCCCGAGTACAGCAGATCCGACCCCGCGGAGGCCCCTATGAGCACCGACAAACCCGAAAAGACCCTCACCGACGAGGAGGGGAGGCCGTTCTTCGACGACCCGAGGGCGGCGCTGCGCCAGATCGCGCAGAATCCCGCCGCGTACGCCCGCTACGTGGCGGACTTCCACCGGGTCGTGCTGGACATGCAGGCCAAGCTGGAAGTCCTTGAGCACGAGACCCGTGTGCACTGCCGCGGCACCCGGGTGGAGGGCGACAAGAGGGGCCAGGCCTTTCTGCGTTCTTTTCCGGTGGAAAAGTCGCTGCACGACGTCATCAGGAACCTCAAGAAGGCCGTCTCCGGACTGGAAAAGAGCGCCCATCGGCGCCACGCCCACGACGAGAAGGTGAAGGAAGTCCAGAAGCAGCGGAAAGAAAAGGCTCAGATCAAACAGCGGAAGCAGAGTCCGCAGCTTCAGGCCGCCCCGCAGAATGCGCCGCAGCAGGTACCGCAGGACACAGAGAGAGGCTATAGTGGTCCCACGTCGATTTATGACCTGGGTCGCAGGGAGTCGGCGTGAGTGCCGGACGCCCGCTCACGAAAGCCGAGCGGAAGAAATACAACCGTGCGGAACACGAGCGGAAAATCAGACGGGATCTGATCGCGCAGCACGGTAATGACCTCGGCACCTTCTACTACTGGCTCCGGCTCATGCATATCCGGGGCACCCAGGCCCACCGCGGCGGAGACACGGCGTTCATCCGTGACGTCGCGCTCGCCCTGGAGAACGTCTACCGCCGCCACGTCGGCTAGCACTCCGCGTCCCGCACGAAGGGCCGCCTCCGTTCCTGGGGGCGGCCCTTCGGCGGTCCAACGCGTGCTGCGCGTGGCGCGTGGCGCGCGTGCCGCGCACGCGCGTACGCGAGGCCGCTGCCGGCTGTCAAGCCCTGGAGGAGGGCCGCGTGTCCGACGACACCGACAACAATGTTGTTCACCTCCCCGCCCGGGACCGTAATTCCGGCACCATGCCGGATGCTCCCGACGGCGGGGATCTCTTTTATTCCGAACCGCCCGGCGGCGGCACCTCTGCGGAGCCTGTGCAGGGGGCCGTGGCGGGCCATCCGCCTGTGCGCACGCCGATGTCCCCGGAGGCGGCTCTGCGGGAAACGGGAATGCCCAGCCCCGAGGAGTATGAGGAAGGCGAATACGAGGAGGAGGGCGAATATGTGCAGCCCCGTTCTCTTGCCGACCGGCTCGGGGACTGGCTCGAATACCGGATCGCGGTGGGCCGTGCCCGCCTGGACGAAGAGGCCCCGTACCGCGAGGCGGAAATAGCGCGGAAAGTCGCCCTGCTCGAAGCGAAAACCGCCAGGGAAAACGGCCTGCTGGAAGCGCAGAACAAATTGCGCGAAGCCCGTTTCAAGGCGCAGGCCGACCGGGCGGGTGCCCAGGGCAAGTCCGCTGCCGGGATGGGCGCTGACAAGGGCGGCCGGGGCAAGACGTCGTCCGGCTCCGGCGGCGGCTCCGGGCCGGGCCGGGGAGCCGGCGGCCGCGGTCCGGGGACCAACAGCTCCGGCTCCGGGACAGGTTCCGGCGGTAAGGGGCCTGGCCGCTCCGGCGGCACCGGCGGCGGTACGGGCACCGGGGGCGGGAAGGGCTCCGGCCGTTCGGCCGGCGGCCGGGACGGGAGCGGCAGGGGCAAGGACTCCCCCGGCCGCGGCTTGGGGGCGGGCGGTGCGTCCGGAGGTGCCGGGAAGGGCTCTGATCGTTCCGCTGGCGGCCGTAACCTGTCCGCCGGGGGCAAGGAGCCGTCCGGTGGTTCCAAAGGCCGCCACAACGGCTCTGGCGGCTCCGGCAGTTCAGGCGGATCCGGCAAGGGCGGCTCGAGGAACAGCGGCGGCGGGGGCAAGGGCGGTTCGCAGGGCGGCAGGGGCAAGGGCGGCCCGAAGGACGGCCCCGGCAGGGCGCCGGACGCCTCCGGCTCCGGCGCGGCCGCGGAACGCCGCCGGGGCCGGCAGGAGCGGGCCGCGGGCCGGCAGGCCGCGCAGCAGCAGCGGCGCGCCGCCGACCAGGCCGCCAAGCTGGACGGCCGCTCCAAGGACCGCGACCAGGCCCGCGCCCGCAAGCAGACCGCGTGGGAAGAACGCCGGGCGAAGAAGGCCGAGCGTGACGCCGCGCGGAAGGCGAAGAAGCAGCAGGCGGCAGGCGCCGGCCGTACCACGCTGGGGGCGGCGCTGGCGCAGGAGGCCCAGCGGCGCTGGGACAAACGCCGCGCCGCCGGCCAGGACAAGCCCGGTAAGGACGACGGCAAGTCGAAGGACGCGTCCGGTGACCGGAAGGTCGACCTGACCAAGGACAAGAAAGGTGCGGAGAACAAGCCTGGTGCCGGCACGGCCGGCAAGAAGGACGGCTCCGACGCTCCGAAAGTCGACCTGACCAAAGGTCCCAAAGGCAAGGGCGCAGACGGCAAGGCCCCGGGCAAGAACGGGCCCAAGGCCCCGGGCAAGAGCGGGTCCGAGGACGAACCGAAGGGTCAGGGCAAGGACGAGAAGGCGCCTGACGACGCCGAAGCCGGCAAGGACGCGGGCGATACGCCCAAGGACACCTCCGGGTCCCGAAGGCGCAAGAAGCGCAGCAAGCGCAGGGCGCGCAGGGGGCGCAAGGAGGCCGGCAAGAAGCCGGGCGGGGACGGCGCCCCGGACGACAACCCCGACGACGTCAGGGACGACAAAGCCCGGGAGAACCAGCGGTGGAAGGACTTCTTCGCTTCCTTCACGCACCGCTCCCGCCCCCAGGAAGACGCTCCGAAGGACCCCACCGGCCCGCAGGAGCCGGGCCCGGCTTGGAGGCCCGAGGACCTCGGGGTCCACGTCGACCGGCCCGACCGGCCGGATCAGCCTGCGCAGTCCTCGCCGTTCGCGGCCGAGGCTGAGGACGACATCCCGGATGCGGACATCGTGCCGCCCCGGGCCCTGGGCCCCGCCCCGGAGCCGCACTTCGCGCGGCCCGGCACCACCCGCCCCACCCCCGAGGAGACCGAGGAGACCACCGTGACCGCGGACGTCACCCATGCATCGGGCCACAGCGGCCTGGCCGCGCAGCACCGCACCAACGTCACTTTCGGCGAGTACCTGGTGGACATCGCGAACATCGCGCTCGCCGCCGGCTGCGACAAGGAACGGGCCGAGCAGCTCGCCGACGCCCTGGCCAAAGTGGCCGACGCCCTGCGGGAGATGGCCGCCGACCTGATCGGTGACCACAACATCGACACCCGGGTCACCTCGCTGATCGCGGACCTCGCCGACGCCGCGGGCCGCATGAAGGCGCAGGCCGAACGGTGTGCCGCCGAGTGCTCGGTCGCCGCCGAGGCGGCCAAGATCGCGGCCGTCTCGGTCGCCCGGGTCTACGGCGAGGACATGCAGGAGGTCGAGGACAAGGGCCTTACGTACGCCTCGGCCGCCGCCCACCACGACTGACAAGGAAACTGCTGATGAGCGAGATCGAACCCCGCCGGGCCGGCGCGGCCGCGCCGGCGGACGGCGACAACCGGTACAAGTCCGTCCAGCGCAAGCTCAAGACCCTCGCCCAGGCGATGGACTCCGCCGAGGTGGAACTCGGCGGCCTGCTGCGCAGCATGCGCACCAACGCCACCCGCACCGAGCAGCTCGCCGGGGGCATCGCCCATGCCGAACTCGACAGGAAGTTCGTCGAGCTGACCAACCAGGTGGCCGTGGCCCTGGGCGGCGCTGCCGTCGAGGTCCGCACGCTGCACGAGACGGCGCAGGAGGTCTCCGGCCTGGCCTACGACGCGCGGCACACGCACGCGCGGCTGTACGAGGGCCTGGACACCATCCGCTCCTCGCGTCGCGAGCGCACCCCCAAGCCGGGCTTCTTCGCCCACTGACCCTCCCACCCAGCGTCGGGCGGCCCGCCAGCCCGGCGGGCCGCCCAACGCGTTCGCCGTTTGAAGGAGAAGCCGTGTCCGTGCCGCGCAGCGTCGCACTGGAGCGCACCCTGTACGCCCTGGCCGCCCCAGCCCTCGCCGCGGCCCCCAACCTGGCCCCCGACAGCCCCGTCAACACCGTCGTACAGCTGGCCGGCGCCGCCGGCGTCGCCGGCTGGGTCCTGGCCGCCAAGAGCGACCAGCCCGGCACCGGACGCAAGATCCTGCGCTGGTCCCCGCCCGTGCTCGCCGCCGCCGTCGACGTCGCCGCCCGGAACACCCCCGGCTGGGGCCCGTGGTACCTCGATGCCCTGCTGGCCGCCTCCTGGGCCGCAGCCGGCTGGCTGGTGATGCCGTTCGCCCGGCACGCCCGCCGCCGCCACCGGCCCGCCCTCGCCACCCCCGCCCCGCAGCTGCAGCCTGCCCCCGCGCTGCCGGCGCAGCAGCCGGACGACGGCATCGACGCCTTCACCCGCGAGGTGCGCCGGCTGTGGGAGAGCCGCGGCCTGCCCGGCCGCACCCTGGTGGTCAAAGCCACCCCGCACCCGGGGACGCCGCACGACCTGTCGCTGCTGCTGCGCGCCTGCGAGCCGGGCCGGCCCATCACCGGCCTGCGCGACGAGGACGTCGCCGCCGCGTTCGCGGTCGACGCCGGCGATGTGCACATCAAGGACGTGGCCCGGCAGTACGGACGCGAGGGCGGCCCCGGCTGGCGCGAAGTGCACGTCACCCCCGATGCGGCCGAGCGGCGCCGCACGGCCCCCACCACCGGCGAGTGGTGGACCGGGCGGATCGGCGCCGCCGGCGGCCCGGTGCCCGGCTCACAGTTCGTCAAGAAGGTCCGCGACCAGCAGCGCAAGGTCACCCACTACATCGCCCGGGTCCCCGACGAACTGGGCGAGCCGCGCGTCAACCTGCATGCCCTGGCGGCCGCGCTGAAGACCAAGTACGACGAGGGCCGTATTTTCGTCACCGTCGACGGTGACCAGGTCCTGGTCTCGCTGTGGGACACCAGCCCGCTCGCACAGGTCTTCCCCGCAACGAGGGAGCTGCTGACCCCGGACGCCAACGGCCGCTGGGTGACCGGCTACCTCGGCAACGGCCAGCCCGCCCGCAACCGCGTCTACACCGACCGGGGCGCCGCCCACGGCCTGTTCGTTGCCCCCTCCGGCGGCGGCAAGACCCAGCTGATGGGCCTGCACATCGCGGCCGACGCCCTGTTCGGGGCCGTGGTCATGCTGGCCACCGAAGCCCCGGACGAGAAGACCGCCGCGCTGGGCCAGCACGCCGCCCGCTACGGTGTCGGCGCCCTCTACATGGTCCGGCTGCTGCGCGTCCTGGAGGCGCTGATGGACATCCGCGGCGAGATGCCGTGGGAGGACGGATACGTCCACGACTGGGATCCGAACCGGCCGGGCTGCCCCTACCGGATGCTGTCCGCGTACCTGGACGAGTTCCTCTCCGCCGCCCGCAACGGCGACTACGGCGTAGAGATCATGGACCTCGCGGAGCTGGTGTCGGTCAAGGGCCGCAAGTACGGCGTCGGCCTCAAGGTCGCCGGACAGTCCGTCTACGTGCAGGACGGCTTCACCCAGCTGCTGTGCGAGAACCTGCGCGACAACTGCATCCCGGTCGTGCTGAAGGTGGCGCCGAAGAAGGTCGCCGACATGTTCAAGGCGCTCGGCGTCCCGCCCGAGTCCATCCCCGATCCCCTGCCCCGCTCCTTCTCCCCGGCCGAGGAGGGCCGGATCGAGCGGGTCATGCGCGGCGAGCCCGAGCCGCCCGCCGACTCCAACACCGGCGGCGCCGGCTGGATCATCGAGGTCAAGCAGCCCGAGGTGCTGCGCACCCTGTACATGGACTTCAAGGCCGGCATCGACGGCTACTTCCCCGACACCGTCGCCACGCTGACCGCTCACGAGATCCGTGAACTCGAGGCGCGGGGGCTGTGGTTCGACTGGACCGAGCCGCCCCGGCCCGGCGAGTTCGGGCCTGAGCCCAGCGACGACGAAGACGCTGACGACGATGCGCCCACGGGCGGCAAGCGCCGCGGCGGCGGGCAGTCCGCTGCGCGCCGCGACGCGGTCACCTCACCCCGCCAGGCGCTGGAGGCCATCAAGCACCTCTCCGGCGTCTGACCCGCCTCCTACCCGCCCTGCAGGGCCCGGCCACCCGGCCGGGCCCTGCCCGTACCTGAAAAGGACACACCGCCCGTGGCTGTTTCGATCTCCGCCGTCGTCCTGCTCGGCATCATCGTCTTCGTCATGATCCGCAGCGGCTGGATCCGCCTGTGGCCCGCCCTGGCCTGCGCCGGGTTCGGATTCTTCCTCGCCTCCACCGGCGCCGCCCCCGTCATCCGGGACGCGCTCGGCGCCGTCGCCGGCTGGGTCGCCAGCATCTGAGCCCGCCGCCGGCGCCGAAGGCCGCCACACGTACCCGTACCTTCGACGCCGCAGGAGCTCCGATGCCCCCCACCAGCCCCGCCACCCGCCGGCGCGACCCGACCGCCCCCGCCGCCCCGGCGCCCGCGCCGGTGACGCACCTCTCCCTCGAAGAACGCCTGACCCTCATCGACGCCGCGATGACCGTCCGGCTGGACACCGCGGCCGTCGCCTACGAGGTCAACACCGCCCACCTCACCACCGAACCCGTCGACCTGGCCGACGTCGTCACCGGACCCACTGAGCCCGCCGGCCCGGCCGGCTCCAGGGACCGGCCGCTGCCCGAGCTGTATCCCACACCGGTCGCCGCCCTGCTCCAGCGCGCCCACCACCGCCTGCTCACCGACGGCTGGTGCACCGGCACCCTCGTCGACACCGACGGCGCCCGCTGCCTGTACGGTGCCGTCCACGCCGAAGCCGGCGGCAGCCAGCGCCTGGAATCCGACGCCATGGACATCCTCCTGGAGGCCGTCCGCCGCCAGTTCGGCGACGACGTCGAGTCCGTGCCCGCGTTCAACGACGCCTTCGGCGGCCCGCGCGTCCCGCTGCGGCTGCTCGGCCAGGCCGCGATCCTCGCCGACGCCCGCGGCCTGTAACCGCTCCGGGCCCCTTGCCTCGTGCCCGTACCCGCATGCCCGGAACCGGGCACGGGACAAGCCACCCGGCCAACATCCGCCACACCCGTTCACCACTCCAGTGAAGGAGCAACTGCACCATGGCCAACGGCAAACCGCTGAACGGTCAGAGCATGCTCTGGATCGGCACCTACTACGGACGCCACAACGGCACCCCGGTCACCGCCACTCGCGGCGACCTAGGCTTCGCCCAAGCGCGGTTCCCGACGCGCCAGGGTCTGTGCCCCGGCCGCGTCGGGCCCGGACACGGGCGGCCGCCCGTGTCCGGCGTCTTCAGGCCCTGCTCATCCGAAGAGCTTCGATGACCTCCCGCGTCCGCTTCAACCTTGGGCATTTCGGCGATGTGCCGAAGGTGCTCACCGCCGCCCGCTATGACGCCCGGGCTGGTCGAAGCCTCCGATCCACTCGATGAGGCCCCATCCCACCGACAGGCATCCCACCCAGATCGATGCGACCGCTATCGAATCGCCCCACGGATCACCGGATGCCCACCGCCGGTATGCCACCAGCGCCAGCCAGCAGATGACCGCCACGGCCGCTGCACACGCCCACCGCCGAGACTTCATGCCTGCCGTGTACCCGGCACTGGGACGGTTGGCCGCCCTTCGCCCATTGAGGTCAGGAGGAAGCCAGCATGCGTCATCCACTCAGCACCGTGGTGATCACGTCGTATGGCACTGGCCACCACGATGCCCCGCAGGACATCCGGCCGGTCACGGTCGATGCCTCGGCTCTGCCCCTGCCGGATGCCGTATCCCGGGCAGGCCCGCAGCGCGGCGGCCGCGACCCGGCCGTCCGCGCCTCCATCACCCGCAGTGCCGCAGGCCGTCTTGTCGTCGGCCAGGCGCTGGAGCGGATCCGCCAGCGCATCGGCCCCGGCGGGCACATCGCCGTCCACGTCTGCAGCCCGTACGGCCGGTACCGCTCGGTCGCCGTCGCCGAGGAAGTCGCCGACCGGCTGCGCTCGGCCGGCGTCCCGGTCCAGGTCGTCCACCGCCACCTCGGACGACCGGACCCGCCCGCGGCCTGCTGACTGCGCCCGCTTGCCGCCCTGCCCGGACTGTCCGTCCCGGCAGGGCGGTGCCATACCTGCCCGCGGCGCCCGGCGCCGCACGGGCCGGACAGCCCGCCCGTGCCCTGACCCCTTCGACTGGGAGTACCCCGATGCGAATCCAATTGCCGTGGATGAGCCGCGCCGACCGCGCCCGCTGGCGCTCCGCCCGCACCCTGGCCGACCTCGGTCGGCTCACCGCCGACTGGTGGGAGGGCTCCGTGCGCAGCCTTCCCGGCCACCGGGAGGGCCACCGCCCCCGCCCCAGCCTGGCCGCGCAGGTGCCGGTGCTCGCCGCCGCCAACCGCGCCGGGTTCCTCGTGGCGGCCGCGCAGACCGGCGTCGACACCGCCCGGCTGCGGCGAAAGACGGCCGTGCAGGGCTTCGTCACGGACCCGGACCTCGTACGGCGCCTGGTCGGCGCCGCGGAGACCGCCGGCCTCGGCCTGGTCCTGCACGACTGGTACGACGCCTTCTACGCCGAGCACACCGGCGGCATCACGGTCACACGCACCCTGCACGGCACCGGCGTCTTCGGTCAGGTCCTCGCGGTCGAAGACATCAAAGCCCTGTGGCCGCGGCTGCCCGACGCCGTGGACGCCCTCACACCCGCCCTGCAGATCACCCTGGCGGACCCGGACTTTGGGCCCAGCGACCTGGTGTGGGACACGCTCGCCGAGGTGACCCGCAGCGCGAACGAGCTGCGGCTGCGCGGCTGACGGCCCCCTGTGCGGTCCCGGCCTTTCAGGGCCGGGACGGTGCAGAGGACCGGACAACCCGGCCTGCACCACCGCCGTCAGACAAGGACCTGCCGCGTATGTCGCACGCGTACCGCAACGCCGCCGTCTTCGCCGCCCTGCTCGGCCTGACCCGCGCCGCCAGCACGGTCGGCGACTTCTGGGTACAGGACGATTACTGCGCCCGCGTCAAGGGCGCCTCCGACGACCACCCCGTCACCTACGTGGACCCGCGCACCCAGGACAAGAGCGTCCACGGCACGGCCGACGGCCGCCGGGCCTGCCTGCACCACTGCCTGACCTACACCGCCACCCAGGCGATCGTCGTCGGTGTCGGGGCCCGTGTCCTGGGCATCCGGGTCCACCCGGGCGCCGCCGCCGCGGCCCTGGCGGTTCCGGCGTCACCCACTACCTCGCCGACCGCCGGGTGCCGGGCCAGGGCGTCCTGGAAAGGCTCGCCGCCAAGACCGGCAACACCATGCTCTTCGAGCTGGCCGACGCGGGTATCAACGGTGCCTTCCACCTCGACAGTTCCTGGCATCACGGCTGGGAAACCCTGGCCGCGCTCGTCGCCACCTGCCAGGCCACCAGCCGGTGACCCGCACCGCCCTGGACCGCGTCCGTGCCTCCGCCGGCATCGCGTCCTCGCCCTGCAGCAGATCGAGGACGAACCCGGCGGCGGCAGAAGCCCTCGGGGGCGATCATGCCGGTCCCCGAGGGCTGTCTCACAGTGCTAGCGCACCCTTCAGTCACTGCCGAGGTGTTTGATCTTCTCGAACGGGTAGAGCCCTACGGTCACTACGGCTATGCCGTAGAGCGCGAAGGCTGCCAGCCCCCAGGTGGGGATCGACTCGCCGCCGCCGCTCAGGATCACGCTGCCGATCGGCACGAGAGGTGCCACGCTGAGCAGCGCCGCGCCAGTGCACCAGAATGCCAGCAGGTGATTGGCCCTTTTCCTGAGTGCGGGGTCGGACATCACGGCGGCCGGGACGTTGTATCCGATGGACCTCCTGCAAGCGTCGCCCCGATATCCGACGCGGGCGGCCAAGAGGTTGACCATGCTCAGTACGCAGAAGCAGCCAAAGATGATCTTGTAGGCCATGGGTACCTCTGCGTCTCCTCGCGTCGGGGGGCTCTAGCGGACGTACTTGATGATGAAGGCGATGACCATGTTGACGGCCTTGTTCTTCACCCAGTTCGGCAGCACTTTCCAGGCCCAGCCCCCGATCTCGCCGCCGAGGCATCCGATGATGGCGTTTTGCACGTAGGTCTTCTTGCCGGAGGCCTTGCCGGCTGCGATGTCGCTGAGCACCGTCGTAGGGATGCTTCCCAAAGCGCCCTTCGCGCACCATGCCGCGGCGGCGATGGCGGCTGCGGCTATGGGGAACACCCGGGTCTGCGGGCCGGCGGACTGCTCGCTCATGGCCTTCGAGATCTCGGCGAGGGCCTCGGCGCCCATCCCGTCTTCGATGAACTTCCGCTGCTCAACCGTAAGAGCGGGCACCCCCGGGGCATCCGCGGCCGCCCGGCCGGCGGACGGGACGCCGGCGTCGAGACCGGCGGCCATGGCGGTGGGCCCCATGGTGGCGAGAAGCGCCCCGCTGGTGACGGCGGCGAGGCAGGCCATCGATATACGGAACGTTGCGGTAGTGCGCATTGACTCTCCTGTTGTTGGAGGACTATCCAGCGTCAGGTGTGAAGCCGGGAGCGGCAGCCCTTCGAAGGCGACAGGGGGCGCAGCTGCAATGCCGACAACGGCCCCCTCATGCGCCAGGTGACGAGTGTCGGAAAAGCTGCGATGTCAGCTTTCCTGATGAGTAATCACATTTTTAGGGGTGTTTGTCCCCGTGGAGTTCCGCTGAAAGTCCTGACCGTTCAGGACCTCTGCCCTGTTTGTGTCGTCAGGCAAGGGGTAGCCGGGGGCAACGGAGCACTTCGCCCCGGGGCTGGTGCCAGTTCCCGCCGGGTTGGTGTCGTGCCAGTCGGAAGTGCCTCCACCGTGAGGCCGCAGGCCACGGGGCCGATCAGCGCTGGTGAACAGCACCGCACTGGCTGCCTTCGTGGCGCTCGGTGACACGAACGGGCAGCCGTACGACCACGAGCGGTTTTGCGTCCCGTGCGTCTTCGGCCGCGGCCGAAGACGACGGAGTCCGTCAAGGAACAGCCGCCCACCAGCTGCGGTCAGGGCTCTCGTTTCACCGTCCAGCCCTTCGACCGGCGCTGACGCCGTACGGATGCGAACCGCCGTGCTGGCCGCGTCCGCCGTCCGCCACGGTTGCCGCCGTCCACACGGCCGACCACTGGCAGCTGTACGCCGACCGGCACCGCCCCGAGCTGACGCCCCGCCCCCGCCGCTCCTGCACCGACTGCCGGGGAGCGGGCGGCTGGTGAACCGGCGGCCCGTTCCCGGAGATGGAGGCATGCGGCTGCCGGCCCGACCGGCGTGAGCTGCGCCTGCGGCTCCTGCCGTCCCGGCCTGGCACGAGCCGCCGTTCTGAGCACCGCCGCCCCGGCCGGAGACCGGCCGGGGGCGAAGGCGCCACGGGGCGTCCGCAGCATCGGCCAGAGGCCGGACACCCCGCACCCCACCCTGAATCCGAGATGAGGAGCACAGCCCGCATGACGCATCGCCCCGCCACCTTCGCCGCCCTGCTCGGACTCACCCGCGCCGGGAGCGCGATCGGAGACTTCTGGGTGCAGTCGGACTTCTGCGCCCGCGTGAAGGGCGCCTCCGACGACTACCCGGTCACCTACGTCGATCCGGCCACCGAGGAGAAGACAACCCACGGCACGGCCGACGGCCGTAAGGCGTGCCTGAAGCACTGCCTGACCTACACGGCCACGCAGGCCATCGTCGCCGGGGCCGGCGCTCGCGCGCTCGGCATCAAGATCCGCCCAGCCGCCGCCGCGGCCGCGCTCGCCATCTCCTTCGGCACCCACTACGCCGCGGACCGCCGCGTCCCGGGCAAGGGCCTGCTGGAGAAGATCGCCACCAAGACCGGCAAGGGCGGCTTCTACAAGCTCGCCGACTTCGGCATGAACGGCGCCTTCCACCTCGACTCCGCCTGGCACCACGGCTGGGAGACCGTCGCAGCCGTGGTCGCCACCACCAAGGCCACCACCCGGTGACCGGCCGCACCCGCACCCGCCTTGACCGGGTGCGCGCCTCCGTCGGCATCGCCCAGCTCGCCCTCCAGCAGATCGAGGACGACCTGAGCGCCGACGACATCGACGGCCCCGAGCTCGCCGCGATCCTGCGCGAGCTCCAGGAGGACGTCGACGTTCCCGGCGGCCTCTTCCCCGCCCTCGCGCAGATGGTCACCGCCGCCGCACGCCGGGCGGAGCAGATCGAGCCCGACCGCGACGGCGACGCCTCCTGCCCCCTGCACGAAGCCGCTGCCCTGCTCACCGACAACGCCGGGCAGCGCCTGAACTGGGCTGCCCGCGCACTCCACCCGCAAGGAGATCTCGCATGACCGAGCTGATCTGCTACCCGCCGATGCCCGAGCACAGCCTTGTGGTCCTCATCGGTGCGTCCGGCGCCGGGAAGTCCACGCTCGCGCGCACCTGGCCCACTTCGCAGGTCCTGTCCCTGGACGCGCTGCGGGAGGTCGTCAGCGACGATGCGGGCGACCAGGACGCGACCGGCGACGCGGTCGCCGCCCTGCACCTGCTCCTGGAGGCGAGGATGCGCCGCCGGCTGTTCACGGTCGTCGACGCGACCAACGTCACGGCCGCCGCCAGGAAGCCGCTGGTCGCCGCCGCCAAGCGTTACGACATGCTCCCCATCGCGGTCGTGTTCACCACGCCCGGCAGCATCTGCATCGAGCGGCAGGGCCCGAGGCCGGCCAACCGCGCGGTGCCCGAAGAGGTGGTCGCCCGGCAGCACGACGACATGTGCGCTTCACGCCGCACCCTGAAGTCCGAGGGCTTCCCCGAGATCGTCTACTCCGACAGCATCTGCCGGCTCGTGCCGTACCTGGAGCACCTGAGCGAGAGGCGGCAGGCCGACCTCGGACTGGATAGTGGCGCCGGCCTCAGTGACCTGAACCTCGTCTCCCGGGTGTTCGGCGAGGACATCCTGCCGCTGTGGCAGTGGAAGCCGGGCTCGAATCTCGCCGACGCCGACCGCGTCGCGGAGATCCGCCTCGGTCAGCAGTACCTCACCCTCGCCCTGCGTACCGACGTGGACGGCGAGGGCGACATCGGGTTCGACGTGATGGTGCGGTGTCCGCACGACGACGCATGCACCGGCCACGCCTGGGTGCCCGCCTACAGCGTCACCTGCCTGTTCCGTGCGCTCAACGGCGACCTGGACGACGACGAGGACATCGTCTGCACCGTCCACGGCCCGAACACCGACGAGGACCAGGAGGACGACCCCGAGGGCCGCGCCGACCTGGAAGCGCAGTACGCGGACGCGGTCCGCGAGTGAGCCGCGCCGCCGACGGTCCGCACCCGCACCCGCTCACCCCGGCCGAACTCCCGGCCGGGGATGAGTGGGCCCACGGCTGCCCTGACTGTCACCTCCTGATCCAGGGCGGAAGCGCCGGCCTCGCCGCGCACCGCCGCACCGTCCACACCAGCTCCGGTGACCTCCGTCACCGGATCACCATCGACCTGCCGTTCTGACGGGCCATACCGGCGTGAGCGGATTGGCCCGAGCCGATCGAGTGCTCCGGCAACCACCCTCGCCCTGCCACCGCCGCCAGTGGCTCACCAGTGCCTGGGGCGGCCGCAGGCCACCACACCCGGCCGCCCCGGAGCACCCTCTTCCTCTTGCAAGAAGGAGTTGCATCACCATGCCTGCCCCGCGTGCCGTACGGCAGCATCCTCGCCTGCTCGACGACACCTTCCTGCCCGCCAGTGCGGGCACCGCCGTCGACGCCAGCAGCCCATTGCCGACGGAACCGGTCGAAGTCGCCTTCGTACCGGCAGAACCGGACGGCGTCGCGAAAGACCCTGGAACGGGCTGGCTCCAGCCCACGGGCCTGGTCGTCCACACCGGCTGGCACGCCCCGTACCCGGACCGCACCCGCCCGTACTGCCAGGGCCGTGCCGTCGAGGGGGCGCAGTCCTGGCACATCTCCACCCCCGATGGCCGCGAGGTGGCCGCGTTCGCCTACTTCACCCGCGACCGGGCCGAGGAAGCCGTGGCCGCCATCGCCGCCGCTCTGCCGCAGGGCGCCTGGCCCCGGAAGACGGCTGATGACGACGGCCTGTACGAGCTGGCCTTCGACGCCTCCACCGGGCCGGAGATGCTGCCGCGCACCGATGGAGGCGGCCGGTCCGGCTGGGGCTTCGCCACGGACCCGGACCTCGTCCGGCGCCTGGTCGGCGCTGCGGAAAACGCCGGCCTCGGGGTGGTCCTGCACGACTGGTACGACGCTTTCTACGCCGAGCACACCGGCGGCATCACCGTCACCCGCACCCTGCACGGCGCCGGCGTCTTCGGCCAGGCCCTCGGGCTGGAGGACATCAAGGCCCTGTGGCCGCGGCTGCCCCACGCTGTGGACGCCGTCGTGCCCGCTTTGCAGATCACCCTGGCCGACCCGGACTTCGGCTCCAGCGACCTGCTGTGGCACACGCTCGCCGACGCGACCCGCAGCGCGACCGAGCGGTGGCCGCGCGGCTGACGGCCCCCTGTGCCGCCCCGGCTCCCGCCTTTCGGGGGCCGGGACGGTGCGGAGGACCGGACAGCCCGGCCTGCACCACCCGTCGGACAAGGAGTCCCGTTCGTATGTCGCAGGCGTACCGCAACGCCGCCGTTTTCGCTGCCCTGCTCGGACTGACCCGCGCCGCCAGCAAGATCGGCGATTTCTGGGTGCAGAACGATTTCTGCGCCCGCGTCAAGGGCGCCTCCGACGACTACCCCGTCACCTACCAGGATCCGCACACCCGGGAGAAGACCGTCCACGGCGCGGCCGACGGCCGCCGGGCCTGCCTGCACCACGTCCTGACCTACACCGCCACCCAGGCGCTCGTCGCCGGACTGGGGGCCCGCGTCCTGGGCATCCGAGTCCACCCGGGCGCGGCCGCCGCCGCGCTGGCGGTCTCCGGCGTCACCCACTACCTCGCCGACCGCCGCGTGCCGGGCCGGGGTGTGCTGGAAAAGCTCGCCGCCAAGACCGGCAACACCCGCTTCTACGAGCTGGCCGACGCGGGCCTCAACGGCGCTTTCCACCTCGACAGTTCCTGGCATCACGGCTGGGAAACCGTCGCTGCCCTCATCGCCGCCACCCAGGCCACCAGCCGGTGACCCGCAGCGCCCTGGACCGCGTCCGCGCCTCCGTCGGCATCGCCGCCCTTGCCCTGCAGCAGATCGAGGACGAGCTCAGCGCCGGCACCCTCGACGCCCGGCAGCTCGCGGACCTCCTGCGCGAACTTCACCACGAAGCCCACCCGCACGACGGCGTCTTCGGTTTCCTCGCGCAGCTGCTCACCGCCGCCGCGCACGCCGCCGAACGGATCGGGCCGGGCCGGGGCGGTGACGCCTGCGGCCCGCTGCACGAAGCCGCCGCCCACCTCACCGACACCGCTGCCATGCGTATCCACCGGGCCACCCGCGCCCTGGACCCTGAAGGAGAACGGTCATGAAGCGCACGCTGGGCCTCATGCAGCCGCTCGATACGACCATCCCCGACCCGGCGCTCATCGTCCTGATCGGCGCGGCGGGCAGCGGCAAGAGCACCTGGGCGAGCACCTGGCCCGCCACGCAGGTCCTGGAGCTCGACGCCTTCCGGGCGATGGTCTCGGACTGCTTCTCTGTCAAGTTCAGCGTGTTGAAGACGACTGTGGACGTGGAGCCGCGTTGACAGACTCCGAGCAGCAGTAAGGGAGTTGGCTTCCCCGCTTGTCAGAGGGGCCCAGTACTGTTCGGCCATGGTGAACGTGGGTGATACGTACGGGCTTTGGACAGTGACTGGGCAGGTCCGCGGTGCGCGGTTCCAGGTCATCTGCGAGTGCGGTACCGAGCGGGAGGAGTATGCCTCCTCATTGCTTCACGGCAAGACCATCTCGTGCGGCTGCCTACGTCGATCGGCCGTCCCGAAGGTTGGTGATGTGATCGGAGAATGGACGGTTCTGGAGTGGGCCGGGCCGCCGGTGCGTACCGCCAGATGCCGGTGCTCGTGCGGGACTGTCAAGTTCGTTGAGATCTACACGTTGGGCAAGGACAGCCGCTCGTGCGGCCACGCTCGGGTCAAGACCGCGCTTGTACCGCGCGCCCCCGGGGTAGCCGGGACCGCAAACGTCCAGGTCAAGGGACGCAAGGTCAAGCGGTGCGCTGCCTGCCAGGTGGTGAAGAATCTTGATGATTTCCACGTAGATCGCGGGAGCCGGGACGGACGACGGGCTCGGTGTCGTCCCTGCGTTAAGCAATACGACGACACCCGCAGGGCCCTGCGTAACAAACGAGCGCGCGAGGCGTATGCGGCTGACCCCGATGCGAAACTCGTCAAAACCACCCAGCACCGCCGCCGAAACCCCGATCAAGGCGACCTCAAGCGAAGAATCGCCAAGGGCGGAGGCAAGATCGTTGGCGATGTGACACCGGAGTCTCTGGCCGCCATGCGGCTTGGGTGCGACAACGCCTGCTTCATCTGCAAAGTCTCTTTCGAGCAGGAAACTCTGCATTGGGATCACTACAAGCCGATCGCCAAGGGCGGCGACCACAGCCTGGCCAACCTCCGTCCCCTGTGCGGAGCCTGCAATCATAGGAAGCAGGCCCGATGGCCGATCAGCAAGTTTTTCCTCGAACAAATCAGGGCCTCTGTTGTGCAGGACAGGGCAGCGGGTCTGATCTGCTGAGACTGTGCGCGCCCTCAGCCGATGATCCCAGCCCGTGGACGTGCGAGACGTCGCCACGTAGCCCAAGCGTGTGTTCGGCACCGCCGCCAAGGCCGAGAGCGAGCTGCCCGACGGAGGCGAGGCTTGAGCCCAGGTGTCCTCAGAGTCCTGGTCCGGTGCGGGGCTGTGTGAGCAGCATCCGGACTACGCCGGCGTCATCGGCCAGCTGCTGCCGCAGCAGACGGTTCTCGACGTTGGACTGGTGCAGGGCACCGACCAGCGCCTCGACATCGGCCTTGAGCCGGGCGATCTCTTCGGCGTCTGCGGCCCGCAGTTTCTTCAGCCTTCGGACCTGCTGGCGCAGCCGCTTCTCGCTGTCGGGCGTCTGCCCGCGGGCTCGAACCTTGTCGTAGAACTCGTTCTTCAGGTCCGGGTGGCGCTGGGTGAGCGCGTTTCGCGGCACGTCGGCCTCCTCTGCGAGGGCGACGATGGTCAGGGCGCCGTTGGAGCGCTCAGGGTGGCCGGACAGGATGCGGTCCATCGCCGCGCGGATGAGGTCGCGTTCGTCGGGGCCGGGCTCATGGGGTTGGCTCCTGTCGGTAAATGCGGTCGTGCTCGTGGCGGTCGGCGAGCGCGCGCAGCTGCACGGCGCGGCGGGCGAGCCGGTCGGCGAGTGGGTTGGGAACCGTTTCGGAGGCGGCCTGCTTCTCCAGGCCCTCGGCCTGCTGAAGGAGCTGGGCGGCATGGTGGCCGGTGCGCGCGATGTTCGCACACGACGGCCGACAGCGGTCCAAGCGTGGGGCGTCGTCGGCGTCCAGCGCTCATCCACCGTCGCCTCGGCCAGGGCCGTGTGACCCACCACACCGTTCCGATCCCGCCAGTGCAGCAGCCGGCGACGCCGACCCGTCTCGTGCGTCACCAACCGCATCGGCAGCCCGTCGTACCGGCCGACCGCCTGCGCGCGCCGCACCGCCCGGGCCCGCGACGACTCCACGTAACCCTCGACCTCACCCATCACGACAGAGGAGGCATAGAACGTGCGCGCCCGCTTCGACTTCGTCACGGCCCGCGCCAGACGACCCGCGTAGTACCGGCCGCCCTCCAGCTGGAGACGCGGCACCTCCACCGTCAGCAGCGAGGCCCCCTCTGTCAGCCGCACACCGGAGGAGAACAGCAGGTCAGCGAAGGCCGCGTTGCGGTCGGCCAGCCGACCCGCCCACGTCGGATCCGGCAGCCCGTCTGCGCCGTGCCCGCGCAGTCCCACATCCACCCAGCGGCGGAAAGTCGCGCGGCGTCAGCCAGCGCACCTCGCTGGTGCGCGCGTTCTTCGCCCGCGCCGCCGGCACCAGCCGGGCCTCACCGGTCCGGCCGATGACCGTCCGCATCAGCACCGGATTCGTCAGCACGTACTCGCGCTGCACCGCCCACTCATACAGCCGCGCGAGCGCAGCCACTCCGCGGTTCCACCGTGCCCCGCCCACCCGGGCCGGGTTCCGCGGCGAGCGGGTCCGCCAGTCCTCGAAGTCCCACAGATCGTCCGACGACGCCTCGCTCCACCACTTCCCGCGGCCCCACAGGAAATCGAAGAACAGGCAGTAGTCGTCCGTGTAGTTCCGCTTCGTTTCCTGTGCGAGGCGGGCGAACGACGACCGGCACAAGTACCGGCTCAGCATGTCGTCGATCCGGTAGTCCGGAGAAAGAAGAATCGGATCCCCAGGATGAATCCCCACCCGTTCCTCACGCGAAGCCAGGTCCTCCCACCCGGCCAGAGCCGACACCCGCTCCTTCGCCAGTTGGCGATCGAGGGGCACCCAGAACGTACGCCAACCCAACACTTATCCACCCCTACTCGATCCGCTTCAACACGTCGATCCAACAGGGAAGACGACGCCGGGGACCAGTCGGCCACCCCGGCGGCGGCTGCTCTCCTGCACGCCGCGCTGGAGGCCCGCCTCGCCCGGAAGCGTACGACGGTGATCGACGCGACGAACACCGAGGCGCACGTGCGGGCCGGCCTTTTGGACGTCGCCCGCTCCTACGGCGTGCCGGCCGTCGCGTTCCTGGTCTCCACGCCGGCTGACGTGTGCGTCGCCCGCCAGGCCGACCGTAGCCCGGCCCGCGCCGTGCCCGAGGACGCCGTACGCCGCCAGCACGCCGAAACCATCGCCGCGTTCCCGCACCTGCGCGACGACGAGGGTTTCGCGCACGTCGTTCTCGCTGACCACATGCACCGTCTGGAGCTGCTGCTGCGCCGTGCCGGCGACACCCGCCGCGCTGACCTCGGCTGGGACGGCGGCGACGGCCTGGGAAGTCTGCTGACGGTGCGTCGCTTCTTCGGCTCGGAGGTGCTGCCGCTGTGGCGCTGGCGCGACGGGTCGCAGCTCGCCTGCGGTGACCGCGTTGGCGAGATCCGCCTCGGCCCGGACCGTCTGGTCTTCGCTCTGCGCACCAACGTCGACGGTGCGGGGGACCTCGGCTTCGACCTGCTGGTGGCCTGCCCGGTCGACGACGACTGCGACGCCCCCGCGTGGGAGCCGGTCTACTCGGTCAACGATCTCCTGGACGCGCCCACCAGTGACACCGTCTGCACCGTCCACGGCGGCCCTGACGACATCGACCAGGAGGCCGACGACCGTGATGGCGACCCCGAGGGCCGCGCGGACCTGGAAGAGCAGTTCGCCGCCGCGGTCCGCGAGTGAGCCGCGCTGCCGACGGTCCGCACCCGCACCCGCTCATCCCGGCCGAACTCCTGGCCGGGGATGAGTGGGCCCACGGCTGCCCTGACTGTCACCTCCCGATCCAGGGCGGAAGCGCTGGCCTTGCCGCGCACCGCCGCACCGTCCACACCGGCGCGGGTGACCCGCGCCGTCAGATCAACACCCAGTTATGAGCGGCCCGGCCGCTCTCACCCCTTCTCGGAGGCCCGCATGGCCCGCAAGCCCGTCACCTGGTACATCGCCACCCCCGCCGACGGCATCATCGAGATGTCCCGTGAGGCCGGGACTCCGGTGAATATCTCCGCCTCCGTCGGCAAGGTCATCGACCACCCCAACCCCTGCCGCAACAAGTGGTACGACGAGAGCCGCTTCTCGTACTTCCGCATGGTCAAGCGCGTCGGCGAGGCGCTGGAGGACACCGGCATCTGGCCTGTCACCTGGCCCGTCCGGCTGTGGATTGTGGAGCCGCTGGGTGAGACCGGTAACCGGAGCCAGCGCTACTACCCCTACCGGCTGCTCTCCCACCAGATCCGCGTCATCGAGGAGACCGACGCTCACATGGCGCTCGGCTCCTGCGGCCGCGACGTCCTGAACGTCGTCCAGCAGGAGATCCCCGAGCGGGCCGTGCGCTGGGCTGCGGACTGGGACGCCGACCCCGAGGGCATGCGCGACCGGAAGTGGGACTGGGAGCAGTGCGGCGGCCCCACCTGCGGCAGCGGCCGGTGGGCGGACTCCGTCGCCATGGCGACCTCGCACGCACGCCGTGAGTCGGCCGCCCAGACCTGGATCGAGCACCTCGCCCGCAACACCGTCGACCAGGCCCTCGCCGTCACCGACGCCAGCATGATGGCGCGCTGCTACGCCTACAGCCGCGCCACCGGCCACGCGGTCGCCGCCCAGCACCAGGCCCGGTTCGATGCGTACGTTCTCGACGCTCTGCGCGGCGTCGTCCTGGAGGGCGTCGCTGCTGCCGTCTGACCTGCAGGACAAAAATGCATCCTCAGAAGAGCATCCCTCTAGAAGCGCATCCTTGTCTTGAGGCAGACCAAGCGCTACCGGTCCACGGACCTGCCTGCCGCCAACGACTGAACCCACGGAGCCGTTCCGGCCCTGCCCACGCCGGACCGGAACGGCTCCACCGTTCCCGCCCACGGCGACTGACGGGCTTGCCCGCCGCCCTGACATCACCTCCGAGACCAGGACGGCGCGGTGGCGGCTCGCACCTCGCCGGCGGTGACCGCGTCGGCGAGATCCGCCTCGGCCCCGACCGCCTCGTCTTCGCGCTGCGCAGCGACACCGGCGGCAGCTTCAGCTTCGAGCTGCTGGCGGCCTGTCCGGCAGACGACGACTGCGACGCCCCTGCGTGGGAGCCGGTCCACTCCGCCTGACCGGACGCCTTCGGCACGATCCCGCTGCGCCGGCTGCCCGGCCGGGCGGGGCCGTGCGGTGTCCGCCCGGTCATCCGGACCGGACGACGGACCCGCTGGAGGTCACCGTGTCCCTCGCCCGCCGCACCCTCATGGAAGCTGCCGCTGCCCGCTTCGGCCAGCGTCGCGCGTACGGCGACACCACTGCGGTCGACGCCCTGCTCACCGAGCAGACCGAGACCGCCTACGCCGAGGCCGCCGGCCACGCGGCCCTGGCCACCGCGGAGAACAGCGACGCCTTGGCCGTGCAGCCCGGCGTCCTGGCCGTCCGCGGCCGTGTCCTGGCCGACGTCCTGTACCTGGAGGGCGTCCTGGCCGGCGCCCGCACCCGCCGTCTGGCGCCCGAGCTCATCGCGCGCCTGGAGGACGCCGTCGGCCTCGGCCACGACCTGGCCGTGCTGCTCGCCGACACCGTCCGCGCCACCGCCGCCGCCCCCGCGGCCAGCACTTCCTGAGACGCCCGGGACGGCCGCTGGCGTGCGGCCCGGCCGTCCCGGAGCCCCAACCCTTTCCCACCAGAGCGCATCCGACAGAAGAAGGAGCACCCCTCATGACCCGAGCTGTTCGCCGCGCCACCCTCGCCGTCGCCGACGCCGCGACCGGGGGCCTGGACATGGTCATCGTCGTGTTCGGCGGCGTCCTCGGCGCCTGGGCGGGCTACACCTGCTCCCCCGGCACCTGGTCCGGCGACTGGCGCCTGGCCTTCGCCGGCGGCGTCGCGGTCGTGGCCGCCGGCGCCGCCGGCGGCATGGCCGACCTGGTGCTAACCCCGCTGCGCCGCCTGCTCACCACGGCCCGTAGCGCCGGTCGGCCGACCACCACACGCACCGCCCCGGCGACCCTGGCCGAGGGCCTGGCGCAGGCCGCCGCCGCCACCGGGAAGGACGCCGCCTCCCGTGCCGCCGCGGACGCTTGGGGGATCGACCAGAGCCAGGGGTACCTGCGCGATGAGGACCGGTGGCGCGGCTACGAGGACGGCACGGCGGCGGTCTTCCTCGCGCCCGGCGTCTGGCTGCACTACCGCAGCGAGAAGACCGAGCACGGGCACCTCAAGAGCCGATTCACGCTGCTGACCGGGGACGGCGACCAGCCGGTGCCGATCACCAGCGTGGAGGAGATCCGCCACCAGCTCGCCGCCCGCGCCGCCGGTCTCCCCGCCACCCCGGCCACCGACGACACCGAAAACCACAGTGACGTCCTGGACGCCGCCCCTGAGGGCCGCGCCGACCTGGACGCACAGCCCCGGGAAGCGGTCAGCCGATGACGGCCAAGCCCCCCACCACCGGCTGGGACCAAGCCGTCTTCCGATGCGGACGGTGCGGCGCTGAACACCTCACCACCACCGAAGCCGACCACCGCCAAGCCGTCAGCGCGCACAGTGACGCCCATGCCGTGTGGGACCAGCTCACCCCCATCGAGCGCGACGGCCTCATCTCGATCCTGCACACCATCCTGTCCGCGCCGGACCTCGCCCTGGAACTGCTGGTCCTGGCCAACCGGCAGCATCCGGCAGGAGGGACCGCCAGTGAGCCGCGCCGCTAACGGGCCGCACCCGCACCCGCTCACCCCGGCCGAACTTCCCGACGGCGACTACTGGTGCCACGGCTGCCCGGACTGCCACCTGCCCATCCAGGGCGGCAGCGCCGGACTGGCCGCGCACCGCCGCACTGTTCACACCAGCGTCGGCGATCCGCGTACCCCCATCACCATCCATCTCGGCTACTGACGAAGGCCGTGCCTGCCGGGAGCAGACCGGGCCACGAGCTGACCGGGCCGGACTTGCGCAGTCCATCCCTACCGCCGCCACCCGCAGGGCCGACGGCCGTGGAAACGCCGGGCAGCCGGCCACCGCACCCGGCTGCCCGGAGCACCACCTCTTCCCGCATCTCTTCGAGACCAGGAGGCACCTTGAGCACCGACACCGACATCGCCGCCGGGACACTGCAGTACACCGCCGACGTCGTCCTGCGCGCCGCCGGAGGCGCCGGGCATGTCCTGCTGATCAAGCGGCGCTGGGCTCCGTACGCCGGCTGCTGGGCGCTCCCCGGCGGTTATGCCAAGGGTTTGTAGCTGTCTCAGCCTGCTTCTTCCGTTACCGTCTCTGAGCTGAGCGTTAGTTATGTTCATGGTGATCCCGATGTCTCAAAGGACCCATGGACTACTTCTTCACGTCACGCAGCAAGGTACGTCGTTTCTACGAGCCGATACCCGAGATAGGTCTGGACGGAGCTCAGTACACGAGCCGGGACAAGGCCCTGAAGGACGGCACCCCGTTCTTCCTCGGGCCGGATATGCGCCCCAGGGAGCCTCACTGTTCGTTCTTCTTCGAACTGGCCAAGACGCTTGAGGCGAAGTCCTTGCAGGACTACGCCTACGACTTCCTCGACCTGGATGACTTCCTGGCCAGGTTGGACCCGCCGGCCGATGTGCTGTCGGCGGATGAGGACGATCTGATCGCCTACCGCGACTACTGCACCAAGTACCGAAGTGAACCGATGGGGCCGGCAACGTGGAAGCGCCGACGGGCCACGATCAACCGCTTCTACGACTGGGCCGTCGACGAGGCGAAGGTGCTCGATCGGCGCCCGTACTACCGCAAGAAGAACGGCAGGGACATTCTGGCCTGGGGTTCGACCACCCAGCTGGACGTACGCCATCTGACCTTCGAGCAGTGGTGGTTCCTGGACCGGGTGGGCCTCCGCGGACTGCTGCCCGACGGGTCGGCCGACCCCTCGTTCCGCTCTGGGCACGCGCTGCGAAACAGCTGCGGGGGCAACCTGGCCATCACGACCGGTCTTCGCCTGCGCGAGTTCGGCGCCTTGTTCGACATCGAGGTCGGCCCTGCGCGTCGGGACGGCTCCGCCTGTGAGGTCGAGCTGGAGGCGATCGCGAAATTCGGGTTGCCCAGGACCGTCGAGGTCCAGGACACGATGCTGCGAGACCTGGACTGGTACCGGCGGACTGAGCGCGCCAGCTGCATCCGCAAGGCCGCACGGAACCTGCACCGCCAACGCGACGAGCTCTTCGTCGTTGACGACGTCGACCTGCGCACGATGAAAGTCAGCGGAATCTATGAGGGCCGCCGAAGGACCTACACCGTCAAGGCGATGAAGGCCCCGCTGCGACGGATCACGGTCATCGAGGGCGACCACGGGCTGGAGCCGATGGCACTGTTCGTCGGGCGGAACGGGCGGATGATCAGCAGCCAGCGCTGGGAACAGGTCTTCACCGACGCCCACGTCCGGACGCTACGGATCGCCGCCGAATACGGCCTGCCCCTGGAGATGCCGAGCCGGGTCCGGATCCACGACCTGCGCCACACGTTCGCGATCTTCATGCTTGAGCAGCTCACCGAGCTGCTGATCGCCCAGGACGCCGAGCAGTTCCGCCTCACCGGCCGTACACCGGCCTACGCGGCGGACCACGTGTCCCGCAATCCGTTTTTGACCGTTATGCGGCTCCTCGGGCACCGCCGACCGGAATCGACTATGCGCTACCTGACTTACAAAAGGAAGACGAACTTGCTGGTCGCGAGGGCTATCAGAGACTGGAACGAGCAGGACCGCACCTACGCGGACCTGGCCGCTCGCCACGCCTCCGGCTGGGTCGCCTGATGCCGCGCCGAGGAGAGCGCCGCCCCCAATCAGCCGCCATTCCGCCGCGCCCCGCGACCGCACGCGCGCTCGACCGCATCGGAGTGCGGGAGCTGACACAGGTGAAACGGGGCCGGCTGGCCACCAGCCGGATCGATCCGGGCGACTACGACTGTCCGGTGCTGGCTGCACAGCTGGCCGACACCTGGCTCGACTACCATCACAAGGCGGCATTGAAGAACAGCGACGGCTACTCGGGAGCGATTCGCGCGTTCGCGAAGTTCGTAGGCCCGTATCTGTTCGCGTCGGGCCTGGATCCGGCCGATGCCCGCCTGGACGATGACCGCATCGACCTCACCGAGGTCATCTACGCCTGGGAAAACGATCTCCTGGCGCAGTTTCCGCAGGACGCGGGGCGGCCATGGCAGTTCGCCACGGCCCTGCTGGTGCTGATCCACCACCGCGCTGAGCGTGATGCGAAGGTGCCGGGCAAGCTCCGTAAGCGGGCGGCGGCTCCCGCCAGCGCCCGCAAGGCCACCAGCAAACCGTTCGACGAGTTCTCCAACGCTGAACGCCTGGCCCTGAAGGGCGCGGCCCAGGAAGATCTCCGGGCCCTGGAGAAGCGGCTGGCCCGGGGCAGGGAGCTCTTGGCGGCCGGCCGGGATCCGCGCGAGCACGGCTGGAGGGAACTGCCGAACCTGGTCTGGGCCGCTCGCCACCGCGTGCTGACCACCGCCGATCTCCAAGCCGGCCTTCCGGCTCATGCCAAGGACTGGCCTGAAGAACTGCGCGACGCGCGCCCGTCCAGCAGGGGCGCCTTCGCCGGCCGCTACGGCCTGATGCGGGCCGCGAACGGACTGCTGTTTCCGCAGGAGTTGGACCTGCACCCGTTCCGGGTGCTGCTGCTGCTCGCGATGCTCGACTGCACCACCGATGAACTGGCCGCGCTACAGGTCCCGGACCTCGAATTCAGCGCCCAGGGAGTGCGCGTCGTCCAGGTCAAGAACCGCGCTGAGCGGATCCGCGCCGACTACCACATCACCGACCGGCCCTTGGAGGAGGGCGAGGGACCTGGAGCACTCGCCTACGAGGGCCGCGGCGAGTGGGACGTCGCCGGGCTGCTGCGGCGTCTGGTGAATGCCACCGCGCTGACACGCGAGGTGTTCGGCGGCGAGCCCTGGCTGTTCACCGCAGTGGAATCCGCCGAGAATCGCAGCACCATGGACGCCCGCTTTGCCCGGTTTGTTGATCCGGGGCGGCGTTTCACACACTGGATCGCGTCACACCGCGACGCGTCCGGGGCGGCCGTCCTGGACATCTCCGAGCCGCATGAAGCACGCCGTCTGCGCAAAACCGCGAAGACCACGCGGGTTGTCGCCCTGGGCGGCACCTTGTCCGACATGGCCGGCGACGACCACAGCATTCAGGTCTTCCAGGGACACTACGCCCACGGCACCACCGCCCATGTCCTGGCCGGGGCGGCGATGAACCGCGCCCAGCAGCTCGTCTTCGACCGGCTTGCGGCCAAGCCGGTCCTGGTCACCCCCCAAGCGCAGCCCCGCTTGGGCGAGCCCGAGGTCGCCCAGGCGCTGGGCGTGAGCACCGAGCTGGGAGCCTCGCTGAGCGCCGGCGAACTGGACATGGGCGTGAGCAACTGCAAGGACCCCCTGGACTCCCCGCACAGCAGCCCGGGCAAGCTCTGCCATGTCGCTCCGGCGATGTGCATGATCTGCAGCAACGCCGTCGTGTTCGTTTCCCAGCTGCCGCAGCAACTGCTGCTGTCCGACCACATCGAGCAGATGCGCCTGACCCAGCCACCCATGGTCTGGGAAGCGGTCTGGGGGCGTCAGGCAAGGGCCCTGGCCGAGGTGTTCGAGGAGTGCGCGGAACACCTGCCCGCCGCCCGTCGGGCGATTGAGGAACAGGACATCCGCCTCAACCTGTCTTTGGGCATGCGAACGGAGTACGACCGATGACCGCACCTACTTCCGTTGCCGCTCTTGGCCGGCTGGCATCGAGCACCTTCGCCGACGATGAGCCGGTCTACACGGCCATGTCCGGGCAGCTCCCCGGAGTCGAGGGGCCGGTGTTCGGGCGTGTCGACGAGTGGCCCTGCGACTGCCTCAGGCGCCCGGCGAACCGGAAGCCGCATGAGTGGAAGTGCGACTTCCCGCTCGACCCCGTCTGGAACCTGCGGACGCGGGAGGTCGCGTTCTGCATGCTCAACCCTCACCACCGAGCGCTGAGGGACGCGGGAATCTTCCCTGGCCGGAAGATCTGGAGCCCGGCCACAGTCCGCAAGGAGTGCATCTGCCTGACGGCCTTGGGCGCCTGGGCGGTCAAGGAGGGCATGCCGGATGACCTCCAGATGTGGGCGACCGAGGACTGGCAGGGTTACATCGACCATCGTGCCTCGAGCACCGAGCCTGAGTCGGTACGCAGTGTGGTCGGCGCAGTGCGGCGCTTGGTGCGGTACTCCGGAGTTCTGACGGGAACCGGAGTGCTGGAAGACCCCTGGCCGGGGATGACGGACAGCGAGGTGGCCAAGCTCGCGGCCAGCGACAACCTGTCCACGCCGTCGATTCCACCGGAGGTCTGGTGGCCGCTGCTGCGGGCGGCCTGGGCCTACATCGACCGATTCTCCGGAGACATCCTGGAACGGCGAGACCGTGAGACGGACCGGTTGACGATGCAGGCCCCCTCGCCGCGTGGTCTCAAAGCGGGCAGCGCCGACTCGCAGTTGCAGCAGTGGCTCGCTGATCCCGCGAACCTGGTTCCCCTCAGCTCGCACGACTCCCGATGGCAGCCGAAGGGGGCCCCGATATGGGCTCTGCTCAGCCGGAGCATCACGGAAGGCACCAGCAAGAAGATCTTCGAGACCGGCCGCACCCAGCAGGGTGCGATGCGCAGGTCGAGGGTCCTGCAGATGATCGAGGAAACCGGCAGGGTCGAAACTCTCGATCCGCCGGAGGTCAGGCGGAGGGTGTCGCACTTCCCCAAGCAGGTGTCGCTCAAGCGCTCGCGGCAGTCCCTGGACGCCACGCTCCACGAGTGGCTGGCCGACCCGGCCAACGTCATACCCGTACATGCGAACGGAGCGGCCTCAGGCCGTCCGGGTGAGCCGGTGTGGTCCAGGCTGGAGGGGCTCGTGCTGAAAACGCCTGGACGGATGAGCCTGTTCAACACCACAACCCAGGCCAGCCAGCTTCGGCGCGAGGCCGTACTGCACGTCCTGGCGGCAGGTACTCACCAAGTGGTGGCCTACGAAAGGAAGCTGGTCCTGGAGCTTCACATGCTCAGGGCAGCCTGCTACATCTTCGTCGCCGCGTTGAGCGCCATGCGCGACTCGGAGATTCAAGAGATCCAGCGCGGCGCACTCACCCAGCACTACGGTGCCCCGGCGATCGGCTCCCGCAAGGTGAAGGGAGACTCCTCGACGCCGAGAGAGAACTGGTGGATCATCGAGCCGGTCGCGCAGGCGCTCGCGGTGGCCGAACGCCTGTCCTGGCATGACACCCATCTCTTCACGGCATTGGGCGCGGGACGCGTCGGTATCAAGGCGGCTGCCGACATCGACCTCTTCATCGCGCAGGTGAACGCCAACCGGCACCTCACCGGCCTGGAGGAGATACCGAGCGGGCGTGTCCGCCCCCACATGTTCCGCAGAACCATGTCAATCATCGCCAGCCAGCAGCCGGACGGTGAGATCGCCGTGGGCATCCAGCTCAAACACGCGGCGCGACGCGCTCTCGCGAACCGCTTGTCCGGGGCATATGGCCAGATCGATGCCAAGTGGGCGAAGGAGTTCGACACCGACCTGCAGACCGCGGCCGCCCGCAAGCTCGTAGGGCTCCTCAAGACCCGCCGCAGCGGAGGGACCGTCGCGGTGGGCCCGGGTGCCGCGCGCTTCCATGCCGGACTGGACAAGGTCAACACCGCCATCACCCAGCTCCCGACACTGCGAGCCCAGATCGCTGACGAGCGGCTGGAGATCACCCTGCTGCGGGACGAGTTCGCGGACCTCCACCTGGGCACGGTCAACCACTGCATGTGGAACGCACCCACCGCAGAGTGCCAGAACCAGCTCCCACCCGCCCAGCGCGGCCAAGCACCACTGCTGGGAGCGTGCCAGCCCTCACGGTGCCGCAACTCCGTCCTGACGCTGTCGCACGAACGAATCTGGCGGATGGAGGAGGCCGACCTGGTGGAGTTCTTGAAGAAGAAGCTCTCCAAGCCCCTGCGCGAGCAGGCGTTGGCCAGACTCGCGGAGGTCCACTCCGCCACCCAACAGATCGACCGACTCAAGGAGAACGCCTGATGCCGGTGTCCGCGGCTACCGCCGCCAAGCTACGCGAAGCCATGGCCCGGCTTCTGGCCGGAGAACCCCGACACAGCAATGGCGCGTTGACGAAGGAGAACCTGGCCCGCGAGGCGCAGGTCAGCCATGCCACCGTCCACCGAGCCCAGGACATCCTGGCGGAATGGGACACCCAAGTAGCCCACCCCGTCCTGCGCACGCCGGGAGAGATCCGCCGCGATGAGACGATCGCCGAGCTGAAGACCAAGCTCCGCAAGGCCAACAAGAAGGCCGGCGAACTACAGGACAAACTCGATGCCCTCGCTACGGTGACCGCGAACCTCTATCGCGAAACCATCGAACTGAAGAAGAAGGCAGCGCACAAGCCCCGGCAAAACCGGCTTGGCCTCCTACATGGCGGCCACGCGTCGGCAAACGGGGCACCTGAATCGCACGACACCGACTGACAGCACTCAGACGGTGCTGATCCGACGGAACCCACGGATCACGGGGTCACAGCTAGGCAAAATTTCTCGATCAGTGTGAGACACCAGCGGTTGTCGTTCGGCGGACGCGTTGGACATCTCTACAACGGATCCACTGAGACAGCAGCCGCCCTGAGACAAGCGAACTGTTCCTAAGGGCGGCCATGTGGACGTGCACAAGGCAGAGACCAGCCGGGCCGCTGCCGTCCGCGAGCTGGAGGAGGAGACCGGCGTGGCGGTCCCGGCCGGCGATCTGTGGCAGGTGGGTGCCTACGACGCCCCGGGCCGCGATCCCCGCGGCCGGTACGTCACGGTTGCCTACACGGCCACCCTGCCCTCGCCGGTCCCGCCGACCGCGGCAGACGACGCCGTGGACGCCCGCTGGTGGCCCCTCGACGGCCTTCCCGACTTGGCATTCGACCACGCTGCGATCCTCGCGGATGCCGTGACCCAGTGGTCTGCCACGGCCAGGACCGACATCACCACCTTCACCGCGCTCAGCGACTGCTTCAGGGCCGACCTCGCCGCGCTCATCTCGCAGGAAGCACCGCAGCCCCTTACCGCGACCGGCTTCATCGACCTGGTCGAGGCGGCCCGCGATGTCCTGAGCGGCGCGAGCGTCGGCTACCTGCAGGAGGCCTGTGAGGACCTCGACGCCGCCGCATCCTGCCTCACGGACGCGCTGACCAGCTCCGGAGACGAGCAGTCTGCGCTTCTGGCACGGGCGCGAATCCGTCTGCGCGACGCCATAGAGGCGACCCGCTGACCGTGCGTTGAGCGCGTTCCGTGCCGCCCTGTCCCCGGCCGCCGGGGACAGGGCGGTCGCGGTGGCCCCTCAACCACGAAGGGAGATGGACGGCATGCTGCCCTACTTCGAGGTCGACGTCCCCATACGCAGCACCGGCCAGCCGGACCTGCGCGGTGTGCACGTCTTCACCGGCCCCGCCGACAGCCGCAGCGCCGCCGTGCGGATCGCGCACGAGGTCTACGACGCGGCCCGCGCCGCACAGCAGACCGGAGGTGAGATCCCGCGCGGGCGGCCGGACGGCTGGACAGCCCGCGGCTACCGGCCCGGCTGGGAGCCCGACTGGACAGCGGCGACCGCCGGCCGCTGGAACAACCCGTACAGCTGGGCCCGCGTCAGCGACCTCGAAATGTAGCTCTGCCCCGGGACAGGCGTCCAGGCGTGGAAACCGACCGCCTGTCCCGGGCCCAACCCATCCCGTACGAGACGAGAGGGAGGACCCCAGTATGGACTCCATCCTGCGTGCGCGGCCCCGTTTCGGGCAGCACGCCCTCCTGGTGACGACGGCGGCCGTGCCGGTGGCCGGCTGGTCCCTGCACGCCGTGGCGCTGCACCGGCGTCTGGCCGCGGCCCGCAAGTGTCAGCTAACCGGGCTGCCCGGTCGGCAGGAGCTGCTCGCCTACGGCGATCGGCTTCTGCGCACCGGACGCCGGGACACCGTGCACCTGGTGATGCTGGACGGTGACGGCTTCAAGGCCGTCAACGACCGCTTCGGGCACACCGCCGGGGACGCCGTCATCCGCGCTCTGGGCCGGCGTCTGGCCCGCTGGTCCACGGGCCGCCGGGCACTCGCGGCCCGGCTGGGCGGCGACGAGTTCGCGCTCGCCGCGGCCCTGCCGCTCGCCGCGGGCCTGGCGGAGCTGGCCGCGCTGCGCGAGCAGCTGCAGCAGCCCCTGCGGTACGAGCGGGTGACCCTGCGCATGGAGGTTTCGGTCGGCATCGCCCGCGCCGCGGACCTGCCCGGCGAGCCGTGCAGCCGCCTGCTGCGCGGCGCGGACACGGCCATGTACCAGGTCAAGAACGGCGAGGCGATGTTCCCGTACTGCGCGTCGCGGGCCGACGCCTACACCGAGACCGTCAACGGCCGCCGCGCCGGACGGCGGGGCGCCGCACGGCCGGAGCACGCCGCATGAACGGTACGCCGCTGCCGCTGCCGGAGGGCGACTGGATCCGCGGCATCAGCATCCGCCAGCCGTACGCGGCGTGCATTCTCGCCGGGGCCAAGATGGTGGAAAACCGGCCCAGGCGGTGGCGGCCGGGCTGGGTGCTGCTGCACACCAGCAAGACCATCGACCAGCCCGCGCTGCGCATCCCGCTGATCGCCCGCACGGTCCGCGGCCGCGAGCTGGTCACCGGCGCGGTGATCGGCATCGCCCGGATCACCGACTGCCACCAGGACCCCAAAGAACAGCCGCCCTGCTCACCGTGGGCGCACCCCGGTGCCTGGCACCTGATGCTCGCCGACGTGCAGGAGCTGCCCCTGCCGGTTCCCGCTCGCGGGCAGGTCGTGCCCTGGAAACCGTCATCCGACCTGCTGGAGCGCGTCTTCCAGCAGGCACCCGGCTTCCGGCCGTGACCCGTCCCCGAGGCAAAAACAAGGAGAAGCAGCCGTTGTTCGAGCCGGGCCTGGTCCCGGCTCCCGGCGGCCTTCTCGACTGGCGCGACAGCCAGCACTTCGACCGCTGGCAGGACCGCCCCTGCGTGCTGTGCGACAGGCCCACGCCGCTGCGCTCCCACTCCGGGGAGCCCGTGCACAAGGCGTGCGCCGAGAACTGGATCGCCGCGAATTCCGTCGAGGCCCGCCTCGGCCGGTTCGCCTCCGACCTCCAGACCAGCCGCCGGCGCGACGACGACCACGCCTGACCCTCCCCTCGGAGGCCCCTATGAGCAGCACCGACCGCGACGTCGACGCCTACCCTGAGCCGCCCGCCTCCCCGCTGTGGCACCGCCACCCGAAGGCGCCGCCGCTCACCGACGCCCAACGCAGGCGCAACTACGACCTGCTGGACAGCGCCTCGCGCACGTCCCGTACGACGGCCGCGTAGGAGACCAGCGATGTTCACCGACATGCGCGAGGCCCTCGACGCAGAATCCCTCGACCTCGCTCCGCCCGGCGCCGAGCAGCAGGCCGCTGCGGCCCGCACCGTGGCCCGCCGCGCGACCAGCACGGAGGACCTGGTCCTCCTCCTGGACGCCATCGGCCTGCCCGGCGACGACACCACCCTCACCACCCTCTGCCCCCTCCTCCCCCGCTGCGAAGGAGACACCGACATGCCGCAGTCCCAGCCGACACCGGCGCCGAAGTCCTTCACCACGTTCGAGGCGATGGCGCTGTCCATGTACTACGCCGACGCCAGCGCCGCTGAGATCACCGCGGCGACCGGCCTGTCCGAAGACGAGGTCACGACCCTCGTCAACGCCCAGGAAGCCAAGACCGAGGTGATGCGCGACGCCGACGAGCAGACCCGCACCGGCAGCACCCCGCCGCCCGAGACGACTGAGACGGCCGAGGCTGACGATCTGGTAGAGCAGCTGCTCGCCTGGGCTGAGGCCCACCCGATGGCCGGCATCCGCAACAAGGCCGCCCGAATCCGCAGCGACCTCGCCGAGCTGACCGCCCGGCGCGCCGCCGACACCGCCCAGCGCAAGGCCGAAGAGCGTGTCGCCCGCCTCAAGGCCGAGCTGGAACGAGCTCAGGAGCAGCTGCGTGCGGTGAAAGCCGGCCCCCGCCCGGCCAGCACCGCCCCGGCGGCCGAGCCCACGCCGATCCGGGCTGGACTCGGCAGCGGGCGCACCCCGCAGGAGCTCGCCGCCATCCGCACCTGGGCGCGTGCGAACGGCCACGTTGTCGCCGACAAGGGCATGGTGCCCAAGGCGGTGCTGGCGGCGTACGACGCCGCTCACCAGGCTCCGGCTCGGAAGGCGGGCTGAAGCATGAGCGAGGCGATAGTCCTGGACGGCTTCCTGGAGGAAGAGACCGTGCCCGGCGACCTGCACGGATCGACGGTTCGCTTCCGGCTGACCGTCTCCCCCACGGACGAGCGGACGGACGAGGCGACCCTGCCGTGCGCTGTCACCGACTCGGTGATGGCAGCCGCCGTCCTGCACGACCTCGTCCCCGGCGACAAGCTGCGCGTCACCGGTCATCTGCGGCTGCCCCGCACACCGGACGAGCCGATGGTGCTGGCCGTCACCGCCCTCGAGGTCCTCGCGACCGCGCCCGTTCTCGCCGACGTCGCCGGGGCCTTCACCGCGGTGCTGGAGCACTGCGGCCCGTACGTCTGCTACTCCGACGCCGACACCGCCCAGGTCCCGGTGTGGACCGAGGCCGGCGTCTGGGTCGGCTGCGCGGACACCCCCGGCGCCGTCGGCGACCTGCTCGAAGCGTTCGAGCAGCGCCAGGCCGCCGACGGCGAATAGCCGGAGGCACCGTGCCGATCCGGCCCGAAAACATCCACCGCTATCCACGCGACTGGCCCCAGATCAGCGCGCGGATCCGCTTCGAGCGGGCCGGCGGCCGCTGCGAGTGCACAGGCCGGTGCGGCCTGGCGCATCCCGGCGGCCGCTGCGCAGCCGTCCACGGCCAGGCCCACCCGGACACCGGCTCCGCGGTGGTCCTGACCACCGCCCACCTCAACCACCAGCCGGAGGACGTACGAGAAGAGAACCTCCTCGGCGCCTGCCAGCGGTGCCATCTGCGCATCGATCACGGCCACCACCAGATCACCCGCTCGATCACCCTCGCCGCCCGCGCGGCCGCCGCCGGGCAGCTCGGCTTCCTCACCGACGCCGACCTCGAACGCATCGAGCCTCCGGCTCCGCCCCGGCCGCCCGCGCCCCGCACAGCGCACCCCGCACTCCAACTCCCCATTCCCGACCAGGAGGCGACCTGATGTCCGACCAGCCCACACGCACCGTCCTCAAGCGCTTCCCCGCCGCCGGCCCCTACGGCTCATGGCCCGCCGACGACTACGCCGCCCAGCAGCAGGCCCAAGGCGAGCCCGCCCGGGTCGTCATGGACCTGCACAGCGACCAGTTCCTGGTGATTGCCGACAGCCCCGCCCCGCGCTGATCCGCCCGCCCCCTGTGCCGTGTCCGCCACCGCACGGGCACGGCACCCCGTTCCGTGAAAGGTCTTCGACATGACGTTCCCGGCCCGCGCTGTGCCCGTGCTGGTCACCCTGGCACTCCTCGTCCCCGCCGCGGCTGCCTGTACCGACCGCCGCGACCGGCACTGCGACGACCTCGCGCTCACGCCGGCCGCCGTCCTGTCGGCAAAGCAACGCCCCGGCTCCGGCGGCCACGGGCGCGGCAGCGTCGGCAAGCCGAACCCGCACTCCCACCACGGGTCGAGCAGCCGCTGCCACTGAGCAGCCCCTGACAGCACCACCTCCCTCCGGGCCCGTCCGACTCCGCGTCGTACGGGCCCGGCCGCGTCATCGGGGCGCCGCCGACCATGCCCGGCCGCCCTGGCTTTGTTCTCTTCCCGTTTTTTCGGAGGCGCATCGTGACGTACGACGTGTTCATCGACTCCTTCGGCGCCCGCTGGCAGGACCCGCCCCCGCCGCGCTACCGCGCCGCCGTCCTGACCATCAACCTCACCGACGTCCTGCTCAACCCGCCCGACGACCCAGCACTCACCGACGCCGTCACTCGCCAGACCGGTCTGGACGCTGAGATGAACATGTACGTCCTGGCCACGCCCGGCGCCGCCCGCATCGTCGACGACGCCGTCCACGAACTGACCGCACTGCTCACCAACACCGGGGACCGTCCCGTCCAGCTCCTGGTGAACTGCTGGTACGGCCGCCACCGCGCCCCTGCCGTCGCTGACGCCGTCGGCCGGCGCCTGCACCTCCACGGCGTACGGGCCGCAGTCGCCCACCACCACATCAACCGGCCCCCGGTCCCACGCAAATCCCCGCAGCCCGGCTGCCAGTTCTGCGCGGTCATCCACCACGGCGCCGAAGCCACCCTCATCCGCGCCTGGTCCGACACCGTCGCGATCGTGCCGCACCGCGGCGGCTGCACCCCCGGCCACATCCTCGTCATCCCCCGCGGCCACGTCCGGGACTTCACCACCGACCCGGTCGTGGCCGGCATCACCATGCAGCGCACCGCCGAACTCGCCCACGAACTTGGCATCGCGCCGAGCGCGGACGGCGGTGGCTGCAACACGATCTGCAACGCCGGAGCGGTCGCCTCGCAGACCGTCTTCCACCACCACCAGCACCTGATCCCCCGCGCCATCGGCGACGGCCTCGCCCTGCCTTGGACCCACCCCACCGCCCCTGCGCAGAAGAAGGAGCCCGTACGGTGAAGCGCTCCTTCCGCCACTGCGCCCTCTATCCCGCCGACCAAGCCATCGTCGACGCAGCCCGCGCCGTGCTCGCGGCCGTGCGCAACCCGCAGCCCTGGACGCCCGGCGGCGCCCAGGACGTCGCCGGGCGCGTCGGCGTCGGGCCGTTCGTGGAACGCGCCCACACCCGGCCCGGCGACGACCACGGCCCCGACCTGATCTCCGTCGCGCTGGTTCACCCCGACGCTCCCTACGCCGCGGCCCACCTCCTCGACCGCCAGCTCCGCTACACCGACCACGGTTGGCTGCGCTGCGAGATGTCCGAGACCCTCGGCTTCTGGCAGCAGGCCTACGCGATGCTCACCCATGCCGCGGCAGGCTTGCCCCTGCCCGACGACGTCGGGATGGACCTCGCGCACTACGCCCTCTACGTCGAGGTCCGCCGACGCGACGACAGCCTCGACGCCTTCACCTTGCTGCACCTCGGCCCGTACACCCAGACCCGGCACGCCCAGCAGGACTTCGACCGGCTCACCGCCACGCTGGAGGGCCGGGAGACCACCGCGGTGCCCGGGTTTCGCATCTCCGCGCGGTACGCACCGTCCGAACGTCAGAGACCACCAGCTGTTCGCCGATCCGCACGAGGCCGACGCCGTGGCGCTCCTGAACGCCGCCATCGCGGGAGTGAGCGCGTGACCGCCCCGGCCCTGTACGAGATCGAGACCAGCGAGAGTGACGACGGCACGAGGTACTGCGTCGAATGGCTCTGGACGCCCGGCGAGGACGCGGCCAACGACGGCTTCGTCACCCATCGGGGCCTCTACGTCGCTGGGGTCGGCACCACCAGTGACGACGATGTCGCCTACCCCAGCTGCGCCGCTACCTCAACCCGCGGCTGGCGGCGCACCCGTACCGGCCAGGACCTGTGCCCCGAGCACACCGGCGCTGTCCGCAGCATCCCGCCGTCCTGACCTTGGCCCGGGGCTGCGGTTCGACCGTGCCGCCCCGGCACCCCGTGTGCCAGGGCGGTGCGGCGGGCCGGCAGCCGCCGGCCCTTCCACCCCGGAACGGCCCCAGGCAGCAAACCAGCGCCGTCCCGCTGACTAGGAGTATCCACCATGCCCACCCCCGTGCATCTCGACCGTCTGGTCGGGTCCGAGCACGCCGCGCGGTTCGTCAACGTCCGAGTCCGTGCGTTCATCCGCGACGACCTGCTGCCGGAACCGGTTGCTTATCGGCTCGTGTGCGAAGGCGTCCTCGCCCACGCCCCGTTCGTCCTCGCCGACCCCGGCCAGGTCTGGGTCCTGCGCCACGAGGTCACCGACAGCGCGGCACCCCTGCTGATCATCATCGGCCGGGACGGTGACCAGCTGACGGCCGAAGACACATTTGGCCGGCGGCACCGCATTCTGCTGTGCGCGCTCGCCGCCTACCAGCTCGATCAGTGGTACTGGGCCCGCGACGAGGAGTCCACCTCATGAGGGCCGCGCCTCGTATGACACGGCTGCCCGCCTGCCGCGAGGGCGATGGCCGCCCGGCCAGGGTCCTGGAGACGGTGTCCGCGAATCCCGATGTGAAGCGTGCCGGACAGCAGCGCGCCGACCAGGCCGGGGACGGCGCCCACACCCACATCACCCGCGACGGCGACTGCCTCGTCGTCCGCCCCCACTCCCCCGCCCCTCAGGAGGCCGAGCAGTGAGCGTCATCGGACAAGAAGAAGGCATCGAACACGGCAGCCTGCGCGGCTACCGGCAGCACACCTACCGCAAGGTCCCCGCCACCGAAGCCTGCGGCTGCCTGGCCGCCGTCCGCGAGGCACAGCGCGCCCGTAAACCGGCCCAACAGCGCAGCCAGGAACAGAAGCAGTGGGCCGGCGGCCAGTACGTCACCAGTACCACCGGCACCCGCCCGGGACGTCACATCGTGGCACCCGGACAGTGCCCCACCGAAGGCTGCGGCCAGGAAGTCGCCGGACGCACCGTCCAGCGCCGCGGCTGGGTCCGTATCCACGTCCAGGGCTCCACCCTGCCGCCGCGCACCTTCTGCTCCGGCTCCTGCGCCAGCGTCGGCATCGCCCTGGCCGAACTGCGCATGCAGGACACCACCCGCTGACCGCCAGCGCCGCACGAGCAGCGTCACGAAGCGGCCCGCCGACACAGGCGGGCCGCTTCGCTGCTGACCGGCGACAGTAACCAGCTGGCGCTTTCTCCATCGAGCAGCCGCTGCCACTGAGCAGTCCCTGAACGCACCAGGCGATTCGCTGGATCAGGCGCAAACACCGCCGGATCCCCTGGAAGGATCTCCGCCGCCGCTATTGCAACGGCAGATGGTGGCCAACCACGGAGGATCACCCTGTTTGACCCGGCCGAGGTACGCATGACGCGCTACCGATACCGGGGAGCGGTGATTCCCTCGCCCTGGCCCACCAAGGGATAGGGCCCCGAGGCTGTCAAAGAGGACTTGTAAAGAGCCCGGTGCTCGGGAGGCGGTTCGGGGAAACCCACCAGCAGTACTGCTGGCAGGGCGCACCGAACCGACCTCACATCGCCCAGGGCAAGCACCGCACCCAGGCCCTGCTCTGCCTCGCCAGACGCCGGGCCGACGTCCTCTTCGCGATGCTCCGTGACGGAACCTTCTACGAACCCCAACCCGTCAGATCAGGCTGAACCACCGAGAGCCTGCCGCGCCTCAGCCCACAGCCGCTCGAACTCCTCCGCGGAGATCTCGGCCACCCTCGGCTCGTCCTGCCAGCTCTCCATGCGGCCCTCGGCGAGAACCCCGTACTGCCGTTCATAGCGGCCCATCGCTGCGAGCTCGGCATGATCACGCAGGTGCAGCACCTCGGCCAAAGAGGCCGCTGTCACCGGACACGAGTCCTGCCCCCCGGACCTCAACCTGACGCGCTGCCCAGCCCTCGTCGTCGGCCTCGAGGTACTGCCACAGATCTTCGTCCGCGTAGTAGGTGCGGAACCAGTTGGTCATGCCGCCATCCTGACCCGCCACCTTGACCAAGAGACAGGGGCACCCCGCAATACCACCACGTTCAGCGCTGGGGCCAGTACCAGGCGGGGCCGCCGCGTGACGACTGTCGTCCGTACTGGCGTCAGCACATCATGCGACGCGGAGCTTCTTGCGCCGGTCCAGGGCGAGCTTTTCGCGGTAGTCCTCCACGGCCTGGTGGTAGCGGGCCACGAAGGTCGGCTCGTCCAGGCGGTCAGCGATGTCCATCTCATCGATGGCGCGCTGGGCGTCGGAGAAGGACTCGTAGCCGGCGAGCATGGCGTTGATCCGGTAGACGCCGTTGCGCTGCTTGGTGACCAGCCGGGCGAGTATCAGCTCACGCAGTGCGGAGGTGACGCTGGGGCGGCTCAGCCGCAGCAGGGCCGCGATCTGGTTCTGCCCCATTTCCACCCGGCCGCCGGCCTCACTGCGTGATCTCAGGACGCACAGGACGCGGTAGGCGGTACCCGGCAGGTCCAAAGCGGCAACGATGCCTTCGGCGTTGACCGGCGCGAACAGCAGTCCTTTGCTCACTGTTCCGGCTCCTTCTCCCCCAGGGTCTCGAACTGCTTGCGCCGTGCCCGGCGCTTGGCAGCCCGTTCCTTCCGCAGCTCATCGATGGCCTCACGCATGTGCTGCAGGGACGGGTAGCGCACCAGTTCCGGCAGACTCCCCGCCCGCAGTTCCTTCAAAGCATCCTGCTGATCCACCTGAACATACTCGGTCTGCCCCTCGGCGCCACGAATGAGCTCGGCCGCAACGTAGGAGTAGGGCGGGTTGAACTGGTACACACCGGGCCGCCGCCGCAGCACGATGCCGTGCTGCATGATCTCCTGCAGCGCCGGGTTCACCTTCTGCCGGGGCACGTCCAGGATCGCGGCCATGTCGTCCTGCGTCATCGGGATCTGGCCGCCGGCCCGCTGCCCGGCGATCAGCAGCAGGATCAGCCGCAGGGGCAGGGCCTCGCGGTAGTACTGGGCGATGACGAGCAGGAACTCCAGGCTGGCCATCGCGAACGCATTGGGACGCTCGGGGCTGGAGTAGAACTCCAGCTTCTGTCGTCTGCGGCCGAGGGACAGCTCCCGGTCGGGGTACCTGCGGGCTACCTCGTCCAGATCCTTGATGGCCCGCAGCCGGGACCCGAAGGCCTGCAGCGGGTCGTCCGGATCATCCTGAGCGGGGACGTGCGCACGCTGAGAGGCGCGACGGCGGCTCTGCGGCTCGGACACGGACGTTCTCCATATTTCAAGATCCGGGACATGAAGCAACGTAGCAGAAGGTCAGTCCTTCTGACCTCCGGGTCGGGATTGCTGACTTCTGGCGCGTCGTGTGTCACCCCCGTGGTGACACCGCCCGGCCCGAGACCTCCTCTAAGGAAGGGACAGAACAGCCCCAGCGTCGGCCGCGCGACGCCTCCACCGCGGAACGTCAGGATTTCCGACCTTTTCCGGGCCTGAGACGTCGGCTCCCCTGACCTTCTGGCCTCGTCATGTCTCCTCAGAAGGGACATCCGAAGCGGCCAATGTCTCCCCTGCGGAGACATAAAAGGCCCACCTGTAAGCCTGTGACCTGCAAAAACGCTGCTCTCCCCTATCTGATGTCCGTGCCACGCTGCGGGTGAAGCACGGACATGGCTGAGGCCGCTTCGCGTGCACGTCGCAGGACACCGTGCCGACAGTGGACAGCACCAGCGCCGCGGAGTCTCGGGTGGTACAGGCCATGACGAACCAGCAACAAAAGGCACACTGAGCGCCGGTGGCCGGTTCCGCCGTACGGCCCCGGGGGCCGTACGGCTCCGCTGCCTCCGCACGTCACAGGACGGCTCTCCCCCGTCGCACCATCCGTTCTGGGGCTGAGGTTCGCGGCATCAGCGCACCACGATGGCGGACACAAATCTCCTGCAACCACAGCATGCAGTTGTTGAGCAACCGGACACCCCGTAGGACGGACTCTGCCGTCGACACCAGCAGCCCACTGCGGAGGGGCCGGTCGAAGCCGCCGTCACGCCCGTGGAACGTGAGGGCATCGCGAAGGAACCCGGCACGGGCTGGCTTCAGCCCACCGAGCCCGGTCGCCACACCAGCTGGCACAAGCTCTACCCGGACCGGACCGGACCCGGACCCGGACCTACCGCCGGGGCCCCGCCACCAAGGGGTTCTCCGCATAGACCGAGATGGGTCGGGTGGACGCGGCCCGCTGCAGCCCATGCGTCGCCGACTTGCTCGCTGTCGGCTACCCGTCCACGGCGAGATGGCCATCAGCCCTGTCGGTGGAGAGCCGGCGTCGGCCCGCTTGTCGTCGGCGCCGGCTCTGAGCCTGGAGGCGGACAACCCTCGGACCGCAGTACCGTAAAGCGCCGGAGGGCGGGGCGGCTTACGTGGACACGGAGAGCGGGGAGCAGATGGGCGTCGGGTGTTTCGGGCGCCGACGTGGTGCCTCATGAGCACGGCGGGGTGCCCGGGGCCGGAGAGTGCGTGGCTGGGGAGGCTGCGGCCCGAGGACGAGACGGTGATCGGCTCGGCCGTCTCCGACCCCCTGCTGGTCGCCGAGGCGGTAGCCCGGGCCGGCCGGGCCGCGGCGGGCTGGGCCGTAGAGGCAGGCCGGGCCATGACCGCCCGACGGAACAACGGCGGCCTCTCCGACGTCCGTTACATCCACTTCCGCCCGCAACGCTTCTACGAGGCCCTGGCGTTGTCGGCCGTCGTCGCCCTGACGGGCGACCACACCCTGCCCACCGCCCTGCGCGGTGAGCTGTCCGTTCTGGTCAAGGAGGCCGTGCCGAGGGGGGTGTCGGTGGACGTGGGACTGCAGGGCGTCCAACTCTTCCACGCGGACTTCCTCGGGCGGCTCTTCGACTGGTGCCGAGCCGAACTGCCCGCGGAGAGCCAGGCCGAGAGCATGCGGCAGATGTCCGCGGACCTGTTCGAGGGGATGGCCGCGCTCAGCGCCCTGATGGCGCAGGAGTTCACGGTCGTGCGGGACCGCTGGCTCGCCGGCGCCGCAGCGGCCCGGCAGGAAATGGTGCGGGACATCCTCGCGGGCAAAGACGTGGGCCGGGACCGCGCCGTGTCCCGGCTGTCCTACGACCTGACCGTGCACCACCTGGCACTCATCGCCTGGTCCGACGCCGATTCGGCCGACGACGCCAACCCGGCCGACGGAGCCGACGATCTCGCCGAGGCCGCGACACGGCTGCTGAAATCCGCCGGATGCTCCTCCATCCTGCTCGTACCGACCGGCACGGCCAAGCTGTGGGCATGGGGCGGCCGGGTCGGCGGGCTGCCCGAGCCGGGCTCCGACAAGAATTCCTCATCCCGCAACTGGCGCCTTTCGCCTCATCTGCGGATCGCACTGGGCCGCCCGGGGACAGCTCTCGCGGGCTTTCGCCGCTCCCACCAACAGGCACTGGCGGCCGAACAGGCCGGAAGGGCGGGGCAGTCCCCTGGGCCCCTATACGACTACGCGCGACTGGAGCTGCCGATCCTCCTGAACGCTCGTCCGGACGCGGCCGGACAGTTCGTCACCCGGGTCCTGGGACCGCTCGCGGCCGACGACCCGGCGATGGCGGAGCTACGGACCACACTGAGGGCCTATCTCGATGAGGACCGTGCCGTCTCCGCTGTCGCCGAGCGGCTGCACATCGCCAAGAACACCGTGCTCTACCGGGTCAAGAAGGCCGAGCAGCTGCGCCGGCGCTCGGTGAAGGAGGACCGGCTGGCCGTGCACGCGGCCCTCACCTTCGTCGAGGTGTTCGGACCGCCGGCACCGCAACCGGACTGATGTCTGCTCACCGTCACGAAGGCCGGGCTGAGCTCTGAGCGCCATCACAAAGACCGCACTGATCTCTGGTCGCGGTCACAAGCAAGGCACCGCGCCGCTCAGCTTGACTCGCTTCACCGGGGCGCGCCCCGGCCCGGACACGAGGAAGCGAGCATGACGATGACGACTGCTACCCACCACACGTACGGCACGGTCCCCACACGCGAGGAGCTGGTGGAACGCGCCGCCGCGCTCGTACCGCTGCTCAGGAAGCACGCCGCCGAGACCGAGGAACGGCGGAGCCTGAGCGAGGCGAGCCTCGCCGCGATCACCGAGGCGGGGCTCGCGCGGCTGTGCGTGCCGGTCGAGTACGGCGGCTACGGCCACGGCATCGCCACCCTCACCGCGGTGGCGGCCGAACTGGGGCGCGGATGCGCCTCCTCCGCCTGGGTGGTGGGAGTCAGCGGACAGATAGCGGTCTCCCCGAAGAGCCCCGCCATCAACTCCGCCCTCTACGGTGCGGGCCCGGACGCATGGCTGTGCGGTTCGCTGAATCCCACCGCCGGCGAGGCGGAGCCGGTCGACGGCGGGGTCCGGCTGACCGGCCGGTGGGGGTACGCCTCGGGCTGCGCACACAGCCGATGGGCACTGGTGCTGGCCACGGGCACCGCCCCGGACGGCGGCCGGAGCGTTCATGGCCTCACCGTTCCGATGAGTGACCTGACCATCGACGAGGACTGGTGGGTCGCCGGCATGGGGGGCAGCGGCAGCCACACCATTGTGGCCTCGGATGTCTTCGTCCCGGCCGACCGGGTCATGACCCCCACGGGCGAAAGGACCGCGCAGCAGACGATTCTGAGCGGGATCGGCGGATCGGTCATGATGGCGGGCCCGCTGCTCGGTGCCGCGCACGGGGCGCTGGACCTGGTCCACGAGACGCTGGCGGCGAAGAAGAAGGTCGTCTACAGCCGGTACCCGTCCGCCCCGGAGGCGGTGGTGACGCAGCTCTGGCTGGCCGAGGCGACCCAGCACCTGGACACGGCCCGGCTGCACACACGGCGTGCGGCCGACGCGATCGACGCCGCGGTCGCGTCGGGCACCGCGATGAGCCTGGTGGAGCGGGCCCGCGCCCGTATGGACGTCACCACGGCGGTGGAGGCCTGCCGCCAGGCGATGGCCCGGCTGCTCGACATCCACGGCGCGAGCGGTTTCGCTCAGGCCAATCCGCTCCAGCGGGCCTGGCGCGACCTGGAGACGGCGAGCCGACACGGCTTCCTCAACACGCAGCTGGCGCGCGAGGCGTACGGGCGTGCGCTGATCGGAATCGACGAGCCCATCGCCACGAACATCTGACACGTCCGATCCGCCTGACACATCTGGCGCCGATGACCCAGACGACGCCGCGCGTCGAACAAGCGGCACACCAACCGGTTGCGGAACCCGACGTGCCGGAACACCAACGAGCAGGACAGGAGCGGAAATCGAAGATGACGACGAGCACAGCGGGCCAAGCCGAGTTCCGGGACGCCATGGCGCGTGTGGCGGCGGCGGTCAGCATCCTGACGACCGACGGGCCGGGCGGCCGCTGCGGGATCACACTGAGCGCCGTCTGCTCGGTCACGGACACCCCGCCGACGGTCCTGGCGTGCGTCAACCGGAACAGCGCCATGCACGATGTCTTCGTCCGCAACGGCCGGGTCGCGCTGAACGTCCTCGGCGGAGACCAGGCGCAGCTGGCGCGGCACTTCTCCGGAGCCACGAAGGCGGCGATGGAGGACCGCTTCACCTGGGACATCTGGACGCCGACCGCACCGGTACCCGTGCTGCGCGACGCGCCGGTGACGATGACTGGCGTACTGCGTCAGCACACGCCGATGGGTTCCCACAGCGTCCTCTTCATCGGTGTCGAAGAAATCCACGTACGAGGCGACGGCGGCAGTGACGGACTCGTCTACCACAACCGCGACTTCCACCGGCTGGGCGCGTAGACGCGTAGGCGCCTGAAGCGTCGTGCGCGGGTGGTCGGCTGATCCCGGCCTCCCGCGCACGGCCGCGGCGCTGGCCCGCCTGAACGGGAGCCGATCCCCGCCCGGCCCGGCCCGGCCGCTCGGCTCGGAGACGGCGCCGGGGGTTTTCTGGCGCGGGCTGCGGCTGGTTGCGGTGAACGAGACCTGCTCGGATGCGGCCGACACGGCAGCCAATGAGAACAAGTTCGGCCGCCCGGGCAACACCCGTCCCGGTGACAAGGCCGCGTTTGGGCAGGTGAGGATGGCTCCTCTGGCCGAGGTGGGCACTCATGCGGTCCCGTTGCTGCCGAGGAACACCTGCTCGTCGCCGCGTATGCCGACTTGTTGCGCGCACACGGTTGGACGACCACCGACCGTACGGCCAACCGGTCCCGACTCCTTGTCTCCCACTCCCACCCTCTGAGGGGTGACCAGCAGGTTGGAAGCTGAGCGTCCGCAGTGATGTTCTAGCCGTCGTCCCGCAAGGACCTGTCGTCTGTGCCCTGTGCGTTCCATGCCGATGGCATAAACGACCTGGACGCGCCGGTGCGAAAGGCGGCTTGAACTGGCTCGCTCCGTGCGGGTGTTCGGAGGAACGGTCGATTCCTGTGAGACACCTGTGACAGCTTGTGCGATCCCGGTGGCCAGCGGGGCTACCGCAGCTTTTCTTCCGTGGGGGGAAGATGACGCACTTACGTGCCGCGGGCACGCCGCTTCGGCGTGCCCGCAGACAGGCCCGACTGACCGTGACCGCCGCCGCCACCGCCGCCGTCCTGGCGGCCGGAGTGCTGCCGGCGCTGGCAGCACCGCCCCGGCCTCAGGCTGAGGGGTCGGCTTGGGGGGACCACGGGCGGGCGGCGATGCCTGCGGTCAAGCCAGGGGTGAACCGTCCCCCGGCCTCCCGCGCCCAGGCCGCCCCGCCTGAGGAGCGGCGGGCCTGGGGGCAGAGGCAGCAGGAACGTCTCACCGGCCGCAGCGCTCCCGGGGCCCGCACGGTGCGGCCAGCGGCCGACGTGGCCTCGTTCGTGCCCGAGGGGCAGGGCGAGGTGCCCTGGCATCAGATCGACGACTTCCGCATCACCGATGCGCTGGTGGGCCGGATCGACTACTCCACCGGCAACCTGATGCTGGCCGCCACCGACTTCGACATCGCCGGAGTGGGCCAGAAACTGCAGCTGACACGGACGTACAACTCGCTGCCCGGCCCCTACGGGATGGTCTCCACTCCGTGGTGGCAGGGCTACGAGCGGTGGCTGGACACCTTCTACACAGGCGAAGTGATCTGGTACGACGCCACCGGCGCCACCGTCCGTTTCGCCAAGAACGCCGACGGCACCTTCACCACCCCGAGCGGCTACTCCCGCGACCTGGTCAAGAACGCGGACGGCTCCTTCACCCTGACCGACCGCAAGTCCGGGACGAAGGAGACCTACGACGCCCACGGCTCCCTGACCAAGGTCACTGACCGCAACCACGGCGCCATGACCGTCGACCGCCACCAGGCCGACGACGGCTCCGCCACGGGCCTGAAGGTGACCGAGACCCGCTCCGGCCGGGTCATCGACCTGGTCAAGACGGACGCGACGCACTGGAAGGCCACCGACACCGCGGGCCGCACGGTCGCCTACGAACTCGACGGCAAGGGCCACCTGCTTCGCACGACCGACGCCGAACACAACACCACCACCTTCGGCTACGACGGCAGCGACCGCCTGGAGAAGATCACCACGGCGGAGTCCCGGGCCACCGTCTTCACCTACGACGACCTGGGCCGCGTCACCTCCATGCGCCGCTTCCTCGAACACGGCGGCAACGGCGAGAACGCCCCGACCCACCTGTACACCTACTCCAACGAGGACTCGGCCACCGCCGCAGGCACCACCACCGTCACCGACCCGCGCGGCCACGAGACGGTGTACACGCACAACGCCGACGGCGAGGTCACCAAGGTCACCGACCCGTACGACAAGTCCCGCTCCACGACGTACAAGAACCACCTGACACAGACCGCGACCGACGCGATGGGCAGCGGCACCACCCCAGGCAACGTCACCACCTACGGCTGGGACACCCGCAACAACCCCACCTCGCTCAAGCTCCCCACCGGCGCCACCTCCACCCTCGCGGGTTACCAGACCGTCGCCGGCGCCGACCTGCCCGGCACGCTGACCACCGCGGACGGCGAGAAGAGCACCTACAAGTACGACACCAACGGCAACCCGGAAAGCATCGCGGTGACCGGAACCGGCGGCGGCCACCAGTACTTCACCCACAACAAGGCCACCCCCACCTGCGGCGGGTTCGAGGGCCAGCGCTGCAGCGTCAACGACGGCCGCAACAAGGCCACCACCAAGACCGCCTTCCACTATGACGCCAAGGGCAACCTGGACAAGGTCACTCCGCCCGCCCAGATCAAACCCACTACCTACACCTACGACCCGCTCGGCCGCCCCAGGACCGTCACCGACGGCCGCGGCATCGAGACCACCTACACCTACGACGACCGCGACCGCATCACCGAAGTCACCAGCCCCACCACCAAGGTCACCTACCGCTACGACGGTGACGGCAACCTGCGCGAGCGCACCGACGCCACCGGCACCGTGACCTATCAGTTCGACGCGCTCAGCCGCGAGACGATCCGCACCCTGCAGGACAAGTCCCAGACCGTCCTTGCCTACGACGCGGCCGGCAACGTCGAGACCTACAGCGACCCCGCCGGCAAGACCGTCTACACCTGGGACAAGGCCAACCGCCTCGACACCCTCACCGACCCCACGGGCAAGACCACCCGCTACGACTACGACAACAACGGCTTCCGCACCAAGACCACCTACCCCGGCGGCACCGTCCAGAAGGTCGCCCCCGACAAGTCCAGCCGCCCCGAACACATCACCGCCACCTCCCCCAAGGGCACCCTGACCGACCTCACCTACACCTACCGGTACGGCACCGACAACAAGAGTGACGGCACCAAAACCCGCACCCTGACCAACAAGGTCGACGGCACCCACACCACCTACACCTACGACAGCGCCGGCCGCACCTCCTACACCAACGAGACAAGGAACGGCGCCTCCACCGGCGCCTGGCAGTACTGCTACGACCAGGCCGGCAACCTCACCTCCCTCGGCGCCGCCCACCAGTGCCCCGGCAGCACCACCTTCACCATCAACGACGCTTCCCAGATCACCGCTCGTAGCGCCCACCCCAAGCCCTGGACCTACGACGACGCCGGCAACGAGAGCAACGCCGAGGCCACCCGCACCGACGAACGCTGGACCGACTTCTCCCAGCTCGCCTCCATCACCACCGGCGGCACCGCCTACGACGCCGCGTACGGCTCCACGGACAACAGCGAGCGCACCCGCCTCGGCGATACCGTCTTCCACAACGGCCCTCTAGGGCTGGCCGGACAGACCACCGGCGGCACTGACACCGGATTCGTCCGTGAACCGCGGGGCACACTGAACTCCATGAACCGTGGGGGAGCGTCCTACTACTACCTCACCGACGCCCTCGGCTCCGTCGTCGGCCTCGCCGACGAGAGCGGCGCGAAGGTCAACAGCTACGGCTACAGCCCCCGTGGCGTGGCCCGCGCCGCCAACACCGAACAGGTCTCCCAGCCCTACCGCTTCGCCGGCGGCTACCAGGATCCCACCGGCCTGTACCACCTCGGCGCCCGCTACTACGACCCCAGCGTCGGCCGCTTCACCCAGCCCGATCCCTCCGGCCAGGAGCGAAACCCTTACCTCTACGCCGAAGGCGACCCCGTCAACCGCATAGACCCGGTCGGGCTCTACAGCATCAAGGACTGGTTCGGAGACGTGGGCCTTTTCAGCGGAGGTGGCACGGGTGTAGGCGCCGTCGCTGGATGCGCAGCCACAGCGGCGGCCGGTTGCATTCCCGGAGCCGGTCCGGGGGCAGTAGTCGGAGGCGTCGCTGGCGGCGCCATAGGCATCGGGTATGCCACAGGACAAGCCATCAAATCCTGGCTGAAATGACCTCAGAACAGGCAGGAGACACATGAACTGGAATCGCAAGGCCAGCATCCTCGCGTTGCTCATCGCCTGTGCTCTTCTGGGACTGCTGCTGGCCATCTTCGGTGTCGGGAAGTGGACTGCTCTCGCCGTCGCGCTGATCGTCATCGCCGTCATCACGGCGCTGCTCGTACCACGTATTGTGAACGACCGCAGAAGGCGCTGAGCTACCGTCGACCAAGCTTTGCAGGGGCAGGGTGCCAGCGTTTCCATCGGAAACGCTGGCACCCTTGCGTTGCTGTCGTCGCCTGGCATACTGCTCAAGAGTCTGTGTTGAGGCGTGACAGCTCCGCAGACGATGCAGACGGCCGCCGGTAATCTTCGTTTAACATGCGCAGTCGGGCGCGTTACGTCGGTCAGGCGGTACGAACAATCGTCGGAACGGACCAGGAACCGGCGGGCGCCTGCCGCTGTAGCCGCCTCGCGCGATCGTACTCCCGGGGTACTCGGGGCAGTGCTCTGCTCCATGACCTTCACGTGCTGACTGCACGGTTCGGCGCCCTGTACCCGACGCCGAACGGGTGCTGACGGAGTCGGTGCTGAATGGATACGTTGAGGTCCGCCCAACGGTCAGGCGAGCCGCCGTTTCCAGTGGAAACGGCTCGTCGAAGGTGCCCCTCGGCGTCCCGATGGCCCGAAACACGTCGCTCCATGGCGTTTCACGGGCGAGGCCGAGAGCGGCGTTTCCAGTGGAAACGGCTAGTCTCACCTCGTACCGACTGCAGTTCTGGAGATCCAATGGCAGGCACGCTCCCGCGTCCCAAGCGCAAGAGCACCAAGTCCGCACCCGTCGTGGCCCCTGAAGAGGTCCTGTACACCGACACGGACCGAGACGGGGACACTCTGGATGTGGCGCTGGGGGCTCTGTGCCCCAATCCCTTCAACAAACGGAAGAAGAAGGGGGTGCCCGAACTGGCCGCGACCATCCGGGAGGTCGGGCTCCTGCAGAACATCGCCCACATCCGGGCGGAGACCTGGATCGCGGCTTACCCGGAGACCAAGGATCAGATCACTGCGCCCAATGTGATCCTGTTCGGGGAGCACCGCTGGCTCGCCCTGCAGGAGCTGGGGTGGGACACCATCCCCAGTGTGCTGTGCGACGACAAGGTCAACGAAGCACGCCTCATCACCCTGATCGAGAACCTGCGCCGCGCCCAGCTCGATCCTCTCGAAGAAGCCGAGCACTATCGAGGCCTGCGTGCTGAGGGGCTCTCCTACGAGCAGATCGCGGAGAAGGTCGGCGAGACCGCTGAGGGCGCGATCTCGAAGGGCACGGTCTGGAAGCGGGCCAAGCTGCTCGAGCTGGCCCCTGAAATGCAGCAGGCCCTCAAGGACGGCACACTCAAGGTCAGCGCTGCTGAGAAGGCACAGAAGCTGAGCGACAGCGATCAGAGGGCGTACCTCGGCCTCGTACGCAACGGCGTACGGCCCGCAGAGGCCCATGCGCAGGTCGTCGCCCGACAGCTTCAGCCGGCCGATCCCGTCCCCGAGAACACCGTTTCCAATGGAAACGGCTCCGCGAAGCGGAACTCGGCCGAAACCGAAGTCGTTTCCAAGGGAAACGCCAAGCCCGCCCAGCCCACTCCGCCCGCCCAACGGAAGCCGCAGCCTGCTCCCGCCAACGACAAGGCCGATGCCGACCGCCGGGCGGCCGCCGCCTCACGGGATGCCGCCTGTCGGCTCCTGCTGGAGACCACGGATCTGGCCGATCCCGCGACGCACGAGCTCGTGCTCGGCGTGCTGGCCACCGCGATCCTCGCCCCTCAGCAGCAGTCCGCCGCTCAGCAGCGCGCTTACACCTGGCTGAAGGAAACCGGACGCCACGGCCTGGACGCCGCCGACGCTGCGTCCTACTTCACCGCCGTGCAGGACTCGGGCGATGCCGCCTCGCAGCGGCTGGCCGCCTTCGCGGTGGCTCTGGCTGCTGCTGAACTCCGCACCATCGCCCGTCGGCGGTCCTGGGGGAGTCGCGAGCGTGCCCACCTCCGGGTTCTCCAGGAGCATGCCGAGTACGAACCGCAGACCGAGTGGGAGAAGAGCGAACTCGGAATGGCCGCCGCGGAAGGATCCCGATGAACATCAGCGCCACCATCGACCCGCGCTTTCGCCCACGGGGACGCAACTGGCCCCTCATCTGGGCTTACATCATCGAATGCGGCGGATCCACCAAGTCCACCAGCGCCACCTCCATGGCGGTCACCGCCGCACTGCGCGGCTACCCCGGCGTCGTCTTCGACCTCGACAGCAACATGTCGTCCTCGCTCGTGCTCGGCTACGACGAGACAGCCCTCAAGGGCAAGAAGACCGCACTCGACCTCCTCTACGGAGAAGCCACACTCGACGAGGTCGCCCTGCCCGCGCGCTTCCGCGTCGGCGACGGCTACGACGACGACGATTTCGCGGTCATCCCGAACCTCCGCGTCGTACCCAGCAGCCCGGCCATGGCCGGCGCCGACACCGCCATCGCGGAAGACGCGGACCGCAACGACTGGTTCGCGGAGATCCTGCGCTCCTACCAGGGCGACGACACAGTCTTCTACCTGGACTTCCCGGCGAGCTACGGAAAGATGCCCTACTCCGTCCTGCGCATGCTGGACGAGGACGACTCCGTGATCCCCTCCATCAAGGCCGACCCCAAGGACGTCAAGCTCGTCGCGCGGCTCGTCGACGAACTGGAACGCGTCCGGGACAAAAACCGCGGCCGCCGCTCCGTCCCTGGCCGCCCCACCCTCAACCACCTGATGCTCACCGGCACGCCAACGTCGACGTACAAGGAAGCAGCGGCACGGCGAGCCACCGAGGCTGCCGAGGCGAAGTACGGCTCCGTCCTCCTGCCCTACATCAGGTACTCGGCCGACGCGAAAAAGCTCTACGAAGACGAATGCCCACTGCCAATCCTCCTGCCGAACTCCGTGCCGTCGGTGGACTACCGAAAGGTGATGACGCACCTCGGATTCGTCGACCTGACAGCTTGAGCGTTTCCGCTGGAAACGCTCAAGCGTGACCAGAGTCGGAGAGGGGCGGCTTCCTGCACACGGGTAGCCGCCCCTTCCGAGTACCCTCGGTTGCCGCCTGCTCACGGGACGATGAAGATGTCGTGTCCGCCGATGCGGCGCCAGATGATGTGCGGCTCGCCGGGCTGGCGCGCGGACCCGTACTCCCAGGTTGCGCGTCCTGCGGGACCGGTGCCCATGGACCAGGTGAGTTCGTAGACGCCCGAGGTGCGCTGGACGCGCTTGATGCGGAGGCCGGCGCGGAAGCTGCCGGTGCGCAGGTCCTCGACGAAGGCCGCGACGGTGCGGCGGAATCGGCGGCGCTGTTCTGGGGTGAGGCGGTCCAGGTCGGCGGTGAAGCGGGGCAGAACCTCGTAGGTGGGCACGGCGAGTTCCTCTAGGAAGCACGAAGCCCCCGGCGCTGCCGGGGGCGGTGGCTGTCTCGCTCAGGCGAGGGAGTCGATTGCGTGGTGCTGGGGGCCTCTTCGGTCGTCGGGTGGGGGAGAGGCACGCGTATATACGCGTCGTGGCGACAAAGTCAGCTGGAGTCGGTTGTTGGGGTGCGTGGGACGTGTGTGACTGGTGGCCGCGCAGCATTTGCATGGCCCCGTAGAGGCCGCGCATGGCGAAAGGCGGGGTTCGCCTGGCGGGCGCGACGCCGTCGTCGGCGCCCGCTCGGCGGGATCAGCCGTGAAGTTTCGGTGGACCCTCCCGCCTCACGGGATCGGTCTTTTCCGCAGGTCAGAGCCGGTGCTTGCATCCCGGGATGCTGAGTGTTGCGAAGGTTCAGAGGCGGAATGCGTGGCGCTATTACGTGCGTGGGGTTGCCTTCGGTGACGGCCGTCGTCCGGCCGGCCAGTCCCTGAAGGGCGCCCTGGAGAAGGCCGGGCTTCCGCCCGGAGTGTGGAGGGGGCGCGGCCTGGCCGCGCTCGGACTCACCGCCGGGCAGGCGGTGAGCGAGCGGCAGATGGAGCTGGTCTTCGGTGAGCTCCGACACCCGGATGCCGACCGGATCGAGCGCGAGCTCCTGGACGACGACGCCGCCCCGGAGACGGCCCGGATGGCGACCGCCCTGGGCCAGCCGGTCGAAGAAATCGAGCGGCGCAAGGCGACCCCCGTGCTTGCCCTCGATTTCACCTTCCGGGCGCAGGCGTCCCTGACCGTGTTGTGGGCGCTGGGAGGCGACCACACCCGGTACGTCATCGAGCGGGCGCACGAGCGGGCCATCGCCACCGCGCTGCGTTGGCTCGAAGATGAGGTCGCAGAGATCCGGTGGTCGTCGGGCCGTCAGCGCGCGAAGGCGCCGGGCCTGGTGGTCGCGCAGTGGCGGCACTTCGACAACCGCGACGGCTTTCCCCTGCTCCACGATCACTGTCTGGTCCTCAACCGGGCGCAGCGTCCGGACGGGTCCTGGTACGCGCTGGACACGGTCCGCCTCTATCAGAATGCGGTGGCGGCCGGGGCGCTCTACACCCTCACGATGACGACCGAGGTGTGCGAGGAGCTCGGGCTGGCGACCGTGCCCCGGGAGGTGACGCCGGGCCTGCGTCCGGTCATGGAGATAGCCGGCGTCGACCAGGAGCTCATCGACTGGTCGGCCACCCGCCGCGAGCAGATAGCGCCGGTGCTGGAGCGCCTCACCGACGAGTACGTCCAGAAGCACAAGCGGCTGCCCGGGGAACGCGGCCGCCACGGCCTGGGCTGGTGGGCGGCGCAGGAAACCCGCCGGGCCAAGAAAACCCCCAAACCCTTCGAGCAGCTGCGCGCGTGGTGGCGCGCCTCAGCGATCCTGCGCTTCGGCCAGGCGATGGTCGACGGGCTGCTGGAGCGGTGCCGTGCGGCCGGGAAGGCGATCCGGGCCCGGGTGGGCCCGGTGGTGGATACCGCGCTCGCCGCCGTCGACGTCGCCGCCATCGTCTTCACCGTCCGCAACTCCTTCGCCCGCCGTCACGTCCTGGCCGAAGCGCGCCGGCACCTGCTGGAGACCCTGCGCGGCCGTGCGTTCACCCGCGGCCTGGACGACTACATCGCCGACGCGGCCCTGTCCCGGCACTGCCGTCAGCTCACGGTGTCGCAGAAGGGCCGCCGGACCCCGGCGCCGGACCAGCTCACCTACACCGCCGACTTCGGCTGGCCTCGCCGGTGGTGGATCGCCGGCACCGACGGCAAACCTCCCCGGGAGTCAAGCCGGTACGAGCGGGCCCGGGTCGCCAGCCTCGCCCTGCAGAACGCGATCCGTACCGCCCGCACCGCACCCGCTGCGTGGGACGGCGCCCCGACCGCGACCGCATCGGCCACCGCGCGCATCTGCGACCACAACCACGACCAGGCGGCGGCCGCGCCGCACGCCGTCGACCACCCGCCCCGGGACGCCGGGCTCACCCCGGCGCAGCGGGCCGCTGCTGTGCACGTCCATCAGCAGGCCGCGATGCCCGAGGAGTACCTGGAGGGCCGTACGACCGATCCCGCGACGTGGCTGTACACACCCAAGAACCTTGCCCGGCTGGCCGCCTTCACCCAGGCAGCCGAAGCCCGCAGCCGAACCATCGCCGACGGACCGCAGCCGCAGCAGCCAACCGCAGACGCGGCCGACCCTGCCAGCCAGCAGCACCACATGCCCCGGCCTGATTAGGGCAGGGGAGCGGGCCGCAATCACTGACGAGGACGCCAACCGGCCAGCGCGTGGCCGATTGGCGACTTCACCCGCGAGCCCCGGCGGACCGGACTGAGAATCGGGGGCGTTGGCACCCGGCACGGGAGGACACTTGACCGACCTGCACGAACCCTCGCCGAAACCGACGGCCGGAACACGGCCGTGAGCACTTCGTACTCGCGCGAGGAAGCACCTCCGACGGTCCTCAACTGGACCCAGAGCAGCGCGACCGACCGCGGCACGAACGAACTGCCGCTCAGCGACCTCAAGGCCATGGTGCAGAGCTGACCGCCACATCCGGACGCCCCACGGGCCAGCCGTCCGTGGGGCGCCTGCGCGTACGCCTCCCGGAACCACCGGACCCGGCCGCAGGCCCGCCTGGTGGGACGGACGGCGAAGTCGTCGCACCACCTCTCGGGACGCGGCCGACGTGCACGTCCTGGAGGTGACAGCCAGGTGCGAGGGTGCAAGACCACACCCGACTTGGAGGTCCGCATGGTTGAACCGGTCCGGCCGTCCCTCTCGCCGGAGCAACGCGAGCGCCTGGAGCAGCTCGCCGACGCGTCCCGACTGCGGATGGCGCTGTACCCGTCCCCGAAGCCGCCACCGCTCCTGCACCGCTCGCACTCACGCCGGTACCCCAGCGGCCGGCCGAACCCATGGTGGTCCGCTCGTCCGCGCCGACGCCGCCAGGGATGAGTGGGCACGGTGGACTCCACCGTGCATCCGGTGCATGGAACGGTGGCGGCCGGGTGGGAGTGGGCTCCACTCTGGTGATCAGCGCACCACACGATGTTCTGCACCGGTATGCCCGCGCGCAGATCGCTTCGCGATAGGCGGCCGGCTCCAGGCGAGGTGGGCTGGCTGCGGCCCCGGGACGCCGTCTCTGATGGCCCGAAGACGGAGAGCGAGCCGCAGTACCGGTACCACCGCCCGCAAGATTGCGCCTGGTTATCGCAGGAAGTTGTTCTGCCATTCCAGCGAGGACATGGTCAGTGCTGCATCGGCGAGGGCTTTGGCCGAGGGTGTCTTGAGGCTGGTGAGGCTGGTGTCGATCCAGTTCTGGGTGAGGCTGTAGCCCTGTTCGCGGTACTCCACGGCCTGGACGAGGCATTCGAGCTTGTCGGCATCGCGGGCGACGATCGCCTCCGGGGTTTCACCGGCCTCGTACTCATCGACCGCACCCTGCACGCCGGTACGGACGGCCGGGTGGGCATTGGCGACCTGGTCGGTGGTCACCTCGCCGTTCGGGGCGGCCCGAAGGTACTTGCGGCCGATGTGGGGGATGTCGCCGATGCGAGTTTCCTGAGAGTCATGGAAGAGGCACAGCAGTGCTACGCGGGCCGGGTCGGCGCCTTCCATCATGGCGAGCACCGAGCCGATGATGCCGACGCGGAAGGAGTGTTCGGCGACGGATTCGGGGTGCCTGTTGCCGGTGAACCACCAGCCGGTGCGGGCGACGCGCTTGAGCACGCCCATCTCGGAGATGAAGCTTGCGGTGCCCTTGGTGGTGTCCTCCGACATGCCCTGCCTCCGGTCTCTCAGGTGCTCTTACAGCTCAGAACGTAGTGGACACAGCCCAGTTCCCGGCGTGCTCGGGCGGACAGCCGCACCTCGTCGAGCAGATGCGCGCTGCGTACGTGCAGATCCCGGGCGGTGGGGCCGGCGGCCTGCGGGAGCCAGGGGAAGGCGGTCAGCAGCGCCCACAGCGAGTGCGCGTACAGGTCGACGAATCCGGGGTCGTTCACCAAGCCTTGGGCCAGGGCGCGCAGCAGCGTCAGCGCGTCCCAGCCCGGCAGGCCGCGGTCGCCCATGAACGTGTCGTCGCTCTGCGGTACGGACAGCGCGCCCAGCCATAAGGCCCAGTAGTTCAGGTTCGCGGCCTCGGCGGTGTCATCGTCGGCCAGAGCGCGGTCGATGAAGTCGTACAGAGGCTGCGGGTCGCCGAGCCGGGCGAGCGCGGCGGCAGTGGAGCGGGCGGCTGCCCAGTGCGGCGACCAGCCCCGCAGGGCCAGGACGTCACGGCGCCCGTGCAGGGTGTGCGCGGTCCACGCGGCCGCGTCCGGACTGCGGTCGTACGAGGCGAGGTAGAGCGCCTGACGGTGCAGCAGCACCCCGCCGGGACCTTGAGCGGCCGCGTGCTCGGTCACCGCACGCAGGTGGTCGAAGAACACCTGGCGGTCGGCCGTCGCCAGCTGCGGCGCGGCGGCGACCGGTCCACGCCGCGACCGGGATACGCACCCGGTGAGCGCCGGCGGCGTGACGCCGGTCAGCGCCCAGGCCAGCATGTGCGCGGTCTCCCGGGTATGCACCCACCCGGCCAGCGGATGCGGACGGCCGCCATCGGGCTGGAGGCCGGCCGCGATGATGCGATCCGCATCCATCGCCGCGTCCAGCCACCCCACCAGCGCCGCGTCCGCGCCGATCGCGGGCAGTTGGCGGCGCAGCTCCAGCAGAGACCCGGCCCGCATGTTCGCCAGCGGCCGCCGCCCGGACTCCCAGCCCTGCACCGTCTCGGTATCCACCCCCAGGGCCCCGGCCAGGGCCGCTTGCGTGCGGGGGATGCTCTCGCGGGCCAGCCGCAGCACAAAGCCGGTCACGGCCCCTGTTGCTGTCCGGCGCGGCCTGCCCATACCGGCCCACTCCCCGCTCGCCCTGCGCCCCGAAACCCGTACTCACGGTCAGTCCTACCGCACCCGCGCCCGCCGTACGGTCGCCTTGCGGTCAGCATCCGTCGAACGAGACCGCCGTGCCGACCGGGTCCGCGACCATGCCAGCGAGGCGAACGATGAGCAGCACGCACACGGTCCTGTACGACCCTGCCGGGCACGCCGAAGGACAGCTCCCCCTCGACCGGGACGCGCACCGGAACCTGATCCAGGCCGTGCTCGCGTGGACCGCCACCCCGAAACTGGCGGCCGCGGACCTCCAGCAGATCGCGCTGCAGCTGACGGGTGCCGCCCGGGCGGTGGCCGGTGACGTCCGCCGCGCCGCCGGCCGGCTGCCCGCCGACCACCCGGCTCTCGCCCTGGCCGACGTCGTCCTCGCCGAAGCCGACCGCCGCCTGTCCGTAGCGCCGCAAGCCACTGTGCGCTGCGCCCAGAACCGCGCCCGTCTGGTGCGCGCCCTGTACGAGCGCCTGGACCGCCTCACCGACGTCGCGCTCGCCACGAGCCCTTGAGCCGCCGCGCACCCGGACGCGACCACGGAACCCCGGGTGCGCGGCGCCGCACCACGGCCGGCCCGCCGGGCCGGGCGCGCACCACCGACACCGAAAGGGGCACCATCGTGAGCACGCTCATCCAGCCCGAAGCCGTCGCATCCCGGGCCCGGGACGTCCTGGCCACCTGGCAGGCCGACCCGGAATGGACCCGGCTGTGGAACAGCTGCGCGCAGTACAGCAGCGACTGGGATGACTTCTACGGCTACCCGATCATCCCCGACTACGACGCGGTCGCCGACGCCCCCGGCCTGTTCACCGAGACCACTCGCGTGCTGGCCCTGAAAGCCGCCATGTACGAGCTCACGGGCGGCGACGAGAAGCGCGCCGAGCTGGCCCAGCCGGTCCCGGTCGACGTCATGTCCCACGCGCTGACCGCGCAGTTCACCGTCCTCTCCCGCATCCAGGACCGCACCGGCATCCGCTTCGTGCACGCCACCGACATGGAGGAGGGGTTCGCCGGCGGCACCTGGCGGCCGGGCGACTTCACCCACCAGGCCTACCGCGCGGCCTTCGGCCCGGTGAACGAGCGGTACTGGATCGACGCGGAGGAGACCGAGCGGCGCCGGAAGGCCCTTGATGAGGTCTACGCCCGCATCGGCGTCACCGAGCGCGGAAGGAAGGCAGCCATTTTCTCCGCCGCCGCGGCGTAGCTTCCGGCTCGGCTGCCGGGGCGTCCTTCGGCGGGGGCGCGATCCGGTCCGGCTCCAGCCCCACCTTGTGCGGGTGCACGCACGCCGGAGTCCGGTCGGCGGTGTAGCGGTAGCCGTCGGCCGGATCGAACGGGCACTCCCAGGACGGCCGGTCGAACACGATGAACGCATCGCGCGGCAGCCGCTTCGACGGACAGATCCCACACGCCGGATGATCCTCGCCCTGGGCGAAAGGCTCGCTCATACCCAGCACCGTAGTGGCCCGGCCGCCCGTGCCAGGCCACAACCACCCGAACGAGAAGGTGCCTTCGCGCCCGGGCAGAGACGGTCAAAAGCAGGGTTTACGGTGTACGGCATGGCTGATGGGGAGCAGGGCCAGGGGCGGGCGCCGGAGTCGACGTGGGAGCACTGCGCGGGCTGGGGCGCACTGATGATTTCTTATCTGGAGGAGGCCGGCCGCCCGGCGCCCAGCGAGGAGTGGGCGCTGACCTTGGCCGATCCGGACCGGCGCTTGGTCAACGCACTGTTGGCGGCCGCCATCTATGAGCAGGCGACGGTATCGGTGCTGGCGGGTGCGGAAACCGAGCGGGTGCTGCTGTGTGCGCCGGAGGGGCGCGGGGTGACGGGCCTGCTGGCGAGGCGGGCTCTGGAGTGTGTCCGGGGCGTACCTGACACCGAGGCCACCGAGCGGGGCCGGATCGAGCGGATCATGCTGGTCGAGAACGCGGGCCGTGCGTCCGGCCGTGACCTGTGGGGTCGCGTCCTGCGCGTCACCCAAGGGGTGGCCGCGGCAGTGGCGCGGGATGTCGCGGGTCAGCGGTACTGGGAGACCGAGGCACCGCTGAGCGCTGTCGCGTCGCTCTACCGGCGGATGCTTCAGCACCGCGATATCGCCGACGCTCTCGGTGATCACGACTACTGACCGCAGTGTGCTGCCGGCGCCCGAGTCTCGGGGCGCACCTCGGGCGCCGGCAACAGGGACGCCGCTTCATCCCACTCCAGTCCACCGTGTCCGGCGCTCTGCCGCGCGGGACGCTACGCCGTACGGCACGGGGCACGGCACGTACCGGTGGGGTCCCGCCGCCGGCCCGGCTCAGCATGCGCGCACGCCGGGCCGGCTGCACGGTGGGGTGATGGACGACGCTTCCACGCTCAGGGTGATCGTGCAGCCGCCGGTCCCGGTCGGCGGGCGGCGGGTCCGCGTGGACGGCACCGTCCTGGGCATCGCCTACGGTCCGGCCGACGTGCGGGAATTTCTGCGGCGCGCGGGAGCCGACCCGGACCAGGTCGACCTGGACGGCCCGGGCATCGAGTGGCGCGGCGGCGGCCCGGACGTCTGGTCCCTGCCCGGCGGCGCCGCATAACGGCACGCCGCGCCGGGACGGTGTGCCGCCCGTCCGGGTGATCTGCCGCCGCCGGGCGAACCGCGTCCGGCCCGTGGTGGTCTGGTTGGTTATGAAGCCGATCAGTGAGGTGCAGATCGCCGGGCCGGGTCTGGCCGCGGTGGACGTGGTGGCCGGTGATGAGGAGACCGCGGCTGCGGCTGTCCAGGCGTTGTGCGCGCTGTGGTGGTCCAGCGGCCCGTCGCGGCCGTGGCGGGTCCCCGGCCAGGCCGGTGTCCGGATGCGGGCCTATGTGGACATCCGGCGGGAGCCGGACGGGACGCCCTGCGTCTGACGCGGGGGAGTGGACTCACCGATGGGGTAGGGCTGATGCGTGCCACCGTTCTCCCTTCCCGCCGCCCTCGCCCTGTCGCGCCCCGTCGACAAGATCCGCACCGGGCCGGGGTGGGCGGTGGAGGCCAAGCTCGATGGTTCTCCAGACACTCACATGTGTCTCATCTGATGCCGCCGTAGCTTCCTGAGCAGTGGCTCCGTTAGCGCCGATGTCGGGTTCTTCGGAACCGCGTTGCGATCCACGGAGCCGCGGTGCAGTTGTTCTTCACGGACAGGCGCAAGGTCTGGAAGGTCGGCGAGGTCGCCGGTCTGGGGCATGTCGAGCTGTCTGATCTGTTCGAGCGGCGTCGGGTTTCTGCGGGACACCGATCCTGCTCGATGAGGCGATGCGGCCGGTGGAGCCGGTGTCGTCGTGGTTCCGGTCGCTGGCTCTGGATCGCAGGGATCCGAAGACGATGCGGGCGTACGCCTACTCGGTGCTGATGCTGATCAATTTTCTGCGGGCGCGGGGGGCTGATCTGCGGTCGGCCACGGAGGCGGACCTCAAGGAGTTCCGCCTGTGGCGTCAGCAGGAGGCGTCGAAGACGGTTCAGGGGGCGTCCTGGGACCGGGGCGCCGCCGCGATCGGCGGTCTGTACGCCTTCTTGAAGGACATCGGCTTCGTGGACGCCCGGCCCTGGCGGCCGACCGGCCGCAGCGTGTCGCTGGGGACGGGGACCAGCCGTGATCTGCGGGTGCGGCACATGGAGCTGGAGCAGTACCTGTACTGCCGGGACGTGGGGTTCGGCGGGCTCGCCCCGGATGCGGGACTGGATGAGACCTTCCGCGGCTGGCGGCCGCACCGCAACCGGGCGGCCTGCGAGCTCGCGCTGATGACCGGGATGCGGATCCAGGAGTGGTCCACGCTGCTGCTGCCCGAGCTCGGCCTGACGGCTGGCTGGCGCCCGCCGACGGCGACCGTCGACCTCGCCGAGTGCGCGAAGTACAACAGCCCGCGGTCCGTCTACGTCCCGGCGGACGCGATGGAACTTCTGGACCCCTACCTGCGGGTTTGCCGGCGGAGGGTGTGTCAAACCTGTCGGTGTGGGCTGCCCCCGGTCAGGCGCCGGTGGCGGGCGGGACGGGGTCCGGACCGGCGGCGGAGTTGATGATCTGTGCGAGCAGGTTGAGGCCGGGACGGTCCACGGGTCGGGTGTTGGCGTTGAGGATGACGACTGCGGCTCGGTGTTTGGGGGCTATGGCCAGCAGGCTGCGGAAGCCGCCGGTACCGCCGGTGTGGAACAGGATCCGGTGCTGGCTGCGGGGCAGGTTGGCCGAGATCCAGCCGGGATGGATGGCGGTTCTGGCATTGATGCGGTGGGTGGTGGTGTGGGTGAGAGCGATGGCTTCGGCGAGTTCTTCGGGTGCGGGGCCGATCTGGGCGTGGGCCAGCGTGAGCAGGTCTGGCACGGTGGAGTGCAGGCCGCCGGCGCCGGCGAGGGCGGCCAGGTGCCAGGGTGGGCGTGGGCGTCCGGTGCGAGAGTGGCCGGCGGTCAGTCGTGCGGTGCGTCCGGGGTCGAGAACCACGTGAGTGTCGGTCATGCCGAGGGGTCGGCAGATCTCGGCCTGTATAAGCGTGTCGTAGTCGGTGCCGGTGTGGCGTGCCAGGGCGAATCCGAGCAGGCCGGCGCCCAAGTTGGAGTAGCGGAAGCGGGTACCGGGCACCGACCGCAAACGGGTGCGCCGTAATCCGTCCAGCAGGAGCTCGCCCGTGCAGCCGGCGTAGGGGTCCGACCGGAACAGGCCTCGCAGCAGGAGGCCTTTGGGCAACCGGGGCAGGCCGGAAGTGTGGCAGGCCAGGTGAGCCAGCTTGATGACCTCACCGCCGCGTTCCGGAGCCGTGATGTCACCGGGTAGCAGGTCGCGAAGCGGTTGGTCCAGCCCCACGGCGCCACGCACGGTCAGCTGGGCCAGGGCCAGAGCGGTGAACGTCTTGGTGACGGAACCGATCTCGAACAGCGTGCCGGGGTCCGCGCCGTGCAGTGCGGACTGCCTGCCCCGGACGGCACCCACCACGACGACGCCACGCTGGCGGGCGCCGAGCCGCTCCGCCGTGCGTCGTACCAGATCATCGAGGAGCGAGGTCATGATCGTCAGACCTCCGTCCGGCCGACCAGGCGTCGGCCGCCGTACTTCTTGTGTACGGCCTGCTTTGAGACCCCCAGCGTGTCGACACTCCCCGCTGCTCCGCCGGCATCCAGGTCGGGCACGTTCTGCTGAGGAGGTAAGGCCACGGGGCGCTCCCTTTGATCGTCTCGCGCTGATGAGGCCCTCACTATGGCGCCGACCTTCTACGCGGCGGTACGGCCAAAACCGGGCGTATTCCTGCGGCCCGTGCGGACACCTGTGCGGTGGCCGCGCCGTCCGCGCGCAGTGCCTCGGCCACATCAATGGCATCTGTGGAATCCACACCGAGGCAACGAGCGTCGACGAGCTCCCCGCCGTTCCCTAATCGCACGCCGCTGGCAGCGGGAATACCGGGGCGGAGAATCGGTTCTTCAAGGTTGAACGAGAGGACGACCACTATGACCACGCCCGCCGCCCGCCCGAGCATCGCGCTGACCTGCCCGTCCGACCAGGTCGGCCGGTGCCAGCAGCCGTGCCATCGCTACGGGTATTCCCTGAAGACTCAGCGTGTTCAAGCGTCTGGGGAGGCGTGAGTGGGCACGCGGCATGTGGTGTGGGTACCCGAGGCGGAGCGGTGGGGATCACTGCCGAGCGACGGTGTCCTTGGGCTCCGGGATCTGCCCGGGGCGGTGGCTCGGATCGGTCTGCGTCCGGGCTATCCGGTGTTCTCTCGCTGGCAGGTGCCAGTGACGCGGACGACGACATTGCCGCGCTTGGGGCCGGTGTCGACGATGTGGTGGGCCTGTGTGCACACCGATGACGTGACCTGCCGGTAGGGGCCTTGGAAGGCCCCAACGCGGCGTCCCCGTGGTAGTTGGTGTCCCACCGCCAGCAGGCCCACACCGCGGCACCCAGGCAGATGGCTCCGAACAGGACGGGGACTGAGCTTGGGTGCACGCTTGCTACTGAGCGCGAACGGTTTCACGGTCCGGGCTGGTGGCCATGGTCGCCGTGGTCGCCGACGGTGCGGGGCCAGGTCCAGGCGTACCGCAGGATGAGAGCGAGAATGATCACTTCCAGTGCGACGCCAAGGCCGTAGAAGTACGTCCAGGACTCGCCCACCGCGTTGAATGCCGCGAAGGGGACCTGTACCGAGGCCACGATGAGGTTCGTGATGCGGTTCGCCCGGGCGGGCAACGTCATCGACAGCACGACCATGAGGATCGGGATCGCCACAAGCGCGAGGAAGGCGGTCAACAACGTCTGGCTGATGTCGAACTCCCAGATGTCGCCGACCAGGATGCCATCGACGACACCGGGCTTGAAGAAGGCGAGAACGTCCACGTAGGCGTACAGGAACATGACGCCTGTCCACGCTGCGGCGAGCTTGGCTCTCACCGGGATCCGCTGGTCATCCAGTGTGGTGGTGGGGTGACGCGTTCTCATCATGGACTCCGCTGTTGTGGTGAGGATCGGTAGGTCCACGATCGCTGAGACCGGCGGCGGACACCTCCGCGTCGAGGCCGGACCCGCCTCGGCCGTCGGGAGGAGCGGCGTCTCGTTCTTTCGATCGGTCCCCGACGCCTCGGCGGTCCCTAATCTGGATGGGTGCTTACCAACGCCCTGAGCTCGCTGTGGGCCGAGCCCCGCGCCACGGACGCTCCCGAACGGGTGTCGCGCGACTGGGTGCTGGTCGGGGTGTTGATGGTGACGGCGCTGCTCGAAGGAGTCCTCCGGGACGACGTCGCCTGGCGGCCGTTCGCGACGACCGTGGCAGTCGGACTTGCACCGATGCTGCTGTGGCGGCGTACCCACCCGTTGACCTGTGTCGTGGTGGCTTTCGGCACCGCGACGGCGTTGGGACTGGCGAGCCTGCTGGGCGGGGCCCAGAGCGTGGGCCTGAACACGATGATCTACATCCTGGTGTTCGTCTACGCTCTGGTCCGCTGGGACTCAGGACGCGAGATCGTGATCGGGCTGGCGGTGGTGGCGGTCGCTGCGGTATCCGGCATTGTGACCGACTACACCGGGCCGACCGAGCTCTTCGGCGGGTTCGCCGTGCTGGCGACGGCGGCGGCGGGTGGAGCGGCGTTCCGCTACCGCGCCGAGAGCCGGCGCCGGGCGGTGGACCAGATCCGCAGCCAGGAGCGGGTCGGCCTCGCGCGCGAACTGCACGACATGATCGCCCACCACGTCTCGGCGATCGCTGTGCAGGCGCAGGCGGGCCGGGCGATCGCCGGGCAGCGACCTGAAGCGGCGCTCGAGACGCTGGCGGTCATCGAAGGGGCAGCGTCGCGGACGCTCGCGGAGATGCGGGCGATGGTCCGGGTGCTGCGCGACGGAGCGCCGGCGCAGTACGCCCCCCAGCCCGGCATTGCCGACCTGGTGTCCCTCGCCCGACGTGCCCCGGCCCCGGCCGTCGACGTGGAGTTGCCAGATGACCTGGACGAACTTCCGCCCCAGGTCGACGCGGCGGTCTACCGGCTGGCGCAAGAGGCGCTGACCAACGCCCTGCGGCACGCCCGCAACGCCTCGCGTGTGATGATCCGGGTCGTAGAGGGCGCGGGAAGGCTTCGATTACGCGTGACCGACGACGGACAGATCGACCCGGCACGGTCGGTGAACCACGGCTTCGGGCTGCTGGGGATGACCGAGCGTGTGCAGCTGCTCGGCGGCACGCTGCGTGCCGGGCCGGCGCCCGAGGGCGGGTGGACGGTCGACGCCGAACTGCCGACGAAGGTACGCCGATGACGGTGCGCGTGCTGGTGGCCGACGACCAAGATCTGGTGCGCACCGGCCTGTCGATGATCCTTGACGCGCAGCCCGACATCGAGGTCGTCGGCCAGGCCGCCGACGGCCGCACCGCCGTCGCGCTGGCGCATCGGCTCCGCCCCGACGTGTGCCTGGTCGACATCCAGATGCCCGGGCTCGACGGCATCGAGGTGACCCAGCTCCTCGCAGGGCGGGGCGTCCCGGACCCGATCGCGGTAGTGGTGATCACGACATTCGACCTCGACGAGTACGTCCACGGCGCGCTCCGGGCCGGCGCCCGAGGCTTTCTGCTCAAGGACGCCGGGCCGGAGCTGCTCGTCCAGGCCGTCCATGCCGCCGCCGTCGGCGATGCACTGATCGCGCCGAACATCACCCGGCGGCTGCTGGCCACCCTCGCCGCCAGGGAACCGCCGAGCCGGCGGACCCAACCGATCGAGCCGCTCACCGAACGCGAGGAGGAGGTGCTGACGCTGGTCGCCCGTGGCCGCACGAACGCCGAGATCGCCGACGAGCTATTCATCGGCTTGACGACCGCCAAGACCCACGTCGCCAGCCTGCTGACCAAAATCGGCGCTCGAAACAGGGTCGAGATCGCGATGTGGGCGTACGACACCGGCCGGGTGGAGCACTGAACCCAACCTGGCGTGCATGCACGACGACTGGTTCCCGGCCGGGTGGCTGCAGCGCGACGGCCTGCAGTCGTCCCTGATGCCGGCAGCGAGCTCAGCTTGACTCCGTCGGGAATCTTGGGGTTCCCCGGTGCGGCAGCATGATCAGCAGGCAGGCTCGGGCAGTGCTGCAGGCCGATCCAGCCGACGAGGTGCACGTGTCCGCCCGTCCCCGCTCCGGTGAGCAAGTCCCTTCCCTAACCGCGCAGACCGCGCGGGCGAGCAATCCGAAGGGCACGACGGCAATGTGGGTGAGAGATCGCCTGGACGTGCTGTGGTGCGACGAGGACTTCGCCGACTGGTACCCGCGCGACGGGCGGCCGGGTCTCTCGCCTGCTCAACTGGCCACCGTCTGCGTGCTGCAGTTTCTGCTCGGCCTGTCGGACCGGCAGGCCGCGGAGGCAGTCCGCTGCCGCATCGACTTCAAGTACGCCCCGGCCATGGAGCTGGACGACCCCGGTTTCCACCACAGTGTGCTGGCCGACTTCCGCGACCGTCTCGCCGAAGACGACCGTGCTGACCGCCTTCTCGACCTCGCGCTGGCCCGTCTCAAGGAGGCCGGGCTGGTGCGCGAGCGCACCACACAGCGCACCGACTCCACCCACGTCCTGGCCGCGGTGCGGGACCTGACACGCCTGGAGCTGATCACCGAGGCGGTCCGCGCCGCACTCGAAGAAGTCGCCGCCGCCTCCCCGCATCTGCTCGACGGGCTGGTCGACGCGGGCTGGGGGCTCCGCTACGGCCGGCCGGTCCGCCTGGGCAAGAACCCCACCAAGCCCAAGACCAGAATCCTGGCAACCGGAAACGACGCCGTCCGACTCCTGGAGCACCTTCACCGGCACGGAGCAGACCGCATGTCCGGCCCTCGTCTGCAGGCCCTGCGCCAGATCATGGTGCAGAACTACCACCGTGACGCCGCAGGAGAGCTGCGCTGGCGCACGGCCGAGAGGGAAGGCGGGCCCGGACTGCCGCCCTCGTCCCGGGCGATCGTCTCGCCCTACGACACCTCGGCCCGCTACGCACGGCACGGACACATCATCAGCTGGAAAGGGTTCGCCGCCCATCTGACGGAGACCTGCGCTCCGGACAGCCCCAACGTGATCACGGACGTGGCCACCACCGCGGCCACCACCCACGACAGCCAGGCCCTGCCCGGCATCCACACCCGCCTGGCCCGCCGCGGACTGCTGCCCGCCGAGCACCTGGTCGACGGCGGCTACACCTCACTGATCCACCTGGAGCGGGCCGCCCGCGAACACCAGGTCACTGTCAGCGGCCCGCTCACGGTCAACCCCACCCGCCAGCACCGCCAAGGCGACGGGTTCGGCCGGGACGACTTCCGCATCGACTACGACCGCCGCCAGGTGACCTGCCCGAACGGCCAGGTCAGCGCCGGCTGGCACGGCCCCTACCCAACCTCCGAGCTCGCCGGGGCACCCCTGATCGTCGCGCGGTTCACCCAGAGCCAGTGCCAGCCGTGCCCGGACCGCACCCGATGCACCAAAGCTCCCGCCCGGAACGTGGGCTTCCCCCCCCCGCGAGAGCTCCGCGAGCTGCAGCTCCGCGTCCGCGCCGAACAGCAGACACCCGAGTGGAAGGCCCGCTACGCGGTCCGCTCCGGGGTGGAGGGCACCGTCAACGAGATCGCCCACGGACACGGCATGCGCCGCTGCCGCTACCGCGGCCAGCCGAAAGCCCACGTGCAGCACGTCCTTACAGCCATCGCCGTGAACATCGAACGCCTCAGCAGGCAACCAGCAGCCGATTGCCTCCCACCGAGACCGCCGTCCGCCTTCCAGACCTACCTCGACCAGCACCAGATCCCCCGGCCCAGGTCCTGGCGGACCCTCGGCACCTGACCCCGCTCATCAAGATCCCCGACAGAGTCAAGCTTAGGCGGCATCCATCTGGTTCTCCAGACAGGTGTTGAAACCAACAAGGCCACGACGTCGACCATGCTCGACTTGAGCAAACGCGGGCGGCCCGCGCGGTTGGGTCAGCGCGGCAGAGGCAGGCCGGACTGCCATGCCGCGAAGGACAACTGGTCCAGGGATAGTTCGAGTGAACGGTTCATGGAACGTGGGCCGTGACCGGTGCCCGCCTCGACGCGCAGGAGCACGAGGCCTCTTCCGTCTCGTCTGGGGGTTGGGCCGGTGGCGTGTTGCAGGGCGGCGCACATCTTGCGGGCGTGCAGGGGGTCGACGACGCCGTCTCCTTCGGAGACCGTCAGGAGGACAGCGGGGTACTCTGTGCCTCGGCTGACGTGGTGATAGGGCGAGTAGCCAAGCAGCCAGTCGATTTCCTCGGGGACCGCGGCGGAGCCGTATTCCCTGGTCCAGGAGGCGCCGAGTCCGGTGTACTCGTAGCGCAGCATGTCCAGTACTGGTGCCGCGCACAGGACCGCTCGGTAGCTGTCGGGACGCTGGGTCATGGCGGCGGCGACCAGCAGGCCTCCATTGGACTCCCCACTCAGGATGAGCCGGGACGGTGTGGTCCAACCTGCGCGGCAGAGGGCGTCGGCGGCGGCGTGGAGGTCGTCGATGGATCTTTGCTTGTGGGCGCGGGCGCCCGCGCTGTGCCAGCCGGTGCCTTCCTCGCCGCCACCGCGCACATGGGCCACCGCGTAGATGCCGCCAGCTTCCACCCACGCGAACACGTCCGGTCTGTACAGGGGCTTGTAGGACAGACCGAAGCCGCCGTAGGCGTAGAGGATAGCCGGGTGGGGCCCGCTGGGATTGTCCCGGGGCGCAAGGACTGTGATGCGTACCTGTGTTCCATCGGGGGACGTGCAGGTGAGCTGGTGGGTGGAGCCGATGGTGTGTTGGGTCGGCTCGGTGCTCTGCGTATCCGTCCGTAGGCCCGGCGGGAGCGCCCACACGCTCGTGGTGTGATCCCGTGCGTCCCAGCGGAGAACGGTGATGTGGGTGAACGGGTCCGTGTAGGTGAACCAGGCCTCGTGCTGCCTGCCGCGGATCTCCCCAACCCACCCCCGGCCCGGCGTGGCGATGTCCCCGAGCTGCGCCCCCGTCTCCAGGTCGTGCACGGTGATCTCGCTAACGGTGTGACGGTTGCGAACGACCAGGAGCAGGGCTCGGTCCAGTTCCGGGCCGTCCAGGATGGTGAAGTGCTCCAACTGGGCCTGCCGGTCCTCGGCGATGAGATCCTTCCATTCGCTGGGTGAAGGGGTTCTCGCCGTTTGGAAGTCCGTGACGTCGGCGACCGCTAGCCGGCGGCGAGGGGCACCATGGTCCGTGTGCAGGTAGACGCGCCCGTGGCGGGAGATGACCGCGCGGGTGTGGGCGTCGACGCCTGTCTGCACGGGTACGAACACCGGTACCCGGCGGAAGGGCGCCGTGAGGTGGGCGATCCATACGTCGTTGTGGCCTACCGCTCCGATGGTGCGTGTCACGATCAGCCAGCGGCCGTCCGCGCTGAGACTGACGGTGTAGGAAGCTGTCCTGGGTCCCTCCTCACCGAAGATGAGTTCGTCGTCCTTGTCCGGATCCGTTCCCACGCGGTGCAGCCACACACGCCGGTGATAGTGCTCTTCCCCCGGAGGCACCTGGTGCGGTGGCAGGCGTCGTACATAGAAGAACGCTTCGCCACCGGGAAGCCAGGCGACCGGCGACCTGCGGCAGCGGTCCACAGGGCCGTCGATCACTTCGCCCGAGGCTATGTCCAGGACCCGCAAGAAGCTGCTGTCGTCGCCTGCCGTCGACGTCTGAAAGGCGAGTCTGCGGCCCTCTCGATCGAGCTGCCAGGTGTCCAGCGTGGTGCGCCCCGTCGGGTCCAGGACCACGGGATCCACCAGAATCCGTTCGGTGCCTTCTCCGTCGACGACGTGCAGGGCAGCATGTTCCTGTCCCGGCAGCCGCTGCATGAAGAACTGCTGTGCTTCGCGCCAGACGGGCGGCCCCGTAACACCGGGAGCCAGCAGCTCTTCCATGCGGGCGCGCAGCCAGGGACGGCACGGCAGAGTATCCAGGGCCTGGCGGCACAGGGCGTGCTGGGCGGCTGACCAAGAGGTGGTTTCGGGACTGTCGGATTGTTCCAGCCAGCGGTACGGGTCCGTGACCTGGTGGTGGAATAGATCTTCCACCACCTCGTGTCGGCGCGCTGTCGGATAGCGCAGGTGCATCACTGACCACTTTCCTGTTCGTCCATGAGTTCCACTATCAGTGCGACAGCGCGTCGGACCTCCTCCTCGTCCCAGATGACCAGGAGGCTCAAGTCAAGGAGGTGCAGCAGCACGCGCAGCGCGGCGGCACGTCCGACCGCGGTGTCGCCGGTCTCGCCGTATCCGCTCAGAAAGGCCTGTTCGAGCCCTTCCCAGTAGGCCTCGGGGCGGCAGAGCCGGGCGGCAAAGAACCGCATCTCCCGCAGTTCGGCGACGACCCAGCCGACGTCCCACTGCCGTGCGGTGAAGCCGATGTCCTCGCCGGTAAGTAGCGCGTGGGCGGTGCCGTGCCGTTCCGACGGCACCAGTTTCCCGAGACTGGGAGCTCCGTGGACGAGCGTGAGCGGTTCGTCGGGCGCGAGCTCACGCAGCCACGCTTCGACACGGCACCAGCGGTCCGTGCCGAGCAGCGCCCGCACCAGGCCATGCAGTTGCTCGGCGCGGCCGTGGGCCGGGGCGTCGGCCCACGCACGCAGTCGCCGCCAGGAGGGTGGGAGGGCGTAGCCGCTGCTGTCCTGGGCGGGCAGCGGGGTCGTGTGCAGCCGCCGGAGCGCGTGGCCGAACTCGTCCAGCAGGGTCTCCGTACCGTCCAGCGCCCGGCCGGTGCGCGACGGGACCATCGGGCCCAAGTGGGCCGGCGGTTTTCCCAGGGTCAGCAGCCTGGCCAAGGAGCTGCGTCCCGGCAGCAGCGGGTAGCGCAGTTGGCCATTCTGCGTACGGGGCAGGGCGCAGCGGATGCCTGTGCCGTCGGCCGGACAGGCCTCCAGGGCTCGCAGTGAGTCCAGGACCGCCGGGGGAGGTCCTTCCAGCGGCTCGGTCCGGCTGTCACCCCCTGTGCGGACCCAGGTGAAGAAGCCGCCATCAGGGTCCGCCAGCACTTCGGTGCGGACCAGTCCGCTCCCGAACTTGGCTACGACTGTCACGCCCGGCCGCCTTCGCGCGGCCCGACCGCGGAATCCGGCGGCTCCGCCGCGAGTTCGGCGTACTGCTTCTCGATCAGTTCCAGCAGGGATGGCAACGAAGCGGCCGCATTTCGTCCGATGGCTCCCGTGGTCACGCTGCGTCCCGGTTCCGGGTCGGCCACCACCACGTTGGGGCGTGTTCGCACTGCGTCTAGGTGGGAACGCATGGCATGGCTCTGAAATCCGCCTGGGGGAAGGGCAGGGGCGAGGCCGATCGAAGCGGTGCTGCACTGGAGCGCCAGCATCACCGGGGTGTCGGCCAGTCCGAGGGCGAAGCGACTGATGAAGTGGAAAGTGGCGGGGAAGACGGCCACCGCGTCTGACCACTCAGCGAGTTCCACGTGCGGGGCAGTGATCTGTGGTTCGGCGGGCCATGCATCGTGGAACAGGCGAGCGCCGCCGATCGCGGTGAGCGCGGCGGGGGCGACGAATCGGGTGGCATGCCGGGTGAGTGCCACTTTCGTCTCGATGTGCGGGTGATTCTCACGCAGCCAGCCGACCCAGCCCGGCAGTGAGCAGACGCCGAGCGCACCCGTGCCGACGAGCAGGAGCCGACGGAAGGAGTAGGAGGGCTGTACCCGCGTTTGGCCGACGTCAGGCATCAGTAGTCCTTTGCGCTTCGATGATCGTGCCGAGGGCCTCCAACGATGCGTGCATTCCGTCGACGGCCTGGATGCCGAGGGCGCTGAGTATGACTTCGTCGACGCCGGCCTTGCGGTAGGCGGACACGGTCTGTATGACTTCGTCGGCACCACCCACCGCTGCGGTACCGCTCTCGATGAGCCGGGTGACGTTCTTCGGCAGGTCGTGCCGGTCGAGCTCGATACCAGCGCGGCGGAGCATGTCGGCGTAGTGAGGTGCTCCGAGGTGGGCCTGGGTGGCTGCCTGCACAACCTGAACGTGGTCGCGGTCCGGTGCGTCGAGCGAGACGTGGACGACAGCGGCGACCCGTGGGCAGGGGCGGCCGGCTCGCTCTGCACCTGCGGCGAGCGCCGGAATGATCACCTGCGCCAGATAGGCCGGGGCGTCAGCCAGGTGATCGCGACGTCAGCCAGCTCTCCTGCGAGTTCGGCCATCCGGGGCCTGAGCACACCCAGGCCCAATTCCACCGGAGGCGTTTGCAGGGCGGTGAGCGCACCGGCCATCGTGTAGTAATCACCGGCGAGGTCGATGCGGTCTCCCGCGAGCAGGCCCCGGACGATGGTGGCGTACTCGCGCACGGCGGTGAGCGGGCTGGTGTATCCGAGCCCGCGCAACGCCCGGACGAACGGCTCTGGCCCTGCACCCAATCCGGCGACGACGGGCTGACCCGTCAGAGCGGCGAGGGAGCGGGCCTGCAGGGCAGCTTGGAAGGGGTGCCGCAGCGGCATGAGGGTCAGGCTGGTGCCCATGGGGATCCGGGCCCCAGCCCCTGCGGCGTAGGCGAGCGCGGCATGTGACTCAACGAGGATGGACTGACCGATCCACAGCCTCTCTGCTTTTCCCTGCCTGACGATTTCCGCGAAGGGCATTACTTGCTTTCCGGATACGGGCATGAAAGGAAGGAGAACTGACGTGCTCATTCTCGCCGTCATCTTTCGGGACCCGTTTCAATCGGGCCTTTTGGGTTTCGAGTTGCCGGTTGGGCGCCCGTGCGGTCGGTCGGCTGCGATTACCGCGGACCGACCGCACGGAGCAGCGGCTCAGTCGACTCGTCAGCAGTCGAAGCTGGCGGTGACGATTACCGAGACGATGGTCTGCGGCGAGGGGGCCTCGTCGGGCGTGGCCTCGTCCGTCATCTCGTTGACGTCCGCGTAGGCGTCGAAACCGGCGGCCAGCTCAATGTCGTTCATAGCTTTCTCCTTCGATCAAGAGAGATTGACTGTGCCGCGCAAGGGATCCTTGGGTTTCCCCGGTGTTTCCTTCGCGGCAGAGATGAAGCTAACTTTGACGGGGCGGCAAGACAAGATCTTCCTGATGAAACGTTGTGCAGTGGTCAACGGACTTTAAAAGCTGTCCGGGAAAAGCGGCGACGAAATATTACGCGCGGGCTCCGAGGGGTCGACGCCGGCATCGAGCAGCGCCTGCCGTACAACCTCGGACCGACTCCGGGGCATATCGTCGGGCTGGGTGGCGTGTTGGACCAGGCCCGCGGCCAGCACCCGGGACCTGTGCTCTCCGAAGCTTGTGTTTTTCATGCCGGGCCGCAGATCGGATGGTTCCCAGGCCATAGCGATACCCGGAGCGAGCGGCAAGGTGAAGGCGGAGGCGTCGGCGCCCAGGGCGATGCCTTTCAATGAGCCGATCAAGTCCCCGACGACATCTTGGCCCTCACTTCCCAAGTAGATGACGACGCCGTCACGTCGGGGGAGGCCGCCGGCGTAGGAGATGGCCTTTGCGCGGTAGGGGAGGCCATGTTCCTCCAGGCACCGCAGTGACCGCTCCCAGGCGTCCAAAACAGCAGAGGGAGTCTCGACGTGTAGGTATACCCGTAGGACAGGGCCCTGGTGGGCCAGCGGCAGCGATCCGTCGACCAGGAAGAAGCCCGGTGACAGCGACCGGCGGACGGCGGCGACGAGAACGTCGGCATCTGCTCCCGGTGCCGCCCCTCGCACCGGGCCGGTCCTGTCGACAATCCGCTCCGGGGGGACACGGACCCGGACACCCGAGAGGCGTACGACCGAGACTTCTCCGCTAGCGCTCAGGACCCGGGCCCGGTAGCGGCTGTGCCGATGCAGTACGCCGGTCGCGAGACCGGCTTCCAGGTCGCGGTCCTCCAGCACACTCTCTGATGGCTGATCTGCCTCTTCGCCCGGTTCCATCCGCCGTCTGCCAACGTGAACCAACTGGTAAAGAGCGGTGGCGAGTTGACCGGTGAGGGCGCCGGGGGTGGGAGCGGTCATCAACCTTCCACCGACCGACGCCGCCCGGGCACCAGGCTCCACCGTCACGTCGGACAGGGCCTCCTCGAGCCGGGCGGACAGCGCTTCCTGCGGCACCCTCGTCATCGCTGGAACTCCTTCAGCCCGAGCGTGGCGACGAACGCATCCGGCGTGAGAAGAGCCTTTCGCCCGATGCCTGCCATCGCGCGGGGAAGCGCAGCAAGGCGTGGTGCTGAGCGCGCGCCGGCCAACAATCTGTCAAGGAGATGCCACCCGGCGAAGGCGGTGACCCGCTCGGCCAGGCGGCTGTCGATACCGGGCTTGGTGCCGTGATAGCCGCTCCAGAACGCCGAGGCCAGCGGACGCACCTGGCCGATGCCTTCTGCCAGTCGTGTCACCATGCGGTCCCGAGACGCTGCCTGAGTCGATTCCCTGGCACTGGTCGCCGCGTCCAACAGGGTGCGGTATAGCAAGTCCCCGACGACCCCGCCGAGGTCGCGCGCAGCATCTCC
>NZ_JBVHPX010000024.1:0-115617 GCF_055567735.1 Streptomyces sp. NPDC026394
GTCAACAGGGCTCTCAGGCCCGGGCATACTCAAAGGCTCAGCTCGCGCCCCTGAATCAGCTACCACCGGCCTTCACTTCCCATTAGGCGTACTCCTCGCATGCCGTCCGCAGACACCAGCGCACACGCGGAATCCGTGCGGTCATCCCCGTCCCGGCCGATCCGCAGGCACACCGCCTTCGACGCGGCAGCCGGGGTGGCAGGCCGCCCGCCTTCAACCTGGCCCGGCCCGCCGATCGGAACGCGGCATGCCTTCCGCCGTCGCACACACCGGTCACAGCAACGACTTACCCGAGGGCTTGCCACGTTCCCGAGGGCCGCAAGGGGGCTGCTTCAGTGGGCCCGACCGTTACCCAGCGCTCGGCGCCACGGCCAATGCGTCGACCTCGACCCGGAAGTCCGGGTGGACCAGGCCGGCGACCTTCACCAAGGAACAGGCGGGCGGGTGTTCTGCGTCCTGGTATTCGTCTCGCACCTTGCGGAACGCGTCCAGATCGTCCAGATCGGTCAGGTAGACCGTCAGTTTGACGATGTGCTCCAGGCCGGAGCCGGCTGCTTCCAACGCGGTGGTCAGATTCGCGTATACCTGACGGATCTGGGCCTCAGTGTCCTCTTTACCGATCAGGTTGCCGTCGCCATCCACTGGAATCTGGCCCGAGACAGCGACCATCGCTCCGGTGAAGGCGACCGCGTGACTGTAGCCGTTGACGGGCGGTGAGCCGTTGGGACGTATGAAGTGCTCCATGGCCCCGATCATGCCACGAGCGAAAACTCCGGCCCTTACGGACGGCCGCCCCGGACGCGCCCAGCAGATGCGCACCGCAGGACAGACATCACCGCCCGGACCACCTTCGGCTACCGGACGCAGGCACCACTTGAATCACACGCGGCCGGGCGCACCAGTTCCCGCAGTCACCCATCCGCCTTCCACCTGCACCGGGACAGGCTGGTGTTGACGCGGTTCTCACACTGTCGACTGCTCGCACCCATGCAGTGAGCGAGAAGCCGGCGCCTTCTGAGTCCCTCTGTTGTTCGGCAACTGCCAGATCAGCGCGAAGCCGCCAGTTCCGCACCGATGGTCCCTCCCGAACCGTAACGTCAGCCCATCCCGGCTCCCGGCGGTTGAGACCAAGATCCGAATGATACGCGGACCAACGTTCCCCAGCGCCCGTGACAACCGCCATCGCAGCAGGTCAGCAGCACCGGCAGCTTCCGGCGTCACGTACACAGCCGCCGGCGTGGTCGTGGGCCAGCGCCCGCTTGGGATTTCTCTGGGACCCCCTGGGACTTTCGGCCAGATCAACGGGCATCGGCGCGAAAGACGCGAAAGATCGATCTGCCTGGTCAACGCCCTTCGACCACCCATCGCAGCGGGTCACGGGCCCGGCCGGTCTCTTCTACGGCATCTGGGGCGCCACGGACGAGGAGGAACGCCGCAAGCTGACCACCTACCGCCAACGCAAACGCCGAGCCGCGTGACGCGCACGAACGCGGGGTTCTCCCCGGCACTCCGCATTCGCCCCGGCCCCACGGCTGCCACCTCGTCAACCAGGAGGGCCTATCCTGCTCCACCGAAGTCGATTCGCCTTCGGCCCAGGGGCCTTCCCGAGGGGAGCAGCGACGGAATGACCAAGAAGAGGCAGCTTTCGCAGCATTCGCCGGAATCCCTGAAAGTAAGGAAAAACCACCACCACGCCTGACGAAACCGCTGGTCGAGGCCTGCGGTCCCCGCGCGTGCGGGGATGGTCCCCGTCCGGGGCCGGGCCAACCGGGGTCCGCGTCGCGGTCCCCGCGCGTGCGGGGATGGTCCCTACCCGCCGGGCAACGGGCGGGCCCCACACAGGGGACGCCCGCCCGCCACCTCCGCCTCTTCAAAGGGCGCGGCGGAAAGTCACCCGGTCCAGCGCGGGACCGTCGTAGTCCGCGATCGGGGCCGACGGGGTGAAGCCCAGGGCCCTGTGGAAGGCGATGGAACCGGTGTTGTGCGGCGAGGTGATGGCGCGTACCTCGGTGCGGCCGGCTGCTGCCGCGCGTTCGAAGAAGGTGGTGTAGAGGCGACGAGCGACGCCCTGCTGGCGCAACTCGGGGTCCACTCCGACGAAGTGGATGTACGCCTGGTCCGCGTGGTCGGCGGAGTGGAAGCCTACGAGGAACGCCCGGATTCCCCGCACGTCCTCCAGCACCAGACTGGTGTCCGCGAAGTGTTGCAGGAAGAGGCGTGGCAGCAGCAGGGAGAGTTCCCTCGCTTGTTCCGGGGTGCGTGAGTCGCCCCACCAGCGCTGGACGCACTCCACGAGGGTGGTGTGGTCGGTCGTACGGGCCCGGCGTACGTCTTGCATGCCCTGCCTTTCGGTTGGGGGTGATGGGGATGCGAGGGGGGTGCGATGGGGATGTGATCGGCATTGGAACGCTCAGCTACTCGCGGTAACTGGGTGACGTCGCGGAGCGCTGCGCTCGGTCAAGGCCGGGAGACAACCGTTCAGGGGTGGGTAGTTCCCAGTTTCTCGGCCGTGGGGTCGGTGGGTGCGATGTGTCCCTCCTTTTTACGTCGCGTCCTGTGATGGTCTGCCGTCGTCGATGAATTCGAGGAGACGCTCGACGAGCCGGTCCGGCTCGTCGAGCGACACGAAGGCGCGTGAACGCTCCGCGATGGCGACCGAGCGTGCGTCTCCAGGGAACAGTCCGCGTCCGGTTCGAGCGGCGTGCGGTGTCCCCCTAACGGCATGTCGGGCAGCACGATGTGGAACCGGTCGTGCAGTCCCGGGGCCAGCGGGTCCCACAGGTGTCCGTCGACCATCAGACCGTGCACGAACAACAAGTTCCTTCCCTGCCCGGCATGCCGCAGGTCGATGCGGCCGCCGGCCGTTTCCATCTGAGCGGTCCGAGTCTGCACTTCGGACACCTTTCCGCGTTCGCCCACAACGTAGAAATGCTCGCAGTGAAGGGTGTGAGCGACCCCGCCCACCGGACCTGGCGGCACGCGCGGTGTGTCGCTTGATCTGATCGAACCCGTCCTCGGACCGCGAGCAACGTGTATGCCTGCCTCGCCGTGTTCAGGAAGACGTACGCAGCCAGTCCTCGAAGCGGGTGGTGGCCAGTCGGGCGCTGCCCTCGTCGGGGACGAGGCTGCGTTCGGTGAGTTCGGAGCCGAAGTAGCGGGCGTGCGGGTCGGGGGCGACCGTGCGCGGGTCGTGCCAGGCGTGCAGGGCCCGGGCGACGAGTTCGTCGAAGCGGAAGACTTCGGGGCCGGCCACTTCGGTGGTGGCTTTCTGCGGGATTTCCACGGCGGCCTTGGTCACCGCCTCGGCGACGTCCGCGGCGGCCAGGGGCTGGAAGAGCACGGGTGGTACGCGCACGGTGTCGCCGTCGGTGGCGGCGTCGGCGATGCCTCTGACGAACTCGAAGAACTGTGTCGCCCGGAGGATCGAGTAGGGAATCGGGCCCTGTTTGATCAGCCGCTCCTGGACCACCTTCGCCCGGAAGTAGCCGTTGTCGGGCAGGTCGTCGATGCCGACGATCGACAGCGCCAGGTGATGCGTGACGCCCGCCGTGGCCTCGGCGGCCAGCAGGTTGCGGGTAGAGGTGGTGAAGAATTCCAGGACCGCCGACTCCTCGAAGGAGGGCGAGTTGGCCACGTCCACGACCACCTGGGCTCCGGCCAGCGCGGTGTCGAGGCCCTCGCCGGTGAGGGTGTTGACGCCCGTACTGGGCGCGGCGGGCACGGCCTCGTGTCCGCGCTCGGTGAGTCTGCCGACCACTTTGCCGCCGATGAGGCCGGTGCCTCCGATGACCACGATCTTCACTTCGTCTGCTCCTCGCGCTGTTGGCGCCCGCTGGGGCGGAGAGGCGTCAGGGCTCCCGGGGTACGCGCAGGTGAGCGCGCTGTTTGAGTTCTTCGTCGTCGACCAGGACGGACATGGGCTGCCCCGGTACGCAGAGCATGGTGACGACGAAGCGCAGCCGCGTGTCGGTGAGGGCGTTGCCGTCCTGGTAGTGGATGACGTCACCGCCGGGCTCCCAGAACGCTTCCCCGGCGCGGACGATCCGCTCCGGCTCACCTTCCAGTTCGAAGCGCATCTCGCCCTCCAGCACGTACCCGAAGGCCGGCCCTGGGTGGCGGTGCGGCGGGGCACCCTGGTCGCCGGGCGGGTACTCGATCTGGACGGTCGACACGTGCGCGCCCTCCGGGATGGCGGGCGGGACGACCTCTTGCAGCACGGTGAGCGCGGACTTCCATGCCTCCGAGGGCGGGTGTTCGTGGGTGCCGGGCATGGCGGGTCCTCCTTCTGCGGTGCCGATGCCGGCGCCGGTGCCTGTGCCGGTATCGGTAGCGATGGCGGTGCCGCCCCGGTGTGCGGTGCCGGCCCCCCCCGGTGTACGGCACCAGGCCTCGGCGAACGGCCCGCCGGTAAGCGGCCCGGCCGGGAGATGTCCCATTGTTCAGACCCCCGGCATGCCCGGTGAGCGCCGATCCGGACACATCCGGGACGCCGTACGGAGCCTCGGCCCCGCCCGTCCGACCCGGCTCCGCCCGTCCCCGTCCCCGCCGTCCCGCCCGGCTCCGCCCCCGCCCGCCCCCACCCCTCCCCCCGTGTCCCATCTCACGTACCACCATGTGAACAAGGGTGTCCCTACCGGGTGCGACCGATCTACGCTGTCCGGTGCAGCTGGTTCGCCCTGCCCGCCAGGCAGGCGCGTCGTAAGAGGGAACCCGGTGGGAATCCGGGACTGCCCCGCAGCGGTGAGCGGGAACGACCGCCGTCATACGCACTGGATCCGGGCCGCGGATCCGGGAAGCGACGGCCAATAGGTGTCCGCCGGACGATGGTCCGGCAGGCGTGCCCGCGAGTCCGAAGACCTGCCCGTTGCCCGCGTGCGTCCGTACGTGCGCGGACCTTCCGGTGACCTCGAGGGCGGGTCGGCGACCACAGCAGGCGGGCATGGGTGCCGTTCGGCGCCGGGTGGCCCGTCCGGTGCGTCATTCCTTCGCGTTCTCGTCCCGTCACCGGGCTCGGAGAAGATCACGCTCGCGAAGGAGAGTTCCGTGACAGCGAAGCCCGCAGCCGCGGCAGCACGGGCCACCGTGTACGGCTACCCCCGCCAGGGACAGCACCGGGAACTGAAGAAGGCCGTCGAGGGGTACTGGAAGGGCCGCGTCACCGCGGACGCCCTCCGGGAGACCGCGAAGGACCTGCGCCGTTCCAACTGGCAGCAGCTGGCCGACGCCGGCATCCACGAGGTGCCGACCGGTGACTTCTCGTACTACGACCATGTGCTGGACACCAGCGTCATGGTCGGCGCTGTCCCGGAACGGCACCGCGCCGCCGTCGAGGCCGACGCCCTGGACGGCTACTTCGCGATGGCGCGCGGGACGCAGGATGTGGCGCCGCTGGAGATGACCAAGTGGTTCGACACCAACTACCACTATCTCGTGCCCGAATTGGGGCCTGACACCGTCTTCTCCACCGACTCCGCCAAGCAGGTCGGCGAGGTGCGGGAGGCACTCGCGCTCGGTCACACCCCGCGCCCGGTCCTCGTCGGCCCGGTCACCTACCTCCTGCTGTCCAAGCCGGCCCCCGGTGTGGCCGCCGACTTCGACCCGCTGACCCTGCTCGACCGGCTCCTGCCCGTCTACGCGGAGGTACTGGCGGACCTGCGCGCGGCCGGCGCCGAGTGGGCGCAGTTGGACGAGCCCGCCCTGGTGCAGGACCGCACCCCGGCCGACCTCAACGCCGCCGAGCGCGCCTACCGCGTCCTCGGTACGCTCGCCGACCGCCCGAAGCTGCTGGTCGCCTCGTACTTCGACCAGCTCGGCGAGGCCCTGCCGGTACTCGCCAAGGCGCCCGTCGACGGTCTCGCGCTGGACTTCACCGAGGCCGCGGCGGGCAACCTGGACGCGCTCGCCGCCGCCGGCGGCCTGCCCGGCAAGCGGCTGGTCGCCGGAGTCGTCAACGGCCGCAACATCTGGATCAACGACTACGAGAAGTCGCTGGCCACGCTCGGTACGCTGCTGGGTCTGGCCGACCGGGTCGACGTGGCCGCCTCCTGCTCGCTGCTGCACGTGCCGCTGGACGCCACCGCCGAGCGGGACATCGACCCGCAGGTCCTGCGCTGGCTCGCGTTCGCCCGGCAGAAGACCGCCGAGGTCGCCACGCTCGCCCGCGGCCTCGCGCAGGGCACCCACACGATCGCCGCCGAACTGGCCGCCAACCGCGCCGACCTGGCGTCCCGCGCCGGTTCCGCGATCACCCGCGACCCCGCCGTACGGGCCCGTACCGCCGCCGTCACCGACGCCGACGGCCGCCGCTCGGCGCCGTACGGGGAACGGACCGTCGCCCAGCGGGCCCACCTCGGCCTGCCGCTGCTGCCGACGACCACCATCGGCTCCTTCCCGCAGACCGCCGAACTGCGCGCCGCCCGCGCCGACCTGCGGGCGGGACGCCTGGACACGGCCGGGTACGAGGAACGCATCGGGAACGAGATCCGCGAGGTGCTCGCCTTCCAGGAGGAGGCGGGCATCGACGTCCTCGTGCACGGCGAGCCCGAACGCAACGACATGGTGCAGTACTTCGCCGAGCGGCTGACGGGGTATCTCGCCACACAGCACGGCTGGGTCCAGTCGTACGGCACGCGGTACGTCCGGCCGCCGGTCCTCGCGGGCGACATCTCGCGGCCCGAGCCGATGACGGTGCGGTGGACGCGGTACGCGCAGTCGCTCACCGACCGTCCGGTCAAGGGGATGCTGACCGGCCCGGTCACCATGCTCGCCTGGTCGTTCGTCCGGGACGACCAGCCGCTCGGCGACACCGCCCGGCAGGTGGCGCTGGCCCTGCGTGACGAGGTCGGCGACCTGGAGGCGGCCGGCACCTCGGTCATCCAGGTCGACGAGCCGGCGCTGCGCGAGACGCTGCCGCTGCGCGCCGCCGGCCGTCCCGCCTACCTCGCCTGGGCCACCGAGGCGTTCCGCCTCACCACCGGCGGGGTGCGGGACCGGACGCAGATCCATACACACATGTGCTACGCCGAGTTCGGTGACATCGTGCAGGCCATCGACGATCTGGATGCCGACGTGATCAGCCTGGAGGCGGCCCGCTCACACATGCAGGTGGCCCGTGAACTGGCCGAACACGGCTATCCGCGGGAGGCCGGCCCGGGCGTGTACGACATCCACTCGCCCCGCGTGCCGAGCGCCGAGGAGGCGGCGAGCCTGCTGCGCAAGGGCCTCGGCGCCATCCCGGCCGAGCGGCTGTGGGTCAATCCCGACTGCGGTCTGAAGACCCGGGGCTGGCCCGAGACCCGTGCTTCGCTGGAGAACCTCGTCGCGGCCGCGCGGACGGTGCGCGCGGAGCTGCCCACGTCGTGATCACCTTCGAACTCCACAGCTAGAACCGGTTCATGGGGGTGACCCGGGGGGGGGCAGTCCGCCGGCCGGCTCGGGAACGGCCGGCCGGCGGGCCGTAAACTGCTCTCCCCGCACTTATCGAGGAACATCACTTGACCCCGTATTCCCTGGCGTTCTACATGGACGTCGTGACCACCGGCGCCGTGCTCGGCCTGCGCCACACCGATTCTCCCGAGCGCGTCGCCGAAAACCTGGGGCCGGACTTCGGCGAGAACAGGTTCGGGGAAACCGGCCTGGGCTACTCCTACGGCCTGCCCGAGTTCTTCTGGGAACGCGAATCCACCGACGCCCTCTGGTCGGGGCACCATTTCACCTTGCAGGTGCACAGACTGGCCCACCGGAAGCACAAGTCCGTCGACGAGGTGCTGCGAACCCGGTACGGGCGCTTCGCCCCCCGGCTGCGGTTCGAGAAGCTGCGGCGTCTGTTGGAGCGACGCGGCGTCCCGTTGCTGGAGATCCCGGATGCGGCGAACGCGCCGCACTACCGGACGTTCTGGCAGCCGAATTCCCAGGTCGCCGTCTCCGTCATCAATTGCCACGGTGAATTCAGCACACCGGGCAACCTGCGGGTCGGCGACGTCTATAACATCCAGGCGCCGCTGACTGCCGACGCGGTGGCGTGGCGGAGGGAGCGCGCCGCCACGTGAACGGCTTGGCAGTCTTCGCAAGGGCGGGCGGGAAGATGCGCAGAAGTTGGCACGGGGCCATGGTTGTTGGCATTCGGCGCCACTGTCAGAGTCTCCGTATGGTCGGCGCGAACTGGCGGCGTGCCGCACCGTCAAGGTGTATGCGGAGTACCTGGTACGGGGCGTGCAGACTCCGGGGTGAGGGCCCCGGACGTCCGTCGGGCGGGTGCGGAGCAGAACTGAGGCTGCTCCGCACCCGCCCGCGGCACACATGGTGCACCGGAAGGGGTCAGCTCTGCCCCGTGCTCTCCAGGACGATCTGGAGCTCGACCTCCTGGTCGCCCGACACCGTGCCTTCCGTACGGACGGAGAACGCGCGTGTCAGCACGTCCCGCAGCCGGTCCACCGCCAAGTGGCTGCCCTGGAGGTCGGCGGTGACGGCGGCGGACAGGTCCGCGTTCGGCCGGACGTCGCCGCGGACCTCCGAGGTTTCGAAGGTCTCGGTCCAGACGGTCGGGTGACCGGACCGGTGCGGCTGGTCGTGGGCGGTGTCGCCGTCGGCGCGGTCGGAGTCGAAGCAGCTGCGCAGCGTGCTGAACACGGCCTCGGCATCGGCCGGTGTCTGGGCGCTGAGCACGACCTGGGCCGGCTCGTCGGTATGGGGTGTGCGGGTCATGTGGGCTGGGTCCTCTCCGCGCTGTGCGTCGATGTGGTGCGGCGGGCTTCCTTGGCCGCCCGTTGGGGTACGACGGTGTATTTCGGGTCCTCGGCGGAGGCGATGCCGGCCGCGAAGACCCCGAAGCGGGTGCACACGGAACCGGCGAGCAGGGCCAGCCCGCTCGCGGCGGCCAGCGTGCGGGAACGGCCTCCGAAGGCGGCGCCGACGGCGGCTCCGGCCGCGGTGAGTGTCCGCGCCGTGCGGAGCAGCGTGCCGGCCCGCCCCTGGTGCCAGGTCTCCGCGACCATGCCGAGGCGCCGTTCGACGGCCTTGGTGACCGCTTCGTCGGCGACCGCGGCCAGTACCGCGGCGCACCGGGCGGGCACCGTCTCCCGTACGGGAGCGACGGCGAGGGCCGTCCCGGCGGCGGCGGCCGTCGCCGATGCCGCGAAGAGGTACGGGAGTTCGCGGTGCGCGCCGTGCCACGCGGGGACGGCGGTGTCCGCCGCGAGGACCGCGGTGTAGGTGGCGACGGCCGGTCCGAGGAGCGCCGCGAAGCCGGTGGCCAGGGCGCCTGCCCTGGGCAGCTTTCCGGTGACGGCCGAGGCGGCCGCGGCGCCCGCTGCCGGCCCGTAGGCGGCCAGCAGCCAGGAGCCGACGCTCATCGGCGAGGTCGGCTTGACGACCCGGAGCATGTTCGCGAACCGGCCGGGTCTGCCGAGGTCGTTGACGAGTGCGGCGGTGGACAGGGTGACCGCCGCCAGGGAGGAGCCCTTCATCGCGGTGGCGGTGGTGGTGCGGCCCGTCGCGTGGGCCCCGGCCGCCAGCACCGATCCGGCGCCGGCCAGACCGCCGAGGAAGAAGTACCCGGCGATGTCCCGGGCGCGCCAGGCAGGAGCCTTGATGACCGGCCGGCCGTAGTACGACCGGAAGTCGGCCGGGGGCGCCATGAGCTGCTCACCACGGCCGCCGCGGCCGCGCTTGCCGCCCTTGCGCCGTCCTCTCCCGTCGGCGCCCGGCCCGCCGCGCAGCATCTCCGGCGCGGCGGCGCGGCCCGGCCGCCCGCCCTCGGAGCCCTCGCGGGTGACATCGGAGCCGTTCATCGCCTCTCCTTCCGTCATCGCTCCTGCCCTTCCGTCATCGCCGTCCCTTCCGTCCGGTGGCACCGCCGAGCTGCTTCAGCGCGGGCCCGGCGAACGCCAGCGCGATGCCTCCCGCCAGCGAGAGCGCCGCGGCACCCGCGTGTTTCCACATGGCGGGCAGATCGCGGGTGGTGACGACGGGGTCCGGTGGCAGTCCGTAGACCTCGGGTTCGTCGAGGAGCAGGAAGAACGCGCCGTCCCCGCCGACGCCGTCGGCCGGCTCGTGCCCGTACAGCCGCGCGTCGGTGACGCCTGCCGCGTGCAACTGGTCGACGCGGAGCGCGGCCCGTTCGCGGAGTTCGTCCAGCGGTCCGTACTGGATGGACTCGGTCGGGCACGCCTTGGCGCAGGCGGGTTCCTGTCCGGCGCCGAGCCGGTCGTAGCACATCGTGCACTTGAAGGCGCGGCCGTCGGAGGGGCGTTGCTCGATGACGCCGTACGGGCAGGCGGGTACGCAGTAGCCGCAGCCGTTGCAGATGTCCTCCTGGACGACGACGGTGCCGAACTCGGTGCGGAAGAGCGAGCCGGTGGGGCAGACGTCCAGGCACGCGGCGTGAGTGCAGTGTTTGCAGACGTCGGAGGCCATCAGCCAGCGCAGGTCGCCGCCGGCCGCGTTGTCGGAACCGCCGCCGGTACCGTCGTTCGTGTCGGCCAGCGGCAGTTGTGTACGCCCGTCGGCAGCGGGCGGCCCGCCACGCACCGGCGCCGTCGGCTCGTCGCGCGCGGGAACCTCCTGCTCGATGAAGGCCACATGACGCCACGTCGAGGCCCCGAGCCCCTGCGTGTTGTCGTAGCTCATCCCGGACAGCGACAGTCCGTCCTCGGGCAGGGCGTTCCACTCCTTGCAGGCCACCTCGCACGCCTTGCAGCCGATGCACACGGAGGTGTCGGTGAAGAAGCCCGTCCGGGGCGGTGCGCCGGAGTGGCCGGCGTCTCCGGCAGGGTCCGGTTCGACGCCGCTGAGCAGGTGGTGGCCGAGCAGGTGGTCGGTCACGGGCGGGGCTCCGTTCCGGTGGTCTCGTCGATGCCGGCGCGCTGCCGGTAGGCCGCGACCAGTTCCGGCAGGCCGGGCCCGCGGGGCCGGCGGCCCGGCCGGATGTCGGCGGTGAGCGCCTTGTCCTCCTGGATGTGGGCGTTGGGGTCGAGGGCGATGGCCACCAGTTCGTTGGCGGCGTCGCCGGTGACCACGCCGTTGGGTCCCCAGTGGAAGGGCAGCCCGATCTGGTGGACGGTGCGTCCCTGCACGGTCAGGGCGGAGATCCGCCGGGTGACCATGACACGCGCCTCAATGGCGTTGCGCGCGGTGATGATGGTGGCCCAGCCCAGGTGTTCCAGGCCGCGTTCGGCGGCGAGCTGCGGGGAGATCTCACAGAACAGTTCCGGCTGGAGTTCGGCGAGGTAGGGCGACCAGCGGCTCATGCCGCCGGCGGTGAAGTGCTCGGTGAGCCGGTGGGTGGTGACGATGTACGGGTAGACGTCGGCGCCCGGTTCGTCGCCGCTGGGGTGATAGCGGTTTCCCTCATGGGGGTGCAGGCGGCGGACCGGTGAGCGCGGCGTGGCCGGGTACAGGGCGTTGCCGAACGGGGAGTCCTGCGGCTCGTAGTGGGTGGGCAGCGGCCCGTCCACCAGGCCGGCCGGCACGTACAGCCAGCCCTTGCCGTCCGCCTGCATGATGAACGGGTCGTCGCCGCGCAGGGCGTCGGGGCCGGTCGCGCCGTCCGGCGGCTCGTAGTCGGGGGCGCGGTCGGGAATGAAGTCCGGCACGTCGTGTCCGGTCCACTTCCCCTCCTGGGCGTCCCACCACACGTACGCCTTGCGCTCGCTCCAGGGTGTGCCGTCCGGGGCGGCCGAGGCGCGGTTGTAGAGGATGCGGCGGTTGGCGGGCCAGGCCCAGGCCCATTCCCCGGCCACCCAGTCCTGTTCGGTGTGCGGCTTCTTGCGGGCCGCCTGGTTGACGCCGTCCGCGTAGACGCCGCAGTAGATCCAGCAGCCGCATTTCGTCGATCCGTCGTCCTTCAGCTCCGTGTACGCGGAGAGCGGGCCGCCGTCCGGGCCAGTCCCGTTGATCTCCGCCAGGACGGCGGCGGCAACCGGCTCCTCCAGCGGCCCTTGCACCGGATAGTCCCAGGTCAGATCCTGTACGGGCCGGTCCATGGGGTCGGTGGAGGCGGCCAGCCTCGCCTTGATGCGCCGGCCGAGGTGGTACATGAACCACAGGTCGCTGCGGGCGTCGCCCTCGGGTTCGACGGCCGCGTGGTGCCACTGCACCCAGCGGTTGGTGTTGGTGAAGGAGCCGGACTTCTCGGTGTGCGCGGCGGCCGGGAAGAAGAATACCTCGGTGCCGATGTCCTCGGTGCGCAGCTCGCCGGTGTCGATCTCCGGGCCGTCCTGCCACCAGGTCGCCGACTCGATGAGCGAGAAGTCCCGGACGACCAGCCACTCCAGGTTGGCCATGCCCAGGCGTTGCAGGCGGGTGTTGGCGGAGCCGACGGCGGGGTTCTCCCCCATCAGGAAGTAGCCCTTGCAGGTGCCGTCGAGCTGCGCCATGACGGTCTCGTACGTGGCGTGGGCGCCGGTCAGGCGCGGCAGGTGGCCGAAGCAGTAGTCGTTGTCGGCGGTGGCCGCGTCGCCGTAGTACGCCTTGAGCAGGCTGACGAAGTAGGCCCGCATGTTGCCCCAGAAGCCCTTTTCGGTGCGGCTCGTGCGGACGAAGGTGTCCAGGTCCTCGTGCGCGTGGGCGTGCGGCATCGGCAGGTAGCCGGGCAGCAGGTTGAAGAGGGTGGGGATGTCGCTGGAGCCCTGGATGGAGGCGTGGCCGCGCAGGGCCTGGATGCCGCCGCCGGGGCGGCCGATGTTGCCGAGGAGCAGTTGCAGGACGCTGGCGGCCCGGATGTACTGCGCGCCGACCGAGTGCTGGGTCCAGCCGACCGCGTAGACGAAGGCGCTGGTGCGGTCGCGGCCCGAGTGAGCGGTCAGCTCCTCGCACACCCGTAGGAACGTCTCCCGCGGCACTCCGCAGATCCGCTCGACCATCTCGGGGGTGTAGCGGGCGTAGTGCCGCTTGAGGATCTGGTAGACGCAGCGCGGGTGTTGGAGCGTCTCGTCGCGCGGCGGCTGCCCTCCGGTGCGCGCTCCGCCGGAACCGTGCTGCTCAGGGCCGCCGGCCTCCTGCACACGGGCCTCGTACAGCTCGTCCACCTCACCCGACGGCGCCTGGACGTCGACACCCTCGTACTGCCAGGTCAGAGTGTCGTAGTGCGTACCGTCCGCACCCAGGCCGGAGAAGACGCCGGCCAGATCCTCGGTGTCCCGGAACTCCTCGCCGACCAGGGTGGCGGCATTGGTGTAGTTCAGGACGTACTCCCGGAAATCCTTCTCCTCCGTCAGAACGTGACGGATGATCCCGCCCAGGAAGGCGATGTCGCTGCCCGCCCGCAGGGGGACGTGCAGGTCGGCCAAGGCGCTGGTCCGCGTGTACCGCGGATCGACGTGGATGACGCGGGCGCCGCGTGCCTTGGCCTCCATCACCCACTGGAAGCCGACGGGGTGCGCCTCGGCGAAGTTGGAACCCTGGATGACGATGCAGTCGGCGTGCTGGAGGTCCTGCATGAAGGTGGTCGCGCCGCCGCGCCCGAAGGAGGTGCCGAGGCCGGCGACGGTGGAGCTGTGGCAGACCCGGGCCTGGTTCTCCACCTGGACCACGCCGAGGCCGGTCAGCAGCTTCTTGATGAGGTAGTTCTCCTCGTTGTCCAAAGTGGCGCCGCCCAGGCTGGCGATGCCCAGGGTCCGCGCCGTGCAGAGCCCCTCGTCGGACTCCCACTCCCAGGTGCGGCGGCGGGTCTCGACGACCCGGTCGGCGACCATGTCCATGGCCGTCTCCAGGTCCAGCGGCTCCCAGTCCGTCCCGTACGGACGCCGGTGGAGCACCTGGTGGCGGCGGGACGAGCCGGTGGTGAGCTGGAGCGTCGCCGAACCTTTGGGACAGAGCCGGCCGCGGCTGACCGGCGAGTCCGGGTCCCCCTCGATCTGGACGACCTTCTCGTCCTTGACGTACACCTGCTGGCCGCAGCCGACCGCGCAGTACGGGCAGACGGAGCGCACCATCCGGTCGGCGGAGTCCGTGCGCGGGCGCAGCCGCTCCGTGTACGGCGACATCGCGGCGCGGCCCCGGCCCAGCGGGTCGCCCCCGGTCAGCTGCCGGTACACGGGCCACTCGCGAACCCGTTTGCGCACGCCCATCGCTTGTCCTCCAGCGGGTCTGCGGTCTGCCACGGCGGCTGCCTCCTCAAAGACTCGCCCGCCGGAGCCCCGGCGGCGAGCGGGAGCGGCAGGCAGCCCCCGGCGGCGGCAGGCCGGTGCCGCCGGCAGCCGACCGGCGGCGCGAGGGCGGGTTCCCCGCACTGGCCAGGGAAAACCCGTACGGAGCGGCAAAGGTCCAAGAGGTACGGGAGCGGCCCGGCCGAAGCCGTCGCGGACGCTCAGGAGGACTCGTTCCGTGGCCGTACGGGTGAGTGCCGCCCTTCCGCCACGCGCCCCGTGCGCCTCACCACCAGGAGGACGGGCACCAGGGCAACCGAAGAATTCCCTGCCGTGGGCTTCGGCCGAAGGCTGGGGAGCGTTGGCCCCCTGCGTGCCCCGTCCCCACAACGAACGCGGTGCGAGCCGCGCGTCAGCGCGAACCCTCGCGCGCAACGCGCCCGGTGATTGACCCGCCCGCCCCCGGGGAACCCCTGCCGCATGGCTGTCGATCACACACAGGCACCGGTTCTGGAGGCATTGTCCCGCTACCGACAGGCCGGAGAGGTCTCCTTCACCCCGCCGGGCCACAAACAGGCCCGCGGTGCCGACCCTCTGGTGCGGGAGGTGCTGGGCGACGCCGTCTTCCACGGCGACCTGCTGGCCTCCGGCGGCCTCGACGACCGGCTGGGGGCCGGCCAGGTACTGGAGCGGGCCGAAGCGCTCATGGCGGACGCGGTGCACGCCTCGCACACGTTCTTCTCCACCTGCGGCAGCTCCCTGTCCGTCAAGGCGGCGATGCTGTCCGTCGCGGGCCCGCACGAGAAGCTGCTGGTCGGGCGGGACGCGCACAAGTCGGTGGTGTCGGGCCTGATCCTGTCCGGTGTGCGGCCGATCTGGCTGGACCCGCAGTGGGACGAGGAGCGCCGGATCGCCCATCCGCCGTCGGTCGAGGCGTTCGAGCGGGCCTTCGAGGAGCACCCCGACGCCCGCGGTGCGCTGGTCACCAGCCCTACGCCGTACGGCGCCTGCGCGGACCTCGACGGGCTGGCGCGGGTGTGCCACCGGCGGGGGCGCCCGCTGGTCGTGGACGAGGCGTGGGGAGCACATCTGCCCTTCCATCCGGACCTGCCGTCCTGGGCGATGGACGCCGGCGCCGACGTCTGCGTGACGAGCATCCACAAGATGGGCAGCGGCCTGGAGCAGGGCTCGGTGTTCCACCTGCGGGGCGACCTGGTACAGCCGACCGTACTGAAGTCACGGGCGGACCTCTTCGGCACGACCAGCCCTTCGGTGCTGCTGTACGCGGGCCTGGACGGCTGGCGGCGGCAGATGGCCCTGCGGGGCCGTGACCTCCTGGGCCGGGCCCTGGACCTGGCCGCGCGGGTGCGGGCCGCCATCGAGGAGATCGACGGGCTGCACGTCAACGACCGGGCCGACTTCTGCGGTCCGGGGCTGGCCGACGACTTCGACCCGCTGCCCGTGGTGATCGACGTGAGCGGGCTGGGCACGTCGGGCTACCGGGCCGCGGACTGGCTGCGCGAACACCGTTCCGTCGACGCTCATCTCGCCGACCACCGGCGGATCAGCGCCCAGCTCACACACGCCGACGACGAGGCGACCGCCGGGATCCTGCTCGACGCCCTGCGCGATCTGTCGCGGCACGCTGCGGACCTGCGCCCGGCCCCGGAGGTCGAGGTGCCGACGCCGGGCGAGCTGCGGCTGGAGCAGGTGTGCCTGCCGCGCGACGCCTACTTCGGCGAGGTCGAGGACGTGCCGGTGCACGCGGCGGCCGGCCGCATCGTGGCCGAGATGCTGACTCCCTATCCGCCGGGCATCCCGGCCGCGCTGCCCGGCGAACGGCTCGACGGGCCCGTGGTGCGGTATCTGTCGAGCGGGGTGCGGGCCGGGATGAACGTACCCGACGCGGCCGATCCCGAGCTGAAGACGGTACGGGTCCTCGTCGAAGGGAACGGCTGACATGCGGACGGCCCTCATCGTGATCGACATGATCAACACCTACGAGCACGCGGACGCCGAGCAGTTGCTGCCGTCGGTGCGCGACGCCCTGCCCGGCATGCTGCGCGTGCTGGAGCGGGCCCGCGCGAAGGAGTCGGACGTCGAAGTCATCTACGTCAACGACAACTTCGGCCGGTGGCGCTCGCACCACGACGAGATCCTCCGTACGGCGCTGGACGGACCCCACTCCGACTTGGTGGAGCCCCTCCGCCCGGACGACGCCTCGCTGTTCGTGGTCAAGGCCCGGCACTCGATCTTCTACGAGACGCCGCTGGAGTACCTCCTCGGCCAGCACGGCATCGGACGCACAGTGCTCTGCGGCCAGGTGACCGAGCAGTGCGTCCTGTACTCGGCCCTCGACGCGCACATCCGCCACCTGGACGTCACGGTCCCGCGCGACGCGGTGGCCCACATCCACGCCGACCTGGCCGACGCCGCGCTGCGGATGATGGAGCGCAACATGGGCGCGGACGTGACCGACTCGACGGCGGAGTCCCTGTTCGGGTGATGCCGGGTGCGGGATGACGGCCGGCCGTCAGGTCGGATACGCGTGGCGGGCACGAAAAGGCCTGCCACGCGCGGAAGTTGGCGCACGCGGCGACGGTGACGAGCAGTACGGCTGCGACCGGCACCGCCCACAGCGCGACACCGAGCGGGCCGTACGAGCCTGAACGGATCCGTACGGGCCCGTGCGTGCCCCCCGCGTCTCGAACCGGCAATGCCGCCGCTCCGGCGCGACGAAAGGGCCTGACAGCACCCTTGTCCACCAATGGTCGATATGTCGATTTAGGAGTACTTTGGGAGGTGGCATCGGGGGCATCACCGATCTTGGTGATGACGTCTCTTCGAGGGAGCGAATGATGCTTGCCCAGACCCTCCAGCCCACTGGCCTCACACTCGACAAGGAAGCACTGGGGTGGGTGGCGACCCAGCCCGAAGCCCCGCTGAGCGACGCACCGGTCCCCGCACCGCACGGCGCCGCATGGGGAGTTCTGCTCCTGGGCCTCCTGATCTCGCCCAAGGAGCCGAAGGAAACGAAGCGCCGGTGATCTCCGAGCGTTCACGGACCGCCCACAGCGAATCGGCCGACCAGTTGGCCCGTCGCGCCCTCGATGCCCTCCGGGGCACCGGGGGCGCCGCCGTGGCCGCGATCCATGTGGAGGCCGCGGCGGCGGAGGCCGGAGGCGACCCGGCGGTGGCGCTGGGCGCCGTCCGCATTCTGGGGGCGGACGTCCTCGCACCGTACGTACTGACCGGCCAGCCCCCTCCCGCGGGCGATACGGCCGCCATCGGCCTGGCACTCAGTGCCCTGCCACCCGACGAGACGCCGCCTCCGGCACCTCCCGCGGGCACCGAGGAAGCGTGGATCATGGCCTGGATCGACTGGGGCCTCGCCGCCGTGCAGGCCCGCCTCGACCCCGCCGATGCGCCGGTACGCACAGCGCCCCTCCCCCAGGGCCCTCCACGGTGCGACGATGCCACGCCCCGCAATCTGCCGCCGACCACGGACGCGGACGGCGGCGCACAGGAGGGCTGGGTCTCCTGGTCCGTACGCATGGGGAAGCTGGCCTCACTGGCCCTGCCGGGACTGGACGGACCGGTGCACGACGCCGCCCGGGCGGGAGCCCTGGGCCTGGCCCGCGGTGCCACCCGCGCCACCCTGCGGCGCGACCACCCCACCGCCGCCCGGATCACCCGCTGGCTGGCCTGGCTCCGCGCCGACGGGGTCGCACTGCCGCTCGACCCGGCGCCCCTGACCGAACACATCGGGCTGCTCGGCGGCGGCGATCGCCCCGCGCTGGACACCGCAGTCGCCCGCCGGCTGCTCGGCCTGGAGGACCTGTGAGACCGGCCGCGGCACAGACCGCGCACACCATCAGCTCCCGGGCCCTGGCCTGGCTGCACGCCCACCGCGAGCACGGCAAGCTCTCCGACTGCCCCCGCGCGGACCTCGTCGACGACGCCGACACGTACAAAGGCCTGGGCGAATCGGCGCTCGCCGCCTCCCTGGTCCTGCGCAGCGGCGTCGCCGGAACGGCGGAACTCGCCCTGGCCCGCGAGCTGCTGGAGTTCTGCTGGCAGCAGGTGGACAACGGTGCGCTGCTGTACGAGCGGCTGCTGCGGCACCCGCTCAAGACCGACCCGATGGAGACCTACGCACACTTCGTCCGCGGCGGCTACCGCCACCCGCAGTTCGAGCGACTGGCCGCCCACACGGTCACGCTGCGCTCGACGCACGCCGTGGAACATGTACCGAACCGACGGCTCGCGGTCGCCAACTCCGCGCGCGTCATCGGCCTCGACCACGGCCCGGCAGCCTACGACTGGGCCACGCTGACCCGGGCGACCTGGCTCGGCGCCACGCCCGAACCCTGGCACATCGACTGGCTGACCGGCTACGGCGTCACCCACGTCGCTTTCCACCTCACCGACTGGGGCCGTCTGCCCGACCGCCTCCCCGCCGAGCTGGCGGAGTACCTCACCCGGTGGCTCCCGGTCTGGACCGATATCTGGGCGGAATGCGGTCAGTGGGACCTGATGGCCGAGCTGATGATCGTCGGCGCCTGCCTGCCGGAGCCCTGGACGGAGACCGACGACTGGCAGCGGCTGGTCGGCCTGCAGCGCGAGGACGGGCTGGTGCCCCGCGACGACCAGCCCGTCGAGGGCGACCCGGCCGAACTCTTCGACGCCCACCAGCACCCCACCGTCGTGGCCGTCGTCGCGGGCACCGTCGCCCTCACCCGGGCGCTGGGCGGCGCGGGGCAGCCCGGCCCATGACCCCGCCGGGGGCACCGGCCGCGGCAGCGCCCGGCCTGCCCGAGGGGCTGCCGCGGGAGCTGCCGGAAGCGCTGCTGTCGGCCGCCCCGGGCGCGAGTGCCGTCGCCGTCGGCCTGTACCGGCGGGGGCAGCGGTCCTTCCTCGTCCGGGGCAGCACCGCCCGCGAGGACGGGGTGCCGGTGGAGCCGTCCACCCGCTTCGAAGTCGGTTCGCTCAGCAAGACGTTCACCGCGCTGCTCCTCGCCGAGCAGGCCGCCCGGGGCGAGGTCGGCCACCACGATCCGGCCGCCCGCCATCTGCCCGCGGGTACGCGCGTCCCCGTACGCGGTACGGACATCACCCTCACCCACCTGGCCACCCACACCTCGGGCCTGCCCCGCCTGCCTCCGGGGCTGCTGCGCTCCGGTATCCGCCGTCTCCCGACCAACCCCTACGCGGACTTCACGCGCGCGGACGTGCTGCGTGCCCTGGCCCGTACCCGGTTGCGGGCCCGGCCGGGCACCCGCGTGCGGTACTCCAACTTCGGTGTCGGCCTCCTGGGGCACGCCCTGTGCGGGGCGGCCGGCGGGCTCCCGTACGAGCACCTGCTCGCGGCCCGGGTCCTGCGGCCCCTCGGCCTGCACGACACGAGCGCCATCGCCGACCCGCCTCCCGGCGGCACGCAGGTCACCGGCTACGGCCACGGCCGCCCTCGGCCGCCGTTCGACATTCCTGGCCTGCCCGGCGCCGGCGCCGTCCGCTCCAGCGCCCGCGACCTGCTGACGGTCGCCGAGGCGCTGATCAGCCCGGGGAACGCGGAGGTCACGGACGTCACGGGCGTGGGCGTCACCGGCATCCTCGGTCCGGGGAGCGCGGCCTTCCCCGGTGTCCTCTCGGCGCCTTTGCGCACCGCCCTGGAGGACGTCACCCGCCCCCGCCTAGTCCTCCCCCGCACCACGTCCCAGCTCGCCCTGGTCTGGAACATCCGCCTCCGGGCCGACGGCTCCGGCCTCTACCACCACTCGGGCGGCACCCGCGGCTGCACGGCCTTCGTCGCCTTCAGTCCTCGGCACGACACCGCGCTGGTCGCCCTGGCCAACTGCGCGCCGGGCCTGCGCGCCCCGTTCGTCCAGCGGGCTTACGACACCGTGTCGGACCTGCTCCGCACCCCGGCCTGACCCTGACCCTGGTCCGGTCCCGGCCTGATCCCGGCCTGTCTCCCGACCCGGCCCCGGGCTCTACCCGTACGCCTCGCCACCCAGCTCCAGACCCGCCGTACCCGCCGTCGCATCGGCCAGCCAGGCACGGAAGGCGTCCAGGTCGGACTCCGGCAGCCCGACCTCGATACGTACGTCGGACCCGTACGTCACCTCGCGCACCGCCCGGCCCGTGGTCCGCAGGTCGTTCTCCACCCGCCCCGCGCGCTGGTGGTCGACGGTGACCGTGACCAGACGGAAGCGCTGCCGGGTGACCGTACCGAGGGTGTCCAGGGCCTCCCCCACGACGCCCCCGTACGCGCGGATCAAACCGCCCGCCCCGAGCTTGATGCCGCCGAAGTAGCGGGTGACGACGGCGACGACGTACCTGACCTCGCGGCGCACCAGCATCTGCAGCATCGGCACACCCGCGGTCCCGCCCGGTTCGCCGTCGTCGCTCGCCTTCTGCACCCCGCCGTCGGCCCCCAGGACGTACGCGAAGCAGTTGTGCCGCGCCGTGGGGTGCTCCTTGCGGATACGCGCGATGAAGTCCTGGGCCTCGGTCTCGGTCGCCACGGGGGCGAGCGCGCAGATGAAGCGGGACTTGTTGATCTCGATCTCGTGAACACCCTCGCGCGCGAGAGTCCGGTACTGCTCCTGCATCAGGCCACCCTATGCGCCGCCGGTAGCGCCCGGCGCATCCCCGTACGCGCCCCGTCCTGCGGCACTCAGGCGGAACCGCGCACACATCGGCGACCGGCGCCCGCTGAGATCGCTGGGAACGCTGGGAATGCTGAGCGCACGGGAATCTTCACCCCCCGCGTACACGTTCTCGACACCAGACGGCCGCCGGCACGCGGTCGCATCCGACGGGCCCCGGCCCGAACCACGGGAGGCAGTTGTGTACGGCGATCCGGCGACGATCCGCAGGATTCTTCGGGATTCGGGCGACACCTGGGCCGTCGTGGGCCTGTCCACCAACCGGAACCGCGCCGCGTACGGCGTCGCCGGCGTCCTCCAGCGCTACGGCAAGCGCGTCGTCCCGGTCCACCCGAAAGCCGAAGCGGTCCACGGCGAGCAGGGCTACCCGAGCCTGGCCGCCGTCCCGTTCTCCGTCGATGTCGTGGACGTCTTCGTCAACAGCGACGCCGCGGGCGGTATCGCCGACGAAGCGGTCGGAATCGGCGCCAAGGCAGTCTGGTTCCAGCTCGGCGTGATCGACGAAGCGGCGTACGACAAGGTCAGGTCCGCCGGTCTGGACATGGTGATGGACCGCTGCCCCGCCATCGAAATACCCAGGCTGGGCTGAGCCCGGGGGTCACGAGCCGGCGTCCGCCTTGACCACGTAGACCTCCCAGGGCTCCTTGCCGGGGCCGGTCACCCAGACCTTGTCCTGGAGGGCGTAGCAGCAGGTGGTGTCGTTCTCCTCGAAGGTGGCCAGGCCCGCGTCCTTGAGGCGGGTGGTGGCGGCGGTGACCTGGCCGGTGCTCCCGACTTCGATGCCGAGGTGGTCGAGCCGGGTCTCGTCGGCTTCCCGGCCTTCGAGGAGTACGAGTTTCAGCGGCGGCTCGGCGATGGCGAAGTTGGCGTAGCCGGGGCGGCGCTTGGCCGGTTCGGTGCCGAAGAGCTTGGTGTAGAAGGCGACGGACGCCTCCAGGTCGGGGACGCGCAGGGCGAGCTGGACACGCGGCATCACGGACTCCCAAGAGACTGGATCGATGTATGTCGATACAAGGTTGCGCCTCGAATCGAAGTTCGTCAATATAGAAGCATGTCGAATCAAGAGCTCGGGCTGCTCGGCGAGGACGGCCTCACGGTGTGCTGCCCTGACCTGCTGACCACGCCACTGGACGAGGACCAGGCGGTGGAGCTGGCGAAGGTGTTCAAGGCGCTGGGAGACCCGGTGCGGCTGCGGCTGCTGTCGCTGATCGCCTCCCGTGCCGGTGGCGAGGTGTGCGTCTGCGACCTGATCCCGGCCTTCGACCTGTCCCAGCCGACGATCTCCCACCACCTGAAGCTGCTGCGGCAGGCCGGGCTGATCGACTGCGAACGCCGGGGCACCTGGGTCCACTACTGGCTCGTACCGGAGATGACCGACCGCCTCGCGGGCATCCTCACCCGCCCCGCCGGCGCCCCGCTGCCCGTCTCCGCCTGCCGGACCGACGCATGAGCGCCCCCGCCGCCCCCACCCCCGCCGCCGACACGGCACCGGTGGCGGCCCGACTGTCGTTCACCGACCGCTGGCTGGCAATGTGGATCATCGCCGCGATGGCCGCCGGCCTCGGTCTGGGCCGCCTCGTACCCGGCCTGGGGGACGTACTGGCGAAGATCACCGTCACCGGGGTCTCGCTGCCCATCGCGCTGGGGCTGCTGGTGATGATGTACCCGGTGCTGGCCAAGGTCCGCTACGACCGCCTGGGTACGGTCACCCGCGACCGCCGCCTGCTCGTCCCCTCCCTGGTGCTGAACTGGCTGGTCGGCCCGGCCCTGATGTTCGCCCTGGCCTGGCTCTTCCTGCCGGACCTGCCCGCGTACCGCACCGGTCTGATCATCGTCGGGCTGGCCCGCTGCATCGCCATGGTCATCATCTGGAACGACCTGGCCTGCGGCGACCGCGAGGCCGCCGCCGTCCTGGTCGCCCTCAACTCCGTCTTCCAGGTCCTGGCGTTCAGCCTGCTGGGCTGGTTCTATCTGTCCGTCCTGCCCGGCTGGCTCGGCCTGGAACAGACCGCGCTGGACGTGTCGGTGTGGGAGATCGCCCGCTCCGTGCTGATATTCCTCGGCATCCCGCTCGCCGCCGGATTCCTCACCCGCCGCCTGGGCGAACGGGCCAAGGGCCGCGTCTGGTACGAGACGAAGCTGATCCCCCGGATCGGACCGTTCGCCCTGTACGGGCTGCTGTTCACCATCGTGGTGCTCTTCGCCCTCCAGGGCGACGCCATCACCTCCCAGCCCCTGGACGTCGCCCGCATCGCCCTGCCGCTGCTGGTGTACTTCGCCCTCATGTGGGCCGGGTCCATGGCCCTGGGCCGCGCGGCCGGACTGGACTACCCGCGCGCCACCACCCTCGCCTTCACCGCGGCGGGCAACAACTTCGAACTGGCCATCGCGGTCGCCATCGCCACCTTCGGCGCCACCAGCGGCCAGGCCCTCGCCGGCGTCGTCGGCCCCCTCATCGAAGTGCCCGTCCTGATCGGCCTGGTCCACGTCGCCCTCGCCGCCCGCCGTTACTTCCCCGCGGCCGCATCCGCCCCTCTCCCGAAGGCCGAATCAGCCACCGTCACGGAAGGATCGACCCGTGCCTGACACCCGCGGCCCGGCGGACAGGCCGTCCGTACTGTTCGTCTGCGTCCACAACGCCGGGCGCTCCCAGATGGCCGCCGCCTTCCTCACCCACCTCGGTGCCGACCGTGTCGAGGTCCGCTCCGCGGGCTCCGCCCCCGCCGACGCCGTTCATCCCGCTGTCGTCGAAGCCATGCACGAGGTCGGCATCGACCTCTCCGCCGAGACGCCGAAGCTGCTCACCACCGAGGCGGTGGACCGCTCCGACATCGTGATCACCATGGGCTGCGGCGACGCCTGCCCGTACTTCCCCGGCAAGCAGTACCGCGACTGGCAGCTCGACGACCCCGCCGGACAAGGCATCACCGCCGTCCGCCCCCTCCGCGACACCATCGAGCAGCGCGTGCGCGCTCTGCTCGGCGAACTCGGCGTCGAGGCCGCCAGGGACCCGGTGCCCGACGCGCCGCGCATGGGTTAGCGTCCGGGCATGATCGCGATACGTGCTGCGGGGCCCGCGGACGCCGAAGAGATCGTCCGGTTGCGCCGGTTGATGTTCCGGGCCATGAACGGACGGGACGAGGGCGGGGCGTGGGAGCGGAACGCGATCGAGAGTGCGCGGCGACAGCTTTCGGAAGAGGTGCCGTCTCTTGTCGGGTTCGTCGTGGAGGCCGGTGACGGCGCCGGGCTGGCGGCGTGTGCGGTGGGGCGGGTCGAGGAGCGGCTGCCGGCTCCGGGGCATCCTTCGGGACTGTTCGGGTTCGTGTTCACCGTCTGCACCGATCCGGCGTACCAGGGGCGCGGTTACGCGAGGGCCACGACCGAGGCGCTGCTGGAGTGTTTCGCTGAGCGGGGTGTCTCGCGGGTGGATCTGCACGCCACGCCCGACGCCGAACGGCTCTACCGGAGCCTTGGATTCGCGGAGCACTCCACGCCGCTGTCCCTGGATGTGCGTTCCCGGGGGTGAGCGGGCCGACGGACGAGGGTGAGTTCCGTCGGGTTCCGGGTGGGCCGGGTCAGGATAGGTCGGGGTCAGGGCGCGGGGTCGACGAGGAAGGTCTGGCTCTCGCGTCCGGTGCACCGTTGCAGGGTCACCTCGGCCCCGGTGGCCGTCCGGGCGCCGCGCACGCCGAGGCACTGCCCGCCGTCGGCGCGGAAGATGTAGCGGGCGGTCTTCCCACCGTTCGCCTGCCGGGCCGTTCCGAACGGTTCGGAGCCGGAGCCAGGAACGGGGCCGGGGGCGAAGGCAGGCGCGGAGTCGGGGGCGGAGGCAGGCGCGGGCTCGATACGGAAGCTGCTGGCCTGGGCGCAGGACTCCCACGGTTCGAGCAGGCCGTCCGCCGTTCCGCCCGACAGGGCCTTCAGGCAGCCCCTTCCGCGCTGGGGTGTACCCACGCGATGCGGTAGGTGTCCGTACCCACCGGTTCGAGTTCGGTGCGCTGCGGCGCGACGCCCCCGCACGGCCGCTGCACCGCCACGAGGGAGGCGTACCGGCCGTCCTGGACGCGGCCGTCGGTCACGCACAGGGTGGGAGCCGCGGCCGGGCGGATCCGTATCCAGCCGGCGGGCACCGCGGCGTTCCGGGACGGGGCTTCGGGCTGCGGAGCCGGATCGGAGGGCGGGTTGCCGGAGGTCGGGGTGCCGGAGGTCGCCATCCAGGCGGCGGTGGCCAGGGCGAGAGCGATCGCCGACACGATCAGGAGAGGCGCGCGCCGGGTGCTGCGGGTCCTGGTGGGGTGGGACGGCGGCGAGGGCCGGGCGTCGGTTCCGATTGTGGGTGCGGACGCTGCGGCGTCCTCGGGCGCCGCAGCGGCACGGGGCGGCGTCTGTTCCGTCGCGGCCGACTCCACCGGGGCGGGTTCCGTTTTCGCCGTGCGGGCCTTGGCGGCGACACCCGCGCGGGCGTCGCCGCCAAGCCGTGGCCCGGTCGCCGCTCTCGCCGCAGGCGCGTACGAAGACGGACAGGATTTCCGGGCGGGGCAGACGTCTGCCGCTCAGGACGTCCGCGAGAGTGCTGCGGGCCAGCACTTCGCCCTGTTCGGCGGCGCGCTGTTCGAACTGCCGGTACGTCAGCCCCCGGCGCTCCTTCAGTTCCCGCAGCATCGCGAGAAATTCGGCCACGTCACGGGCCTCGGCCGGGTCCGTGTTCCCCCTGGTGTCCATGGCGCGAATGATCGGGGTGACGCCTCCCGTACGGCTACAGGAGATTCCGCCAAGGCTGCGCACTTCCGGACAGCAACAGGGCAGAATCCGGACCGCGACCGGACTCAAACCGGACGCACCCGGAATCTTCCGGACAGCGCGCCGACCAGCCCGGACCCGCGACAACGCCCCCTCGGACGCCCCGGACACCCGGACGCCCCGTACACTCGGACGCCCCGGACACCGGGACGCTCCGGACAGACCGCAAGCGACGCCGGACAGCCGACACTCAGCCACCGTCCCCTCCGGACGCGGCACCGATCGCCCCGACCGCACCCCGCCCCAGGTGACATTTTCGGACAGCGAGCAGTCGCCCTACTCCCCCGGCACCGTCCCCAGCCCGTCAAGAACGGTCGCACCAGGCAGTTCGGCCAGGGCCTTGCCCGGCACGACGAGCTTGCCGCGCCGGCTGCCGCTGCCGATCAGCACGTACGGGGTGTCCGCCACGGCCGCGTCCAGGAGCAGCGGCCAGCTTTCGGGGAGCCCGATCGGGGTGATGCCGCCGTACTCCATGCCGCTCTCGCCGACCGCGGTGTCCATGGGGGCGAAGGACGCCTTGCGGGCGCCCAACTCGCGCCGTACGGCTCCGTTCACATCGACCCGGGTGTGCGAGAGGACCACGCAGGCGGCGAGCGTGACGGCGCCGCCGCGCTTGCCCGCCACGACGACGCAGTTCGCCGACTGCTCCAGGAGCCAGGGGCCGTGCTGCTCGACCAGGACAGCGGTGTCCGCGATCGCGGGGTCGGTGTCCACGTAGTGGAACTGTTCGACGGGCACGGTCCCCCGCCAGCCGCGGATCGCGGCGGCGACCGGGCCGGGCAGCAGGTCCAGACAGTCGAGGGCAGGGCGTACGTCGTCGAAGGCGTCCATGGGCTCGGGCATGGCGCCAAGCTAACAGTCCGGCCGGACCATACGGCGTGCCGTCTCAGCGGGCGGGCGGGGGCGGGCCGGCGCCGGGGTGCGCGGTGCCGTCGTCTTCACAAGCCGCCGGGTCGTCGTCGCAAGCGGCCGGGACGTCGTCACCGGCGGCCGGGACGCCGTCACCCGCGGCCGGCCGGTGCCGTTCGATGAGCGTACGGGCCATGTCCTGGGCCCGCCGGGCGGCCTCGGTGTCCCCCTCGGCCGCCGAGATGATCGCCCCCTTCATGAGGATGTGCCAGGACCGGGCGAAGTTCTCGGTGTCCCGGAGCCCGGCCTCCTCGGCCAGGGACCGCACGATGGCGCGGATGTTCTCCAGGTGGACGATGCTCGCCTTCCCCAGCGGGTGCTCCCAGCCCATCTCCAGCAGGACGTTGATGAAGGTGCAGGCGTCGAAGTCGGGCCGGCGGAACCACTCGTCGAACACGTCGAAGACGGCGAGGAGCCGCTCCTCCGGGTCCGCGCCCAGCCGCCGTGCCCCGGCCTCCACGTAGCCGCGGGTCCAGCGCTCCTCACGGCGTTCGAGGAACGCCAGCACCAGAGTGTCCTTGGAGGGGAAGTTGCGGTAGAGCGTGGCCTTGGCCACACGGGAGCGGGCGATCACCTCGTCGACGCCGACCGCGCGGATCCCGCGCCGGGAGAACAGCTCGTAGGCCGTCTCCAGGATGCGCTCACGCGCCTGGGCGGGCGGACGGACTGCCGGCACCGTCGATCCGACGGCCGTCGCGTCCCCTGGAGCCATCGTGTCCCCCTGACAACGTGGTGATGATTGTGGACAGGCTCGTCCGACCCTGACACGGTAAAGGCATGGCCCCTGAGACAGAACTGTCTGGCCCGGACTTCCTGAACATCTTGACGGTCCGCACCCGTCTGCACGGCGATCGGGCCGTGCTCAGCCCGAGAGGAGAGATCGACTGCGTTTCCGTACGCCTGCTCGACCAGGCTCTGGCCGGTCTGCCGTCCATGACCAGCAGTGTCACCCTGGACATCGCGGAGGTCACCTTCATGGACTCGGCGGGTCTGCACTTCGTGGAGCGCCTGCACGCCTTCGGCCACCGGCGCCACATCCTGGCCCGCACCCGTAACTGGGGCAGCCAGCCGAGCCGGCTGCGGGAAGTCGCCCGCCGCTCCTGACACACCGTACGGCCGGGGTGGCCACGACGGGCGCCGGCGGCTGGCGTCCGCGCATGGCAGGAGCCCGGGCAGTCTTCGATCCCTGGTCGCCGGATTCCGTCGCCGACCCGTACCCCGCCTACGCCGAGCTGCGGGCCCGCGGCCGGGTGCGGCACTTCGCACCCTCCGACCAGTGGCTCGTCCCGCACCATACGGACGTCTCGGCCCTGCTCCGCGACCGCCGACTGGGCCGTACCTCCCGGCACCGCTTCACCCACGAGGAGTTCGGGCGCACCGCACCGCCGCCGGAGCACGAGCCGTTCCACGTCCTCAACGACAACGGGATGCTCGACCTGGAGGCGCCCGCCCACACCCGTATCCGCCGCCTGGTCGCTAAGGCGTTCACGCCCTGTACGTCGAGCGGCTCCGGCCGTTCGTCGAGGGCTTGGCGGACCGGCTGGTCCGGGACCTGGTCGCGGACGGCGGCGGAGACCTCGCGGCGCGGGTCGCGGAACCGCTGCCGGTCGCGGTGATCGCCGAGATGCTCGGTGTGCCGGAAGCGGACCGGCATCTGCTGCGGCCGTGGTCGGCCGCGATCTGCGGCATGTACGAGCTGAACCCGTCCGCCGGTACGGCAGGGCGGGCGCCGCTTCCCGTGAGTTCTCCGACTACCTGCGCACGTTGATCGCCGCCCGGCGGGCGGTGCCGGGGGACGACCTCGTCTCCGGGCTGATCGCCGCGTACGACGAGGGCGAGTCGCTCATCGAGCAGGAGATGGTCTCCACCTGCGCCCTGCTGCTGAACGCCGGTCACGAGGCGAACGTCAACGCCACGGCCAACGACTGGTAGGCGCTCTTCCGCCACCCGGCGCAGCTCGCGGCCCTGCGCGCGGACCCGGCCGGGCCGCTGCCCACGGCCGTGGGGGAACTGCTGCGCTACAACACGCCGCTTCGGCTCTTCGAGCGCTGGGTGCTGGGTGCTGGACGACATCGAGATCGACGGCACGGTCGTCCCGCGCGGCAGCGAAGTGGCGCTGCTCTTCGGGTCGGCCAACCGCGATCCGGCGGTCTTCGCCCGGCCGGACGAGCTGGACCTCACCCGCAAGGACAATCCGCACATCTCCTTCAGCACCGGCATCCACTACTGCATCGGCGCTCCCCTGGCCCGCCTCGCTCACGGCGTTGCAGCGCAGGGCTCCGTCGCTACGGCTGGCCGCCGTCCCGGAACGCAAGCCGAACTTCGTGATCCGGTGGCTGCGCGACCTGCTGGTCGAGGTGTGACGGAACGCGTCGGCGGCGGCCGGCCCGGCGCGGCCGGTGAAGCCGACCGTCACCTCGTCACCGTGCCGTTCCAGCAGGGCGCGGTAGGCGGGAGCGGCAGTGGTGGGCGGGCCGGGGCCGCCGGACCTGTGCGGGTCGGGAACCGGACGGTATCGGGTGTCACGCGCGTCCCACCTCGTCCAGGGCGCCGTTCAGGAGTCCTGCGCCGTGATGTCGAGCCGGTGACCGAAGCCGCGTACGGTCGTGATGCTCGGTGTACGGACGCCGGCGGCCGAGAGTTCGCGGCCCCGATCGGCCCACCGTGGGCCCGTACCTGCCGGGCGTCGGGCGCGTCCGCCACGGTGAAGCCCTCAGGCGTCGCCCGCGGCGGTTCGGAGCATGACGGCAACGGTGGACCGATGGTGTCGGCCGCGTTGATGCGGCGTTGCTCCGACGTCGATGCCCCGGCCAACGGAGCCTGCTTGACTGGGCGTTGGGCCTGAACTGCTCCGTGACGCAGTACTTCGTGCCGGACAAGGGGACACCGTGGAAGGCTCCGAGGCGAACACATGCCGGTTCCGCCACCGTCTGGCGGACCTGGCCGGCGGCCCCCCGCGCGCCCGCGCCGGCATCCCCGGCATCCTCGACACCCTGACCCGCGTCTCGCGGCGGAGCCGTCCCGAAGGTCCGTGCGTGGTCTCCTTCCACACCGGCCGCGGCCCGCAGTGCCCCGACTTGGCACCCACGCACACCTGGTGGCCGCCCTCCGCCCCCGCGGCCCAGGACGCCGGGTTCCGCGCGGTGCGGAGGGCGATGCGGCTGCGGGGCGGGACGATCGGCATGACCGGCGGCCCTTCCGGTACGGAACCGCGCGCGGCGCCGGCCGGTCAGGGCTCCGGTGATCCGTCCGGCCTCCCGCCCGGACGCCGCCGACGCGGCCCCCCGCACGACCCTTCCCAGGAGCGCTTCGATGCCTGACCTCATCGGTCCTCCCTCCGGCGACGTCCCGTCCGGCGACCCTTCGTCCGGGGAGAAGGCACGGGCTCTCGGCGCGGCCCTCGCGGACCTGACCGACATCCGCGCCGGAACCACACCCGCCATGCTCACCCGGCGTCTGGTCACGTACTGTGTCGACCTGCTGCCCGTCGACGCCGCCGGCGTCATGCTCCTGGATCCGGCCGCCCCCGGTGCCCCGGTCGCCGAGACGGGTGTCCGGCCCGCCGGGAGCCGCGTCGACGTGGCCGCGAGCTCCGACGAGGCCCTCCGCGAGGTGGAGCTGTACGAGGCCGGCACCGGGCGGGGCCCGTGCGTCGAGGCCCTGTTCACCGGCCGCTCGTGCGGCGTCGCGGACTTCACCGTGGCGGGCGCACGCTGGCCCGGCCTCGCGCCGCGGGTGCTGGCCGCGGGCTACCAGGCCATGTGGGCCCAGCCGATGCGCCATCTCGAACACTCCGTCGGCGCCGTCAACCTCTACCGCCGCACCACCGGGCTCCTGCCCCCGCACCAGCAGGAACGTGCGCGGAAACTGGCCCACGCGGCCACCATCGGCCTGCTGCTGTTCTGGGCCCGGCGACTGCGGGCCGAGCATCTGCGGCGGGACCTCACCGCCCGTGTCGCCACCGAGCAGGCCAAGGGCATCCTCGCCCAGCGTCTCGGCCTGTCCCCGGAGGCCGCCTTCGAGGCGCTGACCGCCCAGGCCCTCCGGCACCACTCCCCCCTGCCCGACCTCGCCCGCGCCCTCACCGAAGAGCCCCAGGGGCCGTGGCCCCCACCGGCCCCGGACGACCGGCCGCGGTGATCCGGCCCGTGCCGGGACGCGCGTCCGCATCGCAGCCTCGTGTCCGTACCGGAGCGCGTGTCCGTACGGGCAAGCGGCCGCCCTATCCGGTTCCGCCGCTCACCGCCTCCTCCGGTACGTACACCACCCACACCTGGCCCGCCGCGAAGTTGAGCGGTCTGCCAGACGCCGTGGTGAAGTCCGTGCCGCTGTCGGGGGTCGGCCGCGACCAGTGGGCCTCGTACGCCTTGCCGTCCCGCAGCACCCGCGCCGGCCCGGAACCGGTGGACTCGGTGTACGGGGAGTAGGCGCCCCAGCGGTCGTGGTAGCGCGAGGGACGGATCCGTACGCCCTGGACGACGACGGTGGGGGCCACGAGCCGCTGCCCGGAGGCGGTCTCGGCCGGGGCGCCGTCCATCGACACCAGCCAGCCGCGCCGCTCCGCAGACCAGTCGAAGGAGAAGCGGGCGGCCGGGTAACGGGCGGTGTACGAGGCGGTGTTGCGTCCGCCCGACGGCGCGGCGCCGAAACGGAAGCCGATGTCCTGGACGGTGCTCGCGCCGGAAGCCGCCTTGAGGGCGCGTTCGGGGCGCAGGTAGAGGTTGTGCGGCGCCGCGCGGTCACGGCCCCGGAAATACGCTTCGGCGGTCTTCCCCGGAGGCTGCGGGTACAACGGGGCCGCCTCGACGACGGGCTCCAGCTTCGCCTGCGTGCCGGAGTAGGCGAAGGCGGGGCGGCCGAACTGGCGCAGCAGTTCCAGATCCGACTCGCGGGCGCTGCGTACGGGACCGACGGCCTGCGGCAGCCGGGAGGAGTAGACGGCCAGCAGCCGCGACAGCCCCGACTCGACCCGTTCCACGTAGACGATGTCGGCGGCGTCGAGGCCCGTCTGAGGGCGCGCGGCACGTACGTTGTCGATCTTCACGGCGAGCACCGGGGCGGCCCGCGCCGCCTTCCCCGTGAACGGCGAACGCCCGTCGGACGCCCCGCCCTGCTGGCAGCCGCTCGACACGCCTGCCAGCAGGAGACACACCAGCGCCACTCCCGCCGGCGCCTTGCGTTGTCCCGTCAGCGCCGTACGTCTACCCGCCAGCGCCGTACGTCTTCCCGTCGGCCCCGTACGCTTCCTCGCTCGCACCGCCGTCCTCCCGTCAGTGGCGCCCCGTCCGTCGAGAACACCACAGGAACGGCCGTGTGGCGAGAGGGCGCAGGCGGCCAGGGGCCTCGGCGCGGTGCCGGGTCGCCGAGGCCCATTGCGGTCCCGGAGGCCCCGGGCGGCCCGGTACGCACCGCGCCGCGGCGTGGTGGCATCCTGACGGCGTGAACCGACCCGAGATCCACTGCACCGTCGCCCCCGAGCTGCGGCTCTTCGTCCCCGCCGGCCGGCGCCAGGGCCGTACCGCCCTGCGCACCGACGGGACCTCCACCCTCGGACACGTCGTGGAATCGCTCGGTGTCCCGCTCACCGAGGTGGGCCGCCTGCTCGTGGACGGGCAGGAGGTGCCGGTGTCCCACGTCCCGCGCGACGGTGAGTCGGTCGAGGTGTGCGCGGTCGGACGGCCGCAGGAGGTGCCGGGCGCGCCGCTGCGGTTCCTGCTCGACGTGCACCTGGGGACCCTCGCGCGGCGGCTGCGGCTGCTGGGTGTGGACGCGGCGTACGAGAGCGAGGACATCGGCGACCCGGCCCTGGCCGCGCGGTCTGCCGCCGAGCGGCGGGTGCTGCTGTCCCGGGACCGGGGCCTGCTGCGACGGCGTGAGAACTGGGCGGGGGCGTACGTCTACAGCGACCGCCCCGACGAACAACTGCGCGACGTGCTGGGCCGCTTCGCGCCGGAGCTCGCGCCGTGGACCCGCTGCACCGCCTGCAACGGTCTGCTGAAGGAGGCGGCGAAGGGGACCGTCGAGGAGCGGCTGGAGGGCGGTACGCGGCGTACGTACGACGTGTTCGCCCAGTGCACCGTCTGCGACCGGGTGTACTGGCACGGCGCGCACCACGCGCGCCTGGAGGCCGTCGTCGACGCGGCGGTACGTGAGTTCGGCGGCGCCGCGGCCGCGACCGGTACCGCCGCGCCCCGGGACGGCTCTGCCGCGCAGGGGTGAGACAGGGGACGCGAGCCGCCCCCACGCCCTCAGGAAGCGTCGGCGGCCGCCCCCGGCACCGCCGTGCCGCGCCCGGCTACCAGCGTGCCGTGCCCCGGCTCCACCGGCGGCGCGCCGTCCGCCCCCGCCTCCAGCGCGGCCAGGGCCATCAGTTCCCTGGACGTCACCCCCTCGGGCACCGGCACCGGCGCCGGAGTGCGCAGCGGCGGCTGCCACCCCGCCTCCGGGTCCCAGGAGCGGACCACCTTGGCGGGCGCCCCGGCCACCACCGCGTGGTCCGGCACCTCGCCCCGTACGACCGCCCCGGCCGCGACCACCACGTTGCGGCCCAGCCGGGCGCCCGGCAGTATCACCGCCCCGGTCCCCACCCAGCCGCCCGGGCCGATCGAGACGGGCTCGCTGCGCGGCCACTGCTTGCCGACCGGCAGTTCCGGGTCGTCGTAGCTGTGGTTGGTGGTCGTGACGTACACGCCGGGGCCGAAGAAGCAGTCGTCGCCGATGGTCAGCCGGACGTCGGCGATCACATGGCTGCCGCGGCCCAGGACGACGCCGTTGCCGAGGGTGAGGATCGGGTCGGCGCCGAGGTCGAGGTCGGGCATCATCCCGGCGGTCAGCGTCACGTCCTGGGCGATGATGCAGTGGTCGCCGATCTCGATCCACGGGTCGCCGAAGACGGTGCCCTGCGGGAAGGCCAGCCGGGCGCCCGCCCCCAGCCGGCGGAACCGGTACGGTCCCGGGCGCTCGGCGGTGACGGCGCCCGCCTCCCGTACCCAGCGCGCTCCGCGGTGCACCGCGCGGGACACCGTCCGGCGGCGCCAGGCCGCCACGGATGAGAACACGTTCTTCTTCGGCACCCGCTCACCGTACTCAGGCCGGTGCGCCGACCGCCCCGCCGTCCCCTGTGATCTTCACCCCACCCCCGCCGGGCGTCGTCCGGCCGGGCCCCGGGCGCCGACGGGACAGTGCCCGGCGGCCCGCCTATCGTTGGGACATGGAACCGGCCGCGCAGGCTGTCGACGGCCGTCGGGAGTCCGCCGAGGAACGGGCCGACCGGCGGTGGAACGAGCTGCTGCAAGAGGTCCGGGTGGCCCAGACCGGCGTGCAGATCCTCTTCGGCTTCCTGCTCACCGTCGTCTTCACCCCCCGCTTCGCCTCCCTCGAACCGGCCGACAAGGCGATCTACGTGGTGACGCTGTGCCTGGGCGCGGCCGCCAACGGCGCCCTCATCGGGCCGGTCGCTTTCCACCGGCTCGTCACCGGGCTGCACCTGAAGGCGCAGACGGTCACCTGGGCGTCCCGGCTGACCATCGTCGGCATCGTGCTGCTGCTCGCCACGATCATCTCGGCGTTCCTGCTCATCCTGCGCATCGCGCTGCACGACAGCGCCGTCCCGTGGATCGTCTCGGGTCTGGTCGCGTGGTTCCTGCTGTGCTGGTTCGCGCTGCCCGCATGGGCACGGCGCCGGTACGCGCGCGACAGGTGAACGCCGCCGTGCGGCGCCGTACCTCCGCTCCGTGTCGAACGGCGGGGCGCGGGCACCCGGGGTACGGTCCACACCACAGGTGACCGGAGCACCACGGTGTGTTCCCACCCTGTCGATCCCCCGAGGAGCTGCCATGATCCGCGCCCTGGCGTTCGTCTGCACCCTGAACCCGTCCCCCACCGACTCCAGCAGCCAGCTTCTGGCGGACCAGGTGCTGGCCGAACTGGGCGACCTCGGGGTGCAGTGCGAGTCGGTACGCGTCGCCGACCACGACATCCGCCCCGGCGTCGCCACCGACATGGGCGACGGCGACGCGTGGCCGGGCTTGCGCGAGAAGCTGCTGGCGGCCGACATCGTGCTGCTGGCCACCCCGATCTGGCTCGGTCACCCGTCCAGCCTGTGCCAGCGGGTGCTGGAGCGGATGAACGCCGACATCGCCGAGACGGACGAGCAGGGGCGGCAGCTGATGTACGGCAAGGTCGGCGCCGTGGCCGTCGTCGGCAACGAGGACGGCGCGCACAAGGTGAGCGCCGACCTGTTCCAGGGCCTCAACGACCTCGGCGTCTCCCTCGCGCCCAACGCCGTCACGTACTGGGTGGGCGAGGCGCAGCACGGCACGGACTACCAGGACTTGGACGAACGGCCGAAGAACGTGGCTGCCACGACGCGCACGCTGGCGGTGAACGCCGTGCACCTGGTGCGGCTGCTCCGCCAGTACGCCTACCCGCCGTCGTCCTCCTGAGAGACCGGCCGGCGGGCCGGCGGCCCCTGCTGTGCGCTAATTGCCGCGCCTGCTGCGTCGTAGGGGCCCCAGTACGGCGCCCACCGCCGCTCCCGCCGCGGCCGAGGCGGCCGCCACGAGTACGGGGTGCCGCGCGAGGGCCGCCTGGGGCGAGCGCGGGTGGGAGGTGTCGTCGAAGACACCGTGTGCGCCGTGGTCGACACCGTCAGATCCGTCCGCCGGCTGCCACAGGTTCTGCGGCCGGTGGGCTTCCGCCTGCTGCTCCGTCTGCTGCGAGGCGTACCCCGTACGGGCGAGATAGCGGTCCAGGAGCGCGGGCGCGACCCGGTTGCCCAGGACGGCCGCCACCGTGGAAAGGCCGACGTAGTACTGCTTGCGCCGGGGATGGTCCGCCGCGTGCAGCACGGCACGGGCGGCGACCTCCGGCTGGTAGACCGGCGCGACCGGTCGGGGAGTCTTCGGCAGCCGGGACAGCACCCAGTCGAACTGCGGCGTGTTGACGGCCGGCATCTGGACGACGGTGACCGCGACCCGGCTGCCCTGGTGCAGCAGTTCGGTGCGGACGCTGGACGTGAAGCCGTTGATGGCGTGCTTGGCGCCGCAGTACACCGACTGAAGGGGTACGGAGCGGAAGCCGAGGGCGGAGCCGACCTGCACGATCGCGCCCGCGTCCCGCGGCAGCATCCGCCGCAGCGCGGCCCGTGTGCCGTTGACGAACCCCAGGTACGTCACCTCGGTGGCGCGCCGGTACTCCTCCGCGTCGACCTCCGTGAACGGCGCGAACACCGTACTGAAGGCGTCGTTGACCCATACGTCGATCGGCCCGAAGGCGTCCTCCGCCGCCTGGGCCGCCGCTTCGACCTGGTCCGCGTCGGCCACGTCGGCGGGCAGCACCAGCGCCCGGCCGCCCCGCTCCTCGACCTCGGCCGCCGCCGCGTCGAGTCCGGTGCGGCCGCGGGCGACCAGGGCGACGTTGGCGCCCTGCGCGGCGAAGAGCCGGGCGGTCGCGCGGCCGATGCCGGCGCTGGCGCCGGTGATGACGACGGTCCGCGGTCCGGGCCGGTGCCGACGGCTCACCGGGCACCGCGCGAGGCGCCGCCGAAGAGGCGGGCGAGGGCGCGGAAGGGCAGGGTGACGACGGAGGCGAGCGTGCTCCCGATGGCGCGGAACACGTCGGCGATGGCGCTGAGCATGGGAACCTCCCTGGTCGGACGACCGCGATCACGGCAGCGGGGTGCCGCCGGTCGCGTTGACGATCTCCGAAGTGATGTAACTGGCCTGCTGGGACGCGAGGAAGACATAGGCGGGGGCCATCTCCACGGGCTGTGCCGCCCGCCCCAGCGGGCTCTGCTTGCCGAATCCGGTGGTGTCCGGCAGCGTCGCGGGGATGAGCGGGGTCCACACCGGCCCCGGGGCCACCGCGTTGACGCGGATGCCGCGCTCGGCGAGGTCGCCGGCCAGCGCGTGGGTGAAGGTGACGATGGCGCCCTTGGTGGTCGCGTAGTCGAGCAACTGCGGGCTCGGCTGGTACGCCTGTACGGACGTCGTGTTGATGATGCTGCCGCCCTCGGGAATGTGCGGCAGCGACATCTTGGAGAGCCAGAACATGCCGTAGACATTGGTGCGCAGCACCCGGTCGAACTGCTCCGTGGAAATGCCCTCGATTCCCTCGGGCTGCGCCATCTGGTAAGCCGCGTTGTTGACCAGGACGTCGATACGGCCGAATTCCCGCACCACCTGGTCCACCAGCGCGCGGCACTGCTCCTCCGTACGGATGTCGCACGACACCGCCAGCGCCCGCTGCCCCGCTTCCTCGACCAGCCGGACGGTTTCCTTCGCGTCCTTCTCCTCTTCCTCCAGATATGTGAAGGCGACGTCCGCCCCTTCACGGGCGAAGGCGAGCGCGACCGCGCGTCCGATGCCCGAGTCACCGCCGGTGATCAGCGTGCGGCGGTCCCGCAGCCGCCCGGCACCTTCGTACGACGTCTCACCGTGGTCGGGCCGCGGCGTCATGTCGTCCGTCGCGCCGGGATGCGGCTGGTCCTGCTGGGGGAATTCCGGCTTCGGGTGCTCGTCCACCGGATTCCGCTGGTCGTTCCCGGTCATGGTCGATACCTCCACGTGCTGATGTGTCTACGCCGGTACCCGCCCTGCCGTCGCGAACACGTGCCGACTTTCCGTCCTTCCCGGCCCGTGTACCGCTCCGGTTCGATCCGTGTGCCGCCGCCGGGATGCGGCGGGCCGGTATCCGGCGTGCGATGGTTTTCGGAGGTGGTGCAGGCCATGGCACGAGCCATTTGGAGCGGGTCCCTGTCCTTCGGGCTGGTCAATCTGCCGGTGCGGATGTACGCGGCGACGGAGAGCCACACCGTGCATTTCCACCAGATCCAGCGCGGAACGTCCGACCGGATCCGCAACAAGCGGGTCAATGAACGCACCGGCAAAGAGGTACCCGCCGAGGACATCGTCAAAGGGGTCGACGCGGGTGACGCGTACGTGCTGGTCGAGCCCGAGGAATTGGACGACATCGCGCCCGGCCGGTCCAAGGCGGTCGAGATCAGCGGTTTCGTCGACCTCGACGAGGTGGACCCGGTGTATTTCGACACCACCTACTACCTCGGTCCACGCGGCAAGGACTACGGCAAGGTCTATGCCTTGCTGCACCAGGCCCTGAAGGAGTCCCACAAGGCCGGCATCGCCACCTTCGTCATGCGCAACCGCGCCTATCTGGTGGCGGTGCAGGCGGAGGGCGACATCCTGGTCCTGCACACCCTGCACTGGGCGGACGAGATCCGTGACCCACGCGACGAGATCGCTGACCTGCCCGGCCGGACGAAGATCCCGGACCGGGAACTGAAGACCGCGGTGCAGCTCGTCGAGGCCCTGAGTACCGCATGGCGTCCCGAGGAATACCACGACACCTACCAGGAACAGGTGCGCCGGCTCATCGAGGCCAAGCGCAAGGGCGAAACGGTGGAGAAGGCCCAGGAGGCGCCGGCGTCCACGAATGTCGTGGATCTGATGAGCGCTTTGCAGGCCAGTGTGGACACGGCCAGGGGCTCGGCGGCGCAACAGCGGAAGGGAAAGGGGAGAAAGGAGCCGGCGAAGCGCCGTACCGGCGGACACCGTTCCCGGCAGGGCGGGAACAGCGGCCGGAAATCCACCGCCGAGCTGTCACGGCTCAGCAAGGCCGAACTGTACGAACGCGCCACCGAGGCCGGCCTCCAGGGCCGGTCCTCGATGACACGTGCCGATCTTGTCGAAGCCCTCTCCGGCAGCGGCGACGGCCGGAGCCACGCGAAGGCATCCTGACCTGCGGCGCGTCAAGCGCGGCCGCCTCCGCTGCGGGCCGTGGGCAAGCCCTCGGCCCGCGAGGTCGGTACTGTCAACGCGAGAGGTCGGGATCGTCGACGATGTGCACCGCGGCCTCCTCAGCCGACGCCGCGCCACCGTCGATTCCCACATCACGGCCGATCTCGTCGTTGCGCAGCCGCAGCGCGTCGCCCTCGTCGGTGCCGGTCATCCGGCCGGCGCGCTCGTCGCCGACCTGGCGGTCCACCGGTTCGCCCTCGGCGTCCGGCTGGTCGCCGATGCCGTCGCCGTCCGGCGGTTCGACGTCCGGTACCTCCTTGGCGAGCCGTTCGTCGAGGCTCTCGCCCTCGCGCTGCTCGTTGGCGGTGGTACCGCTCTGATTCACGGCCAGCGGCTTTTCGGGGGGCGAGTAGCCCTGGTCCAGCATGTCGTCGTAGTCCGGCTCGTCGAGAGCGTCTTCCATGTCGAGTTCGTCGGACGTTCCCTGGTTGTCGGACGCGGACGGCTGATACACCTCGTCGCCCATCGCTTCATCGGACATGACAGCTCTCTTTCCAGCGCGGTGCCGGTCTCCTGCCCGCGGCAGGCCCTTTCTCACGGCCCGCCGTGCCAGGCGTTCTCCGGCGACGTCGGTGACCGTCGGTGACGGTCGTTCGGGTTCTCCTGCGGTCGCGGTGCGCCGCTACCTGCTGAGCCCCAGTGATTCCACGATGCGCTGTGCGTTCTCGTACCGCTCGTTCTCCGGAAGGCGCTGCGCCAGTGCGACCAGACGGTCCGGGGCGTTGTTCTCCCGCAGCGTGCTGATGATGGTGTCGCGGTCGGCCGGATACAGACTCCGGCGCAGGTGCTGGGCCATTTCGGTACGGATTTCCACGGCCTCCGGCGTCATACCGTCCGGAACGCTGCCCGGCGCCGTGCCACCGGCCGTCCGGCTCACCCCGGGCTGGTCCTCTCCCGAGGGCTCCAGTTCGTGGTCCTCTTCGGCGCGCAGTGCGCGGTCGGCCTTCAATTCGCCCTGGAGTTCTTTCTTCATCATGTCGTCCCGGGCCGGGCCGGCCTTGTTCGTACCGTGATCCATTGCTTCTCTGCCTCCAGGACTCACCGATGTCTTTCCGTTCCCGCCCCGCACGTCTCAGCCCTCCCGTGCCATGCGGTACGGAGTGCCCGTTGGCCCTTTCGCGAAACAGCCCGAAGCCGAGAGCGAACGAGGGAACGCGGGAACGGCCGGCCCTCCGGCGACCAGCGCCCCGGCGGCCGGTCCCGGCGCGAACGCGCCGGTCAGCGGGGCGAGGGCCGGGCGAACGGGCCGGATTCGGCCGGTCCGCCGATGACCTGCCGGGCGACCTCGGTCAGCTTGCGCTGGTGGGAGCGGGCGTAGCTGCGCATCACCTGGAACGCGTCCTCGGGGGTACGGCCCTGGCGCTCGGCGAGCGCGCCCTTGGCCTGTTCGATGATCACCCTGCTGTCCAGGGCGGTCTGGAGCTGCCCGGCCCGGACCCTGAGGTCGCGCAGGTCCCCGCGGTACGCCAGCCCGATGGCCACCGCGTCGGCCAGCGCCTGCCCCGTCGTGACCTCCCTGCGCGCCAGCGCCCGGTGCTGGTGGAAGAAATTGAGGGAACCCAGCCGCCGGCTCCGGTAGCGCACCGGCAGGGCGGTGGCCGCGCTGAATCCCTCGTCCAGCGCCTGGGTGGTGAAGCGCGGCCAGCGGGCCCGGTAGTCCGGGTGGCTCAGCGGTACGTCGGTGAGCCTCCGCCCCGTACGCCAGGCGTCCCGGCAAGGCCCCTCGTCGAGCGCGGCCTCGACGCGTTCCAGTCGCACGCCCGCGTCACCGAAACCCACCGTCAGCGCGGGCTGCCGGTCGCACGCCACCAGCACACCGCCCGCCTGCACCCCCGGGAGCCGTACGCAGTACTCGGCGAGCCGCTCCACGGACCCGGCCGCGTCCTGCCCCGTGGCCGGGTCGGCCAGTTCCAGCAAGGCGGTGATCAGCGATTCTTCCCGGTCGGACGCTGACATGGCAGGCACTCCCTTCGACAGGCCGCTCCGGCGGCCTGTCGCTCTTGGGGCGAAAGGGCCGCCCCGGATGTGCCCCCGGGTATCCCGGAACCGGCCGTACAAGCTCCTGGCAGGAGTGCAGGCGTGCACCGGGGCGGGGGGGCCGCACCCCGCGCCGGGGTGCGGCCCCCGCGCCCCGGAACATCCGCCTCCGGCCCATGGCACGTCCCTCCGGTGCGAACGCCCCGGCCTGGCTGGTACCAGGGCGCTAAAACAGGCCGGAAGGGGTACCCGCACAGACATGCGCTTAGCCGTCCTCGACGCCGGGTCGAACTCCGTACATCTGCTCATCAGCGAGGTCGTCGGCGGCGTGCCGTTGCCCGCGCACTCCCTGAAGAGCCCGGTCCGTCTGGCCGAGCAGGTGACCGTGGACGGAACGGTGCCCCCGAAGGCGGCACAGCGGCTGGCGGAGGCGGTGGCACAGGCCCGGGAGCACGCGGGCCGGTGGCGCTGCGACCGGCTGTTCGCCTACGCCACGGCGGTGGTCCGGGACGCCGCGAACCGCGACGAGGTGCTGGAGACGGTGCGTGCCGCGAGCGGGATGCGGCTGGCGGTGCTCCCGGGCGAGGTGGAGGCGGAGTTGACGTTCCGGGCGGCGCGGCGCTGGGTCGGGCTGCAGGCCGGTCCGATGGCGCTGCTGGACATCGGCGGGGGTTCGCTGGAGGTCGCTTTCGGCCGCGGCGCCCTCCCGGACTTCGCGTTCTCCCTGCCCCTGGGGGCGGGACGGCTGACCCGCGAGTTCCTGCCGGGCAAGGGCAGACCCGGCCGCGAGGGGCTGCGGGAGCTGCGCCGGTACGTACGTGCCACGCTCAAGGACGTGGCGGCCCGGGTGCGCTGGGAGGAGCCGCACACCGTGGTGGCCACGTCCCGGATGTTCCAGCAACTGGCCCGGTTGTGCGGGGCCGCGCCCGGCCGCGACGGCCCGTTCGTCACGCGCGGGCTGGCCCGTACCGACCTGAGGGAGGCGGTGCGGCGGCTCTCCCAGCGGACCGCGGCCGAGCGGGCGGAGCTGCCGGGCATCTCCGCCGCCCGCTGCCGCCAGGCGCCGGCCGGGGCCGTCGTCGCCCACCAGGCGATGAAGAGCATGGGGATCGACCGGGTCGTCATCTGCCCGTGGGCACTGCGCGAGGGCGTACTGCTGCGCCATCTGGAGCAGGGCGGTCAGGACTGGTGGCCGAGCCCGGTGCCGCGGCAGGAGGGCGCCGGGTCCGGACCGCTGCCCAGCCGGTCGACCGGCCTGTTGACCGGGCCGTCGACCGGCAGCGGGACCTCGCCGCGCGTGCCGCGCCGTCTGCCGCTCGGCCGGGCGCCGGCCGACTGACCGCATCCGTACGTACGGGCCGGTGCCACGGCCGTGAGCGCCCCGCCCGCGAAGCCGGGCTCCGCTCGGGGACCGGCACCGGCCTTGCCACTTCCGGATCCGCCCTCCCCCGCTTCCGGAACCGCTCCAACCGCTCCCGTGACCGCACCCCAACCGCTCCTGGACCGCTCCGAACCATCCATGCCGAACCACACCGGGCGTTCCGCGCCCCGTGCCGGAGTCATCATGTACTTGTCGAACTACCGCATCGCCGACCGCCTCGTGATCGAGGTTCCCGAGATCATCGACATAGCCAACACCGGCCAGGTCGACGCCGGCCTCCAGGGCCTGCTGCGCGAACCCCAGGCCAACGGGGTCGTCATCGATCTGCGCGCCCCCATCATCACCGTGGCCGGACTACAGACCCTGCTGCGCTGCCAGCGGACCGCGCGGGAGCGCGGTGTGACGCTGAGCGTGGCCGCGGACCGCCCCATGGTCCGCAAGGCGTTCCGGCTGACCGGGGTGCACCGCACCATCCCGCTGCACAGCTCACTGGCGGACGCTCTCGCCGCGGCGTAGCCCCCGCGCGACGTGCCCGCCCTCACCCCTGCGGGGCAGTACGGGCCCCCTCGTCCCCACCGTCACGCGAACCATCACTCAAAAGGGGTGTTTACCGACTGGTGCGGTGAGTTACCCGTCCCCCAGCCTTCCGCAAGCGGCCGCCGGAAGGCAGGCGCCGGGCCGGTTGAGACCACAGCCGCCGGCGCCGCTCCCCGCCACCCGCCGGGACCCTCCCGGTCAACCCGCTCGTCGAGAGAGGTCAGTCAGGAGGACGGCCGGTGCCCGTGGCGCCGGGGAAGCCGCTGGGGCGCGCCGGTCCGGAGGACCAGCGGGTGGGCGGGCAGCCTGGTCAGCGGCGAGGAGTGCCGGTAACGGTCGATGGAGGCGGCCCGGCCGTACGGGCCCGGCCTGCGGTACTGCCGACCGCGGGCGGCCGCGTCCGACGGCTCGGCCGGGGGCGGCCGGTGCGGCCGACGGGGGCGGAGCAGGGCGTCTTCGTACCGGCCCAGGGCAATCACGAGTCCGAGCATCGCCAGAGGCCAGAGGGCGGCGAGCAAGGGCATGGCCGCTCCCTTCCTTGCCGGTCGTACACGCTGGCTGGAGCTTCACGTCGTCTGTCGGGTCACCCCACGGCGACACGGCAAACCACCGGGCAGGACGGACCACTCCACCGGTCCCGTGCGCTGCACCTTTTCCGCCCGCCGCGCCCGGAGTCCGCCGAGCGGGAAAGCAGCAGGCCGGCGCGGTGCGCCCGGTCGCCGCCCCGCTCCCGACCCGACCGGAAGCCCGTTCGACGACTTGCGCGGCGGTGCTTCCCGTGCCGTGCCGAGTGCACCGCTGACCAGCCCCGACCAGCCCCTCTCCGGCCCCCGTCAGTCCAGCCGGGTGAGATCGGGGCGCAGCCGGTGCCAGGTCGGCTGCCGGAGCCGGTCGGCCGAGGTCCAGCCGGAAAAGGTGACCTCGGCGACGAGCCGTGGTTCCGCCCAGTGGGCGCCCGGCACGTCGACCGCGTTCCTGAAGGGTGAGGTGTCCCGCCGTACGACCTCCAGGTACCCGGCCAGTTCCCGGCGTTCGCGGCCGGAGAGCCCCGAGCCCACGGAACCGACGTACCGCAGCCCGTCCGGCTCGTCCACCCCCGCCAGTACGGCGCCGGGCAGCCCGGCGAGGCCGCCGCGGCCCTCCGTCCAGCCGCCGATGACCACGTCAAGGGTCACCAGGTGCTTCGTCTTGCGCCACTCGGACGACCGGACGCCGGGCGCGTAGCGGGACGTCAGCCGTTTGGCGACGATCCCCTCGAAGCCGGCGTCCAGCGTCGCCTCCCAGGTCGCCTGTGCGTGGCCCGTCACGTACGAGGGGACCGACCAGTGCGGCCCGCCGTCGAGCCCGAGCCCGGACAGGACGGCGCGGCGGTCCACGTACGGGAGCTCCAGCAGCGGCCGCCCGTCGAGGCGCAGGACGTCGAACAGGACGAGGTGGACCGGGTTCTCCCCGGCCAGCGCGGCCGCGCGGCGCCGGTTCGTGACGCCCATCCGGCGCTGGAGCAGCCCGAAGTCCGGCCGCCCGTCGGCGTCCAGGACGACCACCTCGCCGTCGAGGACCGCGGGCCGGTCCCGCAGCCGTTCACCGAGCGGCGCCAGCTCGGGGTAGGTCGCCGTCGCGTCGTTGCCCGCCCGGGTGACCAGCCGCAACGTCCCGTCACCCGGCGCGTCGGCCAGACACCGCGCCCCGTCCCACTTCGCCTCGAACGCCCACTCCCGCTCCTCCCCGGGAGCGGGCAACGGTCCGGGGGTGGCCAGCATGGGCCGCAGGACGGACGGTGCGGAGGACGGATCCATGCCCCCGATGATCGGCGGCGGCCCCGCACCCGGCCACCGGACGCGAGGGGCCGCTACCGGCCCTCCGCCACCACCCCGTGGCTCTTCGCCAGCTCGACGTACATCGTGGCGTTGAGCCGGATGTTGTCCCGCTCCTCCTCCGTCAGCTCACGCCTGACCTTGGCGGGCACCCCGGCGACCAGCGACCCCGGCGGCACCCACATCCCCTGCGGCACCAGCGCCTGCGCCGCGACCAGCGACCCGGCGCCGATGTGCGCGCCGTTGAGGACGGTGGCGCCCATACCGATCAGTACGTCGTCCTCGACCGTGCAGCCGTGCAGCACGGCGTTGTGCCCGACCGAGACCCGCTCACCGACCGTCACGGGGTAGCCCGGGTCGACGTGCACGGTGCAGTTGTCCTGGATGTTGCTGTCCGCGCCCAGCACGATCGGGCCGCAGTCGGCGCGCAGCACCGCGTGATACCAGACCCCGGCACCGGGCCCGAGCGTGACATCACCGACCACGACGGAGGTCGGCGCCGTGAAGGCCGCCGGATCGACCGACGGCGCCTTGCCGCCCACGCCCGCGATCAGTGCTCGCTGCTCCATACCCGTACTCCTCGTCACCGGACCGTACCGTTGCCGTTCGGACTCGCGCCCGGGGGCACAGTAGGCGACGGGGCCGCGGGCAGCGCGGGCGGGACTGCGGATCGTGGGGCGGGACATCCGAGTCCCGGTGGTGGTTTCGCAGGAAGCGGCCGTTCCCGGGCCTCGGCTGGCTCCGCCCTCCCGACGTCAGGAGGCGAGCCATGCCCGAGCATCCGGACCGCCCCGCTGCGGCCCACCACAGACAACAGGCCCGGACTGGAAACCGTCCAGGGTCGCTATCCCTTCGCCGACTGGCACGGCCCTGGCTGCACACCACCGCCCGCCCCCGCTCACCGAGCTGAGACGGCACGGGCCGCCGACTCGGCGACCTGGGCTACAGACACCCACGTCCTGCGCCCGTCTGGCCCTCCGCGCGGTTCAGGACTTCGGCCGCGTCTCCATCGGGACAGGCCCGAGCATCTGCTCGCTGATCCAGTGCAGCGACTCCGGCATCCGCTGGATGTACGTGTGCCCGCTGTGCCTGCCGTCGGGGATCTCGAACAGTGTGTGGTGGATGGGGCCGCCGGTGTGCTCCCGGATGAACTTCTCCACGTACGGCACCGCCTCCTCCTTCGAGCCCAGTTCGAAGGCGAGGTAGACGTCCGGGCCGCCCCGGGCCTTGAGCTGCTCGGCCAGCCAGCGCGGGTCGTTGGCGCGCTTCTCGGCGGGGTGACCGTTCCACATCGGCGAGTCCGGCACGGTGTCGGGGCCGTTCGCGATGACCGCCTTGAACTTCTTCGGGTGCTTCAGCACGGCCTTCAGGCCCGCGAAGCCGCCCGAGGAGGAACCCATGAACGCCCATCCGTCACGGCTGTCGTACGTGCGGTAGTTGGCGCGGGCGAAGGCCGGGACGTCCTCGGTCAGCCAGGTGCCCATCTTCGGCTGCCCGGGTATGTCACTGCCGTCGTGGTACTTCTTCTTCGGGTTCAGGACCGGCATCACCAGGATGAACGGCAGCGTCTTGCCGGACTGCGACCATTCGGCGATCTTCTCCTCCAGCTTGAAGTCACCGCCGATCCAGTAGTTGTTCGGGTATCCGTACGAACCGGGCAGCGCTATCAGGACCGGGAAGCCGCTCTTGGCGTACTGGGGCTGGTCGTACTGCGGCGGCACCCAGGACCATATGTCGCCGGTGAATCCGGATTTCTCCCCGTGCCACCGGGTCTTGACTATCTTCGTCCCGTCGTCACCCGTGGTGCGCTGCGTCACGAAGTGCGAACGCGGCCCGGTGGGCTGGACGACCTTGGCGGTCCCGCTGCTCGCCTCGCGCGCCTGCTGCCGCAGCTGCGGCACGTGGGAGGCGTCGACCTCGTCCCGGTCCTTGCTGCCGCAGCCGGCCGCGAGCCCCATCGCCAACAGGCTCACCGCGGCGACGGCCGCGGTACTGGTACGCAGGCGCTTCATCGGGACGAACTCCTTGCAGACTCGTGTCGGGCGGGGGCAGCGGTTTCCACCTCCACCGCTTCAGGCGAAAGACACCAGAATAAGATCAGCCGGCCGGCCGTCCGCGGCTCCCCCAGGGGTGCCGGTCCGGCCGCCCGCCGTACGACGGCGGCACGGTCGCGCACTCCGTCGTGCGTCTCCAGGGGTATGGATGTCGAACAGGCGGGTTCAGGTTCCCTCGATCGGTATGCCGGGTTGTGGTTGATTCGCGCACCGGCTCTGGGCATCGTGTTTTTCCGACTGGCGACGGGGCGGCACGAGACGGTGCCACGGACGGGGTGACCGATGAGCGCAGGGGCCGAGGACCCGCCGCCGCCCGGGATCTCGGGGCGCGCGGCGGAGCGCAGCGCACTGCGCGGGCTGCTCGCCCGTACGCCGCTGGTGACCGTGACCGGCCCCGCGAACGTGGGCAAGAGCACACTCGCCCGCGCCGTCCTGGAAGAGGCCACGCGGGGCGACGGCCGCGCCGGCGGCCTCCTTGGCGGCGGCTTCGTGCGGGTCGGCTGCCGGGAGGACGTGGACGCTTCGGGCGTCGCCGCGGCCCTCAACCGGGCGGCGGGCCTGCCGTACGACACTCCGCCGCAGACGCTGGCCGCCCACTGCGCCCGGCGGGGCCTGACCGTCCTGCTGGACGACTGCGACCCGATGGCCGGCGCGTGTGCGTGGCTGGTGCGGCAGTTGCTGCGGGCGGGGACGGGAGCGGGGGCGGTTCTCCGGCCGTGGGCCGGAGCCGGGGCCGCCGTACCGGCCGGGCTGCGGATCGTGGCCACCGCGCGGCAGCCGCTGGGGCTCGGCGCGGAACGTGTCCTCGCGGTGCGGCCGCTTCCTTTGCGGTGGGGCGGCAGGACGACGCTGTCCGCGCCAACTGCTGCGTACGAGATGCCCCGCGCATCGGCTGGCGGTGCGCTGTCCGCTCCCTACGACGTGGCAGTCCGCGCCCCGGCTGCCGCGCTCGGTGCCTGCTCCCCCGCGGACCGGCTGGTGTGGGCGCGGCTGTCCGTCCTCCCCGGGGACTTCGACGGGTGGCTGGCGGGGTGCGTGGCCGGTCGCAGTGACGTTTCTGCGCACGAGGTCGAGGCGGCGCTCGGCCGCCTGCTCAGGGCTTCCGTACTGGCCCTGGTACGGCAGGCACCGGACGCCGCCCCGAGCCCCCGTCCCCCCGGCCTCGAACCCACCGACACCCCCACCCCGGCCCGGCCACCGCGTCCGCCCCGCTACCGCCTGCCCGCCGCCGCCCGCGCCGTGGGCCTCGCGCATCTCCGGACGGCGGGCGAGGAGGCCGCGACGCTGCGCGCCTTCCGGACGGCCTGCGCGGCGCTCGCCGCCGAGGCGCAGATCGCCTGGCAGGGCTCCGACCGCCGGGTGGCCGTCCACCTGGCGGAGACCGAGCGGCACCATCTGCGCGCGGCGCTGACCCTGCCCCCGCAGGACGCGGCGGACGCCCTCACCGCGCTGGACACCGCCGTCTCCCTGTGGTTCCGGTGGGCCGACTGCGGCCGTCGGGGCGAGGGGCGCGCCCACCTGGCCCGGCTGCTGCGGCACTCCCGGGACGACACCGCCGTACGGGCCCGGGCCCTGTGGCTGGCGGGCTGGCTCGCCGCGCAGGACCACGCCCACCGCACCGCCGAGTCGCTGCTCGACCGGGCCGGCCGGGCGGCCGCCCGGCACGCCGACCCGGACACGCTGGCCCGCGTCGCACACGCCCGCGGCCTCCTCGCGCTCCGTCGCGCGGACCCCCGTACCGCCGCCGCGTGCCTACGGCGGGCAGCCGAGCACACGTATCAGGACGCCTGGTACGGGCCCGGGCCGGCCCACAGCCAGGTTCTGCTCGCCATCACTCTGGCCGCACCGGAGCCGACGAACGCGCCCGCGCCCGCACCCGCGCCCGCCCTGGCACCCGCTGCCGTGAAGGGCGCGACCACCACTGGCCGCGGCACCGCCATGCCCCCTGCCGCACACGACGGAGCCCGCAGCGGCCCCTTCCCAGGGACCCGCCGCGGGCTCCGTCTCACCTGACGCGTCCGACGGGACATCCGCCCGTCACGCCACCGGCCGTTCCACCGGGCTCTCCACCCGTCACTCCGCCATCGCGTCGGCCGGCTGGGCCGCGGCCACCTCGCGCCGGGCCGCCGCCTTCGCCGCGCGCCGTTTCATCACGACGAACGAACCGACGCCGAACAGCACCGCGGCCACCAGGCCCACCCAGGAGAACCGCTTGAGCCAGGACTCGGCGACGACACCGACGTAGTAGATCAGCGCGGTCGTGCCACCGGCCCAGACGACGCCGCCGAGCACGTTGGCGATGAGGAATTTCCAGTACGGCATCTTCAGCACACCCGAGAGCGGACCGGCGAAGATACGCAGCAGGGCGATGAAGCGGCCGAAGAAGACCGCCCACATGCCCCACTTGTCGAACTTCTCCTCGGCCATCGCCACCTGGTCGGGCCCGAAGTGCTTCGGGAACTTCCGCCCGGCCCAGTTGACCAGCGGCTGTCCGCCCTTGCGGCCGATCAGATAGCCGATGGAATCCCCGATGATCGCGCCGGCGGACGCGCAGGCGCCCAGCACCAGCGGATCGATGTGGTCCGTCGTCGCGGCCAGGAGCGCCGAGCTCACCAGGACGATCTCACCGGGCAGCGGAATGCCGAGGCTCTCCAGGCCGATGACCAACCCCACCAGGAGGTACACGCTCACGGCCGGTACCGTCTCCAGCCACTCCATCTGCAACGCCGCATCCTCCACTAGGTGTAGGGCCCCCGTGGGCCGCCGCCCGGCGTCCGACGACGCCGTCGATGATCGCGATTCTCCCCGCGTCCGCGCGCCACGGCGCGCCCGGGAAGCCTACTCGATCTCTTGGGGCCGCCCCGCTGTCCGGCGTCGTGGCCCCGGCCCGTCGCGGGGTGCGCGACGGGCCGGGGGTGACGCATCGGTCGGCGGGCCGGTGACCGGGCCATTTCTCCGTACGAGACGCGCCTCGGGGGCATGGAGTTGCCTCGGGTCCGGAGGAAGTTGTGGAAGCCCTACGCGGCGGGAGCGTTCGGACGCAGTGTCCAGACGATGGTCATCTCGCCGGTGACCGCGCCGTCCTCCCTGGTGATGGCGACGTTCACCGGGAACTCGGGCCGCTCCCCCGCGTCCAGCCGGGCGACGATCTCGGCGACCGGCCGGCCGAGCTCGGCGGTGGCGGTGACCGGGCCCATGGCGAGCTTCTTGTAGCCGATCTCGGCCCGCACGGCGAGCGGTACGGCCCGGGAGAGCTGGTCGCCGAAGGCCGCGAGCACGATCGCGCCGCTGGCCGACTCGGCGAGTGTGAACATCGCGCCGGCGTGCGGGCCGCCGACGTGGTTGTGGTAATCCGCCTGGTCGGGCAGCCGGACCACGGCCCGCTCGGGGCTGGTCTCGGTGAACTCCAGGTGGAGCGTACGGGCCATCGGCACGGTGGCCGCCATCATTTCGCCGATCGACGGCTTGGTCTCGGAGGACATGGCGGCATGTTACCTACGAGTAGCTTGCTGGGGGAAGCCCCGCCCGGCGTTCCGCCCCACCACCCGGGACGCTTATCGTGGTGGCTCATGTGGCCAGGTCAGCAGCCGCCCGGAGGCGAGCAGAACCCGAATCCCGCGCGGCACGCGGTCCCGCGGCGGACCCGGGAGCGGCCGTGCTGACCTCTCGTACGGACGGCCGCGACGGCACTCGCCGCCGTTTCCGCCGCCCCGCCTGGGCGGGACGCAACTACACCCTGCTGACCACCGCCGCCGTGGTCGCCAACCTCGGCAGCGCCGGTTCGCTGATCGCGGCGGCGTTCGCGGTGCTCGGCACGGGCGGTTCGGCCACCGACGTCGGCCTGGTGGCCACCGCCCGAACGATTCCGCTCGTCGTCTTCCTGCTGATCGGTGGCGCGGTCGCCGACCGGCTGCCGCGCCACCGCGTCATGGTCGCCGCGAACGCGCTCAACTGCGTCTCCCAGGGCCTCTTCGCCGTCCTGGTCCTGACCGGCGAGGCGCGTCTGTGGCAGATGGCGGTGCTGGCCGCCCTCGGCGGCACCGGCCAGGCGTTCTTCGCGCCGGCCTCCGAGGGGATGGTCCTCTCCAGCGTCTCCGGCGAGCACGCGAGCCGGGCCTTCGCCTTCTTCCGGATGAGCATGAACGGCGCGAACATCGGCGGCGCCGCACTCGGCGGCGCCCTGGTCGCCGCCGTCGGGCCCGGCTGGGTGCTGGCCGTCGACGCCGCCGCCTTCGCCGTCGCGGGCGCGCTGCGCGCCTTCCTCGACGTCCACCACATCCCCGGGCGCGCCCCCACGGCCGGACTTCTCAAGGACCTCCGCGACGGCTGGCGCGAGGTGGTCTCCCGGCCCTGGCTGTGGGCCGTGGTCGGTCAGTTCGCGGTCGTCAACGCCGTCGTGGTGGCGGCCGAGGCGGTGTACGGGCCGATGGTCGCCGAGGAACACCTGGGCGGCCCCCGGCCGTGGGGCCTGGCGCTGGCCGCCTTCGGCGCGGGCACGGTCGGCGGCGCGCTGCTCATGATGCGGCTCAAGCCCCGCCGCATCCTGCTCACCGGCATCCTGTGCGTCTTCCCGCTCGCCCTCCCCTCGGCCGCGCTCGCCGTGCCGGTGCCGGTGACCGCCCTCCTCCTGGTGATGTTCGGCACCGGCATCGCGCTCGAAGTGTTCGGCGTGATGTGGATGGTGGCGCTGCACCAGGAGATACCGGAGGAGAAGTTCTCCCGGGTCTCGTCGTACGACTGGTTCGGCTCACTGGCGATCACTCCGGTGGCCACCGCGCTGGCCGGGCCCGTACAGGACCTCATCGGGCGGACCGCCGCACTGTGGGGCTGCTCCGCGCTGATCGCGCTGCTGACGGCGGCGGTGCTGTGCGTGCCGGACGTCCGTCGCCTCACGCGCCGCCCCGCCGCGGCCCCAGGGCTCTCCGGGGCATCGGCCGCGGGGGCTGAGGGGGGCGGGCCGGTGGCGCCGGTCGGTGTTGCGGGTGATGCGCGTGATGCGGGGGTTGCGGGTGCGTCGGCTGCTGGGAGCGGGTCCGGCGCGTCCGCTCCCTAGGGTCGCCTCAGGCCCGGTGGGCTCAGCCGATGCTGAAGGCTCCGTCCGGCGGGCGGGGCGACGGCACGGCCTGGGCATCGTGCACGGGCACGGCGTCGCCGATCAGCCGCCGTAGCGCGGCGCCGTGCTCGACCCGCGCGGGGAACACGTCGGCGGCCGCGCGCCGGGCCACCTGCGTGAGCGGCAGCTCGACGCGGGACGCGGCCAGCACGATGTTGCCGAAGCGGCGGCCACGCAGCACGGCCGGTTCCGCGATCACACAGAGGTGGCCGAAGACGGACGCGTGGTTCGCCAACTGAGACCGCAGGAAGTCGAAGGGCGCGCTGTCGGCGAGGTTCGCCGCGTAGATCCCGTCCGGACGCAGCACGCGGGCGGCAGCACGCGCGTACTCGACCGAGGCCAGGTGCGCGGGCACCCGCGAGCCGCCGAAGACGTCCGCCACGATCACGTCCGCACTGTGCCCGGGCGCCGCTTCCAGTGCCGTACGGGCGTCCTCGGCCCGTACCGTGATCCCGCAGTCCGGAGGCAGCGGCAGTTGTTCGGCGACCAGCGCGAGCAGCCCGCGGTCGGCCTCGACGACGTCCTGGCGGGAGCCGGGGCGGGTCGCGGCGAGATAGCGCGGCAGGGTCAGCGCCCCGCCGCCCAGGTGCAGTACGTCGAGCGGCTCGGCCGGGTCGGCGGCCGCGTCCAGTACGGCCGCGAGCCGGCGCGCGTACTCGAATTCCAGGTCGGTCGGCGCGTCGAGGTCGACATACGACTGCGGGGCACCGTCCACGGTCAGCAGCCAGGCACGCGGCCGGTCCACGTCCGGCATCAGCTTGGCGGTGCCGCAGTCGACGGCGCGGGTGACGGGAATGGGGTCGGGGCCGGGACCGGGATCGGGACTGGGATCGGGATCGGAGTCAGGGCCGGGGCCGGAGCCGGAGGCGGGGGCGGGGGCGGAATCGAGGTCGGGGCCGGGGCCGGTCTCCGGCACGGCCTGGGAAGCGGTCGGCGGAGGCGGACCTGCCGGTGCGGCCAGGTCGTCCGGTGCCGCCGACGCCACGGCCTGCGCCGCTGCTGCCGCCAGGCCAGGAGGACCGGTACGGGCACGGGTACGGGGAACGATCACCCCGGGGACCGGCTCGACCGCCCCGCCCTCGACCGGCGTGCCCGATATCTGCTCGGCTGCTTCGTCCACCGTCCCATTGTGCCGGTACGAAGGCGCGCGACGACCCTCCTCGAACCGGCCGCCACAGCCTTCTCCGCACCTCCCGCCCCCTCCCGCCCCCTCGCTCCCCCTCACCTCCTCACTCCTCCTCGCCCCGTCACTCCCCCCACACCGAACCAACCTCCTTCAGATGTGCCGCTGCCTGGCGGCGTCCGGCGTGGGCCGCGGCGGCGCGTTTCGCCGGGTCCAGGACGTTGCGGCCGAAGGCGGCGCGGGCCGCGCGGTCGGGCACCAGTACGCACACCCGTGCGCCCCGCCGTGCCAGGGCCGCGCCCTGCGCCCGCGCGGTGGCGATGGGTCCGCCGCCGGCCGCCACGGGCGCCAGGACGACGACCCGGCCGTATCCGGCGGCGAGGTCCGCGTTGGCGCTGGAGTGCACCCCGCCGTCGATCCACCACTTCTCACCGATCCGCACCGGCGGCCACACACCGGGCACGGCGCAGCTCGCGCTGACCGCGTCGACCAGGTCCGCCCCGCTCGTGTCGTCGAAGGCCGTCCGCTGCCCGGTCGTCGCGTCCACCGCGGTGACCATCAGCCGACGCGCCGGCCAGTCGTGGCTGACCAGGCGCCGGGCGACGGCGTCGCGACGGCTGGGGCCCGCGGCCGCGCGGGAGCCCAGCGCGAGGCGCCCCATCCGTGCGCCGAAGTCCACGGCGTCGCGCGAGCGCAGCGCCAGGTACGCGAACCGCGCCAGTTCGCGCGTCCCCATACGCGCCGCGGTCTCGCCCGTGACCGGGGCCAGCTGACGTGTGAAGAGTTCGTCCGGTGCCAGCCGGCCCGACGTGAGCTGGGCGCCCACGATCGAACCGGCCGAGGTCCCGATGACCACATCGGCCGTCGCGAGGTCCACGCCGGCCTCGGCGAACCCGGCGAGCATGCCGATCTCCCATCCGATGCCGGTGTAGCCCCCGCCGCCCAGTACCAACGCCGTGCCCGTCATCGCGGTCCCCTCTCCGGTCGCGTCCCGGTCGCCGCGGTACAGCGGCTTCGTACGGCAGTGTGGCAGCCGCACCGTTCCGGGACCCGGCGCACCGGCGGGTGCGGAGCAGGCGCGGTTCGAGTGTGGTGCGGGCGCAGTACTCCTACCGCACCCGCACCACACCCACCTACGGCCCGGCCCGGCCAACCCCGGCCAGCCCCGGCCCAGACGGTTCCGGCTAGACCTCGGCGACCGTACGGACCGTCCCCGCCGCCACCGTCCTGCCGCCCTCGCGGACGGCGAATCCCAGCCCGGGCTCCAGCGGGATGTCGCGCCCCAGCTCGACGGTCATCGTCACCGTCTCGCCGGGCCGGGCGGTACCGCGCTCGCCGAGGTCGATGTCGCCGACCACGTCCGCCGTACGGATGTAGAACTGCGGGCGGTAGCCCGTGGACAGCGGTGTGCGGCGGCCGCCCTCCTCCGTGGACAGGACGTACACCTCGGCGGTGAAACGCCGTCGTGGCGTCACGCTGTCCGGCGCCGCGACGACGTGCCCCCTGCGCACCTCGTCCCGGTGCAGGCCGCGCAGCAGCAGCGCGACGTTGTCACCGGCCTGCGCCGACTCCATCGGTTTCCCGAAGGTCTCCACGCCGGTGACGGTCGTCTCCGCGTCGGCGCCCAGTACCGCCACCCGGTCACCGACGCGTACCGTGCCGCGCTCGACGGCGCCGGTGACGACCGTGCCGCGGCCGGTGATGGTCAGGACGTTCTCCACCGGCAGCAGGAACGGCGCGTCGAGGTACCGCTCCGGCGTCGGCACGTACGTGTCCACCGCGTCGAGCAGCGCCTCGATGGCCTGGCTCCAGCGCGGGTCGCCCTCCAGGGCGCGCAGCCCCGAGACCCGTACGACGGGTACGTGGTCCCCGTCGTAACCGTGCACCGTCAGCAGCTCGCGGACCTCCAGCTCCACCAGGTCGGTCAGCTCGGGGTCGCCCGCGTCCGCCTTGTTCAGCGCGACGACGACGTACCGGACGCCGACCTGCTTGGCGAGCAGGACGTGTTCGGCGGTCTGCGGCATGATCCCGTCGAGCGCCGAGACGACGAGGATCGCGCCGTCGAGCTGTGCCGCGCCGGTGACCATGTTCTTGATGAAGTCGGCGTGGCCCGGCATGTCGACGTGGGCGTAGTGCCGGGTGTCCGTCTCGTACTCGACGTGCGAGATGTTGATGGTGATGCCGCGCGCGGCCTCCTCCGGGGCCCGGTCGATCCGGTCGAAGGGCACGAAGGTGCCACTGCCCCGCTCGCTGAGCACCTTGGTGATCGCGGCGGTCAGGGTGGTCTTGCCGTGGTCGACGTGGCCCATGGTGCCGATGTTCAGGTGCGGCTTGGTCCGCACGTATGCCGTCTTGGGCATGGCTGTTCTTCCTCGCGAAGCAATGCGGTGAATACGGCGGCGTCGGCGTGACATGCCACCGTGGGAACCCCTGAACCCCACCGACCCTCCCCCTGCGGGGTTCGCCGGTCGATCCGGAGAGGGTCAGCTTCGCGCGCCGCCGGAGACGGGGGCGGCAGTGCCTGCCGCGGCTGCGGCTGCGGTGGTGCCTGCCGCGACGGTGTCGACGGTGGTGCCTGCCGCGACGGTGTCGACGGCGGCTTCGGCCTTGAGCGCGGCGATCAGGGCCGCGAGCGAGTCGACGGCAGCCTTCGGCGCGTCCGCGACTGCGGACGTGAGCGCGAGGTACGGCTGCCGGAACATGCGCCAAGGATCTCGTGCGCGGCGCGCCACGTCGAACGATTTATCACCGCCCCACATCCGCCTTCATCCCCTCCACCTTCTCCCTCTCCTCCCTCATCCACCTCACCACCCCCACCCCCTACCTCCCCCTCTCCCCTTCCTCACTCCCCCCCCACTTCACCCCACAGCGATCGCGAATACACCTCCTCGCCACGCTTGTCGGTTACGCTCCCGGGATGCTCGAACCCGCCGCAACGCCCGACGGCCTCGCCGCGCGCTGCACGCGTGTGCTCTTCTCCCCCTGGGCCCGCCTCGCCGTACTCCTCGTCCTGCTCGCCGGCGCCGCGGCCGCGATGATCGTCTGGCAGCCGCAGCGGCTGCTGGCGCACGGCTGGCCGCCCGAGTGGGCCGGCGGCAGCGCCGTAGTGATCTTCGGCCTCGCGTACGGGGTGTGCACCACCGCCTTCGTCCCCCGGCCGGTCCTGAACCTGGCGGCCGGCGCCATCTTCGGCAGCCTGTCCGGCTTCCTGTCGGCCCTGGCCGGTACGGTCCTCGGCGCGGGCCTGGCCTTTGCCCTCGGCCGGCTGCTGGGCCAGGACGCACTGCGGCCCTTTCTGCGGGCCCGCTGGCTGGCCGCCGCCGACCGGCAGCTCAGCGAACACGGGTTCCGCTCCATGCTGGCGATCCGGCTCTTCCCCGGCCTGCCGTTCTGCGCCACCAATTACTGCGCGGCGGTCTCCCGCATGGGTTGGGGCGCGTTCCTGCTGGCCACCACGCTCGGCAGTGTGCCGAACACGGCCGCGTACGTCATCGCCGGCGCCCAGGCCGCGACGCCCACCTCGCCCGCCTTCCTGATCTCCACGGCCTTCATCGCGGTCTCCGGTCTGGCCGCGGTGCTCGTAGCGTGGCGCAAGCGCGCGTCACTCCGGGGGCGTTGACCCGCAGGCGTCCGGAAAGAGCCCTTTGAGCACTCGGACACTTTCGGGCGCTACGCTGCCCCTCGACCGGTCACCGATCCCGCCGACCGCACGCACGCATTCCCGTCCCTTCCGCCCTCGTGTCGCCTGACCCGGGTCTCTGCTGGGTAAGCGCTTGATCACCCTCTGGATAGCGTAGCTTCGATGCATTGGTTTGAATCCTTCATCCTCGGCCTGGTCCAAGGGTTGACCGAGTTCCTGCCCATCTCCTCCAGCGCACACCTGCGGCTGACCGCGGCGTTCGCGGGCTGGCACGACCCCGGCGCCGCCTTCACCGCGATCACGCAGATCGGCACCGAGGCCGCCGTACTGATCTACTTCCGCAAGGACATCGTGCGGATCGTCTCGACCTGGGCGCGCTCCCTCGTCAACCGCGACCTGCGACACGACCACGACGCCCAGATGGGGTGGCTGGTCATCGTCGGCTCCATCCCGATCGGCGTCCTGGGCATCACCCTCAAGGACGCCATCGAGGGCCCCTTCCGCGACCTGCGCCTGATCGCGACGACCCTCATCGTCATGGGCGTCGTCCTGGGCATCGCGGACCGCCTGGCCGCACGCGACGAGTCCGGCGGCCGTCACCGCGCCGTCAAACAGCGCAAGACCCTCACCGACCTGAACGTCAAGGACGGCCTGATCTACGGCGTCTGCCAGGCCATGGCCCTGATCCCGGGAGTCTCCCGCTCCGGCGCCACCATCAGCGGCGGCCTGCTGATGGGCTACACACGCGAAGCCGCGGCCCGCTACTCCTTCCTCCTCGCCATCCCCGCCGTACTGGCCTCCGGCGTCTACGAACTCAAGGACGCCTTCGGCAGCGAAGCCACCGCGAGCCACGTCTCCTGGGGCCCGACCATCTTCGCCACGGTCATCGCCTTCGTCGTCGGCTACGCCGTCATCGCATGGTTCATGAAGTTCATCACGACGAAGAGCTTCATGCCGTTCGTCATCTACCGCATCCTGCTGGGCATCGCCCTGTTCGCGCTGGTCGGCGCGGGTGTGCTGAGCCCGCATGCGGGGGAATCGGCGGGGTGAGTGAGGGGTGCGCCCCGAGAACGGAGGGGCTGCACGATGCGTGAACGCGAGGCGCTTCTGCCGGAGTTCCTGGAAGTAAGGACAAACCACCGCCCCGACTGACAAAGCTCCTGGCCACGAACGGTGGTCCCCGCACGCGCGGGGCTGCCTCCTCCCCACGCGAGCTCCAGGCGGGTCAGGCGTCGCCGGGCTTTTCGGGCGGCGGTGATGTGGCGAGAAGGCGGATTTCTTCGGCTATGAGGGCTGGGTCGGTGAGGGGGACGTAGTGGCCTGAGTTGAGGGCTATCACGTGTTTGCCGTGGGGGGACTTGGCTGCGGAGGCGGCGTGCGAGGCGTTGGCGGCGTGGCGGGTGGACTGGTTCATGCCGTTGCCGGGGAGTGCTCCGGAGATGAGGGTGATGGGGACGTCGCCCAGTGCGGGTGGGGTGTTGCGGAACGTGGCGAGTTCGTCGAGGAAGGTGCGGGCCTGGGCGCGGTGGGTCTTGACCAGACCTACGGAGAACCCGTCCCGTTTCATGTCGAGGCGCGCTTCCTCGGGCAGTGGTGCGGCCGCCGAACGGTAGACGACGCCGAGGAGTCGCAGCCGGGCCAGCAGGAGGTTGACCGCGATGGCAGCGCGCTCCGCTCTTCGGAAGAGTGGGCTGAAGAGTATGTCCGCGCCCTCGTCGGACGGGTCCACGAGCACCAGGCCGCGAATCCGGTCCAGGCGATCGGCTGCGGCGAGGCGTACCAGCGGGCCGCCCGCGCTGTGGCCGACGAGTACGTACGGGCCGGGGCCGAAATGGTCGAGCAGGTCCGTCAGGTCGTCCGCCATGCGGCGCATCGTGCGGGAGGTCGGGTCGGCGGGGCTGCGGCCGAGGCCGGCACGGTCATAGACGATGGCCCGCGTCCAGGTGCCCACGGCGGGCTGCACCAGGGCCCAGGAGGAGCGGGTCGCGGCGGCGCCCGCTTCGAAGACGACGGTGGGGAGGGAGGCGGCGCCGAGTCCGGATTCGTGTGGGCCTGGTAGTACCAAGGCGTGCAGCTTGCGGCCGTCGCGTGTGGGCACCCATTCCGTGTGGCCCTGAATGTGTGGTGCGCTGTTGCTGGTTGAGGGCATGGGCGGTTCATCTCCCGTCGCATGGGCACGCGGAGAGGTTAGGGTAGCCTAAGTAGGCCGGGGCGGGGCGGAGCGAGGCCGCCGGTCGGTTCGGGGGCGGGCTGTGCCCCTGGGAGGGCTTTGGAGGTCAGGCCCGTTATGCGGCCGGTCGTCGATACGACGATGTCGAGACGCATCGGCGTCATGACGCCGTGGTCGTAATGGCGGTAGCTGAGCAGGCGAGCGTCCGGATCGTTCCTCACGCGCTGGAACCGGGCGTCGGCGCCGGCTGTTTCCGTGGGGAACCAGGTGCGGGCGAATCGTTCCGCCGACTTTCGCAGCTCCGCGTCGAGGAGAGGGAGGGACGGGGAGGGATCGCCTGCTTCGCGCTGGTGACTGACTGCGCTGAGTTCTACGAGCCTGCGGTCCGGCCACGTGGCCACGACGATTCCGCGGTCGGCCTCGGCACGCAGGAACCAGCGCTGCTGTCCGTTCCGCGGTTTGCGCACCTCCATTTCGGTGTTGGTCTGTTCTCCCAGCAGTTCGGTGACGGTGCCGGCGAACCACTCCCGCATGGCCTCGGGGTTGCCGAGCTCAGCGCCGAGTTGGGCTCTCGAACGGTAGATCGTCGCCTCGAAGTCCTCGATGGTGAGGGTGGCGGGGAACACCGTCGCGGCGGCGCAGGCGCTCGCGACGACCGCGCCGAGGCCCCACAGCGTGTCCCGCCGGTTGAAGGGTGAGCGGCGTCGGCCGTCGCGTGGGAAGAGGCAGAGACAGAGACAGCCCAGCGTGAGGCCGATGATGCCGCCCAGGGCATTCGCCTTGATGTCGTCGTAACTGCACGCGCGCCCCAGGGGCAACTGCCCTTGGGCGAGTTCTATCCCGCTGGTCAATATCACTGTCCCGGCGAGTACGAGTACCGGGCACCGGAAGAGGAGAACGGCAAGAAAGCACAGCGGGACGAACAGCAGGACGTTCAACTGGGCTGATTCGGAGGCCAGGGAGGAAGCGCCGGGCAGCCCTTGATCGCATGTGCCGGGCGCTTCGCTTTCGAGAGAGCTCGGCATCAAAGTCACGGTGAGTATGCCGACCAGTGCCGTGGTCAACAACACCGGCAGAACGGCGGAACGGCCGCGTAACGTGCTGATGAGGCCGACCGGCACGGCCAGTAAGAAGGCGGTTATGACGAATGCCGGAACGAGGCCGGGCACCGCACCGACCGATGCTTCAATCACCGATGACGTCTTTCGTCGAGACGGGGTGACGGAACATCACCCCATGAGCCCGCACCGGAATCGGTGGGGGACGGACGCGGAGTGACGTTACCGGTCGACGCTTTCGGTGGTGCGGCGAGGGATCATCGAGCCAGGCGTTGGTACAAGGCCATGGGGGTCACATAGCCGGGCCAGCGGCCGTCGTCGAAGAGACGGACTCCGGCGTCCTGGTAACTCTGGTCGACGAGTTGGGAGCAGATCATGTGGCCGGTGGCGGCGACGTAGCGCCGAAGCCCCGGGAAGGGCAGGCGCAGCCGGTGCACGGCGATGGCCAGGAAGTCGAGGAAGCTGTACGGGACACCCTCGTAACCGCGGCCCGCGGCGCATATCGCGTCGCGCCGGGCGTCGGTGAGCCCTTCCGGGTACACGTACAGGACGTCCACGCCGTCGTAGGCCGACAGGGAACGGATGGTCGCGCCGCCGGGTTCGGCTTCGATCAGCATTTCGCCGGGCAGTACGAGGAAGGCGTGCTGGTAATCCCCGAATCCGTTTCCGTTCAGCCACTGGCCGATACGGATCAAGCGGCCCACATTGCCGCTGATTCGGGTGAGACCTATGTCTCCGGGCATGGGCAGGGCATGTTGCATCCGCGGCTCCGAGGCACACAGTGGGGTGGGTTTTCTGTGTGATACCCATTCCGGAGCCGTTGAAAGGAGACGGGGCGGGGGAATGCGTGAACTGGCGTCTGCGGGAGGGCCGGAGACGCTATCGGTACCGCCGGCGCCGGTACGGGTACGGGCATCACCCGTACTGGCACGGGTGCCGACGCTGGAGGCGGTCGGGGGCGCCGCCACAGGGAGCGGTGGCGGAGCGCCGAGGCGGGGGTCGTGGGGGCCGTCGCCGGGGCCGGTTCAGCGCAGTTCGTAGTGCCAGCTGCCGTCGGAGGGTTCGTACCGCATATGCACGCGGGCGACGGCGCGCAGGCGGTCACGGTCCTGCCGGGTGACGGTCACCGCGCCGCCCGCCTTGTCGAGCACGTACTTCAGCGCGGATTCGAGCTCGTCGCGCCTGCGGGCGAGTTGTACGACCTCGGACTGCGCGTGCTGCAACCGCGCTTGCAACAGCACGATCTGCTGCTCGGGGGATTCGTCGTCATGCGCCATGGCACCGGCGTCCTCGGGATCGGACGGGCACGGACGGGTACAGACCGGCACGGACGGACACGGATCGGCGGGCGAGGCGGGAGAGGCGCCTCGCCCGGACCTTCCGCGTGCCGGCAGGCACACCCGGTGGGATGCCGGATGTGCCCGCCATCAAGGCGCTGGGGCAATCAGTCCTGCTCCAGGTCCCCGAATCGGGCCGCCGAGTTCCAGTTGCCGCTGCCCCAGTTGTGCGAGGCGTGGCTCGGCGCGTTGGTGTACTTGCTGATGTTGACGAGGTCGTCGTCGTGACCGTGGGCCTGGGCCGCAACGGCGCCGGCGGCGGACAGGCCCACCACCGCGAGACCGACGAAAAGCGGACGCATGACAGAACGCATACCAACATCCTCCTTTGAGGCGTGCTGAGAGTGACTGACGCTTCGATTCAACCCTCGGCGTTCGGTCATATGAAAGGAGAAACGCGCCTTTTCTCCCGATTTACCCGGTTGGGCTAAGAGGGAAGGGAGGCGAAGAGGAGGGTGCGGAGGGGCGGGTGGGTCGGGGTGCCGGTGGTTGCGGAAAGGGTGCCGGTGGTCGGCAGGGGCGCCAGGGGCCGTCGGGGGCTACGGCGGGTGCCGGAAAGGGGCGGGAGTGGGGGGCTGTTGGGGTCACCCGTTCGGCGGATGAGTGTGGCGGGACGTGGACAGAGCGTGGGCAGAGGGTGTGGGTCTGGACACATATGGCGAATCCCGCGCGCCGGGCACGTAACGGTCAGGGCAGGTCAGCCGCCTGCGTACGGTGCACGTGCCGGTGCCGGCGCAGTGATGCGGCGGGCGGAGGTACTTCGGGGAGGGGACGTTGTCAGTGGCCGCCCCTAGCATGTACGGCATGTCCCCAACTCCTCCCCCCTGCACGGGCGCGCCCGTTGCCGCGGCCGACGCGAACGAGGCGATCCGGCGGTTCGTGCGTGCCCGCCGCGGCCGGTCGTGGACGGCTGAGGACCGTGCGGAGTATGCGCGGCTGCTGGAGATATGGACGCTCGCGGCCCGCGGGGCTGTCGCCGAGGCCGCCGTCTGAGCCGACGGCGACCGCGAGAACGAGGGCCGCGGGCGAGGGCCGAGTACGGCGGGGCGCAGAGCCGCGTCGGCGTGTGGTCGGAAACCGTTGGCGGTGCGGGGCGTACCGCTGCTTGGATGCGGGCGTGAACGCTGCCGAGATGGACGAGAACCGCCACGCCGACCTGCTGCTGGAGCAGTTGCTCGGCCGGATCGAGGAGTACTACGACGCCGTTCCGCGCAGTGGCGCCCACGCTGAGGACTTCGGGGCACTGACCCTCTTCGTACGCGACGGCCGGGGCTGGCCGTACTACGCGCGGCCCGCACTCGGGCGGACGGGGGACGCGGTGAGCACCGCCGAAGTGGAGCGGGTCCGGGACCGGCAGCGGGAGCTGGGCGTGCCGGAGACCTTCGAGTGGGTGGCCGAGAACTCGCCGCACCTGCGCGCCGCGGTGGAGGAATCGGGGCTGGTGGTGCACGAGCACCCGCTGCTCGCCCTGGACCTGAGCCGGAGGCGGGCAGCGGAGGGCGGAGGGTCGGGCGGGGCCGGAGAGGCGGTGTGCGTCCGGGTGATCGAGGACGGTGACCCGGCACTGCCGTACGCCGTCGCCGTACCGTACGTCGCCTTCGGACAGCGCGACACCCAGGTGGGCCCTGCGGGCCCTCGCGAGCTGGCGGAGGCGGCCAGGCTGCTCGTCGAGGACCGGGCCGTGGAAGCCGTGGCGGAGCGCATACGGGACGGGTACACCGCGGTGGCGGTGGCGGAGGAGGACGGGGTCGCCCTGTCTGCCGGCCAGCATCAGCCGGTCGGCGCGGTCAGTGAGATCGTCGGCGTGGGGACACTTCCCAGCGCCCGTCGCCGTGGCCTGGGCCTCGCGGTGACCGCCGCGCTGGTGGCCGACGCCCGTGAGCGGGGCGTCCGTACGGTGTTCCTGTCGGCGAACAACGACGACGTGGCACGGATCTACGAGCGGCTCGGTTTCCGGCGGATCGCCACCGCACTGATCGCGGAGCCTGCGGAGGCCCCGGAAACCCTGGAAGTTGTGGAAAGCGTGGAGCCCGCGGAGTAGCCGATAGCGCAGGTGAGGGAAAATGGGGCGTGAAGGAGCGGAGGGGCGCGTGCTCTGACGCCCGTGCGCCCACCGGGAACGGCATCGGGACCGGGACCAAGGCCAGACAGAGGCCCGGGCCGGGTCCGGGGCCAGCACCAGGGCCAGGGCCGGACCGGGACCGGGACCGTGAGTGAGGTTGTTGTGGACGTGCCCTTGCCCGGCTTCGGCGGTTCGGAGCGAGTACGGTCCCGGCCCGCGCCGGGTGCGGTGCACGTGCCCGGCTGGCTGTCCCTGGAGCGGCAGCGGGAGCTGGTCGCCGCCTGCCGCGACTGGGCGCGGGGGCCGGTTCCGCTCCGGCACACCCGGCTGCCGCGCGGCGGCGTGATGTCCGTACAGACGGTGTGCCTGGGCTGGCACTGGCAGCCGTACACGTACCGGCGCACCGCCGACGACGTCAACGGCGCCCGCGTCGCCGCGTTCCCGGACTGGCTGGTGGAGCTGGGGCGGGCGGCGCTGGTCGACGCGTACGAGGACACGGCCGCCGGGGACGGCTACACGCCGGACACCGCCCTGATCAACTTCTACGACGGCCGGGCCACGATGGGAATGCACCAGGACAAGGACGAGCGGTCCGGCGCCCCGGTCGTCTCGCTCAGCATCGGCGACACCTGCGTCTTCCGCTTCGGGAACCCCGAGTCCCGCGGCCGCCCCTACACCGACGTCGAGCTGGCCTCCGGCGATCTGTTCGTCTTCGGCGGACCGTCGCGGTTCGCCTACCACGGGGTGACGAAGGTACGTCCGGGGACCGGCGGCCCCACGACGGGGCTGGCGAGCGGGCGCCTCAACATCACGCTCCGGGTCACCGGCCTGGAGTCGGAGTAGGGCGTCCTCCACCGGGCCCCTCGGTCGCTACTGGGCCGTGCCGGCCAGCAGCCAGCGGTCGACCGGCACCTCGAAGAGCACCCGGCCGGACCGGCTCGACGCCGACTGGGGCGTGGCGATCACGTTCCAGTCGTACTTCGCGAGGAAGGCGGCGACGACGTCGGAGGGCACCGCGGCACCGGACGGCACAGTGGCATTGGACGGCGCCGCGGCATCGGACGGCACGGCGGCGTCGGGAGCCGGCGCGGCGTCCGGAGAGGCCGCAGCGCCTGGCGGCACGTGCCATATCCGGGCCCGCCCCTCCGCCACGACCGGGGCCTCGCCGCCCTCCAGGGCCAGCGAGACCCGCGGGTCGTTCTCGATGTTGCGCAGCTTCACCGAAGCGCGTTCCGCGCCGATCCACCACGTGCCGCGTACGAAGACGAACCAGACCGGCGTGACGTGTGGCGAACCGTTCGGGCGGAGCGTGCACAGCCAGACGATCCGCTCGGCGGCCAGGCGGCCGCGGACGGCCGGGGTGAGGTCCTCTGAGCGCTCGGTACCGGCGGTAGGGACGACGGGCCGCGCGTGATCCTGATCGTTCATGTCGGCATTCCAGCAGAGGAGGGAAGGGACGAGGGCGGCGGGACATCATTTCGAGCGCATGTTTGATTGAGTGCGGTGAATCGGCTGCCACGGCCGGGGCGGGGAGGCACACTGGACACATGTGCCGCAGCATCAAGACGCTCAGGCCCCCAGCCACGCCCGATGTGACCGAGGACGACATACGGGCCGCGGCCCTCCAGTATGTCCGCAAGGTCTCCGGGTTCCGCGCCCCGGCCGCGCACAACCGCGAGGTGTTCGAGCAGGCCGTGGACGCGGTGACGGCCGCGACACACGACCTGCTGGCCGGGCTTCAGATACGGGGGCGCAGCGGCAGCGGGAGCAGCAGCGATGGTGGCGGTTCCGGTCAGGTCCTGGAAGCCTCCGGCAACTCCAGCAGCGCGCGCACGGGCAAGTGATCGCTGGGGAACTGCCCGTCCTCGGAGAACGTGTCGATCACGGCGCGGTGGGTCCGGATCGACGGTGACGTGAGGATCCAGTCGATCCGTTCGCCGTCCCGTACCAGCGGCCGGTAGCCGTGGTAGGTGGCGTACAGGGTGCTGCGCGAATCGGCCGTGTCCCAGCTGTCCACGAGTGAGCCCCGGCGGAGCATCGTGTCGTACACCGGATTGTTGTGGGCGGGGACGTTGAAGTCGCCGGTGACGATGCGCGGAATCGCCGGGTCCAGCGCGCGCAGCCGGTCGGTGATCAGGGTGGCGGAGCGCTCGCGCGAGTACTGGTTGAGGTGGTCGAGGTGGGTGTTGAGGGCGTAGAACTCACCGCCGGTACGCAGGTCCCGGAAGCGCACCCAGGTCGCCATCCGGATGACCGTGTTGCCCCATGTCGCGGAACCGATCAGGTACGGGGTGTCAGAGAGCCAGAAATGGTCGTACTCGACCGGGGTCAGGCGGCGGGTGTCGTAGAAGAGGGTGGCGAACTCGTCGCGGCTGCCGCCTGCCCGGCCTGTGCCCAGCCAGGCGTAGTCGTCGCCGAGATCTTCCGCGATGTCCTGCAGCTGGTGGTAGAGCCCCTCCTGCGTACCGAGCAGGTGCGGTGCGGCCCGGTGCAGCAAGTCCCGCATGACGGGGCGGCGTTCGGGCCAGGAGTTGGGGCGCTGGTCCGAGGCGTACCGGAGATTGAACGTCATGGCGCGCAGCCGCCGGTCGCCTCGGGCGGCGTGCGCGGTGCCGCCTCCGTAGGCCAGCGCCGGCGTACCGACCGCGGTCGCCGCGACGGCGCGCAGTGCCGTACGGCGGCTGAAGGGCTCCACGGCGGCGCGAGCGGCGCCCGCGGGCTCCGACGCCGTGTCCGTCGGGAATTGCGGCACCGCGGCGGAGCAGCCCGTCGATCTCGTCATCGCGTCTCCAGTGGCCGGTGGCCCGCCACGTCTGCGGGCCGGGTCACTGAAGAGTCTCGGAGACCTGGGTGATGCGGAAGTGGACAGGAGGGGGAGGGGGTCGAAACGCGCTACTCGGAACGCGCTGCTCCCCTGGTGTCTGCCGGGGGCCCGGAGCCGGGGCCCGGAACCAGGTGCCGGGTACCTGCCACAGCCGGGCATCGGAGCCGAGCGCCCGTCCGCCCGTCCGCCCGGCCCCGATTGCGGCCCCGATTGCGGCCCCGATTGCGGCCCCGATTGCGGCCCCGATTGCGGCCCCGATTGCGGCCCCGATTGCGAACGCCCCGCGCCGGTCCGCGGTTCCCGGCTCCGAGTGTGCCACCGGCCTCCGGTCAGGCTCCCGCTGCCGGGCCCTGCCAGTCGGCGTACCGGATGCGGGAGATCTCCCGTACGTCGCCGGTCGTCCCCCACTCGTCCTTGCCGAGCCGGGACAGCGGCCGCATCTTCCGGATTTCCGGGTGGCCGTCGGCCATGACCTCTTCCGCCACGGCGGCGTGCACCACCCGGCCGAAGACGACGGTCGAGTCACCGAACCGCAGCGTGCTGTGCAGTTCGCATTCGAAGGCCACCGGCGAGGCGGCGACCCGCGGCGCCTTGACCCGCAGACTCGGTTCGGGAGCCACCCCCACCGCGTCGAACTCGCTCACCCCGTGCGGGAAGTCGGTCGCCGTCTCGTTGATCTGCCCGGCGAGTTCCTCCGGCGCGAAGTTCACCACGAACTGGCCGGTCTCCTCGATGTTGCGGAGGGAGTCCTTCCGTCCGACGGCCGAGAACTGCAGGACGGGTGGCGCGACGCAGGCGATGTTGAAGAAGGAGTGCGGGGCCAGATTGGCCACGCCCTCGCCGGAGATGGTGGACACCCAGGCGATGGGCCGCGGCACCACGGTCGCCGTGAGCAGTCGGTAGAAGCCTTGCCGGTCGTACTGTGCGGGGTCGAAGTCGATACGCATGAAGATCAGTATCCATCCCCGCCGATCTGCGGCCCAGTGCCTCCGCGAGGAAGCCCGGCTACGGGGACGGACGCGGGCGCTCGACACCGCACAGCAGCCGGTGCATCCTCGTGATGCCATCCGAAATCCATGAAACTGCCGGAAAACACTTGAAGCTACCTGATGAATTGCACGCTCTCGAACGACATCACATCCGCATACTCCTCCTTGCGCAGGAAGTGGTCAGCGGTGCCTTGGCATGCTTCATCGCTGGTCCAGGTCTCGACCGTCTTGTTCGTCGCGTTGTACACAGCCCCGTCACTCCGGAGTGCGAAACAAGCATTGCTTCGGGGATTGTGCAACGTCTTCACCCGACCGGCTTCCCGGTAGCGGAAGTATCCTGAGTTCGGACGCGTTCTGAAATTCACGCTGCCGAATGTCGCCCGGGTCTGCTGTCCGGGCTGGAGCTTGCGCAGAATGTTTCCCGAGCAGTTTTTTGAAGCATAGAGTTCCGCCGTTACGTCGGTCGCGTTCCAGACACTTCCCGATGCCTGCACATAGGTGTGGCAGCCGTGGCCCGAGAAGTCTCTGATCGTGTGGGCGGGGCCGGGTTCGGTGTATTCGAAATATCCGGTCGTCGTCGCGGCAGGTGACGCTGTCACCATGGTGAGCAGGAATGACGCGACCACCACCGCGGGAGTGTTCCACCGTCGGTGCGCCACTGCACCGCCTCCATTCTTTTCGGTACGGGCACGGTCTTGTGTGCCCATGAGGCTCGCGCCGCCCCGGCCGGGCCGCGCCGGCCTGCCCGACCACCCGGCATGCGGTGGCAGGGCAGGGCCGACGCGGCGGTGGCCGACGCGGCGGGGTCGGCGGGTGTGGCTAGCGGATGAATTCGGCGCTCTTGAACTCGACGTCCGCGCCGTGCTGCCGCGGCCTCAGGAATTGGGTCGCGGTCCCCTCGCAGTCGTCCCTCGACGCATAGAGGGCGACCGTCTTGTTGGTGCCGTTGTAGGCCCGGCCGTTCCCTTCGATCGTGTGGCAGGTGTTGCTCCGCGGATTGTCGAGCTGTTCCTGCTGGCCCGTCGGAGTGGTGTACAGGAAGAAGCCCGTCGTACTGAGAGCGGGCGTGGTCGCGCCGAGAGCGACCGCCGTCGCGATGCCCAGGCCGGCGAGAATACGGGGAATACGCTTCATTCGAAGTCTCCTACTGCGGGGGGGGTGAACTGCCTGCCGCAGTAATTAAATTGGCGCGGCGGTGGCACCGGCAAGATGCTTGGACGTCACCAAAAGAGCGAGTTTACCGTGAACCCGGTGTTATTTAACTCCGGAGCTACGGGCCCGGGTTGCGCACGCAACGGGAAAGCCGGATTCCGGGAATTCACCGGATTAATCCCTCTGTCTCAATGTGAGACGACAGCAGGCGCAAGCTTCGCACGCGTCCGCACTCATCCGCACGCCCCGTGCCCCGTATCTGCCCCAGCCCCGCACGCCCCCAGCCCTGTTCGCACCCGACCCCCGCCCCTCCGACCCCCGCCCCTCCCCCAAGCGGCAACCTTTCCCTCCTCGGCGGCGACAAGGACATGTGCGGCCCCGGGCAGCAAGCCGGGCCGGCCGCCGCTTCCGTCCCCCACGAGAGGAACAACTGCCGTGCGCAGCAACACCGGTCGCCACCGCAGGACTCGCACTCTGACCCTCGCCACCGCCGTGGCCGTGACCGCCGGCGCGGGAGGTGCCTGGCTCGCGCTCGCCCCCGGTACGGCCGGGGCGGCGCCCCAGGCCGTCGTCGTCTCGACCACCGCGGCCCTCCAGGACGCCGTCGCACATGCCGCGGCAGGCACCACCATTCAGGTGCGCGGCGGTACGTACCACCCGACGAGCAGCCTCAAGAGCTCCGCCGACGGCACGCCCACGGCCCGGATCACCCTCGCCGCGTACGGCGGCGAGAAGGTGCGGATCGACGGTTCGAAGCTGCCCGCCGGGTCTTGGCTGGCCGGGATATCCGGTGACTACTGGACCGTCCGGAACCTCACCTTCCAGAAGTCACCCGCGCACGGCTTCGTCGCCACGTCCTCCACCGGCGGCGTCTTCGAGAACCTGGTGACCGCCGACAACGGCAACTCGGGCTTCACCCTGCGCGGCGAGGGCACCCACGACAACCTCGTACGGAACCTGGACAGTCACGGCAACTACGACCGGGCCACGCACGGCCAGAACGCCGACGGCATCGCCGTGAAGTTCGGTTCGGGCAGCGGCAACCGCATCACGGGGGCGCGACTGTCCGGCAACGCCGACGACGGGCTGGACCTCTGGAAGTTCGCCGGTCCGGTCACCATCGAGCACACCTGGGCCTACGGCAACGGCAAGAATCGCTGGCACGACCCCGCGTTCGAGGGCAACGGCAACGGCTTCAAGCTGGGCGGCGGCGGATCGGTCGCCGCACACACGGTGATCAACAACGCGGCCTGGGACAACACGCTCCACGGCTTCACCGAGAACAGCAACCCCGGCGCCACCACCCTCCGGCGCAACACCGCGTACGCCAACCAGAAGGCGGGGTTCTACTTCGCCACGGGCAAGGCGCGGCTGGCGAAGAACCTGGCCGCCGCCAACGGCGACCGGCCCGCCAAGGTGGGCTCCTCCGCCGTGTCGGCGGGGAACAACTGGGACCGCGGCGTGGCGACGCCCGGGTTCCGGTCCACCGATGCCCGTACCGCGTACGGGCCCCGCCGGGCGGACGGCTCGCTTCCGGTGACCACCTTCCTGACCACCGGGAACGCTCCCATCGGGTCGACCATGAACTGACCGGGACGCCGCCCACCTGCCCGCCCCGCCCCGCGACGTTAGCCGGGTGTTAGCCGTTCATCAGCGCTCGCCCGCAGGGTGGAGCGCACGGGGGACGAGGAAGGCCGTACCGGCCCGCCACCGCGTCGGAGCACGTGTCGCGTTGTGTGTATGGGGCAGGCGGGTGGGTGCATCACCAGCGTTTTCCCCGGAATGCCGGGGAAGAGGGAGTTGATCGAACATGCGTGGTCTGCGTACCGCAGCCGCCGTCGCCGCTGCCGCCGCCCTGGCCGTCGGAGCAAGCGCCGGCGCCGCCTCCGCCGCCGGCACGGGGGCGCCCGGTGCCGGGGCCTGCCAGCCCGGGACGCTGAAGGTCACCACGACGGACGCGGGCGGCAGCCAGGCCGGCATGAACCACGCGGGCACCTACCTGCGGATGGAGAACGTCGGCAAGAGCACCTGCACGATATCCGGCTACCCGGGTCTGGCGCTGGAGGGCGCGGGGCACACGGCGCTCAAGACCACGGCGCGGCACGGCGACACGTACTTCGCCAAGGACCCGGGCGAGCACCCCGTCACGCTGAAGCCGGGCAAGAGCGCGTACGCCGACCTGGTGTGGACGCACACCGGCGCGAACACCGCGCACGCCAAGTACCTGCAGGTTTCGCCGCGGGGCGGCAACGGACACAGTGTGCTCCCGTTCGACCAGGAAGTGGACAACGGCACGCTGTCCGTGACCGCCTGGTCGGCGAAGCTGCCCACCCCCTGAAACAGCATCCCGTAGCGGTACGGAGGCCCGGCGCCCAGAGATGGCGGCGCCGGGCCTCCGGCATGCGGTACGGCGGTGGGATGGCGTACGCCGCGTCAGACGGACCGGCGGACCGGCGGACCGCGTACCCACATACCCGCGGACCGGCAGACCGACGGTCGTCAGAACCTCCTAACGGCCGACCGGCCAACCAGCAGACCCGGCACCCCGGCACCCCGGCACCCCGGCACCCCGGCACCCCGGCACCCCGGCACCCACAACAAGCTGTTCACAAAAGCGGTCCGCAACCGACCAGAAATCGGCGACAAACAACCGCATTTCGGCAAACCCCCTGTGAAATCCTTGTTGAAGACCTGACAAAGGCGGTCGGGTGATGGCACTCTCCTCTCGATTCACTCCTGCACCACCGGGCGGCCCGACAGGGCTGCCCTCCCCCTCATTCGGGCCGCAACCGTACGGCCCGCGCTAGGAGACTGAGTTGAGACGCATGACCTCCACCCCCCGCAAGTACACCCTCCGTGCCGCCGCCCTGGTCGCCTCCGCCGCGATGGTCGCGGTCACCGTCCAGACCGGGTCGGCGACCGCGCAGCCCGACGCCGCGACCGGTGCCTCCGCCGTCGCGCTGTCAGCCCAGCAGCGCGTGACCGCGATCAAGAGCGCGCAGGCCGAAGCCGCCGGCACCGCGCAGAAGATCGGCCTCGGCGGTCAGGAGAAGCTCGTCGCCCGCGATGTCATCAAGGACGCGGACGGCACGGTGCACACGCGCTACGAGCGCACGTACGAGGGCCTGCCGGTCCTCGGCGGGGACCTGGTCGTCCACGAGAAGAAGAACGGCACCCGCACGGTCGACAAGGCGACGCAGGCCAAGATAGCCGTGTCCACCACGGACGCCGCCCAGCCGGCCGCCACCGCCAAGAAGAGCGCGCTGTCCGCCGCCGCCGAGAAGAACACCAAGGCCGAGGCCAAGGACGCGCCGCGCAAGGTGATCTGGGCGGCCTCCGGCAAGCCCGTCCTGGCGTACGAGACCGTGGTGACCGGCGTCCAGAAGGACGGCACGCCCAGCGAGCTGCACGTCATCACCGACGCGAAGACCGGGGCCAAGCTCTTCCAGGACGAGACCATCGAGACCGGTACGGGCACCAGCTCGTACAGCGGCACCGTCCCGCTCACCACCACCAAGAGTGGCAGCACCTACAACCTCACCGACGGCGCCCGGGGCGGCCACAAGACGTACGACCTGCGCCAGGGCACGTCCGGCACCGGCACGCTCTTCACCGACGCGGACGACAAGTGGGGCGGCGGCCGCCAGACCGCGGCCGTGGACGCGCACTACGGCGCGGCGGTCACCTGGGACTTCTACAAGAACGTCCTCGGCCGCAACGGCATCCGCAACGACGGCAAGGGCGCCTACTCCCGCGTCCACTACGGCAACAGCTACGTCAACGCCTTCTGGCAGGACTCCTGCTTCTGCATGACGTACGGCGACGGCCAGAACAACGCCAACCCGCTGACCGCGCTGGACGTGGCGGCCCACGAGATGAGCCACGGCGTCACCGCCGCCACCGCCAAGCTCAACTACAGCGGCGAGTCCGGCGGCCTGAACGAGGCCACGTCCGACATCTTCGGCGCGGCGACCGAGTTCTACGCCAACAACGCGGTCGACAAGGGCGACTACCTCATCGGCGAGAAGATCAACATCAACGGTGACGGCACGCCGCTGCGCTACATGGACAAGCCCTCCAAGGACGGCGCGTCCAAGGACTACTGGTCCTCGTCGCTGGGCGGCATCGACGTGCACTACTCCTCGGGTCCGGCCAACCACTTCTTCTACCTGCTGTCCGAGGGCAGCGGCACGAAGACGATCAACGGCGTGACCTACAACAGCCCGACCTACGACAACTCGAAGGTCACCGGCATCGGCCGCAGCAAGGCCGAGAAGATCTGGTACCGCGCGCTGACCACGTACTTCACCTCCACCACGAAGTACGCGGGCGCCCGCACCGGCACGCTGAAGGCCGCCGCCGACCTGTACGGCGCCACCAGCACCGAGTACAAGACGGTCGCGGCCGCGTGGACCGCGATCAACGTGAAGTGAGCACCGTGAGCATCATCTGACGCCGGTCCCGGCGCGCCCGTCGTCGCCAACGACGCGCCGGACCACCGCACGGCTCCGCCCCGCCGGGACTCCCGGCGGGGCGGAGCGCGTTGCGGCGCCGGAAAGCGTACGGGCTCAGGTCACCGGACCGGAAGGAGAGCCTCGGCCTGCTCGGCCGGCCGTGGGCCGAAGATGCGCCGCTCCGCCTCGCTGATCCGTACGTCGTTGATGGCGGCCTCGCGGCGCCGCATCAGGCCCTCGCCGGTGAACTCCCACAGCTCGTTGCCGTAGCTGCGCCACCACTGGCCGGCGGCGTCGTGGAACTCGTACTGGAACCGCACCGCGATCCGGTCGCCCTCGAAGGACCACAGTTCCTTGCGCAGGGCGTAGTCGAGTTCCCGCGACCACTTCTGGCGGAGGAAGGCGGTGATCTCGGCGCGGCCGGTGAGGAACGTGTCCCGGTTCCGCCAGATCGTGTCCTCTGTATAGGCGAGGGCGACGTGTTCGGGGTCGCGGGTGTTCCAGGCGTCCTCGGCGGCCCGGACCTTCTTGAGCGCGCTCTCCCGGTCGAACGGCGGGAGCGGGGGGCGTGACGTCATCACGGACTCCTTGCAGGGGGAACCACACGGAGAACGGTCGTTCTCCGCGCTGTCCGCTACTCTAGAGAACGATCGTTCTCGGCGACAGGGGGAGTCCCTCGTGCACCAGGAAGAAGCCCGGGTACGGCTGCTCGACGCCGCCGAGGAGCTGTTCTACGCCCGAGGCATCCAGGCCGTGGGCATGGACGAGATCCGCGCCGCGTCCGGTGTGTCCCTGAAGCGGCTGTACCAGGCCTTCCCCTCCAAGCACGAGCTGGTGGAGTCCTACCTGCGGCACCGCGACGAGCGCTGGCGCGCGGCCCTGGCCGGCCACGTGAAGGAGCACGCCGCCACGCCCGAGGACGCGCCCGCGGCCGTCTTCGACTGGCTGCACGCCTGGTTCACCACGCCGGGCTTCCGGGGCTGCGCCTTCATCAACGCCTTCGGCGAGCTGGGCGCCGTCTCCGACGGTGTGGCCCGCGCCGCGCGCGACCACAAGGACGCCGTGCACGCGTACGTCTCCGGCCTCGTCCGGGAACTGCCGGCCGACGATCCGGCCGCGCTGGCCGAGCAGTTGGCGCTGCTGATCGACGGCGCGATCACGACGGCCACGATCAGCGGCACCCCGGATGCGGCCCTGCGCGCCCGCGATGCCGCCGTGACGCTGGTGAGGGCGGCGACGTCGGCCGGGACGGGAATGCGCGCCTGCGATCCCGAGGCCCTGAGCTTCGGTCCCTGAGACTTCGAGTCGCCGAGTCCGTCGAGCACCAACACAGGAATGCATGTTCGACCGGAGCGGCCAGGGGGACGTCGGCTCGACGCATCGGCGCGATTCCGGGCACCACGCAGGGCCCCGACTCCACATCCGGCGAACCCGCCCCGGGAGCTGGTGGGCCTCATGACCGGACCGGGACAGCAGCTCGTCGAGGGCGAGGTCGAGGTCGAGGTCGCCGACACGCCGCCGGAAGGCTCTGCGGCGGAACTCCGCACCCACCTCAGGACCAGCCTGCTCGGCCGAGGCACCGGGGCCCGGGCAGGTACGGAAACACCTATGAGCCTTCGTGACGCAATCGCCGGATTGCCGCAACGGAGGGGAGCCAACATCATTCGACGTAGGGTTTCCCCCCGGCTCGCGCCCCCATGACCACCGACTGGAACCACTGTGCACCTCCCCCGCTCCCGGCCGTTCCCCGGGCAGACACGGGCCCGGCGCGGCACGCACCGGTGGCGCCGCCTGCCTTCCTGGACGGCGACGCTGCGCTGGAAGGCCGCGCTGTTCATCATGGTGATGTGCTGCTTCCTGGCCGCGGTCCTCGGCGTACTGGTCCACGTCCTGGTCAGCCGGCAGAGCGAGGAGCAGGCCCGGAACGCGGCCCTGGACCGGCTGGACTCGGTGGTCGAGACGTACGTCGCCGGGGAACCGCTCAGCCGTGACGCGGGCCTCGACCCGCCCGGCCTGCCGCCCGCGCTGCGCGACATGGCGCGGCGGGGCGAGCGCGGTACTCAGCTCGGCGAGCGCGACGGCCGCCCGACGATGTGGGCGGTGACCCCCGCCGACGGCAAGGCGCTGGCCGTCGGCCAGGACTACAGCCAGCGGGCGGCGGTCATCAGCGGGCTGGACCAGGCCATCATCGGGTCGTCGGCCGTCGCCATCACCCTGACGCTCGTCGTGGGCATCTACGCCACCAGGAGCGTCACCCGGCGTCTGCACCGCACCGCGCAGGTGGCGCGCCGGATCAGCGACGGCGACCTCGACGCGCGGGTGGACGACCCCCGCGCACGGTGCCCGGGGTACGCGCGGGACGAGACCGCCGCCGTGGCCGCCGCGCTGGACGCGATGGCCGCGAGCCTCCAGAGCAAGCTGCACAGCGAGCAGCGGTTCACCGCCGATGTCGCCCATGAGCTGCGCACCCCGCTCACCGGTCTGCACGCGGCCGCCGAGCTGCTGCCCGCCGGGCGGCCCACCGAGATGGTGCAGGAGCGGGTCCAGGCCATGCGGCGGCTGACCGAGGACCTGCTGGAGATCTCCCGGCTGGACGCGGAGGTGGAGCGCGCCGATCTCGACGTGCACCGGCTCGGACCGCTGACCGAGCGCGCGGTACGGGCCACCGGGCGCACGGCGGAGGTCCGGGTGGTACGGGACTGCCGGGTGGAGACCGACCAGCGGCGGCTGGAGCGCGTCCTGGGCAATCTCGTCGCCAACGCGCACAAGCACGGCCGTCCGCCGGTGGTCGTGACCGTCGACGGGCCGGTCGTCACGGTGCGCGACCACGGGGACGGCTACCCCGACGAGCTGCTGGCCGAAGGCCCGCAGCGCTTCCGCACCCGGCCCGGGAAGGGCCGGAAGGGCGGCGGGCACGGCCTCGGACTGACGATCGCCGTCGGGCAGGCACGCGTCCTCGGTACGACCCTGCGCTTCTCCAACGCGCCCGACGGCGGCGCCGTCGCCGAACTCACCGTCCGCCTGCCGGAGGCGGAAGCGAAGGCCGCGGACGATCAGCGCGGGCACGCACCGGCGCCTCCGGAGCCGGGCGGCCCTCAGGTCCCCCGGGAGCGCTGAGGTCGCCGGGGCGCCGAGGACACCGGCCGCACGGGGAACGGCTCATCTCAACAGCTCGTGTACAGCGCCCCCTTGGCGTAACACCCCGGTACGCTGGGCTCCTGTCCGACGCCGGTACGGAGCCCCGGCGAGGGGCCCACCCAGGGGGCGATGTGAAGCACCTCGGACCGATCACCGGCCAGGAGCGGCTGCGCGACCGTGCGGCGCACGCCCTGCGCGTCGCGCTGATCGCCGGCGAACTGCGCCCCGGCACCGTGCACTCCGCCCCGGCACTCGCCGCCGGGTTCGGCATCTCGGCGACGCCCGTACGGGAAGCGATGCTCGACCTGGCGCGTGAGGGGCTGGTCGAGCCGGTGCGCAACAAGGGGTTCCGGGTCACCGAGGTGAGCGAGCGGGATCTCGACCAGTTCGCGGAGATCCGGGCCCTGATCGAGGTGCCGACGGTGGGCCGGGTGGTCCGGCTGGCCGTCCGCGAACAACTGGCCGCACTGCGTCCGCTCGCCGAGGAGATCGTCCGAGCCGCGCGCGACCACGACCTCATCGGCTATCTGGAAGCCGATCGCCGCTTCCACCTGGGCTTCCTGGCCCTCTCGGGCAACGCGCGGCTCGTGGAGACCGTCGGCGACCTGCGCAAACGCTCCCGGCTGTACGGGCTGACCGGCCTCGACGAACGCGGTGAGCTGCTGCCCTCGGCACAGGAGCACCTGGAACTGCTGGACCTGGCGCTGGCGGGCGACGCCGCGGGGGCGGAGGCGTGCATGGCGCGCCACCTGGGGCACGTGAGGTCGCTGTGGGCACGGCCCGGGGACGAGTCCGCCGAGCGGCGGGCCGCGCGGGGCGGCCGGAGGACGGTCCGTACGACTCGGGCCCGTACGGTTTCGGGGCCCTGAAAGCGGCAGAGGGCGAGGCCTGCCCCCCCGGGGAAGCAGGCCGGGAGCGTCGCACATCGGAGGCGTCGCGCATCGGAAGCGTTGAGCAGCCGAGGACCGAAAGGCGTATCCGACGGGTTGTCAGTGCAATGTCACATTACTAGGTTACGGGGCGCACAGCGGCCCGTCGTGGCGTCAACTCCCGCCTTACATACGCCAGTTCGCCGGTCGCGCGTGCGCGTACGTGCCGTACACGCCTCTACACAGGAGCAGCCGGTGTTTCCGTTACGCACTGTGCGCAAGGGCCTGCTCAGCGCCGTCCTGTCGGTAGGCCTCGCCCTCCCCGCAGCCCAGGCCGCCGCCCAAGACGCGGCACCCGCCCGGCCGTCGGCCGCCACGACGGCCGCCTCCCCGACAGCAGCCGGCCCGGCAACGGCCTCCTCCCACGGGACGGCCGGCAACGGCACCGACCGGGCCGACCGGTTCGCCGACGCCCCCGATCCGGCGGCACGGGACCTGCCGCCCGGCAACGGCCGCGTCCCCCGGGGCCGTACCCCCGGCGACCTGGCGCGGGACACGTCCGACGCGCCCCACCGCCCGAGCACCGAGGCCCCCTGCACCCTGGACGCGCTGACCCGCCTCGCCCCGGACGCCCTCACGGACTTCCTCACCGACCCGGCCGTCACCGTCGAGGGCTGTCTGCGCGGCCTGATCTGGACCTGGGACGCGCGGCTGGCCCCCGTGATGTCGCGGGCGCACGTACAAGCCGTTTCCCGCCGGATCAGCGCGCTCGCGCCGGGCCATGACGCGACGGACGCCACCCACCTCCACGAGCTGTTCACCTACCTGCACGCCGTCGTCTACCACGACTTCTCGCGCGGCGAGATCGACGTGACGGACGCGCCCACGGTCGGGGCGATGCGGGCGGCCGTCGCCGCGTACGGGGGCGCGGCCCGCACCTTCGAGCCCACCCGGCACAACGCCGAGACGCTACGGGAAGCCCTCACCGCGGCGAGCGCGCCCGGGCTGCGCCAGCACCAGCTTCCGCTGGTGATGAAGGTTCTCGGCACCATGGGGCCCGGCAAGCCGACCGCCGCGGACCCGGTGTGGGGCGGTGCCGCCCTCGCCGCCCTCACCGTCAACTACCTCGGCGTGTACCCCGGAAACAACGACACCGCCTTCCGGGCGGCCGTCACCGCCGACGCCGCGTACCGCGCCGCATTCCGCGCCTTCTGCGGGCACACACACCTGAAGGGGACGGTGAACGCCTGGGCGGTGCGCGACGCCCTGGGCGAGTACGGCCGCTTCGGGCAGATCGATTCCCTCAAGCCCGCCGTTGTCAGCGACCTCGGCGCACTGCTGACCGTCGCGGAGAACAACTTCGGCCGGCTCAGCGCCCCGTGGGCCGGTGTGGCGGGCTGGCTGAACTACTACGGCGTCTGCGCACGGTACGGCGTCTGCCTCCCGCAGATCGAGAACGAGATCTTCCCGCACACGTACACCTACGACCGTGGCACCCTCGAAGTCCGTACCGCACTCGACCGGACCACCGTCGACCAGCTCTACTACGCGAGCAAGAAGGTCAGGTCCCAGTTCTTCCGGGTGCTCGGCGCGGACACGCCGCTGGCCGGTGACAGCAACGCCACGCTGCACGTCCACCTGTACGCGTCCCGTGCCGAGTACGAGATCATGCACCCGCTGCTGACCGGCATGGGCACCGACAACGGCGGCGTCTACATCGAGAACGGGGCGACTTTCTACACGTACCAGCGGCGCGTGCCGCAGGAATCCACCCTCACCCTCGAAGAGCTGTTCCGGCACGAGTACACCCACTACCTCAACGGCCGCTGGGCCGTTCCCGGCAGCTTCGGTGACGCGCCCTGGTACACCGGCGACCTCACCACGGCCATGGACGAGGGCACCGCCGAGTTCTTCGCCGGGGGCACCCGCGACGACGGGGTGCGGGTGCGCAAATCGCTGGTCGAGGGCGTCATCGCGGACACGGCGGGCGGCGGCCCGCGGATGAGCGTCGACCGGCTGCTGCACGCCACGTACGCCGGCGACGGCTTCCGCTTCTACCACTACGCCGGCACCTTCTTCGCGTTCCTGTGGCAGCAGCGCCCGTCACTGATCCGGGAGATGTACGGCTACCAGCGCGCCGACGACCCGAAGGGATTCGACGCCTGGCGGAGCAGGATGGGCGCGGACGGCGCGCTCCAGCGGGCGTACGACGCGTTCCTCGACGCGCGGATCGCCGAGGTCGGCGACCTGTACGTGCCCCGCACCACCTTCCACCCGGTCGCCTCGCTGCGCTTCGCCGAGGCGTCCGAGGTCCGGGCCGCCTTCGCCACCGCCACCTCCGTCACACCCGCCTGCACGGGCAGCGGGGAGACGGGCGGCCGGGCCCGCTTCACCTGCACCGGTCGGATCACCGCCAACCTCTCCGACGCCCGGAACCCCGACCGGGTCTTCGCCGACATGTCGGAGACCGTCGACTACTTCCTGCTGGACCGGGCCGGTGCCGTGGCCGACAACCTCGCCGACATGGACTGCTCCTTCGGGGCCGTGGACGTCTGGTCCGACGGCCGCTCCGGGAGCGCGTCCTTCACGTGCGAGGGCCCGCTGCGCAGCTGACCGGCGGGCGGCGGGGCGCGATGCCGTGGAGCGCGCCCCGTCTCACGCCCCCGATCAGGGGGCGTTTCGAACAACAGCACGTAGATTTCACACAGCCGTAATCTCCCTCTCTACCGGCAGGCGTGCCACCGAGGTTGCCGCCGGCCCCCTCCCCTCCCGACCGGGCATTTCGGACACCCGAGGCCCGGTCGCGCGTGGTGACGTGCGTCCGCGCCGCGTCGGAACGGCAGAATCCGCAGGGGCACGCATCCGACGGCGCACACCGCGCCCGGGCGGCGTGCGCCGTCGGTAGGGACGTCAGGGAGGAAGTTCGGTGTCGGAACGTCAGGTGACGGGTGAGGTCGACGAGGCCGGTGCGCCCGTGGTGGCGCAGGAGCGCCGATTGCGCCGCGACCTGGGGTTCTGGGGGCTCACCGCGATCGGGTTCTCGAACATCGTGGGGTCCGGCTGGCTGTTCGCCGCCCTGTACGCGGCCCAGACGGCGGGCCCCGCGTCCCTGCTGTCCTGGATCGGCGCGGGCCTGCTGTGCGGCCTGGTCGCCCTGGTCATGATCGAACTGGGCGCGTCGCGGCCCGAGGGCGGCGGCACGGTCCGCTGGCCGCTGTTCGCCAGCGGCCGGCTGGTCGGCACCCTGGTGGGCTGGTCGGTGCTGCTCTCGGTGGGCGGCACCGCGGCCGAGATCAGCGCGATCATGCAGTACGCCGCGCACTACGTGCCCGGTCTCTACAGCGGCCACACCCTGACCCTGACCGGCGTGGGCGTCGCCGCCGCGCTCAGCGTGGTCCTGACGGCGCTGAACTGGTACGCGGTACGGATGTTCGCGCGGCTGAACAACCTGGTCTCGGTGTTCAAGATCGCGGTGCCGGTGGTCACCGTGATCGCGCTCATCGCCTCCGGCTGGCACGACGGGCGCCTGACCGACCACGGCGGCTTCGCGCCGTACGGCTACGCCGCCTGCCTGACCGCGCTGGCCGGCGGCGGCATCGTCTACTCGGTCAACGGCTTCCAGGCGCCGCTGGACTTCTCCGGCGAGGCCCGTAACCCGCGCAAGACCATCCCCGCCGCCGTCCTCACCGGCATCGCCCTGGCCGTCGCCATGTACCTGGCCCTCCAGGTGGCGTTCCTGTTCACCGTCCCCGAGAGCGTGCTCGGCGGCGGCTGGAAGGGTGTCTCCTTCGAGTCCCCGTTCGGGCAACTGGCGTTGATCCTCAACCTGCACTGGCTGTCCAGCCTGCTGTACGCGGACGCGGTGGTCTCCCCCGGCGGCTCGGCGTACGTGGGCGTGGCCATCAACGCCCGGCACACCTACGCGCTCGCCAAGAACCGCACGATCCCGCGGTTCTTCATGAAGGTCGACGAGCGGTTCGGGGTGCCGCGCCGGGCACTGGCGATCAACCTCGCGGTGATCGTGATCTTCCTGCTGCCGTTCGGCGGCTGGCAGGACATCGTGAGCGTCATGGGCAACATGTACCTGCTGATCTACGGCGCCTCCGCGGTCGCCGCCGCCGTGTTCCTCGCCGACCCGGGGAGCAGCACGACCGGCTGGGTGCCGGGCCTGCGCTGGATCGCGCCCGTCAGCTTCGTGGTGGCCAGCGAGTTCGTGTACTGGTCGGGCTGGCACACCCTGCGCCTGGCCCTGCCGCTGGTCCTCGCCGGACTGCTGATCTTCCTGGCCATGCGGCGTTCCGGGAACGGCCCGGCGGACGCCGTCGGCGACCGGGACGACGCCGGGCGGCGACTGCCGCTGCTCGCCGAACTGCGCACCGGCGCCTGGCTGGTGACGTACCTGGCGGTGCTGACCGTGCTGTCGTGGCTGGGCAGCTTCGGGGGCTCCACCCGGCTGCCGGCTCCCTACGACTCGCTGGTGGTGGCGGCCTTCGCACTCGCGGTCTTCTTCTGGGCCGTACGATCCGGCGTCCGGCATCTGACGGAGTCGCGTACCGACGCCGCGTGACCGACAGCGGATCGGCCGCGGGCCGACGGCGGACCGGACGCGGGACGGCGGACCGGCCGACGGACCGGCAGCCGAGAGAGGTCGGCAAGGTGGCGGGGAGGCGGCGTCCGCGGCCGGTCCGCCCCGGCCGGTTCCGCGGATGAGGTGGCCTGGGGTCCGTACCGGGGGAAGTATTGCGTATGGACGTTCCCTTGTACCTCGAACCGCGGTTGGAGTCCCGGCTGGCGTCCCTGCTGCGCGCAAGGACGTTCCTCCATACGCTCGCGGGCGGGCTCGGGTCGCCGCTGAACGTGGTGTTACCGGACCGCATGGCCGAGAACCTGGACGCCTTCCGGGCCGTGTACCGCCGGCACCACCTCAGCGGCGGCATCTTCTTCGCGCACAAGGCGAACCGTTCCAGCGCCCTGGTACGGCGGCTCGCCGCCACGGAAGCCGCCGTGGACGTCGCCTCCCTCGGCGAACTCCAGCACGCCCTGGGCTCCGGGTTCGTACCGGACCGCGTCATGGCGACCGGGCCGAAGAACCCGGAATTCCTGTGGCTGGCGGCCCGGTCGGGCACCACCGTGAACATCGACAGCCCGGTGGAACTGGACGAACTCGCCACCCTGGTAGGGGATTACGGCCTCCCCCGCGTCCGCATCCTGCTGCGGCTCTCCGGCTTCTGCGCCCCCGGTGTCCGGCTGTTGACCCGGCAGAGCCGCTTCGGCACGGCGGAGGCGGAGCTGGACGGCCTGCTGAAGTCGGTGGAACGGCACCGCGACGCGGTGGAGCTGACCGGCGTGGGCTACCACCTCGACACGACCAGCCCGGCCGAGAAGGCGGTGGCGCTCGAAGGGTGCGTCAAGGCCCTGGACACGTGCCGGGCCCGGGGCTTCACACCGCGCGCCGTCGACATCGGCGGCGGCTTCGGCACCGACTACCTCGCCGACGGCGCACAGTGGCAGCGGTACACGACAGAGCTGACCAACGCCGCGCTGGGTACCCGCCCGCCCATGACCTGGCGCCGCCACACCTACGGGCTGCGCAACGAGAACGGCACGCTGCGCGGCGCCCTCGCGCTGTACCCGGCCCACCGGCCGACCGCCGGTGCCCAGTACCTGGACGCGCTCCTCTCGCTCCCCGCCCCCTCCCTGGGCCGCCCGCTGGCCACCCTGCTGCTGGAGAACCTTTACGAGCTGCACACGGAACCCGGGCGCGCGCTGGTGGACCAGTGCGGAGTCACTCTGGCGCGGGTGCTGGAGGTGCGCCGTACGGACACCGCCGAGCGGACGGACACCGCCGACCGCGCAGAAGCCGCCGGCCGTACGGGCCCCGGCCACCTCCTGGTACGGCTGGACGCGAACGCCGACGACATCGGCCTGGAGGAGCACGGCGTCCTGGTCGACCCGGTCCTCGTCCCGCGCGCCGCGCCGGGCGGCGCCCCGGACGCCGGGCCGGTGACCTGCTTCCTCGCGGGCAACCTCTGCCTGGAGGCGGACATGATCACGCGGCGCGCGGTCCACCTGCCGAGCGCACCGCGCCCCGGGGACCTGCTGGCCTTCGCCAACACCGCCGGGTACTGCATGGACTTCAGCGCCGACGAGGCCCAGCAGCAGCCCGTCGCCCGCAAGGTCGCCGTATGGCAGGACGGGCCGGCCGACGGCACCGGCCGGGAGGACGCCTCCTGGCACTGGTGCCTGGACGAACAGTACTGGCCGCACGTGAACCGCCGGACGAAAGGGCCTGCATGAGGTTCGAGCGCATCACCGACGCCATCGGAAACACCCCGCTCGTACGCATCGATCCGTCCGTGCACGGCCTGCGCACCGTCGACCTGTACGCGAAGCTGGAGATGCTGAACCCGTTCGGTTCGGTCAAGGACCGGGCGGCCTGGAACATGGTGCGCCCGGGGCTGTCCACCGCCGCCGGCGAGGACCGCACCGTCATCGAACTGTCCAGCGGCAACACGGCCAAGGCACTGGCCGTGCTCGCCGGTATGCACGGGGTACCGTTCAAGACCGTCACGAACCGGATGCGTATACCGGAGATCAAGGATCTTCTCCTGCTGCTGGGCGCGGAGGTGGAGGAGCTGCCGGGGCAGACCGAGTGTCTGGACCCGACCAATACCGACGACCCGCTGACCCACTTCCATCAGACGCTCACCGAGCCGGGCAGCGCATACCTGTACACGGATCAGTATTACAACGACCGCAACACCCAGGCTCATGTGGAGGGCACCGGCCCGGAGATCATCAAGGATCTGGACGGCCGGGCACCGGACTGGTTCATCGCCTGTGTGGGCACGGCCGGCTCGTCCACCGGGGTGGCCCGGGTGCTGCGGGAGCACGACCCCCGGGTGGAGGTGGTCGGGCTGGTCTCGCACAAGGCGGACTTCGTACCGGGCATCCGCACCATCGACGAGGTGCAGGAGGTCGGCCTGTTCGACCCGGGTACGTACGGCACGATCGCCTCCGTCACCGCCGACGAGGCGATCGACGGGATGCTGACGCTGGCCCGGCGGTGCGGCATCCTGGCCGGGCCGACCAGCGGGGCCGCGTACTTCGGTGCCGTGCGGCACCTGCGGGAGCTGGACAGTGGCCCGGCGCCGGGCCCCGACTCCGGTCCGGACCGCCCGGCCGGGCGCCGCACCGCCGTGTTCATCGTGTGCGACCGCATCGAGAGCTATCTCGGCTACGTACGGCAGCGGCGTCCCGAGCTGCTGGGCCGGCCGCCGCAGCCGAACTCCGTGGCCACCCTCTCCGACGCCGAGGTACGCGGTGCGCCGGACGTCGACGTCGAGGACGCCCGCCGGTGGATCGAGGACGACCAGCCGCTCGTCGTGGACCTGCGCAGCCCGTTCGCCTACACCGCGCTGCACATCGCCGGGTCGGTCAACATCGTCGACGAGCTCTTCGGTGAACTGGTGCGCGGCGGGCTGCCGTTCAGCAAGAGCCGGCCCGTGCTGCTGGCCTGCCCGGTCGGCGAGCAGTCCGCCAAGTACGCCGCGCTGCTGGCGCGCATGGGCCATCCCGATGTCCGCAGTCTGCGCGGCGGGATCATCGCCTGGCGCGACGCGGGCGCTCCACTGGTACGGGAGTGACGGCCGATGACCACGACGAACGTGCCCGCCACCGCGGCGCTGGACGAACTGCACGCCTGGCACACCGGCGTACGCGCCCAGTTCCCCATCATCACGGGCGCCCCGCAACTCGCCTATCTGGACAACGCCGCCACGACCCAGAAGCCGCAGGCCGTGCTGGACGCCGTGCTGCACTACCTCACCACCGGCAACGCCAACGCCGGGCGGGGCACCTACACCTGGGCCAACCGGACCACGGCACTGGTCGAGGAGACCCGGCAGCGGATCAAGGAGTTCCTGGGCGATCCGGAACCGGAACGTTCCGGGGTGCACTTCGTCAGCGGGGCGACGGCGGGTCTGCGTGCCGTCGCGCACGACTGGCTGGCCGGCACCCTGTCCGACGGCGACGAGATCGTGGTCCCGCTCGCCGACCACCAGGCGAACATCGTCCCGTGGCTGGAGGTGCGGGACCTGCTCGCCCGGCAGGGTCTGCGCATACGGGTCCGCCCGATGCCGTACCAGGCGGGATCCGGTGACTACGACCCGGCGGCCCTGGCCTCGCTGGCCGGGCCGCGGACCCGCTTCGTGGCGGTCACCCACGTCCACCATGTCTACGGCGGCGACATGAACGTGCACCGCATCCGGCAGGCGGTGGGCCCGGACGTGCCGATCTGCCTGGACGCGGCGCAGAGCGTGGGCCACATCCCGGTGTCGCTGGCCGACCTGGACGTGGACTTCGCCGTCTTCTCCGGGCACAAGGCCCTGGCGCTGCCCGGTTCCGGTGCCGTGTGGGCCCGTAACGCGCGGGGGCCGGCCTTCGTGCCCGGCGGGTGGGACGGCAGCCCCAACACCACCGGCATCCGGAGCCTGCTGGCCGCGTTCGACTGGCTGGACACGGTGGGCACCGGCCGCGTCGAGCGGTGGGCGGCCGCGCTGGCCGCCCGCCTGACCGAGGGGCTGCGCCACCTGCCCGCGTACGAGGTCGTGGGCTGCCGGCGCAGTCTGGCGGCCGACGCGGACATCCAGCGGCGGCAGGGGATCGTGACCTTCCGACACCGCGCCATCGACTCGGGCGATCTCGGCTTCGCGCTGTTCGACCACGGCTTCATGGTCCGTTCCGACAGTCTCTGCCAGGGCAGCGGGGGCGAGCGGCAGCGCTCGGTCCGGGTGAGTCTGCACGCGTACAACTCACCGGCGGAGATCGACCGGCTGCTGGACGTGCTGGGGGCGTGCGCCTGACCCACCGGGGGGGGGCGTCCCCTGCGGAGTGCGGAGTGCCCCCTTTGGAGTGACAGCACGCCATTGGAAACCGTTTTCACCTGTAGGTTGAGGACCACCGGCGGACAGGTGCGAGACGGCTGAGGTGGCGCGACCGGATGGGACTGAGCACGGCTACGGCCGCCCTGTGGGTGCGGCGGTGGGAACGACAGCAGCAGCGGTACGCGATCGACCGTGAGGAGCGCTTCACGGTCGTCGCCGATGCCGTCGAGAAGGTCACCGCGCGGCAGGAGCGGTCGCTGGTCCTGGACCTGGGGTGCGGGCCCGGGTCGCTGGCCGCGCGGCTGGCCCGGCGGCTGCCCGGCGCGGACGTCGTGGCGGTGGACAAGGACCCCGTCCTGCTGGCTCTGGGCCGGACCCACCACGGCGACGCCGTGCGGTTCGTCGAGGCGCCGGTCGGCGCGGCCGGCTGGACCGGCGCCCTGGGCCTGGACCGCCCGCTGGACGCGGCGGTCTCGTCGACGGCGCTGCACTGCCTGGCGCCGGACGCGCTGCGCCGGGCGTACGAGGACCTCGCCGGTCTCGTCCGGCCCGGCGGTGTGCTCGTCAACAGCGACCGGTTCCGCAGCCCGCGGGGGGACCGGGCGGCGGAGGTGGCGGCGCAGGTGGGGCTGCGGCGGGCGGAACGGCAGCGGCCGCCCGGTCACGAGGACTGGGCGGCCTGGTGGGCCGCTGCCGCCGCCGACCCGGAGCTGGCCGGCCCGTTCACCGCCCGCCGCGCCCGGCACACGGCGCACAGCGTGCACAACGGGCTGCCGCTGTCCCACCACGTACGGCTGCTGCGCCGGGCCGGGTTCCGGCACGCCGCGCCGGTCTGGCAGTTCGGCGAGGACGCGGTGCTGGTGGCGGTGCGGTAGTTCCGGTCGGCGCGGCGGGCGGTGGTCCCGGCGGGCTCGGGGCGTGGCTGTGCGGTGATCCCGGCGGGATCGGGGGGGCCGTGCCGTGGGCCCGGCGGGCTCAGGTGACGGCGCCGATGATGTGGAAGAGGGTGCCCTCCGGGTCGCGCAGTTCGGCCACGGGGCCGTGCGGGGTGCGTTCGGCCTGGGACTCCACCTGGCCGCCCAGCTTCTTCGCGGTCTCCACGGCCTCCTCGACGCTCGGCACCTGGAAGTGGATGTTCCAGCGCGGCCGTACCTGCGGGTCGGCCGCCGCCTCGATCGCGCCGCCGTAGAGGCCCACCGCGTCCCGGTCGTCGACGCTGAGCACCACCCGCTCGTCCTCCCAGCGCACGTCGAAGGGGCTGCCGTCCGCCTCGCTGTACCAGCCGAAGAGGTCGCCGTAGAACCGCGCGGCGTCGAACGCGTCCCGGGTGCGCAGCTCCACCCAGACCGGCGCGCCGGGACCGACCGGCTGCCGGTTGGTCCCGGCGACGCTCTCGCGGCACTCCCACAGGCCGAAGTTGGCCCCGGCCGGGTCGGCGGCCAGCGCCAGCCGGCCGGCGTCGAAGTCCAGCGGGCCGATGGCGACCGTGCCGCCGCGCTCCCGGACCCCGTTCGCCGCGTCGTCCGCGTTGCGCGTACCGAAGTACGTCGTCCACGCGTTGGGCAGTTCGGTGTGGCGGGCGGCCGCGCTCAGCCCCGCCACCGCCGTGTCCCCGGCCATCGCCCGTACGTACGGGCCCCACCGGTCCGGCCCGGCCTCGAACCGCCAGCCGAGCAGCGGTCCGTAGAAACGCGTCGCGACGTCGAGGTCCCCCGTCAGGAGGGTGGCCCACGACGGCACCCCGGGAACGAACGTCATCTGGCACTCGCCCATGTAAAGCCGGCCCTTCTCCACCATTGTGTCCAGCACTGCTACTGCGGTCCTACCAGGAAAGGCGGGACCGCATGTCATTTCACCGGGTCATGCCGCAACCGAACTGGCGGGCGCCTCGGGGCCGGTCCCGTCGGCCTGCTCGCGAATGCGGGCGCAGGTCCGCTTGATGAGACGGCACACGTGCATCTGGGACAGCCCCAGTTCCTCGCCGATGCGGCTCTGCGTCATGTCGCAGAAGAACCGCATGTACAGGATGCGGCGCTCCCGTTCCGGAAGGCCGCGCAGACCGTCGCGCACCGTTTCCCGGGCGAGCACCAGCTCGTACTGCGACTCGGTGAAACCGATACTGTCACGGAGGGCGAAATCGTCGTCGGCGCCCGGCCGCTCGGCATCCAGCGAAAGGGTTTTGTAGCTTTCGATGGCTTCCAGGCCGAGGATGACGTCGTCGGCGGAGAGCCGGGTGCGTTCGGCGATTTCCGAGACGGTCGGGAAACGACTGTCGGAGGCCGCGGCCAGTTCGCGCACGGCGATCCGTACGGTGTTGCGGAGTTCCTGGACGCGACGGGGTACGTGCACGCCCCAGGTGCAGTCCCGGAAATGCCGCTTGACCTCGCCCACGATGGTGGGGATCGCGTAACTCTCGAATGCGCTGCCACGCTCGGGCCGGTACCCGCCGATGGCCTTCACCAACCCCAGTGCGGCCACCTGTTTCAGATCGTCCATGCTTTCACCGCGGTCCCGGAAACGCAGTGCGAGGCGTACGGCCATCGGCAGCCAGGCGCGTGTCAGTTCATCGCGCAACCGCCTCTTCTCCGGGCCTTCGGGCAGTTCTGCCAGGCGTGTGAAAACGGCGTTCGTCTCGGCCGCGTCCGGGGTGTCCGGAAAGGCTCGTCGGCGGCGTGACGGAGCCGTGGCAGGTGTGCTCACGGGACCACTCTCCCAACGGACGCGGGGTCTGGGCGTCGTCTCCGAGACGGCGGAGGCACACCTTCCGGACAGCCTCCGGCTGCCCGCACACCGGGTCCGACCTGGTACGCGGCATACGCCCAACGTCTGCACACCGAGCATAGGACGATCAGCGGCGGCTCGCCTGCGGAGCGCTCACACGTCGCTGCACCCCGTCATCCGACCGGGCCGAAATGCATGTTTGGTTTCCCGGCCCGCCGGATACCCAGCCCGGCGGAGTGCCGTCGCGCCGGGTCGCCGGACGCGGCGCGCATTCGTCGTACGGGCGCCCGCACACGAGTGGACAGGGCAGACAAGGAGCGAGAATCCGATGGCCGACCCGAAGCAAGAACAGCGTGACCGCTTCCGCGCCGAAGACCCGGCCTCCGGGCCCATGACAACCGACCAGGGCGTGCCGGTCGACCACACCGACGATTCCCTTCAGGCCGGCGAGCGCGGCCCTACCCTGATGGAGGACTTCCACTTCCGGGAGAAGATCACCCGCTTCGATCACGAGCGGATCCCGGAACGGGTGGTGCATGCGCGCGGTGCGGGTGCGTACGGGTATTTCCAGCCGTACCGGTCGTGTGCGGAATTCACCCGGGCCGCCTTCCTCCAGGACCCGTCCGTGAAAACCCCGGTATTCGTCCGGTTCTCCACCGTGCAGGGCCCGCGCGGGTCCGCCGACACGGTGCGTGACGTACGGGGGTTCGCGACGAAGTTCTACACCTCGGAGGGCAATTACGACCTGGTGGGGAACAATTTCCCGGTCTTCTTCATCCAGGACGGCATCAAGTTCCCGGACTTCGTGCACGCGGTGAAGCCGGAGCCGCACAACGACATCCCGACGGGTGCCTCCGCGCACGACACGCTGTGGGACTTCGTCTCGCTGCAGCCCGAGACGCTGCACACGATCATGTGGCTGATGTCCGACCGGGCCATCCCGCGCAGCTACCGGATGATGCAGGGCTTCGGCGTGCACACCTTCCGGTTCGTCAACGCGCAGGGTCAAGGCACCTTCGTGAAATTCCACTGGAAGCCGAAGCTGGGCGTGCACTCCCTGGTGTGGGACGAGGCCCAGGAGGCGCAGGGCCGGGACCCCGACTTCAACCGCCGGGACCTGTGGGACACGATCGAGGCCGGTGCCTATCCCGAGTGGGAGCTGGGCGTACAACTGGTGCCGGAATCGGACGAGCACGCGTTCGACTTCGACCTGCTGGACGCCACCAAGATCATTCCGGAGGAGCAGGTCCCGGTGGAGCCCATCGGCCGGATGGTGCTCGACCGCAACCCCGACAACTTCTTCGCCGAGACCGAGCAGGTCGCGTTCCACACGGCGAACGTCGTCCCGGGCATCGACTTCACCAACGACCCGCTGCTCCAGGCCCGCAACTTCTCCTACCTGGACACCCAGCTGATCCGGCTCGGCGGGCCGAACTTCGCCCAGATCCCGGTGAACCGGCCGGTCGCCCCGGTCCGCAACCACCAGCGCGACGGCTACCACCAGAACGAGATCCACCGGGGCGCCAACTACCACCCGAACTCGCTCGGCGGCGGCTGCCCCGCGCTGGCCGACCCGGACGACCCGGCCTTCCGGCACTACACCGAGCGCGTGGACGGCCGGAAGATCCGGCGCCGCAGCCCCAGTTTCGAGGACCACTACACGCAGGCGGCCATGTTCTGGCACAGCATGGCCGACTGGGAGCAGAAGCACATCGTCGACGCGTTCCGCTTCGAGCTGGGCAAGGTGGGTGCCAAGGAGGTACGCGCCCGTACGGTCGAGCAGCTCTCGTACGTGGACCACGCGCTGGCCGTCGCGGTCGCCGAGGGCGTCGGCGTCCCCGCGCCGCAGGAGCGCCCGAACACGCCGCAGCCGGCCCCCTCCCCCGCGCTGAGCTTCGAGAACAACCGCGGGGACGGCTCGATCAGCACCCGGCAGATCGCCGTGCTGGTCTCCGACGGCGTGGACGCGGCGCAGACCATCGCGGTCCGCGACGCGCTGACCGAACAGGGCGCGATCGTGGAGCTGCTCGCCCCGCAGGACGGCACCGTTCAGGACAAGGACGGCAGCACCCTCGCCGTGGACCGGGCCCTGCCCACCGTCGCCTCGGTGCTCTACGACGCGGTGCTGCTGCCCCCGGGCGGCCTGGACTCCGGCAACGCGGCCGCCGACGACGCGGCCCTGCGGTTCGTCCGCAGCGCGTACCGCCACGGCAAGCCGATCGGCGCCTTGGGGGCGAGCGTGGACAAGCTGGCGGACCAGCTTCCGGGCGAGCTGCGTACGGCGGCCGACGGTGACGCGACCGTCTCCGAGGTGGGTATCGTCACCGACCGGCTCTCGGCCGGGGCGACGGCCCAGGACTTCACGGGCGCGTTCGCCGAGGCGGTCGCGGCACACCGGCACTGGAACCGCCCGGCGCTGCCCGGCTGACCCCGGACCACGGACACGAAGGCGGACGGCCGCGAAACGGCCGTCCGCCTTCCTACTGCCCGCCTTCGTACTGCCGCCTTCGTCCTGCCCTTCGCCTGCCGCCGGCCCGGTTCCCGCGCCGGTCCGGCGGGGTCAGCGGGTGCCCATCCGGCGGGGTCGGCGGGCGCCGGTCCGGCGGGGTCGGCGGGCCGAGCCCGAGGCGCCGCCGAACAGCCGGGCCAGCGCCCTGAACGGCAGGGTGACGACTGCCGCGAGCGTGCTGCCCACGGCCCTCAGCACGTCCGCGATCGCTCGGAACATCCCACGCACCTCCTGGTCTCGGTGGTCGCGGCGGACCGGGACCGGCCGGACGCCCGTCCCCCGGCCCGCCGCGCACGGCCGCAGCACCGGGTAGCCCCCGTACGGCACCGGAAACCCGTACGGGCGAACGGGCCGCCGGCCCCGGGGCATGATCACCGCACGGCGGGGAACCCGCTGGTGCGTGGGGCGCCTGGTACCACCGGCGCCCGGCGACCGCACCGCACCGCGAGGCCCGGGCCGCGGCGCGGGCCGGACGACCGGCCCGCCGGGCCGCACGGCCTTCGGGCCCACAGGAAGGACCGCTCCATGGGATCCACGGGAAACGACCGCCGGCACACCGACTCCGCCGCCGACGAGCTGGTCAAGGAGTTCGAGGACGCGGAGCTGGACGTCACGGACGACGAGGACGAGGACGAGCGGGTCGGCAAGGAGGGGGACACGTTCTCCACCAACCTGGAGGAGCAGCAGAACGCGGCGGGTCACCCGAGAGGCGAACCGGCCGACGAGCGCCCCTGACGCGTACCGGCGGGACGGGCCCGGGCACGGTGAGCCGCCGTGACCCGGGCCCGCTGCTCAGGATCGGCGGCCAGGTCCGCGGCCGTCAGGGCCATGGCCAGGGCGCCGTCCAGCACCGCACGGTCGGCGTGTTCGCCGATGGTCGCCTCGGCGAACTCCGCCGTGTGCGGCCGGGCGTGGCAGGACAGGCCGATGCTGGGGTGGACGGCGGGCAGCACCTGGCTGATGTTGCCCATGTCGGTGGAGGCCCCGATGAACACCGCGGGCTCGGGGTCACGGCCGAGGGCCCGTACGTGCCGTGCGTAGGTGTCGCCGAGCCACGCGTCCTGGCGCAGGTCGGCGTAGGCGGGGGACGGTTCGGTGAGCGTCAGCTCACACCCGGTGGCCACCGCGCCCGCCTCGAAACAGGCCCGGATGCGGGGCCACAACGTCTCCAGTTCGTCCAGGGTGTCGGCGCGCATCTGCCAGCTCATCCGGGCCCGCGCCGGGATGATGTTGGTCCGGTCGCCGCCGTGCGTGACGATGCCGTGCATCCGTACCCCGTCGGGCAGTTGCTGGCGCAGCAGGGCCAGCGCGGTCTGCGCGACCACGCACGCGTCGGCGGCGTTCAGGCCGTCGTACGGCGCGATGGCCGCGTGCGCGGCGCGGCCCCGGTACTCCGCCTGCACGCCGCGTGAGGCCCGGGACGTGCCGCCGAAGTCGTCCGCCGGTCCCGGGTGGACCATCAGCGCGCACGACACGTCGTCGAAGGCTCCCGCGTCCAGCATGAGGATCTTGCCGCCACCGCCCTCCTCCGCGGGCGTGCCCAGCGCCTTCACCCGCAGCCCGAGGTCGCCGGCGACCGCCGCGAGCGCGATGGCGGCGCCCGCCCCGGCGGCGGCGATCAGGTTGTGCCCGCAGGCGTGGCCGAGGTCCGGCAGCGCGTCGTACTCCAGGCACAGGCCCACGGTCAGGTCGGCGTCGGCCGGTCCCGCGCTGGCCGTGAAAGCGGTCGGCAGCCCCGCCGTACCACGTTCGACGGCGAAGCCCGCCTCCGCCAGCAGGCGGGTGAGGGCGTCGGCCGCGTGGTGTTCGGCGAACGCCGTCTCGGGATGCGCGTGGAGGTCGCGGGCGAGCGACAGCAGCGGGTCGCGCACGGTGTCGAGCCGGGCGCGGATCGCGGCGTCAGGGGCGGGGGCGGTACGGGCCAAGGTCGGCCTCCTCGTCGGTGCGCGTCCAGCGGCGGCCGGTGCGGCCGGAACGCGCCTGGTGGATGTGCGGTTCAGCGGTCCGTGGTCTTGGACCGTAACGCGGCGGCCGCCGCCAGGCCCAGAGTGTGCCCGCCGTTCCGTCCGCTCCGGCAGGCGGTTCCGGTGCACTCGCGCCTTGTGGGGCGGACGCGCCGTTCGGCCCGGTGTGCGCCCGGATTCCGCGACCGGGCGCGGAACATGCGCCCTGTCCGGCCGGTGCGCCCGCTCCTAGCCTGCGAGCGTGGGCCACAGGAGGAAGAGCGAGAGGAAGGTCGAATTGACGGTGACGGTCTTCACCGAGGCCGGAAGCAAGCAGGTCACGGCGCCTTCAGCCGGTTCCTACGGCTCTGCCTGACCAGCTCGGCCCTGTCTGCCGGGGCGGCCCTGGACCCGATGGCCGACCCCGGCGGAAGGAGCCCGCCGCGCGGACCCGGCCGCCTCAGCTCCTGCGCCGGCGCAGCCACCAGGAGCAGAACCCGCCCGCCAGTCCGGCGAGGGCGAGGTGGATCGCGGTCTCGGACCACTGGAAGGCCCAGTAGCGGTCGGCGGGCTGGTAGGCGATCCGCGTGTGCAGGTCCGTCGGGACGGCGCAGCCGGCGGCTTCCCCGCCACCGCCCGGCGCCGCACTCTCCCCACAGGCCAGACTGCGGCCGACGTCCCGGCCCGCCCCGTCGAGGACCGGGCTCGCCCCGGAGACGACCCAGTCACCGGGCCTCGACACCTGTACATCCACCCGGGCCCCGGCACCGGAACCCGACCTGAGGAGCGTGTAGCGGCCCGACGTGCTCTCCGCGAGGTCCAGCGCGACGTCGGTGTGCACCGGTTCCTGGAGGTACGGACGGACCGCGACCGGCATCAGGATCTGGACGGCGGCGAAGACCGCGAGGGTGACGGCCATGGCGGGCACGGTCCGGCGGATCAGCAGCCCGGCGCAGGCGCCGACGGTGAAGGCGGAGGCCGCGTAGCCGAGGGGCGCGATGCCGCGGGCGCTGAACAGCAAGGGCGAGAACCGGTCCATGGCGACCTGGTCGAGCGGACCCGCCCACCACGTCACCAGGAGGCTGAGCAGGCCGGTGACGGCGACGGCGGTCAGGCCGACGGTGGTGAGCTTGACCGCGAGCCAGCGGGCGCGGGTCACGCTCTGATTCCAGACCAGCCGGTGGGTGCCCGCCTCGACTTCGCGGGCGATGAGCGGCGCGCCCCAGAAGACGCCGAGGAGACCGGGTACGGCGATCACCAGGCCCGTGGCGAGGTAGGACAGGCCGGTGTAGCGGGAGAGGAAGGCCGCCTGGGCCGCGTCGCAGCCCCGCGTGCAGCCGGCGACCGCGGTGCCGTAGGTGTGCCGCATCTGCAGGCCGGTGACCAGGAGGAGAAGGGTGATCGCGGCCAGGGCTCCGAGAGCGACGAGGACGTGGACGCGTAACTGGCGCCAGGTCAGCCAGATCATCTCAGCGTCTCCGGTACGGGTCGGGCGCCGAGGGCTGCTCCGGCCGGGTCCAGGTAGGTGAGCACAAGGTCCTCCAGGTCGAGCGGTTCCATGACCCAGGCCGGGTCGTGGACGGCGGTCTCGGCGCGGACGACGAAGGTGCTCTGCCGGCCGGTGTGGACGGCCCGGACGACCTCCAGGCCGTCCGGCAGGCGGTCGCCGTCGCGGCGTGCCGTGGTGAGGCGGAAGTGGGTGGCGAGCAGCTCCTCGACGTCGCCCGCGAGCCGGACGCGGGAGGTGACGAGGGCGATCAGGTGGTCGCAGACCCGCTCCAGGTCGGAGACGAGGTGCGAGGAGAGGATCACGGTTGCTTCGTGCTCCGCGACGAACTCCATGAGGCCGCGCAGGAACTCGCGTCGCGCCAGCGGGTCGAGGGCGGCCACCGGTTCGTCCAGGAGGAGCAGTTCGGGCCGTTTGGCGACCGCGAGGGTCAGGGCGAGCTGGGCCCGCTGCCCGCCGGAGAGCGCACCGGCGCGCTGTGCGGGGTCGATGCCGAGCCGGCGCACACGGTCGTCCGCGAGCCGGGCGTCCCAGCCCGGGTTGAGGCGGGCGCCCAGACGCAGGTGGTCGGCGACGGTCAGGGTGGCGTAGGTGGGCGCGTCCTGGGCGACGAAGCCGACCTTCGCCAGTTGTTCCGGGCCGGACGCGGGCGGCTCGCCGAGGACCGTGACGGTGCCCGAGGTCGGGGAGATCAGCCCGCAGGCCAGTTGTAACAGGGTGGACTTTCCGGCACCGTTGGGGCCGACCAACCCGACCACCCGTCCGCTCGGCACGCTCAGGGTGCAGTCGGTCAGCGCCTGGTGGCGCCCGTACCGCTTGCCCAGACCTGCGGTTTCCAGAATCGCGGTCATGTCTCCTCTTCGATGTGCGTACGGAACGTGGTCCGGAACAGGGCCTCGATACCCTCCCCGTCCAGCCCGGCGGCCCGCGCCCGGCCGAGCCAGCGCCGCAACTCCCGGCGCAGCGGCTCGTGTTCGGCGGGTGTGGTGTCGCCGAGGGTGCCGGTCACGAAGGTGCCGACGCCCGGCTTGGGCGCGGCGAGGCCCTGGTGTTCGAGCTCCCGGTACGCCTTGAGGACGGTGTTGGGGTTGACCGCCACCTGGGCCGCGACATCCTTGACCGTCGGCAGGCGGTCCCCTTCGGAGAGCAGGCCCAGGCGCAGCGCCTGGCGTACCTGCTGGACCAGTTGCAGGTACGGCGCGACACCGGAGCGGGTGTCGAGGTGGAACTCCATCACGGACCAACTCTATTCATCTAGGCTCCTAGCACTTTAGGACCCTAGCTGCATGGGCAGGTCTCTCGCCTTGCCCCGCAAGGGAGTTGGCCGGAATGCGGTCGGTTGCGGCCGGTTCGCGGTGGCCTCCGGGTCTGCGTACTGGTTCCGGGGCGGTCCTGGCGTGTCCCGCTCGCGCCGACGCGTTCCGTACCGTTTTCGCGCACGGAAAAGACCGGTGCCCGGGCAGTGCGGAGACTGCCCGGGCACCGGTCCGGTGCTGACGCGGCCCTACTCGTGCTGGGTCGGTGTGCTCCAGCGGAGGATGGCGCCGAGGCCGCCGGTGGGGGCTTCGGCGGGGTCGCGGACGACCACGGCTTCGGCGCCGTTCGCGGCGGCCGAGCGGAGCAGGGCGTCGTCCGCGCGGGCCGCGGACGGGTTGGTCTCGCCGAGGTACTGGAGTTCGGAGTTGCGGACCGCCAGTTGGTCGGCGCCGGGGCCCACCCAGACCTCGCGTCCGGCGTCGGCGCCGCCGGGGGTGATGATCAGGGTGTCGATGCGGTGTTCGCGTGCCGCTTCGACGAGGGCCGGTACGCCGGTCGCGGCATACGCGGGGTCCGTGCCACCCACTCCGGCGCCCGCCCGGAAGCGGTCGAGGACGTCGGCCACGTGGTCGCGCTCATGGGCGGCGCGTACGTGGGCGATGTCGCGTGCCAGCGCGGTGCTGTCGGAGCCCGCGGCCCGGCCGCCGTGGTCGCTCTCGTAGGTCACCGAGCGCAGTTGCTCGGGGAGTTTGTCGTGCACCGAGCGGCGTTCGCGGGGGTCGCCCGCCAGCAGCATGACCTTGGCGCCGCTGCTGTCGAAGACGCGCTGCGCGGCCTCGGCGATCTCGCCGGCGTTCTGTTCCCAGGTGTTCTCGACCGCGGTCTGGAAGTGCCGTTCGGACCAGTCCGCCGTGGCGGTGCGGTGGATCGGCCAGTCCACGCCGTCGACCTGGCCGGCTTCCTCGCCGCCCCGGTCGTCGTGCAGCTCGAAGTTGGCGCCCGTGCGGTCCACGTACACGACGAGGCAGCCGGCGTTGTCCGCCGCGGCCTCGGCCCACGGCGTGATCCTGGGCAGCGGTGACCAGGCCGCGAACGACTGGGCGGGGCGCCCGGCGAGCGGCGCGTCCAGGACGACCTCGCCGTCCGTGGCGAAGACCGCCCGCCCGGCGGGGGCCGCGGTGTCGCCGTCGGCGCGGAATCCGGCCAGGGCCTCGCGCACGGCATCGCACGTGGCCCGGTCCGCCCCTTGCTCCGCGAGCTGCCGGGCCGCCGCGTCCGCCGACAGCTCCCGCTGCTTGGCCGCGTCCTCGGTACTGTGCGGCACCTCGGCGTACACGGAGGCCCAGGGGCCCGGCCGGTCGATGATCGGTTGAAGGAGCGAGAGGTGCATGGCGCTTCCTCCTCAGGGTGCGCGGGTCACCGGCTGACAGGCGTGACAGCCTTGACGGTGATGTCTTGACGGTGTTCCGGGTGCCCGGTTTTCCACGGTTGCAACGTGTGCGGACGGTTTCTGTGCGGCGTGTGCGGCCGGTGGGCCTTGTGCGCCGGACACGTTCCGGTGCACCGGGCCCTCGGCCGTGTGCCGCCGTCCGGCGTGTCCGCACGCGTGCCCGTTCACCGCGCCGCCATGCCCCTCCGCCACCGGACTGGTTGTCGCTTCACCCTTTCTTCGCGGGCTCCTCGCGGGCTCCTCCTCCACTCTCGGCCCTCGGTACGGCGGGCGCACCCGGAGCGCGCCCGCCGACCGTCCGTTCAGCGGCTCCCCGCGAGACGCTCGCGCTCCCGCACCGCCCGGCCGCCGTCGAGCTCCAGCTCACGTCCGCGGAACCCGCTGCGGAAGCGACGGTCGTGGGAGACCACGACCACCGCGCCGCGGTAGGCGGACAGCGCCTCCTCCAGCTCCTCGACCAGGGCGAGGGAGACATGGTTGGTCGGCTCGTCCAGGACCAGCAGGTCGGCGGGGCGCGTCACCAGGCGCGCCAGCTCCAGCCGGCGCCGCTGGCCGACGGACAGGGCCGCCACCGGGACCGTCAGGTCCTCCTCCCGGAACAGGCCGAGGGCCAGCAGCCCGGACGCGTGCTCCTCGGGCGAGCCGGGGAGACCGGCCGCGAAGGCGGCGAGCAGGGATTGCCGGGGCGGTGCGGCGGACAGTTCCTGCGCCAGGTATCCGGTACGGGCCGGCCGGCGCACGGTACCTGTGTCGGGGCGCAGGTCACCGGCCAGGACACGCAGCAGCGTCGACTTGCCCGCGCCGTTGGGGCCGGTCACCAGAAGGCGGTCGCCCGGCCGCACGGTCAGCTCGGCGATGCGCAGCCGGTCGCCGACCGTGATGCCGGCCAGTTGGGCGGTCGGGGCGGCGGCCCCATCGAGCCCTTCCGCCGCCCCGACCGCCGGAGGAGCGGCCGTGGCCGGTTCGGCCGTGAACCGGAGCGGTACGGGAAGCGGCGGCACCGGGTGGCGCCGGAGCCGGGCCAGCCGCTGCCGGGCCGCCCTGACTTGGCCGGACAGCTTCGCCTCGTGCGAGCGGCGGTGCTTGCCGAAGCCCTCGTGCGGGTCCTTGCCGGTCCCGGCCAGCCGTCGGCCGGCCGACTCCGCCAGGTCGGCGGTCCGGGCGACCTCCGCCAGCCACTCCTCGCGGTCCTGCGCCCAGCGGCGGCGGGCCGCGGCCTTCGCCGTCCGGTAACCCTGCCAGCCGTCGCCGTACCGCGTGACGGTCCGCAGGTCGCGGTCGACCTCAAGGATGGCCGAGGTGACCGCTTCGAGCAGGTCACGGTCGTGGGTGACGACGACCAGCGTGCCGCGGTGCGCCGCGAGGTGTGCCTCCAGCCAGGCGGTGGCCTGCTGGTCGAGGTGGTTGGTGGGCTCGTCCAGCAGGAGGAGTTCGGGCGCGGCGGCCAGGACGCAGGCGAGCGACAGGCGCGACCGCTCGCCGCCGGAGAGTGAGCCGAGCACCCGGTCGCGGGGGAGGTGGCCCAGGCCGAGGCCGTGCAGGGCGGCGTCCACGCGGGCGTCCGCCCGGTAGCCGCCGCGCTCCTCGTACGTGGTCAACAGCTCGCCGTACGCGTCGAGTTCGTCCGGTGTCGCGGTGGCCAGCGCGGCTTCCGCGGCGCGTATCCGGGCTTCCAGGTCACGCAGTTCGGCGAGGGCCGCGTCGACGGCGTCCTGGACGGTGCCGCGCGGGTCGAGTGGCGAGGTCTGGCCCAGGTGGCCGATGCCGCCGGGGAACGACACGGTGATCTCGCCCGTGTCCGGCGCCTCGGCCCCGGCCAGCAGCCGGAGCAGCGTGGATTTGCCGGAGCCGTTCTCTCCGATGACGCCGGCCTTCTCGCCGGGGCGGACGGTCAGTGACACCTGCTCCAGCACGGTGCGGTCGCCGTAGCTGCGGGAGACGTCTTTCATGGTCAATTGGGCACGGTGGCGCGCGGGAATTCCCTGGGTACGTCGTGGCCGCGCCGTGCGCCTGCGCACGGGGGCCGGATTCCGATGGAGGCCGGGAAGGCAGCGCGCAGGGGAATGCGAAATGCGGCTGCGGCTGCGGCAAGAAGGTGACCGCGGAATCGGCGCGGCGGCCAGGCGACAGGTGATCCTGCGCGGGCGGCGGCGCTGCCGGTCGTACGGCGGGGCGGCGAAGAGTCAGCCGTCCGCGGTCACGCCCGGTCTCAGATGAAGTAGTACCAGGAAGCCATGTCCTCCACTGTAGCCGACGGGCGCGGCGGACGAACGGAATGTGCGGCGCTGCGACCCGCCCGCACCGGTTCGCGCGGGTCCGGCTCTTTCCCGCACGCGGTCCGCCACGTCCCGGCGCCGGTCCCAGCATTTGAGACGCCGGAGCGTTACGTTGCGAGGACGCGGACGCCTGACGGAGACTCCGACCGGGAACGCGTACGTCCGTTTCCCGTACCCCTGAGAGAGTTCGGAACACCCACCGTGAGTCTGCTGCGCAAAAAGCCTTTGGAGCGAGCCGTCAAGGAGGCTCGTGGAGAGGGCGAACAACAACTTCGCCGGGATCTTTCCGCGCTCGATCTGACCATCCTCGGGGTCGGTGTCATTCTCGGCACCGGAATCTTCGTGCTGACCGGTACGGTGGCCCGGAACATGGCCGGGCCCGCCGTGGCGCTCTCCTTCGTCGTCGCCGCCGCGGTCTGCGCCTGCGCCGCGCTGTGCTACGCCGAATTCGCCTCCTCGGTCCCGGTCGCGGGCTCCGCGTACTCGTATTCGTACACCTCGCTCGGCGAACTGCCCGCCTGGATCATCGGCTGGGCGCTCAGCCTCGAACTGACTCTGGCCACCGCGGTGGTGGCGGTCGGCTGGTCCGGTTATCTGCAATCGATGCTGAACAGCCTCGGGCTGCACCTGCCCGCCGCGCTGAGCGGGGGCGACGACGCCGTGGTGAATCTTCCCGCGGCGCTTCTCGTGCTCGTCCTGGGCGCGGTGCTCGTCGTCGGCGGAAAGCTGTCCAAGGGCGTCACCAATGTGCTGGTCGGCATCAAGCTGGCGATTGTGCTGCTGGTCATCGTCGCCGGGCTGTTCTTCATCGACACCGCGAATTACAGCCCGTTCGTGCCGGAGGCCCAGCACACCGCCGAGGTGTCCGGACTACAGGCGCCGCTGTTGCAGCTGTTGACGGGCATCACCCCGACGGCATTCGGTGTCGCGGGAATTCTCAGCGCCGCCGCCATGGTCTTCTTCGCCTACATCGGTTTCGACATGGTGGCGACCTCCGCCGAGGAGACCCGCCGGCCGCAGCGTGATCTGCCCATCGGCATCATCGCCTCGTTGATCATCGTCACCGTGCTGTACGTGGCGGTGTGCCTGGTGGTCACCGGAATGCAGCACTATTCGCAGTTGTCGGTCAAGGCTCCGCTGGCCGACGCCTTCACCGCGAAAGGCCATCCCTTCTTCGCCACGGTCATCAGCCTCGGCGCGGTGGTCGGCCTCGCGGCGGTGAGCCTGATCTGCTTCCGGTCGCAGAGCCGCGTCATCTTCGCGATGGCCCGGGACGGGCTGCTGCCGAAGGCGCTGTGCCGGGTGGACCCGCGGCACGGCACCCCGAAGGCCAACCTGATCGTGCTCGCCGTGATCATGGCTGCGCTGGCCGCGTTCCTGAAGTTCGACCTGCTCGCCGAAATGGTCAACATCGGCACGCTGTTCGCCTTCGCTTCGGTCTCCGCCAGTGTGCTGATCATGCGGCGCACCGCCCCCGACCTGCCCCGCGCGTTCCGTACGCCGTGGGTGCCGTTCATCCCGCTGGTCTCGCTGCTGTGCTGCCTGTACCTGATGCTCAACCTCCAGCTGATCACCTGGGTCGGCTTCCTGGTGTGGCTCGCGGTCGGCCTCGCGCTGTACTTCGGCTACGGCCGGCGGCACAGCAAGCTCAACGAGCGGGCACGGGGCGCGGTGGAAGAGGCCGACGTCACGGTGTAGCGGTACGGCGGGCCGGGCGGGCCCGTACGGCAGCGTGCATGGCCTCGGTGCCGCACACCCGTACACCCGTACATCCGTATTCGCGTACAACGGACCGGCGCGCTCCCGGGAAGAGGGTGCGCCGGTCCGCTCCGTCCTCACTTCGCCGCGGGCAGCTCCGCCAGGAACTCCAGCAGCGCGGCGGTGACCTCGTCCGGCCGCTCCTGCTGCGTCCAGTGGCCGCAACCGGTCAGGGCCGGGGCCTGCCGCAGGTTCGGCATCAGCCGTTCCAGGGCGGGCAGTAGCTGATCGACGCCCGGGAAGGCCCGGACCAGGTCGCGGTCGCCCGCCATGTACAACGCGGGTACGTCGATGCCACGCCCCTGGAACGGCGCGAGCAGTTCCCAGCTACGGTCGATGTTGCGGTACCAGTTCAGGCCGCCGGTGAAGGCACGGTCACCGTGCCGGGCGAACTCGCCGACGAAGGTCTCGATGTCCTCCTCGGTCAGCCAGCCGGGCAGCTCCGCCGGCTCCTCCATCGTGTCCAGCAGCTTGGCGCCCTCCGGAACGACCCACGGGCGCGGCGGGTCGGTGAACGGGCTGTCGCCGGAGCCGTTGGACAGTATCGCGCGGAAGGTGGCGGTGGGGTTCTGGGCCAGTTCGGCGTCGGCGACGCCCGGTTCCTGGAAGTAGACCTGGTAGAAGCCGTCCCCGAGCAACTCCCTCAGGTGGGCCAGCGGCGCTCGGGGAGAGCGCGGCGCGGGCGGCACGCTCAGCCCGACGACCCCGCGCACCACGTCCGGGCGGAGCTGCGCCGTCGTCCAGGCCACCGGGGCGCCCCAGTCGTGGCCGACGACGACCGCCCGCTCCTCCCCCAGCGCGTGGATCAGCCCGATCACGTCACCGGTCAGGTGCAGCATGGTGTACGAGGCGATGTCGGCCGGCTGGTCGCTGCGCGCGTAACCGCGCTGGTCCGGTGCCACGACCCGGTACCCGGCCGCCGCCAGCGGCGCGAACTGGTGGCGCCAGGAGTACCAGCACTCCGGGAAGCCGTGCAGGAGCAGGACCAGGGGCCCCTCCCCCTGTTCGGCGATGTGCAGCCGGACGCCGTTCACCTCGACGGAGCTGTGCTCCACTGCGCTGGACACATGTCCTCCCGCGGTCGTCTGCCGGACGCACCGTTCGGTGCGGGGTCTCACGTGGCCCGTCGATCGGTGCGAGGTCTCACGTGACGCACCGAACGGTACGGGCAACGGCCGCGCGGCGGAACGCCTTCGGGCGGGCTTCACCCCCGGCCGTCGGGGGTACTGGCGGGCGGCGGCGCGGGGGCGCCGACGATCACCTGGGTGGTGTGCCGGACAGTCGGCGCGTCGGCGCTGGTCACGGTGGTCGTCATGGCTCCGGCCGGCCCCGGGGCGGCCCCCTGCCGCGGGGTGAGGTGGAAGGGGGTGAAGGCCACGCCCTGTTCGACATCCCCCAGCGCGCAGGTGATGATCTGGCCCGCCGGCGCGCACCGGTGCCCCTTGTCCACCCAGGTGACGTCCGCCAGGCCCGCGAGGACGGACAGGTCGATCCGTACCGTGACGCCCTTGACGACGTGCGGTTCCCGGGCCTTCAGCGTGATCCGGTACTCCGCCGGGAGGTCGTCCCGGACCGGGAGGCGGTACCGGGGGAGGTAGTACGTGTCCGTCGTGTCGGCGAGTGTCAGCTCCGGCCCCGCGGCGGGTACTCCACCGGCGACGGCGGCCACCGGCGCATTACCGCCGGCCGTCACCGTCACGGCCAGCGTCACCAGCACCGCGGCCGCGGTGGCCCCCGCCACGCGCTGCGACCGCGTCCCCGTCATCGATCCGTTCATACGAGGCCAGACCGGCGCGGATGCAAGATGGTTGCACGCTGGACCAAAATCGGGCGGCCCGCCGGGACGCATCCGCCCCCGCTGTCCCCGTCACTGCATTCCGGTTCCGTCCCGGGGCCGGGTGCCCGGCATGAGCTGGACCAGGATCGTGTCGTCGTCCTCGATGACGAAGGCGGGGTCGGTACGGGCGCGCCAGCCGACGGGCAGGACGTAGTAGCGGCGGTCGCGTTCGAGGATCAGGCGCAGCCCGGTGTAGCGGTAGCGGTAGTGCATGCCCGGGAGGGTTTCGGTCATCAGGCCGGGGCCGGTCAGGCTGAGGCGTTCGACGCTCAGCACGACGACGGCGGGGCGGCGGACGAGGTGGGCGGCGGTCGAGCGGGCGTCCTGCGTACCGAGGTGGCCCGCGACCAGGGCGATCACCCAGACGAGGAACAGCGCCGCCGCCGCGATGGGGAAGCCCTTGCGCCACGGGCCACGCGGTGGGCGTACCGGGTTCGCCGCGTCGCTCTGGCCCAGCACGAGGCCGGTGGCCACCAGCAGCGGCGCCGCCCACCCGTACGGCTGGATGTGCTGCCACAGCAGCATCAGCACGACACCGGCGGCCACGAACAGGACGTACTGGCGGGCGACGGCCCGGCCGGCGCGGCGCACCCCGAGGGTGACGCGGTGCGGGACGCGGAGCGAGACGAGCAGTTCCGGCAGGCGCGGCGTCACGGCCAGGAGGGCGAGGCCGATGAGGACCGGCAGGGTCACCAGGCGCAGACTCCAGATGATCATCTGTGGGAAGCCGAAGCCGAGGATCGACGCGCGGACGTGGAAGTAGGCGAAGTAGGCGCTGCTGTGCATGACGCCCGCGTAGAACATCAGGCCGCCGACGATCGATCCGGCGCCAAGGACGGTATTGGCCCACTCGAAACGCTGACCGGGCTGCGGCGGCGTGTCGGTACCGGCGGCGCGCGGCGGCGGGGCGGCCCGCCGGAGCTGTCTGCGGCGCCGGGCGCGGGCACGGGCCGCGGCGGCGGCCGGATAGTCCGGCACGGCAGGCGGGGCGCCCATCGCCGGATCAGGGCACGTCGGTGGCGGCCGGGCTGGGGCCGGGCCGGGTGTTCCCGGTGTCCGACCGGGAAGGCTGCTGGGCCTCCTCGGTCGGGCCGCCTCCCCCGTTCCGTCCGTACTGCCCGGTGTCCGTCCGCGAAGGGCCGGGGGCAGCCTCGCCCGTCGGCGGGGAGGAGTCGTCCACGCGGCACGATACCTGCTGCCCCGTGGAGTCGGTGCACGAGGGCACGGGCGTCTCGTGGCCCTGGCTGGGTGTGTCGCCGACGCCGATCGTCTCCGGGCTGCCGGTGTCCTCCGGCGGCTGTGACACCGGTGTGATCGGGTCGCCGCCCTGGCTGTACGCGGCCGAGCCGCCGCCGGCGCCGTGCGAGCCGTCCCCGGCACCGGGCCCACCCGCGCTCGCCCCTGGCGCGCCCGGCCCGCCGCCGTCCGAGGCACCGCTCCCGCACACCGACGATGCGGCGCCGCCGGTCCCCGCGCCGGGCGGGACGTCACCGGGGCCGGTCCCGCCGGACCGGCCACAAGCTGTGGTGGTGGCGAGAATAACCAGCACCACCGTTGCGGTGGCGCGACCGGCTTTCGCTGCTGCGGACCTCATCCCGGACCCCCGTCCCCCGCGAGCCGCTGCTGCGAGGCTAGCAGCGGCCCGGCGGCCGGTCACCGGCCCGCGGAGGGCGCATCAAGCGGGTCGCGCGCCCCCGGCGCCGCTCCCCGCGCTCCGTCCGGCGCCCCTCCGCGCAGGCCCTCCGGTGCCCGTCCTGCCCGCCCTAGTCCAGGTAATCGCGCAGTAGCTGGGAACGCGACGGGTGGCGGAGTTTCGACATGGTCTTGTTCTCGATCTGGCGGATCCGCTCGCGCGTGACGCCGTAGACCTTGCCGATCTCGTCGAGCGTCTTGGGCTGCCCGTCCTTGAGGCCGTAACGCATGGAGACGACACCGGCCTCCCGGTCGGCCAGGGTCTCCAGGATGGAGCGAAGCTGCTGCTGGAGGAAGGAGAAGCCGACGGCCTCCGCCGGGACGACCGCTTCGGTGTCCTCGATCAGGTCGCCGAACTCGCTGTCGCCCTCCTCGCCCAGCGGGGTGTGCAGGGATATCGGTTCACGGCCGTATTTCTGTACTTCGATGACCTTTTCCGGGGCCATGTCGAGTTCCTTGGCCAGTTCTTCCGGAGTGGGTTCGCGGCCGGTGTCCTGGAGCAACTGGCGCTGAATCCGCGCCACCTTGTTGATGATCTCCACCATGTGGACGGGAATACGGATCGTCCGCGCCTGGTCGGCCATCGCCCGGGTGATGGCCTGGCGAATCCACCACGTCGCGTACGTCGAGAATTTGAATCCCTTGACGTAGTCGAACTTCTCGACCGCGCGGATCAGACCGAGGTTGCCCTCCTGGATCAGGTCCAGGAAGAGCATGCCGCGGCCGGTGTAGCGCTTGGCGAGCGAGACGACGAGCCGGAGGTTGGCCTCGACCAGGTGCTCCTTGGCGCGGGCGCCGTCCGCGACCAGGATCTCCAGTTCGCGCCGGAGCTTCCCGGCGGGCTCGCCGGTGTCCAGCTTCTCCTGGGCGAACAGCCCGGCCTCGACGCGCTTGGCCAGCTCCACCTCCTGCTCGGCGTTGAGCAGCGGCACCTTGCCGATCAGCTTCAGGTAGTCCTTGACCGGGTCGGCGGAGGCTCCGGCGCCGGCGACCTGCTGCGCCGGCGCGTCCCCCTCGTCGCCGTGGGACAGGGTGAATCCGCCGGCCGCCTCGATCGCCGTACCGTCGGACGGTACGGCTTCCGGGGCCGGGGACTCGGCTGTCTCCTGCGGTCGCATGACGGGCGAGGTGAGTGACACGAGGAACCTCTCGATACACATAGGCACGGTGCACGGCGAGCACCTCTTTGTTCATCGCGCACTTACCGGTGGTTTGTTACACCACCATTCCCGTGATCTGAATCACGGTGGTCCGGCGGGGTGCCCGTGCCCGGCTCGTCCGGCGGCCGCAGCATGATCACGTGGGTGGTGTTCCGTTCGATCGCGGCACGGCCGTACAGGAGCGGAAAGGCGCCGTCCGCCGCCCAGTCCGCGAAGAGGTCACGGTAGTGCGGGCTGTCCGGGTCGCCGGACTGGCCGGGCGCGTTCATGGCCACCGAGGCGTCCCAGTCGCCGACGTCGATCACCAGCCGGAAGGTGGCTCCGGTGGTCTGCCGGAAGTCCGTGCCGTACGCGGTGGCATCGACCGTGTCGCCGCTGCCGCCGCGCGGCGCGGGCCCGGCCCGGGTCCAGTCCGGCGCCTGCTCGCCCAGCCACGCGGCGAGCGGATGCCGTGGTTCCGCCTGGTGCAGGGCTCCCCAGGTCCAGCGGGCGCGGTCCGGTCCGAGCAGCCGTCCGAGCTCGGCGAGCGCGGCGGGGAGGGTTTCGAGGACGGCCGTACGCAGGGTGCCCTCCGGGTCGGGGCCGAGCCGGTCGCCCGGTGTGAGCAGCAGGTCCAGGTCGACCCGGGGGTCCGTGGTGGCGGCGTCGCCGACGGGCAGGACGCGGGCCGACGCGGCGGCCCGCCGGTCCGGGGGCAGCAGACGGGCCAGCGCCCGTTCCCGTACGGCCGGACACAGGTGCCGCCGGAACCAGACCTCGAAGAGCGCCGCGGGCAGGGAGTCGGGGGCCAGCTCGCCGTCCCAGGCGCGGAGCTGCTCCAGCGCCCATGCCACGTCCGGGTCGTCGCTGCCGACGCCGGCCAGCAGCGGCTGGACGCGGCGTGCGGTCAGACTGGTGTGGTCGGTCTGCAGGCGCACGCAGTCCGCTACGGTCCAGCCGGTGCGTGCGGCCAGTTCCGCGGCGATCCGGTCGTGGCGGACGGGCGCGTGCCAGTCGTAGGTGACGGTCCGGTCGGCGTTCGGGTAGCCGGGCGGCAGGTTCATCTGGTTGGCCGTGGCGAACCAGCCCTGCTCGGGGTCGCGTACGGACGGCAGCGAACCCACGGGGTGGAAGCCCGCCCACTCGTAGCGGCCGTCGCCGGGCACCGGGAGCGTGCCGTCCCAGTTCGGTCGGTCGGGGACCCGGCCGGCGGGCTGCCAGCCGATGGTCCCGTCGGGCGCGGCGTACACCTGGTTCTCGCCGGGGGCGCCCCACCGGTCCATCGCGGTGACGAAGGCGTCCGGGCCGTCCGCTGTCATGTACCCGGTACTGCCCAGGTACGGGGCCATGCCGGGGCCGAGCCAGGCCGCCCGTACCGCGAACGCGGTGCCGCGCTCCGGGTCGTCGTGGATCACCGGGCCGTGCCGGGTGAACCACAAATCGACGGTGGCCGGCTGCCCGGCGTCGCGTACCGGGACCGTCTCGGTGACCCGGCGCATCGGCTCCCAGTGGCCGTCGTACCAGTACTCCCGCGGGTCGGCGGGGTTGGTGCGGTAGACGTACAGGTCCTCCTGGTCGATCGGGAAGATCGTCAGCCCGAAGGCGATCCGGCCGTTGTGGCCGATGGAGATGCCGGGCAGCGCGGGTTCCCCTGCGCCGATGGCGTCGATGCCGGGGGCCGACAGGTGCGCGAGGTAGCGCAGCGCGGGCAGGGTGACGGCGCGGTGCGGGTCGTTGGCGAGCAGCGGGCGGCCGGTGGCGGTACGGGACGGGGCGATCACCCAGTTGTTGCTGCCGTCCGGCCCTCGGAACGGCCCGCCGTTCTCCCACGGCGGCGTGGTGGCCAGCCGGTAGACGCGGAGCACGTCGTCAGGGATGACGGACAGGTCCAGGCCCTCCGGTACGCGGAGGTCGTGCGCCGGCTCCCGTACCCGGCGCAGGTCCTCGGCTTCGGGGCCGTGGTCACGCAGGGTCAGCGCGCGGGCGACCTCCTGCTCCACGTTGTAGAAGAGGCCGTGGCTGCGGATACGGGCGACGTCGGCGGGCTCCCAGTAAGCGGGCCGGTGACCGAGCAGCGCGAACTCGGGCGGCAGGTGCGTGGGATCGGCCCGGCAGAGCGCGACGTACGCGTTGACACCGCGCACGAAGGCGCCGGCGACGCGCTCCGTACCGGGTCCGTAGGCGGACCATTCGGCGGCCATGTCGCCGCGGTACAGGAAGAGCCGGGCCGCCCGGTCGTGTTCGAGGCAGCTCTCCCCGAACACCTCGGAGAGCAGTCCGAGTCCGCGGCGCCGCCACAGGTCGATCTGGAAGAGCCGGTCCCGGGCGGCGTTGAACCCCTGGGCGAGGAAGAGGTCGTCCTGGGAGGCTGCGTACAGGTGGGGCACGCCCCAGCGGTCGACACGGATCTCGACGGGGGCGGTGAGGCCGGGGAGGGTGAAGCTGGTGGTGCGCGGGGCATGTGTCTCCATGGTGGTCCGTGGTCCGTGATCCGGTACGCAGGTACGCAGGTGCGGCCGGACGGGCGTGCTCAGAGCGACGGCTCGTACCGGCCGTCGACCGCCGTCCACCCGCCGTCGACCGCCAGGACGCTGCCGGTGACGAACGTGGACGCGTCCGAGACGAGGTAGACGACGGCGCCCGCGATCTCGTCGGCGCGGGCCCAGCGCCGTAGCGCGGACGCCTGCGCGTAGGCGTCGTACCACTGCGGGTCGGCGGCGATCTGGTCGGTGAGCGGCGTACGGACCACTCCGGGCGCCACCGCGTTGAACCGGACGCCGCGCGGCCCCCACTCCGCCGCGGCCGTCCGCAGGAACTGCACCAGCCCTGCTTTGGACGCCGCGTACACGCTCTGCCCCGGTTCGACCTGGACGGCGCGCATCGAGGCCAGACCGACCACGCTGCCCCGGGCGCGCTCCGCCATGGCGGGTGCCACGGCCTGGACGAGGGTGAAGACCGCCCGCAGGTTGAGGGCGACGACCCGGTCGAACTCGGCGGCGGTGTAGTCGGTGATCCGCTTGCGCACGTTGACGCCGACGGTCACGACCAGGCCGTCCAGGGCGCCCCACCGCGCGGCCGCGTCCCGTACCGCGTCGTCGTCCAGCACGTCGAGGGGGAACGCGGTCGCCGTGCCGGTCCGGCTGCCGGGGGCCGGGGGCTCAGCGGCGGCTGCCTCGGCCGCCGAGACCGCGCCGGCCGCGTCCACGTCGGCGACGATCACCTCGGCGCCGTGGGCGGCGAGGGCGTGTACCGCCTCCCGCCCGATCCCGCCGGCCCCGCCGACGACCGCGATCCGCCGCCCGTCCAGACGGAACAGCTTCGCGTACTCGGTCACCTGGTCCATGGTGTGCTCCGGGGTCGTAGGGGCTACGGGGGTGTGCTCCGGGGGGCGTGGGCGCAGGCTCCGCGGTGGTGGGGGTTACGGGGGCGGGCTTCGCGGTCGCGGCGGTTACGGGGGCGGGCTTCGCGGTCGCGGGGGTTACGGGAGAGTGCTCCGGGATCGGATCGCAGGGAATACGGACGGTGTGCTCCGGGGTCGCCGGGGTACGGCCCGTATCGTCGCCGTCCGCGGCGCTCACGGGCGGATCACCACCATCCGCGTCACCGTCAGTTCCTCGATCGCGAACCGCGGGCCCTCGCGGCCCAGCCCCGAGTCCTTGACGCCGCCGTACGGAGCCACGTCGCTGCGGTAGCCCGGCACCTCGTTGATCACCACGCCGCCGACGTCGAGCGCGTCCAGCGCCCGGAAGGCGGCGTCCAGGCCACGGGTGAAGACCGCCGCGTGCAGTCCGTACCGCCCGGCGTTGACCAGCTCGTACGCCGCGTCCAGGTCCGGGACCGTACGCAGCGCGACGACCGGCCCGAAGATCTCCTCGTCCCAGGCGGGCTGGCCGTCCGGCACCTCCGCCAGCAGGGTCGGCGCCACGCACCGGCCGACGCGGGTGCCGCCCGCCACCAGTCGCGCCCCGGCGGCTCGGGCCCGGTCGATCCAGGTCAGCACACGTTCGGTGGCAGCCTCGTCGATGAGGGCGGCGACCTGGGTGCGCTCCTCGCGCGGGTCGCCGACGACGACGCCGGGCAGCCGTTCGGCGATCCGCCGCTCCAGTTCGCCGGCGATCTCCGCGACGGCGATCACGCGTTGCACGGCGATGCACGCCTGGCCGGAGGCGTAGTAGCCGCCACGGGCCACAGCGTCCGCGGCGGCGTCCAGGTCGGCGTCGGCGGCGACCACGAGGGCCGCGTTCGAGCCGAGTTCGAGCACCACTTTGCGGGGCGCGGCGTCCCGGGCGATGCGGTGGCCGACGGCGGCGGAGCCGGTGAAGGAGACCGCGGCGACCTCGGGGTGCGTGGTCAGGGCGCAGCCGACCTCGGTGTCGCCGGTGACCAGTTGGACGGCGCCGGCGGGCGCGCCGGCCGCGGCGAGGCGTTCCCGTACCAGGTGGACCAGCCACAGGGTGGCCAGCGGAGTGGCCGGGGCCGGTTTGACGATCACCGGGCAGCCGGCCGCGAGCGCCGGGGCGATCTTGTGGGAGGCCAGCATCATCGGGTAGTTGAAGCCCGCGATGCCGACCACGACACCGACCGGGCGCCGGGTCCAGAACCCGAACAAGCCGTCCCCCGAGGGCAGCAGGTCCAGCGGCACCGTCTCCCCGTGGATGTGCACCACCTCGTCGGCCGCGGCCTGCCAGGTGGCCACGGCCCGCCGTACTTCGGTACGGCAGTCGGTGCGCGGCTTGCCCGTCTCCCGTACGAGCAGATCCTCCATCGGACCGGCCACGTCCTCCAGGTCCGCCGCCACGGCGCCCAGCACCTGACGCCGCACGCGCGAGGCCAGCTTCGCGACCCGGGGGCGGGCAGCCGCGGCGTGTTCGACGGCTCGGCGGGCGAGGTCCGGGTCCCCCACCGGCGCCGTGGCGAACTCCTCGCCGTCGTACGGGAAGATCACCGGGCCGGTACGCGGGGCGGGCACCCAGCCGTCGCCTACGGGGAGACGGCCAGGAGGGACGGGCGGGGCGAGCGGCACGTCGACGGGCTGGGCGGGAGACACGTCCGCGGGCGGAGTGGGAGACACGTCCACGGGCTGGGCAGGAGGCACGTTCGGCGCGTCGTCGCGGCTGCCGGGAGGTCTCATGCCATGTCGCCGCCTTCGGGGCGGAGGGATTTGGGCCCAGGCCCGGTGCGGGCGTCGCTCCCGTCGAGAAAGCGCCGGGCCGCGACCGCGTACACCCGCGCGTACTCGGCGATCTCCCGCACCTCCACGTACTCGTCCTTCTGGTGGGCGATCCACTTGCCGCCCGGCCCGTAGACGACGGTCGGCAGGCCCGCGTCGCGGGTGAGGATCGTCCCGTCGGTCGTGCCGGGGACCGCGCCGAACGGCGGCTCGACGCCGTGCACCTGCCGGTGGCCGGCCACCAGGCTCTCGACGAGCGGGTGGCCGGCGGCGATTTCCACGGCCGGGCGGTCGTCGACGACGGTCAGCTCGACCGTGACCCCCACGTCGGCCGCGGCGGTCACGGCCGTCCGCCGCAGCCGTTCGACGAGCTCGGCGTGGTCCGTGCCGGGCACGGTCCGTACGTCGATGCCGAGCACGCCGTGGCCGGGGATGACGTTGAGCTGGTCGGGGTCGCCGGCGCACAGCACCGTCGGGGTGACGGTCACCGTACCGGCGTGCGGGTGGGTTCCGTACCGCCCGGCCGCCCACTTCTCGGCCTCCGCGAGCGCGGCGACGATGCGCGCACCCGCGACGAGGGGGTTACGGCCCTCCTGAGGCATCGCGCCGTGCGCCATCACCCCGCGCAGGTCCAGCCGGAGGCGGATGCCGCCGCGGGCCGAGGTGCACACCTCGTACCCCTCCGGCTCGCAGACGACGACACCGTCCACCTCGGCGGCCGGCGGCGAGGCGGCGAACGCCTTGGCGCCGAGCATCAGCCCTTCCTCGTCGCACAGCACGCCGACGACGATCCGGCCGGGGAACGGTCCCTCCTGCTGGAGCGCCCGCACCCCGTAGATCATGGCTGCCACCCCGGACTTCATGTCCGCGGCGCCGCGCCCCCACAGCCGCCCGTCGCGAATCTCCGCGCCGTACGGATCGACGCTCCACGCGGCGGCGTCGCCCTCCGTCACGACATCCGTGTGCCCCTCGAACATCAGCGTGCGGCCCGGCCCGCCACCGCCCTCGACGACCGCGACGACGTTGGGCCGTCCGGGGGCGACCTCGACGACATCGTGCGGCCAGCCGAACTCGGTGAAGAGCCGGCAGAGGAGGTCGGCGGCAGGCTGCTCGACGGTGGTGGCGCCCGCGGCGTTCACGGTCCGCAGCCGGACCAGTTCCTGAGTGAGGGCCACGGCGGCCTGTTCGTCGACCGGCGGCACGGCGTCCGACGGCTCGCCCGCCGCCGGTACGCCCACCGACGGTACGCCGATGTCCGAACCGGGCGGCACCACGCTCGGGCTGCTGTGCACGGCACCCTCCAACTCCCCTGGCATCACGTCAGGAGACTGGTCGGACCAGGACCAGACGGTCCCCCGTACTGTGCTGGCCCGCTCGCTCACGGGTCAAGAGGGGCACGACGGGCCAAGAGGGTCATAGCCGGCGAGGGGGCGGAGGAGGGACCGTGGCAGGGTTTCGCCGCCCCCTCGGCTAGAGCTATTGCCGCGTGGGTTTCGGGGGGGGTGCGTCGTTGGGCGTGCGCGTGGTTGGGCGCGTGCGTCGTAGGGCGCGTACGTGATTGGCCACGTACGTGGTTAGCCGCGCGCGCTCGCGGCGGAGCAGCGGTAGAGGCTCTGGCTGGCACCGGCCCCGGCCCCGGCTTTGCCCCCAGCTCCAGCTTGCTGCCCGCCCCCGCCGCTCCCACTCCCACTACCGCTCCCGGCGCGCGTCTCGCCGCCGTACGCCGACGGGTCGACCTTCTCGCACGCCGACCGCACCCACCGGCTGATCCGCGCCGTCTCCGAGGTCCCCACGTCGTCCCCCGCGCCGACGAGCGCGAAGCGCAGTTTCCCGGCCGCCACCAGCCGCTGGTACTCGCTGAGGGTGACCGGTTCGGTCCCCGCCGCGAAGCCGCCGAGCGGCAGGACGACGGAGCCGCCGAGGCGGATGTACGGCTCCGCGGTGAGCAGCCCGGCGGAGAAGGCGTAGTCGGCGGAGCCGCGGCGACGCTCGACGTAGTCGAGGATCTTGCGCTGGGTGTCCGTCAGCCGGGTGGGCGTGCCGAGCGTGGAGTCCTGCGGGCCCGCGGACGCCGAGTGCGCGGAGCCGGTGTACCGGGGGTTCAGGACGGACAGCGACCAGGTGGCGGGCGCCGCCGTCATGGTGACGCAGCCGGCGATCAGTCCGGCGGTGGCGATGCGCCGCGCGCGGGCGCGCTGACGGGCGCGGGGGTACTGCTGCGCGCGGGCGTGCGCCGGGGCGCGGGACGCGTCCGGTCCGCCTCGGGAATCCGGCCCACTCCGGGAATCCGGCCCACTCCGGGCGCCCGGTCCGTCGTCGGCGCGCCGGGCGCGGAGGATGCCGTGGGAGAGCAGGCCGAGGGCGGTGAGCGCCGTCACGATGATGACGGGGATCAACCACGGCACCCAACCGGACTGGCCGGAGACGAGATACACCGCCCAGGCCGCCTGCGCCGCGATGACGCCCGGAAGCAGCCACGTACGCAAGGCCGCCCAGGCTCCGCTTCCGGCGCGTCGCCCTACAGCCTGACTCCCCGACACCTGACGCTCCGCCACCTGACGGCGCGTTACGACCGTGCCTTCCTCCCGACGATGGGCGCGCCACAGCGTCACGACTCCGGCGGCGGACAGCGCGGCGAGGCCGGGAGCGAGGGCGGCCATGTACGTGGCGTGCGGGACGTTGATGGCGCTCATGACCGCCGCCGCCGTCAACAGCCAGCCGCCCCACAGCAGGTAGCCGCCGCGTACCGGGTCCGTACGGGGCTGTTTGCGGCGGGTGACGAAGCCGAGGACGAGGGCGGACAGCGCCAGCGGGAACAGCCAGCCGATCTGCTGCGCCAGGGGTGCGCGGAAGAGCTTGAGCCAGCCGCTGGTGGGGGCGCCCACCGCCACGTGCGATCCGCCGCCGCCTCGGGCCTGCTGGGCGCCCTTCGCCAGGCCGGTGCCGGGCGCGGATTTCGCCCCCGAACCGGCTTGCCCCGGCGCGTGCCGCCCGGAACCGGTCTTGGCGGACGTCTCCGCAGAACCCTTGGGGGAAGTCTTGGCCCCACCCTTGGCCCCGGCCCCGCCACCCGCTCCGGACGCGCCCTTGGCCGCCCCCGGAGCCGTACTGTTGGCGGCATCAATGTTCCATCCGGACTTCAGCCGGTCGAAGCCGTTGTAGCCGAACACCATCGACAGGGCGCTGTTGTCGCGCGACCCGTCCACGTACGGCCGTGCGTCCTTCGGGACGACGGTCATCAGCAGGACCCAGGAGAACGAGACGGCCAACAGCACCGCGCCCGCGACCAGCAGATGGCCGAGCCGTTTGCGCAGCGCGGCCGGTGACACGACGAAGTACGCGACGGCGAGGGCCGGCACGATGATCCACGCCTGCATCATCGCCGCCTGGAAGGCCAGGCCCACCCAGACGGCCGCCAGCAGCAGGGGGCGCAGCCGCCCGGTGGCCATCGCCTTCGCGCACTGGTCGGCGGCCAGCACCAGGCACATGGTCAGCGGCGCCTCCAGCAGCGCGTGCCCGAACATCGACGCCGCCACCGGCGTGAGGGTCAGCACTCCGGCGGCGAGCAGACCGGCCGCCGGGCCGCGCCAGCGCCGTACCGTGCGGTGGATCACCAGGACACAGACGACGCCCTCGACGCATTGCGGGAGCGTCAGGGCCCAGTTGCTGTACCCGAAGATCCGCGCGGACAGCGCCTGCGGCCACAGGAAACCGCCGATCTTGTCCAGGGTGACGGTGGACGCCGGGTCGAAGGCGGTGAAGAGGAACGCCTTCCAGCTCTCCGACATGCTGCGGACGGCGGCGGCGTAATAGCCCGCGTAGTCGCTGCTGGTGATGTTCCAGGCGTACAGCATCGCGGCGAGCGCGGCGATGCCCAGGAGGGCGGGCCGGTCCCAGCGCGGCCGGCCCATCGGGGTGTGCCAGAACTGCCAGCGGCCGTGCGGCCGTTCGGTGAGGACGGGCCGGTCCACGAAGGTGGTGGCGGACATGGTGGTCTCTCCCGGAAGCGGAGGGGGTCGGGGCACCGCAGGGCGACGGTGGTGTTTCCGGCGCGGGCACGACCGTGCGGGGCACCGTCGCAGGCGGCGCCTTCGGAGGCCGGCGGCCTCGCGCCGAGGCCGGTTTTCGGGGGGAGTGCATTACCGGCGGCGACGGCACCGGAATAGCGGGATGTCCCGCCACAGGAATAGGGCACGGCCGTACGGGGGTTCCGATGCCGCCTCGGACACGTCACCTCACCGTGCCACGTGAACATGAGAGAAACATGAGCCACGGAAGCGGAATGATGAATCCTGCTGCGTCCAGCACGTTTCCGGTCAATCCCCCGAAGCGAACCCTCCGGTTGCCACCACCGGGAATTCCCGCCCCCGCAGGAACGCTTCCCCTCCCCCGGGCACCCAACACCACCCACCCGACCTGCACTTCCGCCCACCCGTCCACCCCCACCCGCCGTCGCGCCCTCCCCCCCTCACCCGACCACCCACGGCCGGCCACTTTCCGCCCTCCTCCCTGCGCTCCCCTCCATTAACGACAGCACAAAGCATGGCCGATACCAGCCCCTCACAAGAGGGGGATAGTTCGCACACAGCAATTACACAGCCGAGTGAATACCGACGACCTGACACCCCGACAGAGCCATCGTCCACCGGCCACGGCCCACTCCCCGGCTTGCGCGAGACGCGCCGAGAGAGCGCGGGAACGTATCTTCTGCCCGTCACCGACCCGGACGCTTCTCGGACCGGCCCGGTGGCGGACCGCAACCCAGGAGAGTGCCTCCCTGTTGGATCTGAACATGAACGGCGCACAGAACCCTCCACCCCCACAGCCACATCCCCGCCCTGCGCCTCAAACACACCATCCCAACCCGACAGCCCACAGCTCACACGAATCACCGGACGGAAGCACCCCGATCTTCGACCAGCTGCTCAGGGAATGGCACACCGGCGCCCTCCGGCCGCGACCGTCCTGGCCGCTGGAGGGCAACCAGAGGTGAACACCAGCGCACTTGCCCGACCCGGCCGCCGACTGCCGCACGGCCGGGTCGGGGGCACGAGGCACACAAGGCCGACTGCGGACCGCGCACCCTGCGTCCGGCAGCCGCCCGGCCTGATTCCGGTGGGTGATGGACACGATTGACTACTTGAGCGCTGAAGCTCTGCCTGCCGCGTCGGCCGTGAAAGTGACTGAAGCGTTGTCAGTGGCTCGCGATAGGTTGTGGGAACACGCGAAAGCACAGTTCCTGGGGGGGGACCTATGGCCGGTGACGGCTTTGACATAGATACGGACCAACTCAAGTCCGCGGCGCCGCGTTTCCACCGGGAAGCGGACGCGCTGGCGAAGGCGACGAGCAAACTCAAAGGCTCGCTGGACGGCCTCGGCTCGCCGTGGGGAGACGACGAGCAGGGGCAGAAGTTCCAGCACATGTACGCCCCGCACCGCGAGCAAATAGAAAAGGCCGCCCAAGCCTTGGTCAAGGGACTGGAAAGCATCTCCAAGGCCAT
>NZ_JBVHPX010000025.1:0-105473 GCF_055567735.1 Streptomyces sp. NPDC026394
GGTTGTTCGCGCCTTCCGGCGTGATCACTACTTTAGTGCCTTTTCCCGGTGACGCATAATCGAGTCACTGGTCGGAATTTCGGCATGCCGAAATTGGTCCCGTTCGGGAGTCGTGCAGTAGTGGTGGTGCCGCCGTCCGGCGTGAGGGGCTGCCGTAGGGGCCTGTCGGCTCCGTGGCAACTCGGAGAACACTACACGAGGGGTTGGGGCGCTTCAAACCCGTGCCAGGAGGCCGATCCGGGCGTACCGTGGTCCCCATGACGACGCGTGCACTCGTACAGCAGTGGTGGCCCGCCTGACGGCGGCCGCCCCCCAGTGCATGCAGACAACGGCCGCCGGACCCGGCGGCCGTTTCGCGTATCTCCTCGCAGCCGGCCGGTGGGCTCGGCGGTCCCGGGACAGTAACCAGTGGTTCGGGAGACGAGAGAGATGACGCGGACACGGATCTTCAGTGGTGTGAAGCCGACGGGGCACCTGACCCTGGGGAATTACCTCGGCGCGCTGCGCGGCTGGGCGGACGAGGACCAGCACCGTGCGGACGCGCTGTTCTGCGTCGTGGACCTGCACGCGCTGACCGTGGAACACGACCCGGCGCGGGTGCGAAGGCTCAGTCGGCAGGCCGCCACGCTGCTGTTGGCGGTGGGGCTCGACCCGCGGCTCTGCACGGTGTTCGTGCAGAGCCATGTCGACGAGCACACGCGGCTGGCGTACCTGATGGAGTGCACGGCGTCCGACGGCGAGATGCGGCGCATGATCCAGTACAAGGAGAAGGCCGAGCGGGAGCGGGCCCGGGGCGGCAGCGTACGACTGTCGCTGCTGACGTATCCGGCCCTGATGGCCGCCGACATCCTCGCGTACGGGACCGGTGAGGTGCCGGTGGGTGAGGACCAGGCGCAGCACGTGGAGCTGACGCGGGACCTGGCGGTGCGGTTCAACCAGCGGTACGGGCAGACGTTCGTGGTGCCGAAGGCGACGGTGCCGAAGGTGGCCGCGCGGGTGATGGACCTCCAGGAGCCGACGTCGAAGATGGGGAAGTCGCACGCCCGTACCTCCGGGATCGTCTATCTGCTCGACGAGCCGGACGTGGTGCGCAAGAAAGTGATGCGGGCCGTCACGGACACCGGGACGGACGTCGTGTACGACCGGGCCGAGCGGCCCGGGGTGGCCAACCTGCTGGATGTCCTGGCCGCGTGCGGTGCGGGGGATCCCGCGGAGCTGGCGGACGAGTACGACTCGTACGGCGCGCTCAAGAAGGACACGGCGGAGGCGGTGGTGGAACTGCTGCGGCCGGTGCGGGAACGGCACGCGGAGCTGGTGAAGGACCCGGAGTACGTGGACTCCGTCCTGCGGGACGGGGCCGAGCGGGCCCGGGCGATCGCGCGGCCGCGGGTGGATGCGGCGTATCGGGCGGTGGGGATGATGCCGGCGGTGTGAGAAGGGGGTGGGGTGGCCGCCGTTGCGGGTGTTGTGTGCGGCGGTGGCCACGGCCCCCGGGTTTCCGGACCCGGGGGCGGAGGCGGCGGGGCTGGTGGGTCAGCCGTTGCCCGAGGCGAGTTCGCGGCTGCGGTCGCGGGCCGCTTCGAGGGCGGCGATCAAGGCCGCGCGCACACCGTGGTTCTCCAGCTCGCGGATGGCGTTGATGGTGGTGCCGGCGGGTGAGGTCACGTTCTCGCGGAGGGTGACCGGGTGCTCGCCGCTGTCCCTGAGCATGGTCGCCGCGCCGATCGCCGCCTGCACGATCAGGTCGTGCGCCTTGTCGCGCGGCAGGCCGAGCAGAATGCCGGCGTCGGTCATCGCCTCGACGAGAAAGTAGAAATACGCCGGGCCGGAGCCGGAAAGGGCGGTCGCGGCGTCCTGCTGGGACTCCGGGACACGCAGCGTCTTGCCGACCGTGGCGAAGATTTCCTCGGCGCGGGTGAGGTGGGCGGCGGTGGCGTGAGTGCCGGCCGAGATGACGGACATCGCCTCGTCCACCAGGGCGGGAGTGTTCGTCATGACCCGTACGACGGGGGTGGCGTCGGGCAGCCGCTCTTCGAAGAAGGCGGTGGGCACACCGGCGGCGCCGCTGATCACCAAGCGGTCGGCGGGGGTGTGCGGGGCCAGCTCCGTGAGGAGGGTGCCCATGTCCTGCGGCTTGACGGTGAGGATCAGCGTGTCCGCGGACCGGGCGGCCTCCGCGTTGGAGACGGGGGTGACGCCGTAGCGGGTGCGGAGCTGGTCGGCGCGTTCGGGGCGGCGGGCGGTGACCATGAGGTCGGCGGGGGCCCAGCCGCCTCGGATCATGCCGCTGAGGAGGGCTTCGCCGATTTTTCCGGTGCCGAGTACGGCGACCTTCTGGGTCATGTTGCGGTTCACCTCGCCGGTGGGGCTGATGGGGGTACGGGGGTGGGCTTGGCCTTGGCTTTGGCCTTGGCTTTGGCCCTGGTGGTCGGGCGGTGTGCGGGGGGCGGCGCTGCCCGACCCCGCCCTGCCCTGGTCATCCTCGCATCGTGCGGGGTCGGGGGGCGGGGGCGTCCACGTTGCGGGCGGAGGTGGTGGGGGTTGGGGTGGGGTGGGTACGGACTGTGCGGTTGTTGGACGCCGTGATCGCCCGACGGGCTCGTCCTCGAACGCCGGACGGGCTGGATCTGGCCGGGGTCGGGTCGGACAGTGCGCCGACGCCACGGCGCGTCGAGGGGGGAGGCGCACTCCGGCGGCCGCCGGAGTGCACGGAATCGACCACTCCTGTTCGATAACTCAGCGTTTACACGACGGTTACACAACGACTCGATCGAAGTGATGCTGATTTGGACACACTGAAGGTGAGTGTCCAACCAGCCGGAGGAGGGGGCCGACGCCATGCGCCGCGTGCTGCTGTTCCTCATGGCGGCACTGCTGGCGTTCCCGGTCGGCGCCGAGGGCGCGTACGGGCGGGCGGCGGGTGCCGGGGCCGGTGGCAGGGCGGGGACACAGGCCGTCGGCCTGGCCGCACCGTACGCGTACGAGGACGGCGGCCCGGCGGAATCCGCGGGCGAACGCTGCCCCACCGGCCGCGCCGCGCGGTCCGCGACCGGCGTACCGGCCTTCCACCCCGGCGACCAGGCCAGGGGCGCGAACGACCGCACCGTCCCGCCGGTCACCGGACCGGGCCCGGCAGCCCCCGCCACCGGTCGCAGCGCCGTGCCTCCGAGGCGTTCGGGCCAGCTTCCCATCAGTCATCGCGTGTTCCGCTGCTGATCGAGGTTTGACGTTCGGCGATCGGCGATCCGCGTTCAGTGATCACTGAACACTGACTCCTGATCGGCGTCGACAGCTACCTGGCGTCCATCGCCCGGCGAGGCGTTTCCGGTGATGTCCCGGTACCCGGACATCGCAGCACCCCGACGCATGCCCGCGAGCCCCTGCGCCCGGACATCCGTCCTCTCCGCCCTCTCCGTCCCCTCTCCCCTCTTTCCCCCCTTTACCCCGCACGGCGCACATCCGCGCCGTGCGGTCCGTCGCAACGCGCTGGAGGCATCCTCATGCGGAAATCAACGGACATACGCGCGGACTTCACCGCGTCCCTCGTCGTCTTCCTGGTCGCCGTGCCGCTGTGCGTCGGCGTGGCCGTCGCCTCCGGCGTCCCGGCCGAGCTCGGGCTCGTCACCGGCATCGTCGGCGGCCTGCTCACCGGCTTCCTGCCGGGCAGCAGTCTCCAGGTCAGCGGACCGGCCGCCGGGCTGACCGTCCTCGTGTACGAGGCGGTCGAGGAGTTCGGGCTGAGCACGCTCGGTGCGCTGGTGCTGGTGGCCGGTGTGCTGCAAGTGGCCATGGGGGCGCTGCGGCTGGGGCGCTGGTTCCGGGCCATCTCCGTGGCCGTCGTGCAAGGCATGCTGGCGGGTATCGGACTCGTCCTGATCGCCGGGCAGTTGTACGCGCTCACCGACACCCGGCCGCCGGGCACCGGGCTCGCCAATCTCGGCGGTCTGCCGGAGCTGGCGTCCGACACGATCTGGTCGGACCAGGCGCTGACGGCGTCGGCGGTCGGTGTCGGCACCATCGCCGTACTGGTGCTGTGGCCCCGGTGGAAGCGCGCGGCGCGGGTGCTGCCGGCGCCGCTCGCGGCCGTGGCGCTGGCCACCGTCACCGTCGCCGTCCTCGGTCTGCCGGTGGCCCGGGTGGAGGTCACGGGGTTGCTGTCGGCCGTGCAGCCGCCGGGCGGGGCGGACTTCGGACGACTGGCGGGGGTCGGCGCGGTCGGCACCGTGCTCGCGTTCACGCTGATCGCGTCGGCCGAGTCGCTGTTCAGCGCGGCCGCCGTGGACCGGCTGCACGACGGACCGCGTACGGATTACGACAAGGAGCTGATGGCGCAGGGGGCGGGCAACGCGGTGTGCGGGCTGCTCGGCGCGCTGCCGATGACCGCGGTGATCGTGCGCAGCTCCGCGAACGTGCGGGCAGGGGCCCGTACGAAGGCGTCGCGGGTGCTGCACGGCGCGTGGCTGCTGCTGTTCGCGGCGGCGTTCCCGGCGGCGCTGGGCGTCGTGCCGCTGGCGGCGCTGGCGGGGGTGCTGGTGCACGCGGGCTGCAAGCTCATTCCCGTACAGGACATGGTGCCGCTGTGGCGTGAGCATCGGGGGGAGGCCGTGGTGCTCATGGGGACGGCGGTGGCGATCGTGGTGACCAACATGTTCGAGGGGGTGCTCATCGGGTTGCTGATGGCGGTCGCGAAGTCCGCGTGGGAGACCTCGCACGCGCATCTGGAGGTGTCGGGGCTGGAGGACTGCGGGCCCGAGGCCGCGCCCGTTCGCGTACGCGCACTGGGGAACGCCACCTTCCTGCGGCTGCCCAAGCTGCTGGACCAGCTCGAAGCGCTGCCGCACGACCGTGACGTGATCCTGGACCTCTCCGGGCTGCGGCACCTCGACCGCGCCTGCGCGGCGGCGCTGGGCAACTGGGCGGAGCGGCGGCGGCCGGCCGGACCCGATCCGGTTGCCGCCACGGTCACTCCCGCCGCCACCCCGCTCCCCCAACCTGGACATAAGGGGCGATAAACGCCATTAAACGGAAGGGAACGGCGTTGCGGGGCCAAAGGGCCGTAGGGTCGGGGAGCTTGATCCACCCGCCCTACGACCCTAGGAGCCCCGTGATCCGCCGGCCTCTCCGCTCCTGCGGTGCGACCGCCGCGCTCTCCGTCGCCCTGCTGCTGTCCTCCTGTACGAGCGCGACGCGGCTGGACGGCACGCAGGGCGCGGGCAGTGTGCACGACCCGCTCTTTCCCGCCCTCGGCAACGGCGGGTACCAGGTCGGGCACTACGGCCTCACCCTCGACTACGACGTACGCGGCGGCACGCTGGACGCCACCGCCGACATCAACGCCACCGCGCAGGCCGACCTCGCCTCCTTCCAGCTGGACCTCCAGGGGATGAAGGTGCACGGCGTGCGGGTGGACGGCAAGACCGCCGAGTTCTCCCGCAAGGGCCACAAGCTGACGGTCCGCCCGCCCGCGACGGTCGAGAAGGGCGCCACGTTCCGTACGACGGTCGAGTACGACGGCGAGCCCGAGGAGATGACGGACGAGGACGGTGCGACCGAGGGCTGGGTCCGTACGGAGGACGGGGCGTTCGTCGCGGGGCAGCCGGCCGGGTCCATGACGTGGTTCCCCGGCAACAACCACCCCGGCGACAAGGCCGCGTACGACTTCAGGATCACCGTGCCGGACGGGTACACCGCCGTCGCCAACGGCGAGCTGCGCGGCAGGAAGAGCGCCAAGGGCCGGACCACCTTCGAGTGGCACAACGCCGAGCCGATGGCCTCCTACCTCGCCACCGCGACGATCGGGAAGTTCACCGTCGAGGAGTCGCGCACGAAGGGCGGGCTGCCCGTCTACACGGCCGTGGACCCGGCGGAGGCCAGGGAGAGCGCCGGGCCGCTGGGCAAGCTGGACGCGATCCTCGACTGGTCGGTGAAACGGTTCGGCCCGTATCCGTTCTCCTCCGCCGGGGCGATCGTCGACCACACGCCCGAGCGGGTCGACTGGGGCGCGCTGGAGACGCAGACCAAGCCGATCTACGCCGGGGCGCCGGACGAGGGCACGGTCGTGCACGAGACCGCGCACCAGTGGTTCGGCAATTCGGTGACGCCGAAGACGTGGCAGGACATCTGGCTCAACGAGGGATTCGCGCAGTACGCCGAGTGGCTGTGGGAGGAGGACAAGGGCGGCCGTACGGCGCAGCAGCAGTTCGACGAGCTGTACAAGACCGCCGAGGACGACGAGGACGACGAGAACATCTGGAGCTTCCCGCCCGGCGACCCGGGCAGCGCGGAGAACGTGACCGGCGAGCCCGTCTACAAGCGCGGCGGCATGGTCCTCCAACAGCTCCGGAAGGCCGTCGGCGACAAGGACTTCTTCGCAATCCTCAAGGACTGGCCCACCGAACACCGCCACGGCAACGCCGACACCCAGCAGTTCATCGACTTCTGCCAGGACCGTACGGAGGTCGATCTGACGGATCTCTTCGACGACTGGCTGTACGGGGACGGGAAGCCGGATTGGGAGTACTGAGGGGCGGTGTTGCGTGCCGTTCGGAGGGTGGGCGGTGTGGGCGCGTCTGGTGTCGGTGTACGTGGCGGGGGGGGGCGCGCGGGGGCACCGAGTCGGCGAGGCGTTTCTCGCGCACGTTCAGAGGTTAGGCGTCCGACAGGCCCGGCGGAGTGTGAAGATGTCAGGGGCCTCCGTCGGCGAGGCGCACTCGGGGGCGGGGGCGGGAGGAGCGTGATGAGCAGAACCATCGGCGTGCGCTACTCACTCCGGCGCCCTGAAACTCCCGATTCGCCGGCTTTCCCGAAAGTGAGTAAAAACCTGCACTCGGCGCGGTGAACGGCCAGGTCAGGGCCTGTGGTCCCCGCGTGTGCGGGGGTGGTCCCGCCGTACGCGCGGACTACGGCCGGGAGACCTTGTGGTCCCCGCATGTTCGGGGCGACCCCGCCAGCCGCACGATTCGACTGTGGTCTCGTGGCTGCGGGGATAGCCCTTGCTCCCGGCGTGAGGAAGCCCAGAGCCGGGGAAATCCGCGCCCGCAGGGGTAGTCCCGGTGGCTGCCTGGCTGGTCGCGCGTTGGGCCGGACGGGGTTCTAGCCCCGCTTCTTCTTCGGCTTTGTTGGCTTCTTGGTTGCCGGGTTGCCCGTACGGGCGTTCCGGCGGCGGTCGTAGCGTTCGCGTGCCGCGTCGTACTCGGCGCGCTGTACGCCTTCGCCCGGTGCCTCTACGAGGCTGCGGCAGAAGTAGGCGAGGAGTGAGCCGATGAAGCCGATGAGCAGCAGGCTCTGGGTGGAGCGGTCGGACGGGCGGTCCTGCGCGTCGGCGGGGCGGGTCAGGCGGTCCCAGGTGCGGCGGAAGGCGACCGCGCTGCAGACGGCGAAGCAGGCCACGATCAGGGCGTTGAGGAACGAGCCGACCTCGGCGATCTCCAGGCCCTGGAAGGCGAAGCGCAGCACCACCGCGCCGGCCGCGGCGAGCGCCAGGGAGCCGATCGCGACGCCGGCCCGGCGCAGGCCGTAGCCACCGTCGTGGTGCACCCAGGTCGTCCCGAAGAAACGGATCTCGGCCGGCTCGGGGCCGGACCGGTCCGGGGCGGGCCGTGTCTCGTCGCTCATGGGGTCGATTATCCCCGGTGGGCCGGGGTGCCCGGTGAGGCGCCCGGGCGGTCCGGCCGGTCCGGGCGGTCAGTTCGCGCAGCGCGGGGCCACGAAGCCGTCGCTGCCGGTGCGGACGTAGGTGTCCGAGACGTACTGGCCGGGGGCGATGCAGTCCCAGATGTCGTTGGTGCCGTACGGGCCGTCGACCCGCTCGCCGTGGCGCTGGCAGCGGATGGCGACCCGCGCGCCGTACGGGAGCTGCCGTACGAGGGAGCTGCGGCTGCTCGGGCCGCTGCGGACGTTGAGGCGGTAGCCCGGTGCGACCGGGTAGGTGGCCGCGGTCGCCGCCATCGCCTGGGCGGCTACGCCCTCGGCCTCGGTGACGGCCTCCGCCTCCGCGACCACCGCGGTCGTCTCGGCCGCCTCCGCGTCGGTGCTTGTCGCTGTGCCGACGGTGTTCTCCGGTGTGCTGGTCATGCCTGCTCCCCCGCGAGTGGTCTGTGTGGGACCGGCCGGTACGTGATGGTTGCGGCCGGTTCACCGCAGACGCTAGCAAGCCTCACCTGTCCCGTACGCACCATCGACTAGGCTCCGTGCGTCGCATCTGCGGCCCATGGACACGGGGGTGGGGAGATGCCGCCGCTGCGCGGTTCCGGAACGGACCCGGAAGCGGAACGTCCGCTGTACGCGGGCCGGTACCGCCTGGACGCACGCCTGGGCGCGGGCGGGATGGGTGTGGTGCACCTCGCGCGGTCGTCGTCGGGGCTGCGCCTGGCGGTGAAGGTCGTGCACGCCGAGTTCGCCCAGGACCCCGAGTTCCGCGGCCGGTTCCGGCAGGAGGTGGCCGCGGCGCGGCGGGTGAGCGGCGCGTTCACCGCGCCGGTCGTGGACGCCGACCCGGACGCCGACCGGCCCTGGATGGCCACCCTCTACATTCCCGGGCCGACCCTCGGCGACCATGTGAAGCGCACCGGGCCGCTCGCGCCCGCCGAGGTCCGCAGGCTGGCCGCCGGGCTGGCCGAGGCGCTGCGCGACATCCATCGGGCCGGCGTGGTGCACCGCGACCTCAAGCCCGGCAACGTGCTGCTCGCCGCCGACGGGCCCAAGGTCATCGACTTCGGTATCTCGCGGCCCGCGGACAGCGAGATGCGGACCGAGACCGGCAAGCTGATCGGTACGCCGCCGTTCATGGCGCCCGAACAGTTCCAGCGCCCGCGCGAGGTGGGGCCGGCGGCGGACGTGTTCGCGCTGGGGTCGGTGCTGGTGCACGCGGCGACCGGGCGGGGGCCGTTCGACTCGGAGAGCCCGTACATCGTCGCGTACCAGGTGGTGCACGACGAGGCGGACCTGACGGGTGTCCCGGCGGAACTGGAGCCGCTGATCCGTACGTGCCTGGCGAAGCGGCCGTCCGACCGGCCGACTCCGGACGTGCTGATGCGGATGCTGCACACCGAAGGGCCCGTGGAGGCCCACGACGGCGTACTCGCGGACGGGTCCGCTCCCGAGGAGGCGCGGGTGCCGGCACAACGGCAGCCCGCGCGTGTCGTCTCCGCGCCCGCCCGGTCCGCCGCGCCGGCCGGAGCCGGAACGGCAGGCACAGGGGACGGGGCCAGGGCCGGAGGCGGGGCCGCTGAGGCCGCGGCAGCGGACACGCACGTACGGGCCCGTCGGGGAGAAGCTGAACCGGGAGCAGGACCGCAAGCGGAACCGGAATCGGAGGCTGGGCGGGACTCGGAAGGCAAGGCGGCGATCGGAGAGCCCCCGAAGGGGGACGCCGCCGCGCCCCCGGAAACCGCTCCCGCCCCGCGCCGCCGTCGCTGGGCCGCCTGGTCCGCCGTGGCCGCCGTGCTCGCCGGGGCGGGCGTCTTCGCGGGCGTACGGGTCCTGGGTGCCGAGGACGCGCCGGCCCTGCAGACGCACACCGCCGGCAGCGCCACCGGCAGCACCGCCGCGCTCTTCCGCCCGTGGCACACCCAGCTCGTGCGGCGGCCCGCCGGCCACCCGGCCGAGATGCCGTTCTGTGCGTACGGCGCTTCCGCCCTGTTCTGCGTCGAGCGGGGGCTTAAGGCCGCGCGGGTGGACGGGGAGCACGGCGCGGTGACATGGCGGCGGCCGAGCGGGCCGGTCCGCAAGAGTGACATTCCGCCCGGTGCGCCAGTGTTCTCCGGCGGGCTGCTCCACGTACGGTCGCCGGACGGCAAGCGGCTGGAGGCACTGGACCCGTCGGCCGCCGGGAAGGGCGCGGTGCGCTGGAGCAAGGACCTGAGCGGGTACGACGCCGAGGTCCGGTTCGTGGGCGGGACGATTCTGCTGACCGCGCCGGACGGCATGATCACCGCTCTGGACAGCGCCACCCACCAGGAACGCTGGCACCAGCGGTTCCCGGCCCAGCCGCTGGGCCAGTTCACCGCGTACGGGGACGGCCGTACGGCGTACGCGGCCACCGTCTCGGCCGACGGCACCTCCACCGTCGTCACCGCGATCGACCCGGTGCACGGCTCCCTGCGCTGGGAACGGCGGCTGCCCGGCTCGCTCACCCCGGCCGGAACGGGCGCGTCCGGCTCGCTCTATCTGACCGCCGCCGACCCGCTGCTCGTCACCCGTACGTCGGCCGTCGTCCGGTACGACCCGGCGACTCACCGGGTGCGGCGCCTCCCGCTGGACGCGCCGGTCGACGACGCGGCGGGCGTGGTGCGCGGCGAGACGGTCTACGTGCTCGCCACCACCGGCGGCACGCTCCAGGCCGTCGGTGAGCGGCGGTGGAGCGTGGAGACCTCGGTGAGCCGGGGGTCGGTGCCGGTGCTCGACCCGAAGGGCGAGCGGCTGTACTTCACCGGTGCCGACGGCCGGCTGCTGGCCGTGGACACCCGGCGCGGCGCGCTGCTCGGCCAGACGCCGCCCCGGCTGGCCACCGGCCGCAGCGGCTATCTGGAGAAGCTGCCCGCGCCGCTGCCGGACCCGCGGGGCGGCCGGATCTACGCGGCGGGGCCGGACGGTTCGGTGTTCGCCGCGGACACGCGGAGCCCCGCCCGCTGGTGACGTGGGCCCGGCCCGCTGGTGACGTGCAGCACCCCGCCCGCCGGTGAGGCGGACGGGGTTCCCGGCCAGCCGTCGCTCCGTTACGTGGCTCAGCCGAGCTTGCTCACGTCCCGCACCGCGCCCTTGTCGGCGCTGGTGGCCATCGCCGCGTACGCGCGCAGGGCCTGCGAGACCTTGCGCTCGCGCTTCTTCGGCGCGTACACGCCACCCAGCGCCTCCCGGCGGGCCGTCAGCTCCGCCTCGGGCACCAGGAGTTCGATCGAGCGGTTCGGGATGTCGATACGGATGCGGTCGCCGTCCTCGACCAGGGCGATGGTGCCGCCGGACGCCGCCTCGGGCGAGGCGTGGCCGATGGACAGGCCGGAGGTGCCGCCGGAGAAGCGGCCGTCGGTGACCAGCGCGCACGCCTTGCCCAGGCCGCGGCCCTTGAGGAAGGACGTCGGGTAGAGCATCTCCTGCATGCCGGGGCCGCCCTTGGGGCCCTCGTAGCGGATGACGACGACGTCGCCCTCCTCGACCTGCTTGCCGAGGATCTTCTCGACGGCCTCCTCCTGCGACTCGCAGACCACGGCCGGGCCCTCGAACGTCCAGATCGACTCGTCGACGCCCGCGGTCTTCACCACGCAGCCGTCTTCGGCGATGTTGCCCTTGAGGACGGCCAGGCCGCCGTCGGCGGAGTAGGCGTGGGCGAGGTCGCGGATGCAGCCGTTCGCGGCGTCCGTGTCGAGGCTGTCCCAGCGCTCGGACTGGGAGAAGGCGGTGGCGGAGCGCTTGCAGCCGGGGGCCGCGTGCCACAGCTCGACGGCCTCCGGGGACGGGGACCCGCCCCGCACGTCCCAGGTCTTGAGCCAGTCCGCCATCGAGGAGCTGTGCACGGTGTGCACGTCCTCGTTGAGCATTCCGGCCCGGTACAGCTCGCCCAGGATGGCGGGGATGCCGCCGGCCCGGTGCACGTCCTCCATGTAGTACGTGCCGCCGGGGGCGACGTTCGGCGCCACCTTGGCCAGGCAGGGCACCCGGCGCGAGACGGCGTTGATGTCGTCCAGGTCGAAACCGAGACCGGCTTCCTGGGCGGCGGCCAGCAGGTGCAGGATCGTGTTCGTGGAGCCGCCCATGGCGATGTCCAGGGCCATGGCGTTCTCGAAGGAGGCGCGGGAGCCGATGCTGCGCGGCAGGACGGTCGCGTCGTCCTGGTCGTAGTACCGCTGGGTGATCTCCACGACCGTACGGCCGGCGTTCTCGTACAGCGCCTTGCGGGCGGTGTGGGTGGCCAGCACCGAGCCATTGCCGGGCAGCGACAGGCCGATGGCCTCGGTCAGGCAGTTCATCGAGTTGGCGGTGAACATGCCGGAACAGGAGCCGCAGGTCGGGCAGGCGTTCTCCTCGATACGGAGGATGTCCTCGTCCGAGACGTTCTCGTCGACCGCGTCGGTGATCGCGTTGACCAGGTCGAGTTTGCGGACCGTGCCGTCGACGAGGGTGGCGCGGCCGGCCTCCATGGGGCCGCCGGAGACGAAGACGGTGGGGATGTTCAGCCGCATCGCGGCCATCAGCATGCCCGGGGTGATCTTGTCGCAGTTGGAGATGCAGATCAACGCGTCCGCGCAGTGCGCCTCGACCATGTACTCGACGGAGTCGGCGATCAGGTCGCGGGACGGCAGGGAGTACAGCATCCCGCCGTGGCCCATGGCGATGCCGTCGTCGACCGCGATGGTGTTGAACTCGCGGGCGATGCCGCCGGCCTCCTTGATCGCCTCGCTGACGATCCGGCCGACCGGCTGGAGGTGGGTGTGGCCCGGCACGAACTCGGTGAAGCTGTTGGCCACCGCGATGACGGGCTTGCCGAAGTCCTCGCGCGCTACGCCCGACGCCTGCATGAGCGCGCGGGCGCCGGCCATGTTGCGGCCATGGGTGACGGTGCGGGACCTCAGCTCGGGCACGTGGATCCACTCCCTCGGGTGCGTGTGCGTCTCCCGTACGCCCAGTGCGCGTACGTAAGCGAATCAGTCGAGACTACGCCCCGGCTCCAAGATCTGGACAGCGAATCCGCGATGTGAGACGGGTGACCGCTGGGCGGACGTGCGCCACAGGCAGGGCCGGGTCCACGGCCGCGGCCTCGGCGATGTCGCGGACCGGGGTCTTCTCGTGCCCGCGGGCGGGGAACCCGGCGCGGGCCGCGGTGAGGATGCGCTCGCGGGCGCCGGGCCCGTCCCCGGCGTCCGTACGGGACGGGCGGCCGCGCCTGCGGGCCGGGACCGTACCCCCGGCGCCGACGCCGCCGCTCGTACCGCCGGCGCCGGTACCGCCGCTCGTCACGACCCCGGCACCCACGTCGGCGACGCCAGGTGCAGCCGGGTGAAGGCCAGCGCCTCCGCGAGATCCGCCTCCCGCTCGGCCGCGGACATCGCGCGCCGCGTGTTGACCTCCACGACGACGTGCCCGTCGAAGCCGGTGGCGGCGAGCCGCTCCAGCAGCTCGGCGCAGGGCTGCGAGCCGCGGCCCGGCACCAGGTGCTCGTCCTTGTTGGAGCCGTTGCCGTCGGCGAGGTGGATGTGCGCGAGGCGCTCGCCCATCCGGTCGACCATGCGCAGGGCGTCACTGCGCGAGGTGGCGGTGTGCGAGAGATCGACGGTGAAGTGCCGGTAGTCGTCCTTGGTCGGGTCCCAGTCCGGCGCGTACGCCAGCATCTCGCGGTCCCGGTAGCGCCACGGGTACATGTTCTCGACGGCGAACCGTACGTCCGTCTCGCTCTCCATCCGCCACACTCCGCGTACGAACTCGCGGGCGTAGTTGCGCTGCCACCGGAAGGGCGGATGGACGACCACCGTCGAGGCCCCGAGCTTCTCCGCGGCGTTCCGAGCGCGCTGCAGCTTCACCCAGGGGTCCGTGGACCACACCCGCTGCGTGATCAGCAGGCACGGCGCGTGCACGGCCAGGATCGGCACCCCGTGGTAGTCGGAGAGCCGCCGCAGCGCCTCGATGTCCTGGCTGACCGGGTCGGTCCACACCATGACCTCGACGCCGTCGTAGCCCAGGCGCGCGGCGATCTCGAAGGCCGTCGCCGTCGACTCCGGATACACCGAGGCCGTGGACAGGGCGACCTTCGCATCCGGGATGCGCACCACTGGCTCCGTCACGAGGGACAGGGTACGGGCCGCCGCCGACGGGTGTCGGCCGCGCCCCTACCCCGCGGGCAGGTGGTCGAGGTGGCGCAGGATCACGCCCTCGCGCAGTGCCCACGGGCAGATCTCCAGTGTGCGCACGCCGAACAGGTCCATCCCGGCCTCCGCCACCAGCGCCCCGGCGAGCAACTGGCGCGAGCGGCCCTCGGAGACGCCGGGCAGCCTGGCGCGCTCCGGGACGGTCATCCCGGCCAGCTTCGGCACCCACTCCTCCAGCGCCTTCCGGTCCAGCTCACGCTGGGTGCCGAGCCCGTCGGCGGACCGGGCGGCACCGGCGATACGGGCGAGCTGTTTGAAGGTCTTGGAGGTGCCGACCACGTGATCGGGCGTGCCGAAGCGCGTGAAATCGCTCACCACCCGGGCTATTTCGGCCCGTACGCGCTTGCGCAGCGCCCGTATGTCCTCCGCCTCCGGCGGATCGCCCGGCAGATCGGCCGCGGTGAGCCGGCCCGCGCCCAGCGGCAGCGACACCGCCGCGTCCGGCTCCTCGTCCAGCCCGTACGCGATCTCCAGCGAGCCGCCGCCGATGTCCAGCACCAGCAGCCGGCCCGCCGACCAGCCGAACCAGCGGCGGGCCGCGAGGAACGTCAGCCGGGCCTCGTCCTCGCCGGACAGCACCCGCAGCTCCACGCCGGTCTCCCGGGCGACCCGGCGCAGCACCTCCTCGCCGTTGGACGCCTCGCGGATCGCGGAGGTGGCGAACGGCAGGACGTCCTCGACGCCCTTGTCCTCCGCGACCTCGACCGCCACCCGTACCGTCGCCACGAGCCGGTCCACGCCCGCGTCGCCGATCGCGCCGTCCTCGTCGAGGAGTTCGGCCAGCCGCAGCTCCGCCTTGTGCGAGTAGGCGGGCAGCGGGCGCGCTCCCGGGTGCGCGTCCATCACCAGCAGATGGACCGTGTTCGACCCCACATCGAGGACTCCGAGTCTCATACCGTCGAACCTACTGCGGGCGGCCGGGAACCGACGGCGAGCCCCCGTCCGCGGAGAGACTTCGGCGGCAGCCGGTCGCCTTAGGCTGGAGTAGTGGCTAAGACGAACAAGGCGAAGCAGGAAAAAGCCCTGAAGAAGGCGGAAAAGCAGCGCGCCGCGCGGGCGGCGGCGCAGGCGCAAGGGGCTCGGGCCGACGAGGTCGGCGGTCTGGACTTCGCCCGCGCCTGGGTCACCTTCCCCGACCCCGCCGACGACGAGCAGGTCTTCCGCTGCGACCTGACCTGGCTCACCTCCCGATGGACGTGTGTCTTCGGCAGCGGCTGCAAGGGCATCGAGGCGGGCCGCGCGGACGACGGCTGCTGCACGCTCGGCGCGCACTTCTCCGACGAGGAGGACGAGCAGCGGGTCGCGGAGCACGTGGCGCGCCTCACACCCGAGCTGTGGCAGTTCCACGACGTCGGCACGTCCACCGGCTGGACCCAGGAGGACGAGGACGGCGACCGCCAGACCCGGCGCTGGAAGGGCTCGTGCATCTTCCAGAACCGCCCCGGCTTCCCGGCCGGGGCCGGCTGCTCGCTGCACATCCTCGCGCTGCGCGAGGGCCGCGAGCCCCTGGAGACCAAGCCGGACGTCTGCTGGCAGCTGCCGGTCCGCCGTACGTACGAATGGATCGACCGCCCCGACGACACCCGCATCCTGGAGGTCTCCATCGGCGAGTACGACCGCCGCGGCTGGGGCCCCGGCGGTCACGACCTGCACTGGTGGTGCACGTCGGCGACGTCCGCACACGGCGCGGGCGAGCCGGTGTACGTGTCCTACGGGCCCGAGCTGACCGAGCTGATGGGCAAGGAGGGGTACGACCGCCTCGTCGAGCTCTGCGAGGAGCGCCTGGCGGCGACGCTCCCGATGGCGCCGCATCCGGCGGACCCCAAGTAGGGGGCGCGTACCGCGTGCGGCTGCCCGGGAAGGGCCCGTACCGCGTGCGGCTGTGTCCCGTCACCCTGCCGGCGCGGACGGGGTGGGGGACGGGCTCGGGCCCGGCGTCGGTTCCTGTGTGGTGGGCGTCGGTGTGGGTGTGGGTGTGGGTGTGGGGGACGTCGGCGGCTCGCCGGTCGGCTCCCGCGTCGGTGTTGCCGGTGCCGTCGGTTCCGGCTCGGGCCGGGGGCCGGGCCCCGTCGGCCTCGGGTGCCCGGGCCAGGGGCCGCCGCTCCCCTGGCCCCACCCCTCCAACGTCACCGTCGTGCCGCCGGGCGCCAGGGTGACCCGCGCGTTCCAGTAGCCGTCCGGTTCCCGGCCGTGGTCCACGGACACCAGGAGCGTGGTGGACTCCCCCGGCCGCAGCACGCCTGCCGAGGCGCTCAGCCGGAGCCACGGCGCGCTCGTCCGTGCCGACCAGTGGACCGGCTCCCCGCCGGACGCGGCGAGGGTGACGGCCGTACCGCCGTCCCGGGGTGCGGCGGTGACGGTCAGCCGTCCTGGGCCGGTGCCGGAACGGTCCGGTTCGCCGGGCCGCAGCAGCGTGCCGTCCGCGCCCACGACCTGCACCGAGACGTCGGGGACGTCCGGCCAGTTGCTCGCCGACAACAGGTGCGGTGCGGGTGTGCGGGCGCTGCCCGCGTTCTCGTACGGATGGCCGTCGAACGGGCCGTTGCCCGGGTCGCCGGCCGACACCGACGGGCCGTCGCTCTCGCCGGTCAGGGGCGCGCCCCGGTAGGCGGCCCACAGGGCGAGCACCGGCGCCGCGAGGACGGTGGCGATGACGGTCGTGGTCACGGCCCGGGTGCGCAGCCGGCGTCTGCGGGCCGCCGGGTCCTTGGGCCGGACGGGGAATCCGCGCCGGTCGTAGCGTGGAGAACCGTTTGCGCCACCCGCGCGCCCCGCACGCCCGGAGCGAACGGAGACGCCCGCGCCCGCCACCCCTTCGGCACGCCCCGAACGCGAACTCCGCGCCGCCGCCATCGCGGTGTGCACGGCCGTACGCGGAGCGGTGACCAACGGCAGCGCGCCGTGGTCGACGGGCGCGGTGCCGGGCCAGGGCCCGTGGGCGGTGGCCCGCTCGGCCGTACGGCGGCACTCCGCACAGTCGTCCACGTGCCGGACCAGCTCCCGGCGCAGGGCGACGCCGAGCAGCATCTGGGTGTCGGCGGCCAGTTGCGCGACGTCCGGGCAGCGGCCGAACTCGACGACGGCGAGCGCGGCTCGGGTGCGCTCGACCTCGCAGGTGGCGGTGGCCAGGAGGGTACGGGTGGCGTCGGTGTCGCCGCCGAGGACCGCCGCCACCTCCTCGGCGGACAGGCGGTGGCGTACGGACAGCTCCAGCGCCTCGCGCTGTTCGGGGGTCGTCCCGGCGGCTTCGGGCCAGGCCAGGCGGGCCAGTTCGCGCCGCTGCCGGGCGGTGTCGGCGGACGGGCCGGACGGGCCGGACGACCCGCTGACGCCGGGCGTGGCGCCCAGGCCGGACGACGCTCCGGTGCCGTACGTCGTGCCCGTGCCGGAGGGGGTGTACGTGGCGGGGGTGCCGGGTGCCGGGCCCGCGCCGGCCGTCGTGCCGCTCTCGTGGGCCGGGCCGCCGCCCTGCACCCGGTCGGCCAGCCGCCGCAGGCAGGCCCACCGGGCCAGCGCGTACAGCCAGGACCGGTACAGACCGGGGTCGGGCGGCCGCCGGCCGTGGTGCCGGTCGGCGACGGCGAGCACCTCGCCCAGGACGGCGGTCGCCGCGTCGTGCTCGCACAGGACGGACAGACAGTAGGTGAACAGCCCGTCGAGGTGGGGCTCGAACCGCTCGGGAAGCGGCGGCCGGTCAGGGCGCTGAGCGCCGTCGTGCGCCCGGTGTGCGCCGGTGGCGTGCGTGGGGTGATCGGACCTGCTGCTCATCACCCGGCGACGGTAGGCGGATGATGCAGGCACTATCGCGCCGCACGGACACTTTTAATCCATACGGGTGACGTTCTCCCTCAAAGGGGGACACCAGAGCCGGGTTTCACATGCGTTGCGGGGTTACCTACCCCGGTCGCGGGCCCCACCCGCGCCACGGCACGCCCGCGCCCGCCGCCGCCCGCCCCCTGCCTTGTCACACCCCGCGGCTACGGTGAACCCCATGGCGACTCGTAAATCCTCGGCCAAGGAGCGGCCCTCGTACCGCTGCACCGAATGCGGCTGGACCACCGCGAAGTGGCTCGGCCGCTGCCCGGAGTGCCAGGCGTGGGGCACGGTCGAGGAGTTCGGCGGCGCCCCCGCCGTCCGTACGACCGCGCCCGGCCGCGTCACGACGGCGGCCCTGCCCATCGGCCAGGTCGACGGCCGCCAGGCCACCGCCCGCCCGACCGGCATCGACGAACTGGACCGCGTACTGGGCGGCGGCCTGGTGCCGGGCGCCGTGGTGCTGCTGGCCGGCGAGCCCGGCGTCGGCAAGTCCACGCTGCTGCTGGACGTGGCCGCCAAGGCGGCCGACGCCGACCACCGCACCCTGTACGTGACGGGTGAGGAGTCCGCGAGCCAGGTGCGGCTGCGCGCCGACCGCATCGGCGCCATCGACGACCACCTGTACCTCGCCGCCGAGACCGACCTGTCCGCCGTCCTGGGCCATCTGGACTCGGTCAAGCCGTCACTGCTGATCGTGGACTCCGTCCAGACCGTGGCCTCGCCCGAGATCGACGGCGCGCCCGGCGGCATGGCGCAGGTCCGCGAGGTCGCCGGCGCCCTGATCCGGGCGTCCAAGGAGCGCGGCATGGCGACCCTGCTGGTGGGCCATGTGACCAAGGACGGCGCCATCGCGGGCCCCCGTCTGCTGGAGCACCTCGTCGATGTCGTACTGAACTTCGAAGGGGACCGGCACGCCCGGCTGCGCCTGGTGCGCGGTGTGAAGAACCGCTACGGCACCACCGACGAGGTCGGCTGCTTCGAGCTGCACGACGAAGGCATCACCGGACTCGCCGACCCGTCCGGCCTCTTCCTGACCCGCCGCGACGAGCCGGTGCCCGGCACGTGCCTGACGGTCACCCTGGAGGGCCGCCGCCCGCTGGTCGCCGAGGTGCAGGCGTTGACCGTCGACACGCAGATCCCCTCCCCCCGCCGCACCACCTCCGGCCTGGAGACCTCCCGCGTCTCGATGATGCTGGCCGTCCTGGAGCAGCGCGGGCGCATCGCGGCCCTCGGCAAGCGCGACATCTACAGCGCCACGGTCGGCGGTGTGAAGCTGACCGAACCGGCCGCCGACCTCGCCGTGGCGCTCGCGCTGGCCAGCGCCGCCAGCGACAGCCCGCTGCCGAAGAACCTGGTCGCGATCGGCGAGGTGGGCCTGGCGGGCGAGGTCAGGCGGGTGACGGGGGTGCAACGCCGGCTGGCCGAGGCGGCCCGGCTCGGCTTCACCCACGCCCTGGTGCCGGCCGACCCGGGCAAGATCCCGGCGGGGATGCGGGTGCTGGAGGTGGCCGATGTCGGCGAGGCGCTGCGGGTCCTGCCCAAGCGGCCGCGCCGGGAGCCGCCGCGCGAGAAGGCCGCGGCCGAATAGCCGCCGGACCGCCACCGGATGCGGACGCTCCTCACGGAGCGGCGAACGCGCCGTTCGCCCCGCTGAGCAGGCGTTCGCGTGCGGGGGACGCGCGGGGACACGGCCGCCGCGCGGGCGGTCGGCGTGACTTTGCAGACAGCCTCTAGCCTGGGCGCCGGTAGACTTTGCCCCGGTCTCGCCTGTCAAGGAAGTCATGCCGTCGGCCCGCGCAGCCCGTGAGCTGCGTGACCAAGGCATCTGCCGGGCGGCCTGCGGCACCGACAGACCTTGCGACGGAGGAGTGCAGTGGCAGCCAACGACCGGGCATCGTCGTCTGGTGGCAGGTCCGGTTGGGGGCCGCCCGCCCGCAGGTCGGGCGACAGCGGCGGCACGGAGGGCCTGATGCGCGCCTCGCTGAGCGCCGTGGCGCCCGGCACCGCGCTGCGGGACGGCCTGGAGCGCATCCTGCGCGGCAACACGGGCGGTCTGATCGTCCTCGGTTTCGACAAGACCGTCGAGTCGATGTGCACCGGCGGCTTCGTGCTGGACGTGGAGTTCTCGGCGACCCGGCTGCGCGAGCTGTGCAAGCTGGACGGCGCGCTGGTCCTGGACAAGGACATCACCAAGATCCTGCGGGCCGGGGTGCAGCTCGTCCCGGACGCCTCCATCCCCACCGAGGAGACCGGCACCCGGCACCGCACCGCGCAGCGCGTCTCGATACAGGCCGGTTTCCCGGTCGTCTCGGTGAGCCAGTCGATGCGGCTGATCGCGCTGTACGTGGACGGTGAGCGCCGCGTCCTGGAGGAGTCGGCGGCGATCCTGTCCCGCGCCAACCAGGCCCTGGCGACGCTGGAGCGCTACAAGCTCCGGCTGGACGAGGTCGCCGGCACGCTGTCGGCGCTGGAGATCGAGGACCTGGTCACGGTCCGGGACGTCACCGCGGTCGCCCAGCGGCTGGAGATGGTGCGGCGGATCGCGACCGAGATCGCCGAGTACGTGGTCGAGCTGGGCACGGACGGCCGGCTGCTCTCCCTCCAGCTGGACGAGCTGATCGCGGGCGTCGAGCCGGAGCGCGAGCTGGTCGCCCGCGACTATGTGCCCGAGCCGACGGCCAAGCGCTCCCGCACGGTGCCGGAGGCGCTGTCCGAGCTGGACGCGCTCAGCCACGCCGAGCTGCTGGAACTGCCCATCGTGGCCCGCGCGCTGGGGTACAGCGGCTCGCCCGAGACGCTGGACTCGGCGGTCTCGCCGCGCGGCTTCCGGCTGCTGGCGAAGGTGCCACGGCTGCCGGGCGCCGTCATCGACCGGTTGGTCGACCACTTCGGCGGGTTGCAGAAGCTGCTCGCGGCGAGCGTGGACGACCTCCAGGCGGTGGACGGGGTCGGCGAGGCCCGCGCCCGGTCCGTACGCGAGGGACTGTCCCGGCTGGCGGAGTCGTCGATCCTCGAACGGTACGTGTAGGGCGCGCGGCGCCGTACGGCGTGCGGGCGTCCGGACGCCCGCACGCCGCCGGGCCTCGGCTCACCCCCGCAGGAAGGCTTCCTCCTTCTCCGGCGCCAGTCCGACCGGCTGCCGGGGCCGCAGCGGGGGCGGGCCGTCCAGCTTCCGGAGCCACGTCCAGGTGTCGGCGACCGTTTCCGCGGCCGGCCGGCAGCGCAGCCCCGCCGCGTGCGCCTTGGTCGCGTCGCCGCGGTGGATGGCGTCGTACAGCTCGCCCGGCGGCAGCCAGAGGGGCAGCTCGGTCCAGGGCGCCAGGCCGGCCGCGAGAAGCTCCTCCGGCCCGGTCCAGCGCAGTTCGGCGTCGGAGCCGGTGACCTCCACGCAGGCCGCGAGCAGTTCGCCCATCGTGGTGTGGCCCGGCTCGCTGATGAGGTTGTACGGGCCGGACAGCCCGGTCTCCGCGGCGTGCAGGACCCACTCGGCCAGGTCGCGGACGTCGATGTACTGCAGGCCGAGGTCGCGCGGACCGGGCGCGAGCACCGGTCCGCCGCGGGCGATGCGCGTCAGCCACCAGGGAAGCCGGCCGATGTTCTCCCAGGGGCCGAGGATCAGTCCGGCGCGGGCCAGCACCGTACGGTCGTCGCCGAAGGCCGCCAGTGCGGCCAGTTCACCGCCGCGCTTGTCCTCCGCGTACGCCACCGCGTCCGCGTCCGGGGAGCCGTCCACCAGCGGGCTCGCCTCGGTGTGCCCGGGCCCGGCCGGGTGCCGGTACACCGAGCCGGTGGACACGTACACGTACCGTCCGGCCCGGCCGGCCAGCAGCCGGGCGGCGTCGCGCACCGCGGTCGGTGCCCAGGCCCAGGTGTCCACCACGGCGTCCCAGGTGCCGTCGGCGAGCGCGGTGAGGGTGGCCGGGTCGGTGCGGTCACCCCGTACGACGGACGCTCCCGGTGGCGCTTCGTGCTGTCCACGGTGGAAGACCGTCACCTGCCAGCCGCGGGCCAGCGCCGCTTCGGTGACCGCGCGCCCCACGAACTCCGTCCCGCCCAGTATCAGTAGCTTCATGGAGCCGACTGTCCCCGATCAAGGGCGGCAGTGGAACGGCTCACGCTCACAGCGCAATCGGTACCGCCCGGGCCGGGCCGCCGGGCCGGGCACGCTTCTTGGCGAGGGGTCAGTCCTTGGCCAGGGTGAATTCCGCGCGTACCGCGTCCAGTCCGCCCACCTTGGCCTCGACCTGGTACGTACCGGGCCCGACGGCCTTGGCGGCGGCCGTCGCGCACTCGGAGTTGCTGGGCTTGCGGTCCCATTCCACGGTCCGCTTGACCGAGCCGCCCGCCGGCACCTGTACGGGCGCGGTGCCGCCGCCGCCCGGCGGGCAGTCGCCGGAGGACCACACCCGTTCGTCGTCGGTGGGCCCGCTGATGGTGAGGGCGGCGTATCCGCGCCCCAGGTCCACCTTGCAGGCGCTGTCGGCCGAGTTCTCGATCGTGACCTCGAACGTGGGCGTCTCGCCGGGCGCGTAGGTCTCCTTCAGGCTGCGCAGCGTCAACTCGGTGCTGGCGGGCGCGCAGTTCGCGAGCGCCGTCCCGGCCGCCACGGCGCCGTCGCCCTTCCCTATGGGGCCGCCGGCGCCCGAGGCACCGCCGCCTCCGCCCGTACCGCCGCCGGAGCCGCCCGCGCCGCCGCTGCCGACCGCGCCGCCGGAGCCGGTGGCGGCGCCGCCGCTGCCCGACTCGTCGCGGCCGCCCGGTTTTTGATCGGTCCCGGAATCCGTCGCGTTCGGGCCCGGTGTGATGGACGTCGCGGGCCCCGGCCCGCCCGGCCCCTTGCCCTCGTCGCCGGTCTTCCCGTCGTTGCCGGTCCAGTTGACGGCCCACACCACCAACAGGACGAGCACGACGAGGACGGCCAGCGCAACGGCCCTCCGCCGCCAGTAGATGGAGGAGGGGAGCGGCCCGATCGGATTGCGCAGAGATCCCACGCGGAAACTCTACGAGAGATCAGGTGTCACACCGGCCAGTACCCGCCGCAGGAAGCAGCAACTTTTCACATCATCTTTCCGGAGCGGGCCGCCCCGGCTCCGGCACGACGGTCCCGGCATGTTCCGTACGGCGGTCCCAACATGTTCCGTACGGCGGTCCCGAGATGATCCGCACGGAGGTCCCGAAGTGATCCACGGCGGGCCGCCGCCCGGCCCGCGCCCGCACCGGCCGCCCGCTTTCGTCAGTGGTTTCCCCCGACGACGGTCAGGTGCGGCTTTCCCGTAACAGTCCGTACCGTATGCGTTCATGTACAGCACCGATCTCTATCGCGACGTCACCGACTTCGCGCACGACACTCCCGGCTGGGTCCACTCACTGGCCGCGGGAGGCACCGAAGGCGGCATCCTGCTGCTCATGGCCCTGGCCGTACTGGGCTGGTGGCGGTCCCGGAAGGGGGAGGAGCGGCTGGTCGCGCTCGCGGTCCTGGTGCCGGTCGCCACGGCGGTCGCGTATCTGGTGAGTGAGGTCGTCAAGAGCTTCGTGCACGAGGAGCGGCCCTGCCGGGCCGTGGCGGGCGCCGCCGCCTCCATAGTCCCGTGCCCGCCACAGGGCGACTGGTCCTTCCCGAGCAACCACTCCACGATCGCGGCGGCGCTGGCCGTCGGCATCGTGTTCGCCTGGCGCGCGCTGACCTGGCTGGTCCTGCCGATCGCGCTGCTGACCGGCTTCTCGCGGGTGTTCGTCGGCGCGCACTACCCGCACGACGTGGTGGCCGGCCTGGCGCTGGGCACCCTGACCGCCACGCTGTGCGTGACGCTGCTCGCCGGGCCGCTGACCTCCCTGGTCGTGCGCCTGGGGACGGGACGCTGGAAGATCCTGGTACGGGCCTGACCGGCCCCGGGACGGGGGCGCCCCTCGGGGTGCCCCTCGGCGGGCGCCGCGCCCGTACGCCGGCGGGCATCGCGCCCGTACCGTGCCGTCGCGCCCCGCCGGTACCGTGCCGTCCTCGCCCGCACCGCGCCCTCCGGCCCGTACCGTGTCCGTGGCGTCACGGCGCGTGCCATTCCTCCTTGTGCCCGAAGCCGCGGCCGTTGTCGATCAACCGCAGCCAGTCCGGGCGGACTTCCCAGAGTGCGGTCCGTTCCAGTGCCGAACCGAGCCGTTCGTCGGCCGCGACGAACGGGAAACGCTCCTTGTACGTACGCCACCCGGCCGCGCGGTCCGCGCCCGCCAGCCGGTGGCAGCAGCCCCGGCCCTGCACCCCGGTCAGCGCGGTCCACTCCTGGCCGTCGCGCTGGGCCGTGAAGGCGACGCGGGCCCCGGCACCGGCGTCGGCGGCCCGCGCGAAGGCCCGGCCGTGCCGCGTCGACTCGGCGGTGACGAGGACGAGGGAGGGCACCGGCCCGTCCGTGGTGGCGTAGAGCACGGCGCACGCCTGCGGCCCCTCGTCGTCGGTGTACGCGAGGGTCAGCGTCGTATGGGCGGCCAGGGCCCGGCGGAGCGTGTCCGGGCAGTCGCCCGTGGTGGTCGTGCTGGTGGTCATCGCCGTTCTCCCGCCGGTCCCGTCGTTGTCCACATCATGGGGACATCCTCGTCCCCTCCGTACCGCGAGCCTCTGCCGGCCCCGGTGGGACCGGCCCGGCGTTCCCGCGAGCGGGTGGGCGCAACGTGGCGCGCGCCCGGTGCGTTTCACGGCGGAGCGCCGCCGTGCCAGGATCGGCAGTGCCATGACTTCCACTCCTGCCGCCACCGGCGCCGCCGCTGTCACCGCCGCCTACGAAGCCGCCGAAGGGGCCCGGCTGCACGGCCCCGTCACCGACTGGTTCGACGAGCACGCCCGCGATCTGCCCTGGCGCCGCCCCGAGGCGGGCGCCTGGGGCGTGATGGTGAGCGAGTTCATGCTGCAGCAGACGCCGGTCAGCAGAGTGCTGCCGGTGTACGAGCAGTGGCTGGCGCGCTGGCCGCGCCCCGCCGACCTGGCCGCCGAGCCGCCCGGTGAGGCGGTGCGCGCCTGGGGCCGCCTCGGCTATCCGCGGCGCGCGCTGCGCCTGCACGCCGCCGCCTCCGCCATACAGGAGCGTCACGGTGGCGACGTACCGCGCGATCACGCGCAGCTCCTCGCGCTGCCGGGCGTCGGCGAGTACACGGCCGCGGCCGTGGCGTCCTTCGCGTACGGACAGCGGCACGCCGTACTGGACACCAACGTCCGCCGGGTGTTCGCGCGCGCCGTCACCGGGCAGCAGTACCCGCCGAACGCCACCACGGCCGCCGAGCGGAAGCTGGCCCGCGCGCTGCTGCCGCAGGACGAGGAGACCGCCGCCAAGTGGGCTGCCGCGACGATGGAGCTGGGCGCGCTGGTGTGCACCGCCCGCGGCCCGGAGTGTGTGCGCTGCCCGATCTCCGCGCAGTGCGCCTGGCGGCTGGCGGGTTCGCCCGCGCACGACGGCCCGCCGCGGCGCGGCCAGACGTACGCCGGTACGGACCGCCAGGTGCGCGGCAAGCTCCTCGCCGTACTGCGGGAAGCCGTCGGGTCCGTTCCGCAGGCGGTGCTGGACACGGTGTGGGACGAACCGGTGCAGCGCGCGCGGGCGCTGGACGGTCTCGTCTCGGACGGCCTGGTGGAGCCGCTGCCGGGCGGCATGTACCGCCTGCCGCTCGGCCGGAGCACGTCGTGACGTGCGGGCCGTGCTGACCGCTCTGTGACAGTTGAGTGATGGCGCGGTCCGCGTCACCGCTTACCGGGCCTGCTCCTAGCTCTTCCGGCCGCCCCCGCAGTCCCCCAGGAGGATGACCCGGTCCGGGCCCCCGTCAGTCGGAGGTATGACCCCCAGGGGGCTGTTACACAACCGACGGTTTTCCGTGCACTCCCTGTGGGGCCCTCGCACATTACGCCGCAACACCCCCTCCGTAGCGTCTTCCTCGTGCTGGAGATGACCACCAGCGCGGTCAACGTGGGGAATCGCAAGCGGATCGGAGGCGTCGGGATGGCGACCAGCGGCGGCAAGGTACTGGACTTCGAAGAGTACGTGCGGACGCGGCAGGAGGCCCTGCTGCGCAGCGCCCGGCGCCTGGTACCCGACCCGGTCGACGCCCAGGACCTGCTCCAGACGGCCCTGGTCCGTACGTACGGGCGCTGGGACGGCATCGCCGACAAGTCGCTGGCCGACGCCTACCTCCGCCGCGTCATGATCAACACGCGGACGGAGTGGTGGCGCGCCCGCAAGCTGGAGGAGGTGCCCACCGAGCAGCTCCCGGACGCCAGCGTCGACGACGGCACCGAGCAGCGCGCCGACCGGGCGCTGCTGATGGACATCCTCGGGGTGCTCGCGCCCAAGCAGCGCAGCGTCGTCGTGCTGCGACACTGGGAGCAGATGAGCACGGAGGAGACCGCGGCGGCGCTGGGCATGTCCACCGGTACGGTCAAGAGCACGCTGCACCGGGCCCTGGCCCGGCTGCGCCAGGAGCTGGAGAATCGCGACATCGACGCGCGGATGCTGGAGCGCGGCGAGCAGGAGCGGGAGCGGTGCGCGGCCTGACCGGCTGCGGTACCGGTGGCTTAGCCAGAGGGACTGTGAGCGGGAGCGGTTTGACCAGGAACAGGCCGGCCGGAGGACGGAGCGCCGTCCGGCGGACCAGCGGTGGAGCGGCCCTCGCGGGAGTGGCCGCCCTTTCGCTGTTGCTGGCCGGGTGCAATCCCGGCGGCGAGGGGGTGCGGACCGAAGGCACGGCCAGCAGCCCGCCGGCGAGCACGGGCCGGTCGGCCCACGTGCCGTCCCCGTCCCCCTCGGTGCCGTCCCCGTACGAGAAGGTCGACGCCGTGGAGCTGGTGAAGAACGACCCGAAGGTCGGCGAGGACGTCAAGAAGTCGCTCGGGAAGCCGTGCGCCGCCGAGGAGTACCCGGTCGAGGTCACCTACGCCGCGCTCACCCACGGCAAGGACCCCGATGTCGTGGTGAACGTGCTGACCTGTGCGGACTCGGTCGGCATCGGCTCGTACGTCTACCGTAAGAAGGGCGGGACGTACGAGAATGTCTTCGCCGACGAGCAGCCTTCGGTGTACGCGGGCGTCAACAAGGGTGAACTGGAGGTCTCCAAGCAGACCTACGACACCGGCGACAAGGTCTGCTGCGCTTCCGGCGAGGATGTGATGACCTACCGCTGGACGGGCAGCCGCTTCGTCGAGTACGCCCGGTACCACACCGACTACAGCAACAACGGGGGCACGAAGACCGCGACCCCGGAACCGGCACCGGAGGATTGAGAACACCGCATGGCCGATACCCATGTGCTCTTCGTCGAGGACGACGACGTCATCCGCGAGGCGACCCAGCTCGCGCTGGAGCGGGACGGCTTCGTGGTCACCGCCATGCCCGACGGCCTGGCGGGGCTGGAGGCGTTCCGCGCCGACCGGCCGGACATCGCCCTGCTGGACGTGATGGTGCCGGGCCTGGACGGCGTCAGCCTGTGCCGGCGCATCCGGGACGAGTCCACCGTGCCGGTGATCATGCTGTCCGCGCGGGCCGACTCCATCGACGTGGTGCTGGGCCTGGAAGCCGGCGCCGACGACTATGTGACCAAGCCGTTCGACGGCGCCGTGCTGGTCGCCCGGATCCGCGCGGTGCTGCGCCGCTTCGGGCACGCTTCTGGGCCGGACGGCTCGGGCGCCGCCGGCTCGGACACGGCCGCGCCCGCCGAGGCCGTCCTGCGCTTCGGTGACCTGGAGGTCGACACGGAGGGCATGGAGGTGCGCAAAGGCGGTCAGCCGGTCGCGCTGACGCCCACCGAGATGCGCCTGCTGCTGGAGTTCTCCGACTCGCCCGGCACGGTCCTCTCCCGCGACCGGCTGCTGGAGCGGGTCTGGGACTACGGCTGGGGCGGTGACACCCGGGTCGTGGACGTCCACGTGCAGCGACTGCGCGGCAAGATCGGCCAGGACCGCATCGAGACGGTCCGCGGCTTCGGTTACAAGCTGAGAGGCTGACTCCTGCGGTGGTCAGGCTCGCCCTGCGTACCGGACTGAGGTGGAAGCTCAGCGCCGCGATCGCGCTCGTCGGAGCGCTGGTCGCGATCGCGCTGAGCCTGGTCGTGCACAACGCGGCCCGCGGCTCGATGCTGGACAACAGCCGCGACGTGCAGACCGAACGCCTCAACTTCACGCAGAAGATCTACGAATCCACGCACCAGCTCCGCTTCGGCGCCAAGCTGGACGACCCGGCGCTGCCGAAGGAGCTGCGGGACGAGGTCACCAAGGGCAAGCGGGCGACCTACCTGGAGGACACCGGCCAGACCACGCCCAAGGTGTGGGCCGCGGCGCCGGCCGCGGGCGGCCGGGTGCTGTCCGTCCAAGGCTACTTCCCCGACCGGTTCGCCGTCCTCGACGACCTCGACCAGGCGCTGCTGATCGGCTCGACCGCGGTCGTGGTCGGCGGCTGCGCGCTCGGCGTGCTGATCGGCGGACGGCTGTCCCAGCGGCTGCGCAAGGCCGCGGCGGCGGCCGGCAAGCTGGCCGACGGCGACACCTCCGTCCGCATCCGCGACGAGGTCGGCGGCCGCATCCGGGACGAGACGGACGATCTGGCCTGGGCGGTGGACGCGATGTCCGACGCGCTCCAGAAGCGCATCGAGGCGGAGCGCCGGGTGACCGCCGACATCGCCCACGAGTTGCGCACCCCGGTCACCGGGCTGCTCACCGCGGCCGAGCTGCTGCCGCCCGGCCGCCCCTCGGAGCTGGTACGGGACCGGGCGCAGGCGATGCGCACCCTCGTCGAGGACGTGCTGGAGGTGGCCCGGCTGGACGGCTACGCGGAGCGGGCCGAACTCCAGGACGTGGCGCTCGGCGAGTTCGTCACCCGGCGGGTGCGGGCCCTGAACGGCGACATCAAGATCGAGATCCTGCGGGACGCCGAGGTCTCCACCGACCCGCGGCGCCTGGAGCGCATCCTGGGCAACCTCATCGCGAACGCGGCCCGGCACGGCAAGCCGCCGATCGAGGTGACCGTCGAGGGCCGGGTCGTGCGCGTACGCGACCACGGCACGGGGTTCCCCGAGGCCCTGCTGCGCGAGGGCCCGAGCCGCTTCCGTACCGGCAGCAGCGACCGGGCCGGGCGCGGCCACGGCCTCGGCCTGACCATCGCGGCGGGCCAGGCCCGCGTCCTGGGCGCCCGGCTGACCTTCCGCAACGCGGACGCGCTGACGGACGGCTCCACCGGCGCGGTCTCCGTCCTGTGGCTGCCGGAGAACGCCCCGACGAACACGGGCAGCTTCCCGGTCATCCAGCTACCGGACCGGTAGGGGCAACCGCCGGAGCGGTGCGGGCAACTGCCGGACCGGTCGGGACGACCGCCGGACCGGTGCGGGCGACCGCCGGACCGGTAGGGACGACCGCCGGACCGGTGAGGGGCGGCGCCCGCCCTTCCGGCCGAGTCCGCCGCGCGCGGTCCGCCGCGCGCGCTGCCCGGCCCGCCCGTCCGCAGCCTGATGGCTACTCCACGCACTCCCCCCAGTCCTTGCCCAGGTCGAGCTGTTCGCTGCGCTGGGTCAGCGAGAACCAGTTGCCGGAGTCGTCGCGGAATATCGCCTCGATGCCGTACGGGCGCTCCTGCGGCTCCTGGAGGAACTCCACGCCTCTGGCCTTCAGCGCCGCGTAGTCGGCCTTCACGTCGTCCGTGGCCAGCACCCCGGCGCCCATCAGCCCCTTGCTCACCAGTTGCCTGAGCTGCTCGCCGGACTCCGGGTCCATACCGGGCGGGCCGGGGACCATCAGCGTCAGCTCCACCTCGGGCTGGTCCTTGGCGCCGACGGTCAGCCACCGCATACCGTCCTCGCCGCCCATCCGCAGGTCCGTGCGGACCTCCAGTCCGAGCTTTCGCGTGTAGAACTCCTTCGCCCGGTCCTGGTCGAGGACCCAGACGGTGGTGATGGCGAGTCCCTTGATCATGATGTGCCTTCCGTTGCCTTGCGCGGTCCTCTTCACCGTAGGCAGCGCGTCCGCTACCCGCCTTCTCGGAAATTGCGGTCCGCCGGGGCCGTCCCGTCCCGGCTCTCGAACGACTTGAAGCCACCGGACCACAGCAGGGCGTAGCAGCCCGGTATCAGCCCGGCGCCCTGTCCCACATGCCGCCGGCGGTACGCGCTCGGCGTCAGCCCCGTCTGCTCCTTGAAACGGGCGGAGAAGGTGCCCAGGCTGCCGAAGCCGACCAGCCAGCAGATCTCCGTGACGGAGAGATCGGCCGTACGCAGCAGTTCCTCAGCCCGCTCGATCCGGCGCCGGCTCAGGTACTGGCCGGGGGTCAGGCCGTACACCTGCTTGAAGGCCCGGATGAAGTGGAAGCGTGAATACCCGGCGTGGGCCGCCACCGCGCCCAGGTCCAGCGGCGAGGCCCAGTCCCGGTCCATGGCGTCCTTGGCCAGCCGAAGCTGCCGCAGCCGCGCGGACGGCACCGGGGCCACCGGCGGCGCCGGCGCCGCGCCATCGCCGCCCGCGCGCCCGTCCGCCCGCTCGTCCCGCACCCCGTCGCCGTTCATGTTCCGATGCTGACACGCACCACTGACAACGGCCCTTCGCCGACCGGCGCGCGGATACGCCGACGGCCCCCGGCATGTTCGCCGGGGGCCGCTGGCCAGGAGTTCTCAGTGCCGGATCAGACGGCGTCCACCAGGGGAGCCTTGGCCGCCGGAGCGTCGCCGCCGTCCTGCGGGCCCTCGGCCGGCTTGGCGGGGCCGCCGCGCAGCGGCACCTCCTTGAGGAACCAGGCCGCGGCGAAGCCGATGACGCTGATCAGCGCGCCCCACACGAAGACCTGGTGGGTGCCGCCGGAGACCGCGTGCATGTACGCGTCCTTGACCGCCGCCGGCAGCTTGGCCAGGGCCTTCGGGTCCATCTGCGCGCCGCCCGCGGACGCGCCCGCCCCCGCGGCGCCGAGCCGCTCGGTCATCACGTCCGTCACCCGGTTGTTGAAGATCGCTCCGAAGATCGCGACACCGAAGGAGCCGCCGATCGTACGGAACAGGGTGGCGGACGAGGAGCCGACGCCCATGTCCTTCATCTCGACGCTGTTCTGCGCGATCAGCATCGTGGTCTGCATCAGGAAGCCCATACCGGCGCCGAGCACCGCCATGTACACACCCGAGGTGAAGCGGGTGGTCCCGGTGTCCATCAGGGACAGCAGCGCCAGCCCCGCGGTGATCAGCGCGCCGCCGCCCACCACGAAGATCTTGTACTTGCCGGTGTTGGTGGTGACCCGGCCCGCGACCAGCGAGACCGCCATCATCGCGAGCAGCATCGGCAGGAGCAGCAGCCCGGAGTTGGTGGCCGAGGCGCCCTGCACGGTCTGCTGGAACAGCGGCAGGAAGGTCATCGACCCGAACATCACGAAGCCGACCAGGAAGCCGATGAGCGTGACCAGGCTGAAGTTGCTGTTGCGGAAGATGTGCAGCGGCAGCACCGGCTCGCGGACCTTGGTCTCGGTGAAGACGAAGGCGAGCAGGGCCGCCACGCCGACCGCGCCGAGCCCGATGATCTGGGCCGACAGCCAGGCGTACTCCGTACCGCCCCAGGTGGTGATCAGGACCAGCGAGGTGATGCCGACGGTGAGCAGTACGGCGCCCACGTAGTCGATGCGCGCCTGCGACCGCTTCTTCGGCAGGTGCAGCACCGCGGTCACCATGACCAGGGCGATCGCACCCAGCGGCAAGTTGATGTAGAAGCTCCAGCGCCAGCCGAGGTGGTCGGTGATGGTGCCGCCGACCAGCGGTCCGCCGATCATCGCGACGGCCATGACGCCGGCCATCATGCCCTGGTACTTGCCGCGCTCGCGCGGCGGGATCAGGTCGCCGATGATCGCCATGACGCCGACCATCAGACCGCCCGCGCCCAGGCCCTGCACGGCCCGGAAGCCGATCAGCTGACCCATGTCCTGGGCCATGCCGGAGAGCGCGGAGCCGATCAGGAAGATCACGATGGACGTCAGGAAGACGCCCTTACGGCCGTACAGGTCACCCAGCTTGCCCCAGATCGGGGTGGAGGCGGCGGTCGCGAGTGTGTACGCGGTCACCACCCAGGACAGGTGGCTCAGCCCGCCCAGTTCGCCGACGATCGTGGGCATCGCGGTGCCCACGATCATGTTGTCCAGCATCGCGAGCAGCATCGCGATCATCAGCGCGAACAGCACCACGCGGACGCTGGCCGGCTGCTTCCCCCCGGATTCCGCCGGTTTCGGTATCTCCCCCGTCGGGGTCGCTTTCGTCTGCGACATCCCCATTTTCGCTTCTCCCACTTACTTGCCGCCCGGCTAGTTCAGTACAGTGCAGTAAGGTAGCTACCAACTAGCCGGGCGTCAAGTAAGTTTGTGCGTGGGCCCCCGTGGCCCCGGCCCGGACGACCGACGCAGGAGAACAGCAGCATGGGCACACCGCACGCGCGCAGGGGCAACACCCGCCAGCGCATCCAGGACGTCGCCTTGGAGCTGTTCGCCGAGCAGGGGTACGAGAAGACCTCGCTGCGCGAGATCGCCGAGCGGCTCGACGTCACGAAGGCGGCGCTGTACTACCACTTCAAGACCAAGGAAGACATCGTCATCAGCCTCTTCCAGGACCTGACGCGGCCGATCGACGACCTGATCGAGTGGGCCGGCGCGCAGCCGCGCACCCTGGAGACCAAGCAGGAGATCCTGCGCCGCTACAGCGAGGCGCTGCGCTCCGCCGAGCCGCTGTTCCGCTTCATGCAGGAGAATCAGGCGGCCGTACGGGACCTGAGCATCGGCGAGACCTTCAAGCAGCGGATGCTCCGGCTCACCGGACTGCTCAGGGAACCCGAGGCGCAGCTGACGGACCAGGTGCGGTGCATCACCGCGATCTTCTCGATGCACGCGGGCCTGTTCGCCATGCAGAACTTCGAAGGCGACCCCGAGGACAAGCGCAAGGCCGTCCTGGAGGTCGCCACCGAACTGGTCACCGCCGCCCAGCCGCCGAGTCTCGGCTGACGGCACCGCGGCACCGGGGGGTGCCGCGGGCGGGATCACACGCCGTCGCCGCGCGCCTTCAGGAAGGCGGTCGGCTCGACGCCGGAGCCGTAGTTCGGGCCGGTACGGACCTCGAAGTGCAGGTGCGGGCCGGTCGAGTTGCCGGTGCTGCCGGACTTGGCGATCTCCTGGCCGGTCTCCACCTTCTGGCCCGGCTTGACCTCGGTGCTGGTCAGGTGCGCGTACTGGGTGTACGTGCCGCTGTCGTGCTTGATCACGATCGCGTTGCCGTACGCGGGACCGTCGCCGCCGCCGTTCGGGCCGGCCTTGACGACGGTGCCGCCGTGCACGGCGTGCACGGCCGTGCCGCTGGGCACCACGAAGTCCTGACCGCTGTGGTTGTGGGACCAGTGCTTGCCCGCCAGCCCGAAGGTCATGCCCAGCTTGTAGTCGTCCACCGGCTTCACCCAGGAGCGGGCCTTCTCCTCGGCGGCCTTCTTGGCCTTCTCGGCCTCCTGCTTCTCCGCCTCGGCCGCCTTCTTCTGGGCGTCGGCCTGCGCGGCCACCGAGGAGCGGACGTCGGACGCCAGGCCGTCCAGCGCGATCGCGTGCGCGTCGCTCCCGGCCGCCACGGCCACCCCGGCGCCCATGGCCGCGGAGACGCCCAGGCCCGCCGCGAGCACGGAGGCGCGGGTACGGAGAGTGGACTTCTTCGTCAGGCGGTGCAGGGGGTGGTGCTTCGACATGCGGGGACTACCTCCGGGAAAGGGAAAAGGCCGCGCCCCGGCCGTCGACCGGGAACGCCCCACCTTGGTAACCCGAATCCGACATGCTGCCAATACCCCCTTCTACTATCCCATCCCGTAGCAAAAGCCGGGGGAATGAACCCCCGCCACTACCCGCACCACCCGACATCAAACCCTGCGGCCACCGCCCTCTCACGGACGCCGGCCACACCCGGCGCCAAGCCTCTGAGCTGCGGCTTCACCCCGGCGTACGACGTTGCCGAACACCCCGTGAACCCCCTCGCCGCGCCGTGGCGGCCCCCGCGCCCGTACCCGCCCGCCGCACCTCGGAAAGCGCCCGCTATTCCGCGTAGTAGGCGCCCGAGGGCCTGTGCGTCATGTCACCGGGCCCCGGCTTTCCCCCGCCTTCCGCCGGGTCTTTTGCCTGTCCGTATCGGGACCAAAGCCCCCGTACGAGGAAAGCTCGCCCCCCGTACGGCGTCACCCGGCTGAGCAACCTCCCGGAGACCCCGTCTCCTCTAGGCTTGAAGTCCACGGCGCCCGGCCCGGCCGGCGTCGACCAGGTGATGGGGGATCACCGCATGGACCCGATGATCATCATGGCCCGGCTCCTTCCGAAAGTCGTCGCCCCGCTCGTCAGAAAGCTCCTCGTCCGCCCCGGCCCCGGCGCCTTCCTGGTGGACCGCCCGTTACGGATCAGCGGCCTGGTCTCCTTCCGCGGCGAGAAGCGCACCCTCGGGGAGCGCGATGTACGGCGCATCGCCGCCAAGCTCGTCGACCGGGCCGTGACCCCGCTGCCCGGCGCCACCGGCGCGGCACTGGAGCGGCCCGTCGCCCCCGACGAGGACCGGGCCGTGGCGGACGCCCTCGCCCGTACGCTCTGCGCCCTCGGCGACATCGACCTGGAGATCGTGCAGGACGCCCGGCTGGAAGCCGACACGCTCACCCGGCAACTGCACCGCGCCGCCCCCGACGCCACCCGCCACCTGACCGGCGACGGCGCCCAGCTGCACGGCATCGTGCTGCACACCGCGGCCCTGCACATGCTGGAGTTCTTCACCCGGCTGTCCGGCTTCGGTGCCCGCACCCTCGTCGAGAACCGGCGCGCCCTCGGCAGGCTCGACGACGCCGTCGGCGCGCTGGCCGCCCGGCTGCCGTCCCGCTCCGCCGAGGACGCCGACTTCGAGACGCGGTACGCCCACGACACCGCCGTCCTCCACAACCACCTGACCATCTTCGGCATCGACCTCGCGCACTCCCCGGACAGCTGGCCGCTGGACGCCGCCTACCTGGGCCTGCGCTGCGAGGCCGAACCGGCCGCCGTGGACAGCGACGGCCCTCCGGAGCCCGCCGTCCCCGCCGAGCACGCCCTGTCCGGCCGGTGCCGGATTCTCGTACGGGGCGTGGCCGGATCCGGCAAGACCACCCTGCTCCAGTGGCTGGCCGTCGCCACCGCCCGCGGCGAGCTGCCCACCCCGCTGCACCGCGCCCTGTACGGCCGGGTGCCCTTCCTCCTTCCGGTGCGCCGCTTCGCCCGGCACGGCCTGCCGTCCCCCGGCGGCTTCCTCGCGGCGGTCGGCTATCCGGGCGCCGAGGCCCAGCCGCCGGGCTGGGCCGACCGCGTGCTGCGGGCCGGCCGGGGACTGCTGCTGATCGACGGCGTGGACGAGGCCCCCGAGGACGAGCGCGAGCGGCTGCGGCGCAAACTCCGGGACTGGACCGCCCTGTACCCGGGCAACATCTGGATCGTCACCTCCCGCCCCTCCGCGGTGCGCGCCGACTGGCTGACGGCCGACGGCTTCGCCGAACTGTCGCTGGCCCCGATGAGCCGCGAGGACATCGCCGCGTTCATCCAGCGCTGGCACCGCGCCGCCGCCCAGCAGGAGCCGGACGACCTGGACCGCCTCGACCACTACGAACGCACCCTGCTCAACGCCGTACGCATCACCCGCGACCTCGGGCGGCTCGCCACCAACCCGCTGATGTGCGGAATGCTCTGCGCCCTGCACCGCGACCGCCGCGGCTACCTCCCCAACGGCCGCAAGGAGCTGTACGAGGCCGCCCTGTCGATGCTGCTGGAACGGCGGGACCGGGAACGGGCGATGGGCACCACGGACGGCATCGACCTGCCCCGCCAGCCCAAGATCCAGCTACTGCAGAAGCTGGCGCACTGGATGCTGGTCAACGGGCGCTCGGAGATGGACCGCGAGATCGCCGTCGACACGCTCGCGCAGCACCTGGCGGCCATCCCCGACGCCGCACGCCAGGGCGGCGCCGAGGAGATCTACCGCCACCTGCTCAACCGCACCGGGCTGCTGCGCGAACCGGCCCCGGGCACGGTCGACTTCGTGCACCGCACCTTCCAGGACTTCCTGGCCGCCCGCGCCACCGTCCAGCGCCACGACTTCGGACTGCTGCTCAACCACGCCCACCTCTCCGAGTGGGAGGACGTCATCAGGATGGCCGTGGCCCTGGCCCGCCCCGACGAGTGCGCGGCGCTGCTGAACGGCCTGCTGACCCCGCGTCCGGGCATCCGGGCCGCGGAGGCCCGGCACCGCAAGCTGCTCGCCGCGGCCTGCGTGGAGCACGCCGCCGAACTCGACCCGGAGGTCCGCCACCGGGTGCGGCGCTTCACCCGGGACATGGTCCGCCCCAGCACCGTGGCCGGAGCCCGCGCGCTGGGCTGGATCGGCCCGATCGTCCTGGAGATGCTGCCGGAGCCGGCCGAGGTCTCGGACGGCGAGGCATATCTGCTCGCCGTCACGGCCACCTCCATCACCGACGACATGGCGATCGACTACCTGACCGGGCTGCGCAAGCGGAGGTACCACGCGGTACGGGCGCAGCTCGCCGGAGCCTGGCGGCGGTACGACACCGCCCGCTACGCCCGGGAGATCATCGCCCACCTGGACCCGGACCAGTTGTTCTTCCCCGCGGCGGACGTGGAGGAGCTGTCCGCGCTGCGCGGGCTCGGCGGTCGGCCGTACCTCCAGGTCGCCGGGGAGTTCACGGTGGCCGAGCTGATCGACGGCATCGTCCCGGCGGACGGTCTGCGCCGCCTCTGGCTGGCGTACGACCTCGGGGCCTCGATGGAGTGGCTGGCCGCGTTCCCCCGGCTGGAGGAGCTGCGGGTCAGCCGCCGGCTGCCGCGGGTCACCGGTGTTCCGGAGGGAATCCGCGTCGTCGAGCTGTGACATCACGGTCTTGCGGGGCTATGGGCCTGCCTTACCGGGGCCGGGCGCGGCGTTCGGCCTTCGAGTACCCGGTTCTCCGGAATAACCCGGCGCCTATTCGGGCCGGGGCCGCCCGCGCAATGTCGCCGGAGCAATCCGGAATGACGTTTTCCCTTTACGTCCGGGTGGGCCGGGCAATAGCCGGCGCCGCTGCCGTACCGGAGCGGAAGGCACCGCATCCCGGCGGTTACGGATATCCGCCCGTACCCGAGTACGGAAAAACACTTCCGCGCACGGCCCGGACGCCTCGCGCCCGTACTCCGCACTCCACACCCCGCACAGCAGCGCCCGTACGGCTCCCCCGCTCACGACTCCTACGACAACGCCGCGGCCCGGAACCTGGAACAGGTCCCGGGCCGCGGCGTCACAGGCCGTGCCGGTCAGGCGCTGGGCGCCCGGTCCGTACCGCCGGCCGTCACGCGTCCTTCGACAGGTCCGGGCCACCGGCCGCGGACTCGACGGGCGGAGCGTCCGGCAGGGCCGCCTTCTCCTCGCCGCGGAAGGTGAACTTGGCGTTCTCCCCCTCGCCCTCGATGTCGACGACCACGATGTGACCGGAGCGCAGCTCGCTGAAGAGGATCTTCTCCGAGAGAGCGTCCTCGATCTCGCGCTGGATGGTCCGGCGCAGCGGGCGGGCGCCCAGCACCGGGTCGTAGCCGCGCTTGGCGAGCAGCTTCTTGGCCTCACCGCTGAGCTCGATGCCCATGTCGCGGTCCTTCAGGCGCTCGTCCACCTTGGCGATCATGAGGTCGACGATCTGGATGATGTCTTCCTCGGTGAGCTGGTGGAAGACCACCGTGTCGTCGACACGGTTGAGGAACTCGGGCCGGAAGTGCTGCTTGAGCTCTTCGTTGACCTTGTTCTTCATCCGCTCGTAGCTGCTTTTGGTGTCGCCCTGGGCGGCGAAGCCCAGGTTGAAGCCCTTGGAGATGTCCCGGGTCCCGAGGTTGGTCGTCATGATGATGACCGTGTTCTTGAAGTCCACCACCCGGCCCTGGGAGTCGGTCAGGCGACCGTCCTCCAGGATCTGCAGCAGGGAGTTGAAGATGTCGGGGTGGGCCTTCTCCACCTCGTCGAACAGCACGACCGAGAACGGCTTGCGGCGCACCTTCTCGGTGAGCTGGCCGCCCTCTTCGTAGCCGACGTAGCCGGGAGGCGAGCCGAAGAGCCGGGAGACCGTGTGCTTCTCGCTGAACTCCGACATGTCGAGGGAGATCATCGCGTCCTCGTCGCCGAACAGGAATTCGGCGAGCGTCTTGGACAGCTCGGTCTTACCGACACCGGACGGACCGGCGAAGATGAACGAGCCACCGGGGCGCTTGGGGTCCTTCAGACCGGCCCGGGTACGGCGGATGGCCTGCGAGAGCGCCTTGATGGCGTCCTTCTGGCCGATGACGCGCTTGTGGAGCTCGTCCTCCATCCGCAGCAGCCGCGAGGACTCCTCCTCGGTGAGCTTGAAGACCGGGATGCCGGTGGCCGTGGCCAGGACCTCGGCGATCAGCTCGCCGTCGACCTCGGCGACGACGTCCATGTCGCCGGCCTTCCACTCCTTCTCCCGCTTCGCCTTCGCGGCCAGGAGCTGCTTCTCCTTGTCGCGCAGGCCCGCGGCCATCTCGAAGTCCTGCGAGTCGATCGCGGACTCCTTCTCCCGGCGCACGTCGGCGATCTTCTCGTCGAACTCGCGGAGGTCCGGCGGCGCGGTCATCCGGCGGATGCGCATCCGGGAGCCGGCCTCGTCGATCAGGTCGATCGCCTTGTCCGGCAGGAAGCGGTCGGAGATGTAGCGGTCGGCCAGCTGGGCGGCCTGGACCAGGGCCTCGTCCGTGATCGAGACGCGGTGGTGCGCCTCGTAACGGTCGCGCAGGCCCTTGAGGATCTCGATGGTGTGCGGCAGCGACGGCTCCGCGACCTGGATGGGCTGGAAGCGGCGCTCCAGGGCCGCGTCCTTCTCCAGGTACTTGCGGTACTCGTCGAGCGTGGTCGCACCGATGGTCTGCAGCTCGCCTCGCGCCAGCATGGGCTTGAGGATGCTCGCGGCGTCGATCGCGCCCTCGGCGGCGCCCGCACCCACCAGGGTGTGGAGCTCGTCGATGAACAGGATGATGTCGCCGCGGGTGCGGATCTCCTTGAGCACCTTCTTCAGGCGCTCCTCGAAGTCACCGCGGTAGCGGGAGCCGGCGACCAGGGCGCCCAGGTCCAGGGTGTAGAGGTGCTTGTCCTTGAGGGTCTCGGGCACCTCGCCCTTGACGATGGCCTGGGCCAGGCCCTCGACGACCGCCGTCTTGCCGACGCCGGGCTCGCCGATGAGGACCGGGTTGTTCTTGGTACGGCGGGACAGCACCTGCATGACCCGCTCGATCTCCTTCTCGCGCCCGATCACCGGGTCGAGCTTGGTCTCGCGGGCGGCCTGCGTCAGGTTGCGGCCGAACTGGTCCAGGACGAGCGAGGTCGAGGGGGTGCCCTCGGCCGGGCCGCCGGCGGTGGCGGCCTCCTTGCCCTGGTAGCCGGAGAGCAGCTGGATGACCTGCTGCCGCACCCGGTTCAGATCGGCGCCCAGCTTCACCAGGACCTGGGCGGCGACGCCCTCGCCCTCGCGGATCAGGCCGAGCAGGATGTGCTCCGTACCGATGTAATTGTGGCCGAGCTGAAGGGCCTCGCGGAGCGACAGCTCCAGGACCTTCTTCGCACGGGGGGTGAAGGGGATGTGACCGGACGGGGCCTGCTGCCCCTGGCCGATGATCTCCTCCACCTGCTGGCGGACCGCCTCGAGCGAAATCCCGAGGCTCTCCAGGGCCTTAGCGGCGACACCCTCACCCTCGTGGATCAGGCCCAGGAGGATGTGCTCGGTGCCGATGTAGTTGTGGTTGAGCATCCGGGCTTCTTCCTGAGCCAGGACGACAACCCGCCGCGCACGGTCGGTGAACCTCTCGAACATCGTTAATCGCTCCTCAGAGCGGTCAGGCAGTTAGGGGTCGGTCCCCTCCCTGTCCTTCCGCATGCTAGTCCCGTGGGACGGGACAGCTCATTCCAACTGCCGACATCCGTCCGGATCACCCCCGCGACGGCGGGGAAATCTGCTGCCGAACAGCCGACATCTGCTCCAACCCGATGGTGCGAGACGATGTTCCCGCAGGCCAGGCATATACGCCCCGGGCCAGTACGCCCGTGGCGAACGCGCCCCTCACCGACACGCCCGCCCGGAGTCCGCCGCAACTCCGGAAAAAGCGCTGCGCACGCCGCTGCACCGTCTCTCCCCACTGGGGTTGTCTTACCCGCCGCCCCGGACACTCCATGCGGCGCGGGCCTGTTCCATCCGCTATGGGCGAACACCCGAGCGCCGTCCGTTGCGCCGTCACGCCCCCGCGCACCCCCTTCCGCGACGACAGTACGTACCCGCATGTCAACCCAGCGTAACTTCTCGGGGTTTCGCGAGTTGCTCCCGGTATGCCCGTCGCGCTCCCGCGCTCCCGCTCCGCCCTCGCCGCCGTACGGCAGTGGTACGAGGACGAGCTGCGCTGGCCGACCACCGGCACGGAGCCGGTGGAGCTGCTGACCGGGGTGCGCTTCGACGCCCTCGACCTGCCGGCCGACGCGGGCCGGGCCGTACTGGGGCGGGTGGGCCCCACGGGGCCCGTACTGATCGACCGCAGCGGCTCCGCCGGTCCCAGGATGCTCGTCCTCGTGACCGCGGGTGCCGCGGAGGAGTTGCCGGAGCTTCTGGAATGGCTGGAATGGGGCTCGCTGGGGCTGGATCTGACCGCACGCGGCACCGGGGACCGGATGCCCGCGCCGTCCCCGCCGCCGCCGTCACCGCAGGCGTGGTGGCCGTACGGATCGGGCCCACGGGAGGCCGCCGGGTGGGTGCGGCCTCCCGAGCCGGGACGCGAGATCGAGGCGGCTCTGCCCACCACGGGGACAGGGGCAGGGCGCGGGGGCCACGGTGTTCCCCTCGCGGATCGCCAGGGGCGCGCCCCCGACCTCGTACGACTCGTGAGCGCGGCGGCAACGGAATGCCACCGGGCCCGTTTGCTGCGCGGCCGTCAAGCTCGAAGACAAACGGATTGCGGGTACGGCGGTCAGCCGTTCGCCTTCTCGAACGCCTCACGGATCTCCGCGGGCACACGACCGCGGTCATTGACGTTGTAGCCGTTCTCCTTCGCCCACGCGCGGATCTTCGCGGTGTCCGGGCTCCCACCGGAAGACGCGCGGGCCTTGCCGCGGCCACCGGAACGGCCACCGGTCTTGCGGCCCGCCTTCACGAACTCGGCCAGCGACTCGCGCAGCTTGTGCGCGTTGTCGTCGGACAGGTCGATCTCGTAGGACTTGCCGTCGAGGGCGAACGTCACGGTCTCATGGGCCTCGCCGCCGTTGAGGTCGTCGACAAGAAGAACCTGAACCTTCTGTGCCACCGGTTTCCCTTTCATCGAATGCGGATTACGACGGAAAGCAAACCGCTTTTCCGGGAAAAACACAAACCCCTGGGTAGGGTTCAGTTGCACCACGGCCGGGGAACGCTTGCTTCCACAGCTATGAGATAGGGGCGCGATTCGGACATAGAACGCTGATCACAGGTGCAGAAGCATCCGGCTGTTGCCCAGGGTGTTGGGCTTCACTCGTTCGAGACCGAGGAACTCGGCAACGCCCTCGTCATAGGAACGCAGCAGCTCGCTGTAGACATCGCCGTCGACGGGCGTCTCACCGATCTCCACGAAGCCGTGCTTGGCGAAGAAGTCCACTTCGAAGGTGAGGCAGAAAATGCGCCGCACTCCGAGCCAGCCCGCGGTGCGCAGCAGCTTGTCGAGGACTTGGTGGCCGACCCCGGTGCCCTTGTGCCGCGGGTCCACCGCCAATGTGCGCACCTCGGCCAGATCTTCCCACATGACGTGCAGCGCTCCGCAGCCGACGACCTCGGCGTCCTGGTCCCGCTCGGCGACCCAGAACTCCTGGATGGACTCGTAAAGCGTCACGGTGGCTTTGTCGAGGAGGATGCCGTCCGGGGAGTAGGCGTCGATGAGCCGGCGTACGGCCGGTACATCGCTGGTCCGGGCACGGCGGACGGTGAGTCCATTAGTCAGGGGCGACATGGCGCGACGCTATCGCCCCGGGTCGCCGGTTCCCGCCGCGGGTACTTCTCCCGCATCCGCTCGCCCCTCTTCGGTCTGTTCGGGGGGTGCGGAAGGTTCCTGCGCACGTTCCGCGGCCGGTTCACCGGCGCGTTCCTCATGGTCCGGCCGTTCCGCCGGTACGGGCGGTTCGCGTTCGGCGCGGCCGGGGCCCGGCGGGGCCGGTGCGGGTTCCGCCGGTTCGTCGCCCTGCACCATGCGTACGGCATCCCTGAGAGCGTGCCGCTGTTCCGGCGACATCATCCCGAAGAAGGCCACCAGGGCCGCCGCGGGGTTGTCACTCGCGGACCACGCTTCGTTCATCAGTGCGGCCGAGTAGGCGGCACGAGTGGAGACCGCCTCATATCGATAGGCGCGTCCTTCGGCTTCGCGGCGCACCCAGCCCTTCTGATGGAGGTTGTCCAATACGGTCATCACCGTTGTGTAGGCGATCGACCGTTCCTTCTGCAGATCTTCCAGGACTTCCCGAACGGTGACCGGGCGGTTCCACTCCCACACCCGCGTCATGACCGCGTCTTCCAGATCACCCAAGCGTCGTGGCACACCAGCACAATAGTGGGAGATGTCGCGAATGCCGGTTCTTACCCGGTTGATTTACCCCGGAAAAAGGCAGTACGGCCCGAGATGCACGATCTCGGGCCGTACGGACGTGTGCGGTGCGCAAGGCCGACCAGGGGCCGAACGGATGGACGAACTCCGTCGGCGCCCGGGGCGGGGTACGGGGTGCGGGTGGCCGGGGGCCCGGCCGGGGGTGGCCCGGCCGGTGCCGGTCAGGCGCCGTGGGCCTTGGGCTCCTGGCGGGTGCCCTCGGCGCGGGCCAGCGCGGCGTCGACCGCCGCGTCCTCCTTGGACTTGTTCTCGCCACCCTGGCTCTTCACGATCGTCACGATGAGCGCGACGAACGCCACGGCCATCACCACGGGCGGTACCAGCGCTGCGACGTAATCCATGACCAGGGGCCTCCTTCGGGAGTGAGGATTCCAGGGTACGCAGCGCTCACGCGGTCCGGGCCGCGGGGGGCCGCACGGGCTTGCGGCGCGGCGGGAAGACCTCGCCCGGTGTGGGGACGGGGCGGCCGGTGCGCGGCGCCTTCGGGCGCGGTTCCGGAGCGGGAACGGGCGCGGGCTCGTCCGCCACCCGACCGCCGGGCAGGGCCCGCAGCCTGGCCCGTACGGAGCGCTCGGCCAGGCGCTCGCAGTGGCGCAGCAGGGCGGTACGGCGCGCGTGTTCATCCGTCCCCCGCTGTCGCGCGCACAGGAGGCGCAGGGCGGCGAGGTCGGCGGGGACGGGGTCGTAGCCGGCCGCCAGGGCCTCCTGGAGCTGCCCCAGGTAGCCGCGGGCGGAGCCGGGGAGGGCGTCCCGGTAGCGGGCGAGGTCGGCGAGGAGAAAGGCGCGCAGCCGCCCGCCCTCGCGCGCGGCCTCGTCCACCGCCTCGGCGAGCCGCAGGTACTCCTGGACCTCCTGGGCGCCGTCGGCGTCGTAGCCCGGCTCGGCGGCGGTCGTGCGGCGCGTCGGCTGGAGGGCGGCGGCGAGCGCGCGCCGCAGGACGCGCAACTCGTCGGCGCTGAAGGCCATACCGCCGCGGGATCCGTATGGCATAGGCATGGGCCGACCTTACGCCGTCGCCGGACAAAATCCGCTTAACACCATTAGAACGACGCAAGTGTCGCGGAAAGCACGACAGGCAACAAAAGCCTCTTCAGTTAGAAGCAGGTATGTATAGGGCCTAAGTGGGCAATTCGCCGTGGAGGCCGGTCGGGCCGGTCGGGCCAGGGCTCCGGACCGCCGGTCGCCCGCCGGGCCCGGCGGCCGGTCCGGCCGTCCCGTACGGCCCTCAGCCCCGGGTCACGTTGCGCTCGTACACCAGCCGCAGACCGATCAGCGTGAGCCACGGCTCGTGCTCGTCGATGACCGAGGACTCGCCCAGCACCATGGGCGCCAGCCCGCCGGTGGCGATCACCGTCACGTCGTCCGGATCGTCCGCCAGTTCCCGCGCCATGCGCTGGACGACGCCGTCGACCTGGCCGGCGAAGCCGTACAGGATGCCGGACTGCATGGCCTCGACGGTGTTCTTGCCGATCACGCTGCGCGGCCGGGCCAGTTCGATCTTGCGGAGCTGGGCACCCTTCACGCCGAGGGCGTCCACCGAGATCTCGATGCCCGGCGCGATCACCCCGCCGACGTACTCGCCGCGCGCGCTGACCGCGTCGAACGTCGTGGCCGTACCGAAGTCGACCACCACGGCAGGCCCGCCGTACAGCTCCACGGCAGCCAGCGCGTTGATGATCCGGTCGGCGCCGACCTCCTTGGGGTTGTCCATCAGGATCGGCACACCGGTCTTGACGCCGGGCTCGACCAGGATGGCCGGAACGTCCCCGTAGTAGCGCCGGGTGACCTCGCGCAGCTCGTGCAGGACCGAGGGGACGGTGGAGCAGATGGCGATGCCCTCGATGCCGTCGCCCAGTTCCTCGCCCAGCAGCGGGTGCATGCCCATCAGCCCCTGGAGGAGGACCGCGAGTTCGTCGGCGGTGCGGCGGGCGTCGGTGGAGATGCGCCAGTGCTCGACGATCTCCTCGCCGTCGAACAGGCCGAGGACGGTGTGGGTGTTGCCTACGTCGATGGTGAGCAGCATCTGCGTCAGCGCTCCTCGCGCAGGTCGAGACCGATGTCGAGGATCGGGGAGGAGTGGGTGAGCGCGCCCACGGCCAGGTAGTCCACACCGGTCTCGGCGTAGCCGCGGGCGTTGTCGAGGGTGAGCCGCCCGGAGGACTCCAGGACCGCCTTGCCGGCCACCAGCGCCACCGCCTCGCGGGTCTGCTCGGGGGTGAAGTTGTCCAAAAGGATCAGGTCGGCGCCTTCGGTGAGGATCAGCGGGATCTGGTCCAGCCGGTCGACCTCCACCTCGATCGGCACACCGGGGAAGCCGTCGCGTACGGCCTTGAACGCCTCGGCCACGCCGCCCGCCGCGACGACGTGGTTGTCCTTGATCAGGGCCGCGTCCGACAGCGACATCCGGTGGTTGACGCCGCCGCCGCAGCGCACCGCGAACTTCTCCAGGGCGCGTAGACCGGGCGTCGTCTTGCGGGTGTCGCGGACCTTGGCGCCGGTGCCCTCCAGGGCGTCGGCCCAGGCGCGGGTGGCGGTGGCGATGCCGGACAGGCGGCAGAGCAGGTTCAGGGCGCTGCGCTCGCCGGTCAGCAGGTCGCGGGTGCGGGTGGTGACGCTGAGCAGCTTCTGTCCGGCCTCGACGCGGTCGCCGTCCTCGACGTGCCGCTCGACCTCGAACTCCGCGGTGCACACGATGGACAGCACCGCCTCGGCGACCCGCAGCCCGGCCACGGTCCCCGCCTGACGGGCCGTGAAGTCGCCGGTGGCGACGGCGTCTTCGGGGACGGTCGCGACGGTGGTGACGTCCACCCCCTGGTCGAGGTCCTCCTCGACGGCCAGGTGGGCGATGTCCTCGACCTGGACGGGGTCCAGCCCGGCTTCGGCCAGGAGGGCCGCGAGGTCGGGGTCCAGCCCGCAGGCGAGCGGGTCGAGTTCGTACGCGCCGTCACCGGCGCCGCAGCCGCAGGAGTCGCCGCAGCCGCCTTGCGGAGCCTCGGCGTCCTGGCCCGGACGGCCGATCTGGTGCAGGGAGAGGTCGTCGGGGGTGCTCACTGGTTCGGCTCCGTTTCGGGCGCGGGTGCGGCGGTCGCCGCGGGGAAGGCGGCGGTGTCGGTCGTACGGCTGTGCAGGGTGTGCGGCGGGCGGTGGGTGACCAGGAAGTGCCGCTGCCAGGCGGTGTCGTCCCGGTCGGCGTGGTCCTCGCGCCAGTGGCAGCCGCGGGTCTCCTCGCGGCGCAGCGCGCTGCTGACCAGCACCCTGGACACCAGGAGCAGGTTGGTGGCCTCCCACGCCTCGACGCCGGGCTCGGCGGGCTTGGGGCCGTCGGACGGGGCCGGGGCGGCTTCGGGCCCGTGGGACGGGGACGGGTCGGCGGCGTCGCGCAGCAGCCGGGCCAGCGCGGTGGCGGCCTCGGAGAGACTGGCGGCGGAGCGCAGCACCCCGGCACCCGCGGTCATGATCCGCTGGATCACGGGCCGCGCCTCGGGGGCGAGCAGCGGTACGGGGGCGGCGGTGGGCTCGACGACAGGTCCGGGCCGCCGGACGGGCGCGGCCGTGATGTCGTCCGCGATGCGCTCGGCGAAGACCAGGCCCTCCAGGAGGGAGTTGGAGGCCAGCCGGTTGGCACCGTGCACACCGGTGCACGCGACCTCGCCGCACGCGTACAGGCCCGGCACGGTCGTCCGGCCGGACAGGTCGGTCCGTACGCCGCCGGAGGCGTAGTGCGCGGCGGGCGCGACCGGGACCGGCTCGGTGACCGGGTCGATGCCGTGCGCGCGGCAGGCGGCGAGGATGGTCGGGAAACGCTGCTCCCACAGGGTGGCGCCGAAGTGCCGGGCGTCCAGGTACATGTGTTCGGCGCCCTGTTCCTGGGCGCGGCGCAGGATGGCCTTGGCGACGATGTCGCGCGGGGCCAGTTCGGCGAGTTCGTGCTGCCCGATCATGAAGCGGACGCCGTCGGCGTCCACCAGGTGGGCGCCCTCGCCCCGTACCGCCTCCGAGATCAGCGGCTGCTGGCCCTCCGCGTCCGGGCCGAGGTAGAGCACCGTCGGGTGGAACTGGACGAATTCGAGGTCGGAGACCTCGGCGCCGGCGCGCAGCGCGAGGGCGACGCCGTCGCCGGTGGAGACCGCGGGGTTGGTGGTCGCGGCGAAGACCTGGCCCATGCCGCCGGTGGCCAGGACCACCGCGGGGGCGTGCACGGCGCCCACGCCGTCGTGCTGGCCCTGCCCCATCACGTGCAGGGTGACACCTGCCGTACGGCCCTCGGCGTCCGTGAGCAGGTCCAGGACGAGGGCGTTCTCGATGGTGCGCAGGCCCTGGGAGCGGACGGCGTCGACCAGGGCGCGGGAGATCTCGGCGCCGGTCGCGTCGCCGCCCGCGTGCGCTATGCGGCGGCGGTGGTGCCCGCCCTCACGGCCGAGGGCTATTTCGTCGGTGCCGGGCGCGGTGTCGAAGCGCGCGCCGGTGGCGATGAGGCGGCGGACGGCGCCCGGGCCTTCGGTGACCAGGGCCCGTACGGCGGCCTCGTCGCACAGCCCGGCGCCCGCGACGAGGGTGTCCTCCAGGTGCTGCTCGGGGGTGTCGCCCTCGCCGAGCGCCGCGGCGACGCCGCCCTGGGCCCAGCGCGTGGAGCCGTCGTCCAGGCGGGCCTTGGTCACCACGACGGTACGGCGGCCCGCGGCGGCGCAGCGCAGCGCGGCGGTCAGGCCCGCGACCCCGGACCCGACCACGACGACGTCGGCCTCGATGGACCAGCCGGGGGCGGGGGCCTGGAGGCGGAGGGTGGGGGCGGGGTCAGTGGTGCGGGTGGTGCCGTTCATCGGGGCGCTCCGAACGTGAGGCGGATGTTGTCGATGAGGCGGGTGGTGCCGACCTTCGCGGCGACCGCGAGCACGGCCTCCCCCTCGTACGCGTCCGGAACCTCGGTGAAGTCGGACGGGTCGACGAGCGCCACGTAGTCGAGCGTCAGCGGCGGGTCCAGGCGGGCCGCGTCCTCCAGGACGATACGGGCCGCCGCGCGCGCCACCGAAGGGCCCCGCGGCGGGGTCGCGGCGGCGTGCGCGAGGGCGTGCGCGTCGGCCGCCGCGCGGTCCTCCCCCAGGGCGGCGAGCGCCGCGGAACGGTCGTGCGCCCGGTGGGCCGTGTGCGCCCCGTACGAGGCGCGGTCCCGCAGGGCCTCCTCGGCGGCGAGCCGGTCACGGGCCGCGAACAGGGCCCGGGACAGCGCCAGGGCGGTCCGGCGGTCCGCCTCGGAGAGATAGCGGTTGCGGCTGGACAGGGCCAGCCCGTCGTCCTCACGGACGGTGGGGACGCCGACGATCCGTACGTCGAAGTTCAGGTCGGCCACCATGCGCTCGATCACGGCCAGTTGCTGCGCGTCCTTCTGGCCGAAGAGGGCCACGTCGGGACGGGTGAGGTGCAGCAGCTTGCCGACGACGGTCAGCACACCGTCGAAGTGGCCGGGCCTGCTGGCCCCCTCCAAGAGGTCCCCCATGGGACCGGCGGCTATGCGTACCTGCGGCGCGCCGCCCGGGTAGACCTCAGCGGCGGCGGGCGCGAAGACGGCGTCCGCTCCGGCCGCGCCGGCGAGCGCGACGTCCGCCTCCAGGGTGCGCGGGTAGCGGTCGAGGTCCTCCCCGGCACCGAACTGGAGCGGGTTGACGAAGACGGTGACGACGACCTGCCCCGCCGGGCCGACCCGGTCGCGGGCGGCGCGGACCAGCGTCGCGTGCCCCTCGTGCAGGGCCCCCATGGTCATGACGACGGCCCGCTGGCCGGAGGAGCGCGGCAGGGCACGCAGCTCGGCCGCGGTGTGCACCAGACGCGTGCGCGAGGCGTTCATCGGTCGCCTTCTTCGGGACGGTCGCCTTCTCCGGGACGGTCGCCTTCTCCGGGACGGTCGCCGGGCGGATCTTCGCGGTGCCCGTCGGACGGGTCTCCCTTGCCGCCAGGACGGCTTTCACGGCCGGGCGACGGCGGCGCGCCCCCGGTGCCGTTGCCGACGTTCGCCAGGACGTCCAGCAGGTCCTCGGCCAGCTCCGGCTTCAGCAGACCGTGCGCCAGGGCGCGGTCGGCCGTCGTACGGGCCATGGCGAGGTACCCCGCGACGCTCTGCGGCGCGTGCTTGCGCAGCTCCGAGACGTGCGCGGCGACGGTGCCCGCGTCCCCGCGGGCGACCGGACCGGTCAGGGCGGCGTCACCGGAGCGCAGCGCGTTGTCCAGGGCGGCGCCCAGCAGCGGGCCGAGCATCCGGTCGGGCGCGCCGACACCGGCCTCCCGCAGCAGCTCCATGGCTTGTGCCACCAGGGTGACCAGGTGGTTCGCCCCGATGGCGAGCGCCGCGTGGTAGAGCGGGCGGGCCTCCTCCTCGATCCACTCCGGCTCCCCGCCCATCTCGATGACCAGCGCCTCGGCGGCCATCCGCAGCGGTTCGGGCGCCGTGACCCCGAAGGAGCAGCCGGCCAGCCGCTGCACGTCGACGCGCGTACCGGTGAAGGTCATGGCGGGGTGCAGGGCGAGCGGCAGGGCACCGGCGCGGGTGGCCGGGTCGAGGACGGCCGTACCGAACCGCCCCGACGTGTGGACGAGCAGTTGGCCCGGCCGTACGGAACCGGTCTCGGCGAGGCCCGCGACGAGTCCGGGAAGGGCGTCGTCGGGCACCGTGAGCAGCACCAGTTCGGCGCGTTGCAGCACCTCGGCCGGGGAGACGACCGGCACGTCGGGGAGGAGCGCCGCCGCGCGCCGTACGGAGGCGTCGGAGACACCGGACACGGCGACCGGCCGATGTCCGGCGAGCTGCAACGACGCGGCGAGGGCGGGCCCGACGCGACCTGCGCCGACGACTCCGACAGTCAGTCGGGCGGGGCGGTCCTGGGCCTCGGTGGGTGGGATTGTGTTCACGCGGCGACGGCCTTCCGTTCCAGTCCGCGGGGGGTACCGGACGATTCGTTCGCCATGCTACGCGAGTGTTTACGGCGCTCCTCAGAGCCGTACGCAGGCTGAGACGGGTGTCTCGTACCGCGTCGCCGGGCGCGTTTCCGGCAGGGCTTCCGGACGCGGTCGCGGCCGCGTTCCCGGCTGCCTCGTCCGCCGTGCCCCGGGCTGTTTTCCACAGGGGCGACGGAGGCGTTCGCGCAGGTTATCCACAGGGGTCGCAGAGGCGGGCGTGACCCGTCATGGTGGGGGTGGAGACGGAAGCGGAGGACGGATCGAGAGGGGGGTGCGGCAGCGGCCCGGCCTGGGCGGAGCGCGCGGTCCGACGGAGGTGTACGGGGCGTACCGGCCGCCGGGTGAGGGCGCGGCGTACGGCGCGGCGGAAGCGGGCCAGGGGGCGGTCGGCGGGTGCGGTGACCACGGCCTGGAAGCGCAGCCACCGGCGTATCTCGCGTACGGCCTGGACGTCACCGGCACCGGGGAGGACGGGTGCGCTCTCACCGCGCTGGGCGGCACGGTAGGCGTCGAGCATGTGCTGCTGGGATGCGTTCATGGACACCACACTGGGGCCGCCCCGCGGCGGGTGGCCCGTCGATTGACGGGAGCCGTCAAACGAGCCGGGCGCAGGTCACAGGCTCACGCATGATGGAACGGACGCCGGGCGGCCGGATGCCGGACGGCCGGATGCCGGACGGCCGGGCGGCCGGACGCGCACCGGAGCCGGTACGGCTGCGGCGCATGGACGGGGCGCGGGGAACGGCGCACGGGGAACGGGGAGAGGCACATGAGTGTGTGGATCGATGTCACGGGGCTGCCCGCCGAGCGGACGGTGTTCAGCCTGTCGCCGCTCGCCGAGCTGGGTGCCGCCCTGCACGCGCTCGCCGAGCCCGGCCACCACCCCGGTCTGCACGGCTGGACCACCGCGACGGCCGGTGCGCTCGAACCCGACCTGGCCGACCGGCTGTGCGACGCGGACTTCCTCTGGGGGCCGACGTTCTCCGACGTGACGATGCCGTTCGCCGCGCTCGCGGACACCGGCGGGCAGCCCGGCGCCACGCTCACCGAGGACCTGGACCTGCTCGACCGGCTCGACGACGAGCTGTTCGTGAACGCCGCGTTGGAGATCAACTGCACCAGCGCGTACTGCCGCGGCGGCCCGTCACCGCTGGTGGACGCCGAAGCTCGCCGGCTGGCGCTGGAGCGGGCCACCGCGCGCGGCCCCCGGCAGGCCGACTTCGCGCAGCGGCTGCTCGCCGACCCGTCCGCCGTACGGGCCTGGATCCGCCGTCTGCTGGAGGACTGCGAGCAGGCGTTCTTCGCGGACGTCTGGCAGCGGGTGCGCGTCCACCTCGCCGCGGACGCACGGCACAAGGCCGAGGTGCTGCGCCACAAGGGTCTGGCCGAGGCGCTGGCCGAGGTGTCGCCCGCGGTGACCCTGGACGAGCCGCGGTCCCGCATCGTCGTCGACAAGCTGCTCCACGGTCACGGCACGGCCGTGGACCCGGCCGTCGGTGTCGGGATCACCCTCCTCCCGACCTCGTTCGGCTGGCCGCACCTGAGCGTGCTGCACGCGGCGGGCTGGCGCCCGGTGATCCACTACCCGGTCGCCGCACCGGAACCGGCCGGCCCCACGTCGGTCGCCCTGGTCGAGTCCCGGCTCGAAGCGCTCGCCCACCCGATGCGGATACGGATGTGCCGCTACCTCGCCCGTACCGCCTACACCACCGGCGAACTGGCCGCCGCGCTCGGCATATCCGCGCCGGAGGTCTCCCGGCACCTCGCCGTCCTCAAGAAGGCCGGCCTGCTCCAGACCCGCCGCCGCGGCCGGTACGTCCTGAACCAGTTGGACGTCCGGGTGGTGGCGCGCCTGGGCAGCGACTTCCTGGAGGGGGTACTGCGCTGAGCCGGCGGGCGGCGGGGTGGTGCCGCGGGCGCTCAGTTCTCCTGGAGGAACTTCTTGGCGAGGGCGTCGCCGCGGGAGACGGCGTCGCTGTGGCTCTCGATGGGGGACGCCTGGGAGTTCTTGAACAGGATGTAGGTGACGCCGGACTCGGCGCCGCCGGTGGCCGGGTCGGGGTCGATGCCGAGGCCCTTGGCGGCCGCGTACGACGCCTCACCGATGATCTTGTCCGGTCCGGTGTCGCCGACGACCGCGTACTCGACCTTGTTCTTGTAAACGACGGCGACGATGCCGCCGCCCTTGATGCCCGCCGACTCGTAGTTCCAGATGCCGCTGACCGAGGGGACGACGACGTACGGCAGCTTCTCGGCGTTCAGCGGCTTGCCGTTCGACTGGTGGAAGCGGGTGTCCGGCTGGAACCAGGGGTCGGTGTCCTTGTTGCACTTGGCCGTGACCTGGCCGTCGCAGTCGATGTCCATGTCGGCCTTCCAGAACACGGCGTTCTTCTTGCCGCAGACCGGGACGGTCGCCGATGTCTCCTCGTCGGTGCGGTACTTGCCGTGGGAGATCTGCGAACAGTCGGTGACCTTGGCGAGCAGGTCGGCGGCGCTGACCGAGCCCTCGGTCACACCCGGCCGGCTCACGGCGTCCGCGGGGGCGGAGGTCGCGGCCGGCTGGGCGGTGGCGGGCAGCGCGGCGGCGGCGAGCAGCGCGGTTCCGGCGGCGGTGGCCAGGGCGAAGGTTCGTCTGCGCACAGGAGGGCCTCTCTGTTAGGAAAGTTTCCTTACCGAGCGCGCCCAATCTCCTCCGCTCCCCCACCCCCGTCAACCCCGCCCCACCCGCAACTCGCCTCCCCTCCAGCCCTGTTCGGCCCGGACCCCACCCCACTCGACCGCCACAACCGCCACAGACACCGGCACCAGCACCAGCACCAGCACCAGCACCAGCACCAGCACCAGTGCACCAGCACCAGCACCAGCACCAGCACCAGCACCGACGACTGTTACGCCCCCGGGCGCCGTTACGCCCCCGCGCCGCCCCCGGCCCGTACGAGTCCCGTCTCGTAGGCGAGCACCACCGCCTGCACCCGGTCCCGCAGCTCCAACTTCGTGAGGATGCGGCCCACATGCGTCTTGACCGTGGCCTCCGACAGCACCAGCCGCGCCGCGATCTCACCGTTCGAGAGCCCCTGCGCCACCAGCAGCAGCACCTCCCGCTCGCGCTCGGTGAGCCGTCCGATCTCCGGGCGGACCGGCTCGGCGGCGGACGCCGGCAGCATCGGCGTGAACCGGTCCAGCAGCCGGCGGGTGGTCGAGGGCGCGACCACCGCGTCGCCGCTCCGCACCGCGCGGATCGCGGCCAGCAGTTCGCTCGGCGGCACGTCCTTCAGCATGAAGCCGCTGGCCCCGGCCTTGAGCGCGGAGAAGGCGTACTCGTCCAGGTCGAAGGTGGTCAGGATGAGCACCTTCGGCGCGTCCGCCTGCTGCCCGCCCGCGCAGATCCGGCGGGTGGTCTCCACCCCGTCCAGGTGCGGCATCCGCACGTCCATCAGGATGACGTCGACCTTGGTGGACCGGAGCACCTCCAGGGCCTCCACCCCGTCACCGGCCTCGGCGACGACCTCCATGTCGGGCTGGGCGGCCAGCACCATGCGGAAACCGGTGCGCAGCAGCATCTGGTCGTCGACGAGCATCACGCGGACAGTCATGGCAGGAGGTCCCTTTCAACGGCGGTGCGGGTGGCGGAGCCGGTGGTCCCGGCGCCGGGAGGGCCGGCCGGCGTCGGCGCGGCAACAGGGTACGTACGGGCGGGGGAGCGGGCATCGCCCCCGGCTCACTGCCCCGGCTTGAGCGGCAGGACCGCGCTGATCCGGAAGCCTCCTCCCGGCCGCGGCCCCGCGTCGAGGCTGCCGCCGACCATGCCGACGCGTTCGCGCATGCCGATGAGCCCGTGGCCGAGGCCGTCCGCCCCGCCCCCCGAGTACAGCTCGTGCTGGGCGCCGCGCCCGTCGTCCTCGACCAGCAGGTCCAGCTCGGCGTCCCGGTAGGCGAGACGGACCGTGGCGCCCACGTCCGGACCGCCGTGTTTGCGGGTGTTCGTCAGCGCTTCCTGCACGATGCGGTACGCGGTCAGCTCGACGCTGCTGGGCAGCGGGCGCGGTTCACCCGCCACCTGGAAGTCGACCGGCAGTCCGGCACCCCGCACCTGGTCGATCAGGTCGGCGAGCTGCTCGACGCCTGGCTGCGGTACGTACTCGCCGCTCTCGGGCTGCTCACCGGTGCGCAGCACACCGAGCAGCCGCCGCATCTCGGCGAGCGCCTGCCGGCCGGTACCGGAGATCGTCTCCAGGGCCTGCTTGGCCTGCTCGGGCGCGGCGTCCAGGACGTAGGCGGCGCCATCGGCCTGGACCACCATCACGGACACGTTGTGCGCGACGACGTCGTGCAGCTCGCGGGCGATACGGGCGCGCTCGGCGGCCACCGCGATCCGCGACTGCGTCTCGCGTTCCTTCTCCAGGCGGGCGGCCTTCTCCTCCAGCTGGGCCCAGTACGCGCGGCGGGTACGGACCGAGTCGCCGAGCACCCAGGCCAGCACGAACGGGACGGTGAGCAGGCCCATGACGAACAGCCCTTGCCACAGGCTGCCGGGCGGCCTCTCACCGTTGCCGGAGCGGACGGCGTAGAGCGTCGGGCCGATCAGCGCCCCGCCCAGAGCAGTGCGCGAGGCCCAGCGCGTGGTGCCCGAGGCGACCGTGTAAATGGTCGCCAGCATGGCGAAGTTGGACGGATTGGGATCTACGTCGAACACGATCTGGCAGAGACCGACCAGAATGGACAGCAGCAGCATCTTCTCGGGCGCCTTGCGCCGCAGCGCGACCGTCAGGCACATCGCGGCGACGACGAGAGCTTCCAGAAGCGTCCGGGTGTCGCTCTGCACATCCGCCGACGCCACCAGCATCAGACAGTTGAAACCGAACAGGAGGACGGCCCAGAAGGTGTCCACCCCTGTCGGGTGCCTGCGGAAGAAGTCGTAGAGACGCTGCACGTCACCCAGCGTAGGCAGGCCGTATAGGTGTACGGGTCAACCGGACGGGCGATCCTGGAGGACGGGAGTACTCCGCAAGGTGGAGACGGGCCTGGCACCGGGGTCCGCCGCCGTCCGCGCCCCCGTCCGCGCTCTCCCCCGCCCCCGCGTACCGTGGTGCGGTGACACACGACTGGTGCGGTTGGCGGGACGCCACGGAACGGGCTCTCTACGGCCCAGGCGGCTTCTACACCAGCGGCGACGGGCCGGGTCCCGCCGGCCACTTCCGTACCTCCGTACACGTCTCGCTCCGGTACGCCGAAGCCCTCGCCACCCTGCTGTGCCGCGTCGACGGGTCCTTGGGCCGTCCGGCGGAACTGGCGCTGCTCGATGTGGGCGCCGGGCGTGGCGAGCTGCTGACCGGAGTACTGGCGGCGCTCCCGGAACCGGTGTGCGCCCGTGTGCGCCCCTACGCCGTCGAACGCGCCCCCCGGCCCGTCGGGCTGGACGACCGCGTCACCTGGCTCCCGGAACTGCCCGCACCCGGCTCCCTGACCGGCCTGCTCTTCGCCAACGAGTGGCTCGACAACGTCCCGGTCGACGTCGCCGAGACCGACGGGGACGGCGTGCCCCGGTACGTACTGGTCCGCCCGGACGGCACCGAACGGCTCGGCGGCCCGGTCACCGGCGAGGACGCCGCGTGGCTCGCCCGGTGGTGGCCCCTGCCGACCGCGGACCCCGGGCTGCGTGCCGAGATCGGCCACCCGCGTGACGCGGCCTGGTCCCGCGCGGTCGGCACCCTGCGCGCCGGCCTCGCCGCCACCGCCGACTACGCGCACACCCGCGCCACCCGCCCGCCTTTCGGCACCCTCACCGGCTTCCGCGAGGGCCGCGAGGTGCACCCCGTACCCGACGGCACCTGCGACATCACCGCCCACGTCGCCCTGGACGCCTGCGCGGGCCCCGGCGCCGAGCGCGTCACCCAGCGCCAGGCACTGCACGCCCTCGGTGTCGACGGCAGCCGCCCGCCCCTCTCCCTCGCGTCCAGCGACCCGGCCGCCTACGTGCGGGCCCTGGGCTCGGCGGGCGCGGCGGCGGAGCTGACCGACCCGGCGGGCCTGGGCTCCTTCGGCTGGCTCCTGCAACCGGTCGGCGGCGTCTGTACGGGACTGCTCACCTCCTGAGGAGCCCGCCCGCCGCCCGCCAAGAGCCCGTCCGCCACCCCTGCACCGCCCGTCCGCCGCCCGGCCCCGCCCGATCACCGCCCGGCCCCGCCCGCTGGTCCGCCGACCACCGCCCCGCAGTCCCCCGGCCCCGCCGGACCCCGCCGGACCGAACTGCGAGACTGTCCCCATGACGGAGACCACGGTCGGCATCGGCGGCGCGGCGGAGAGCACCGACATGGTGCTGAACATCGGCCCGCAGCATCCCTCCACGCACGGCGTGCTGCGGCTGCGCCTCGTCCTGGACGGCGAGCGCATCCAGCACGCCGAACCCGTGATCGGCTACATGCACCGCGGCGCCGAGAAGCTCTTCGAGGCGCGCGACTACCGCCAGATCATCATGCTCGCCAACCGGCACGACTGGCTGTCGGCCTTCTCCAACGAGCTGGGTGTGGTCCTGGGCGTGGAGCGGATGCTCGGCATGGAGGTCCCCGAGCGCGCCGTGTGGACCCGTACGCTGCTCGCCGAGCTGAACCGGGTCCTCAACCACCTGATGTTCCTCGGTTCCTACCCCCTGGAGCTGGGCGGCATCACCCCCGTCTTCCACGCCTTCCGCGAGCGCGAAGAGCTGCAGAACGTGATGGAGGAGATCTCCGGCGGGCGGATGCACTACATGTTCAACCGCGTCGGCGGCCTCAAGGAGGACCTGCCGGCCGGCTGGCTCGGCCGCGCCCGGCACGCCGTCTCCGAGGTCCGCTCCCGGATGGACGTCTTCGACCGCCTGGTCCTCGGCAACGAGATCTTCCTCGGCCGGACGCGCGGCATCGGCGTACTGAGCCGCGAGGCCGTGCACGGTTACGGCGTCTCCGGGCCGATCGCCCGCGCCTCCGGCGTCGACTTCGACCTGCGCCGCGACGAGCCGTACCTCGCGTACGCGGAACTCCAGGACACGCTGCGGGTGGTGACCCGCGAGGAGGGGGACTGTCTGGCCCGCTTCGAGTGCCTCCTGGAGCAGACCCACAACTCCCTGGAGCTGGCCGACGCCTGCCTCGACCGGATCGCCGAGCTGCCGCCCGGCCCGATCAACCAGCGCCTCCCGAAGGTCCTCAAGGCTCCCGAGGGCGCGACCTACGCCTGGACCGAGAACCCGCTCGGCATCAACGGGTACTACCTGGTCTCCAAGGGCGAGAAGACCCCGTACCGCCTCAAGCTCCGCTCGGCGTCGTACAACAACATCCAGGCGCTGACCGAGCTGCTGCCGGGGACGCTCGTCGCCGACATGGTCGCCATCCTCGGCTCGCTGTTCTTCGTGGTCGGCGACATCGACAAGTAGCCGGGCCGGGAGCCGGGGCCGCACCAGGGTCGTACGCCCGGACTACGTACGCGGCCTGGGGCCCTCCCGGTGCCACGCCGTGATGCCCAGCTTGCCGGTGGACCCGAAGTCGATCAGCTCCCGGACCAGTTGCGGACGGCTGCCGCCCGCGGCCGGGGTGAGGGCCAGGAACGCGCCGTTCACGGCGGGGCGCGTCGCGTCCGTCACGCGGTTGCGCCACATCAGTACGGCCCTGACGTGCTCGCCCGGCTGGAGCGTGATCGGCTCGGGGCCGACGTCGTCCACGACGTCCGAGCCGTGGCTGATCTTCACGTCCAGCGGCTCGCGGTCCTTGCCGAGGACCTGGACGCCCGCGTAGCCGTTCACCTTGTACGGGCGCTCGCCGCAGTTGGTCAGGGTGACGCCCATCGCGCGGGTGCCCATGGCGGCGTCCACCGGGAGTCCCTTGATGACGACACCGTCCTCGGGGCAGGCGGGAGCGGTGCGGGACGGCTTGGGGTCGGGCTTCGCCTCCGGTCGTGCCTCGGGCCGCGCCGAACAGCCGACGGCGGCGAGCGCCACGACGCCGAGCACGGCCGCCGACAGCGCCCGCGGCACCGGCCCGGCCGCCTTCCTGGTGACTGCTCCGGCCACTGTCCACCCCGCGTCCGCCCCGGTGCCCACGCGTCTCCGTACGACGCGCGGCTGATCAAGTCGGCCGCCAGCGTACCCGTACGGGCACGGCGCGCACCTCGGCGTCCGCGCCGCCGCCGGCCCGCTCACGCTCCGAAAAGCGCCCGGCACTCCTCCGTCCACCCCGCCACCTCGACCGGCACCGTACGGTGCGCCTCCCACCCCGCCCGGTCCAGCCGCAGCCGCTGCAACGTCCGCGCCTGCCCGCGTACCGCGGCGACCTGCACGCCGTCCGGTACGTACCCGAGCTTGCGCGAGACGGCCAGCGACCGGACGTTGTCCGTCATCGCGGCGGAGGTCACGGCGTCCGCGCCGAGCCGGTCGAAGACGAAGTGCAGGACGGCCGCCCGCATCTCCGTACCGATGCCCTGTCCCTGGTGGGCCCGTCCGAGCCAGGACCCGGTCTCCGCCTCCTTGGTCACCCCGAAGGCGGTGCCGACCACGTCCTGGCGCCCCACCGCCCTCCCCTCCCGTGTCACCGCGAGGCTCAGCGTCCAGCTCTCCGGCCGCCACTCCGCGACCGTGGAGAGCACGTGCTGGAACGTCGCGCGCCCGCGCTCCTCCGGGAGCGCGTCCGTCCAGGGCACGGTGAACGGCATCTCCGCCGCGTCGTGCACGCCGTCGGCGGCGACCGCGGCCAGATCGTCGAGGAGATCGAGGCCGGGCAGGCTCAGTTCGAGGCGCGGTGTACGGATACGGATTCCGTAGAGGGGCCAGTGGTGTCGCCGAGGCTGTTCCATGACGGAATGCTGCCGAACGAGGGCCCGTAGCGTCGACCGGATTACCGCGTGCCGGTCGCGCGCCGGTCGTGCCCCGGTCGCGGCCGGTCGTGCCCCGGTCGTGCGCCGTCACATACGGTCGTGTGCCCGCCGCCTGTGAGCCGCCCTCCCGCCGGCCGACGGCCACCGGCCCTCCTCAGCCCGCCTTCAACCCCTGCAAATGCCTGCGCAGCACCGCCCGCTGCGCTTCCGGCGTGACGTACTCCGGTTCCAGCATCGCGCGCAGGTTGAGGCCGTCCAGCAGGGCGGACAGCCGCAGGCACTCCAGGTCCACGTCCAGGTCGGCGGGCAGACCGCCGGCTTCCTGCGCGCCGCGCAGCACCCGTGCCAGCAGGGCCCGCAGGCCGGTCTCCATGTCCACCGCGCACGCCCGCAGCTCCGGACGGAGCCGGGCCGCGCCGCAGAACGCCGCCCACAGGACCGCCTCCTGGCGCCGCTCCTCGTCCAGGGCCAGGAACTCGCCGATCAGCTCCTCCACCCGTGCCGGCCGTTCCCGCCGCGCGGCCGGGTCGAGCAGGCGGTCCACATGGGTCCGTACGCGCCGGTCGATGCGCGCGCTCAGCTCGCGCATCGTGAAGAGCAGCACCTCGTCGTGGTCACGGAAGTAGTGCCGCACCGATCCGACGGCCAGCCGCGCCTCGTCGGCGACATTGCGCAACGAGGCGCCTTCCACCCCCTCCCGGGCGATGACGCGCAGAACGGCGTCGGCGACGGCCTGGCGGCGGGCTTCGGGGTCGACGATCTTCGGCATGTTGCCATTGTGGCACGGTCGAGCTAAATTGTTTTTGGCACGACTGAGCTAAAACAACATCGGGCGCCCGCCCCTCGGGTGCCGTCAGGGGGAATCGTGAACGGCTGGCTGCTCGCGGCGATCATCGCCGCGGTCCTCGTCCTCGTCGTCGCCAAGCGCCTGAAGGGCGAACCGCTCACCGTCCGCGAACTCTTCGCGGGCCCGGCGGTCCTCACCGGCCTCGGCATCCTCTTCGTCGCCAAGGCCGACGGTGTGACCGGCACCGACATCGCCTGGGTGGTCCCCGGCGCCTTCCTCGGCCTCGGCCTCGGCGCCGCACGCGGCACCCTGGTACACCTCTTCGAGAAGGACGGCACGCTGTGGCAGCGCTACACCGGCCGTACGTTCCTCGTCGTCATCGCGTCACTGCTGGTCTCCGCCGGATACGGCGTCCTCGCCGAGCACATGGGAATGCACCCGTACGCACGGCCCACCCAACTCACCATCGGCGTCAGCTTCCTGGGCGAGTCCCTGCTGATCCATTACCGCGCGCGGAAGACGGGGACGCCCTTCGCGCCGCAGCAGGAGTCCCCCCTCGCCTTCCTGGGCCGCCACTTCCGGTGAGGCGCGCGGCCGAGGGGAGTCCGCAGCCGAGGAGCACCCCACAGCCCGAGGGGATCACCCGGCCGAGAGCAGGGCGGCCGCCACCGCCCTGGCCCGGTGGGCGGGTGCCGCCGAGCGCTCCCGCAGGGCGGTGACCTGGGCACCGTCGATCAGCAGGACGAGCTGTTCGGCCAGCTCCTGTGTGCCGCGCACATACCCCGCCCCGGTGAGCAGCTCGGCGACGTACGAGGTCATCGTGCGCTTGTGGGCCGCGGCGGCGCGATGGGCGGCGCTGGCCGGATCGGCGATCTCGACCATCGTGTTGATGGCGGCGCAGCCGCGGTAGTCGTCGGCCGAGAAGCGTTCGGCGAGGGCGTCGAAGAGGGCGAGCGGTGTGCCGCCACGCTCGGCGACCGCGGCGTGCAGCCAGTCGAACCAGCGCCGGCCGTAACCGTCGATCATGGCCACGACCAGGTCGTCCTTGCTCGCGAAGTGCCGATAGAAGGACGCCCGGCCCACTCCCGAGGCGGCGAGCAGCCGCTCCACGCCGACGGCGCGGATGCCCTCGGCGTAGAAGAGATCCTCGGCTGCCTTGACGAGTCGTTCCCGGGCGTTGGTCGGCATACGGCCACGATAGCCAACCTTGACTCCATACGGAACCGATCGGTACCGTCTCGCTCACCCAGCAGACGGTACCGATCGGTGCCATTCTTGGAGTCCGGAGACCGCATGCCCCGCAAGAGCGCGTCCGACCAGCCGCCGACTCTCTCCTCTCCCCCGTCGCCTCCCCCGTCTCCTCTGCCACCCTCCCCGTCGCCGCCTCCCCTCGCGGGACCGTCGGCCCCGCCGGGGTCCCGGGCGGCGGCGCCCGCCGGCTCCGGCTCGGGAAACTGGCGCTTCCACGGAGCCGTGCTCGCCGCCGGGACGTTCGTCGTCGGCACCGACGCCTTCGTGATAGCCGGGGTGCTGCCCGACATCGCCGCCGACCTGCACGTCGGGCTCGGCGCCGCCGGACAGCTCGTCACCGTGTTCGCCCTCGCCTACGCGGTGCTCTCGCCCCTGCTCGCGGCGTTCACCGCCGGCTGGTCCCGGCGTACGGTCCTGATCACCGCACTGGCCGTCTTCGCACTGGGCAACGCGGCCACGGCTCTCGCCCCCGGCTACCCGGCCGCGCTGGCCGCCCGGGTCGTCGCGGCAGCCGGTGCCGCGCTCTACGCCCCGAACGCCTCGGCCACCGCCGCGGCCCTGGCGGGCGAGGCCGCACGCGGGCGCGCCTTCGCCCTGGTGAACACCGGGCTGACCTCCGCACTGATCCTCGGAGCGCCGCTCGGCACCGCCATCGGCGGCGCGTACGGCTGGCGCACCACGATGTGGCTGGTCACCGTGCTGCCCCTGCTCGTCGTCCCGCTGCTCGCCGCCCGGCTGCCCCGTATCCGCACCGGGACGCCTCGCGGGCTGCGCCGCCGGCTCGCCCCGCTGGCGGACCGCGGTGTCCTGTACACGCTCGCCGTCACCGTCGTGGTGTTCGTCGGCATCTACATCCCCTTCGAGTACCTGAGCGCCGTCTACGGGCCCGTACTCGGCCACGGCGGTACGGGAATCGGTACGGGAGCCGGTGCCGGGGCCGGGACGGGCGGAGGCGGCGGGGGCGGAGGCGGCGGGGGCGGTCTGACCGCCGTCCTGCTCCTGGTCTTCGGCATCACCGGCACGGCCGGGAACCTGGTCGCCGGCCACCTGGCCGACCGCTTCGGCCCGCGGCGGGTGGTGCTCGGCGCCGCGCTCGCGCTCACCGTGGTCTTCGGGCTGGTACCGCTGAGCCGGGAGTGGCTGCCCGCCGCGCTGGTCGCGGTGGCGGTCTCCGGCTGGGTGTCGTTCTCGGTGACCACACCGCAGCAGTACCGGATCGCCGCGCTCGCCCCGCAGGCACAGTCCGTGGTCGTCTCCCTCAACGCGGCCGCCGTCTACCTCGCCGTGTCGCTGGCCGGCGGCCTGGGAGGCATCGGGCTGGAGACGGTGGGCGCGGCCCGGCTGCCGTGGCTGGCCGCCGCGTTCACCCTGGCTGCCGCCGTACTGACGGCCGTACACCGGCCGAGGGCGGAACGGGCGAAGGCGGACCGGACCGAGGCGGACCGGACCGAGGCGGGGGGCCGGCCCGAGAGGACGGCGGGCGCGGTCTGAGCGTGCCGATGCGCCCGGCAGTGGGCCGCCTGCCGCTGGGCAGGACCGCCACCGCCGGGCGCATCGGCACGGAGAACGGATAACGGAAGTCGGCGGGAACCGACCTGTTCGTAAGTCAGGAAGAGACCGCGCTGCGCAGTTCCGCCAAGTCGATCTGCTCGGTCTCGTCGTGCGCGGTCAGGTCGATGACCTCGCCGTCGGCGGGGTCCGCGGCCTCGGTCGCCGCACGGTCCGCCGGAACGTCCGCGGTCTCGACCTTCGCCGCCTTCTCCGTCGTCTCCGCCGCCTTCTCCGTTGCTGCGCTCTTCTCCGTCGCCGCCGCCTGCGCCTTCTCCGGCTTCTCCGCCGTCGGCTCCGGGGCCCCGTCACGGGCCCGGCCGAGCGCCGACTGTTCGGCGACCGCCTCGTCACCGACCACGTCGGCGAGGTCCTCCTCCAGCCGCCGGACCGGCTTCGGCCGCCGCGTCACGGTCGACGGCGCGCCCGCGCCCGGACCGTCCTGCGGTGCCCCGTCCCGTACGGCACCGGTGCCGGTCGCCGTCCCGAAGAAGTCGAAGCCGCCTTGGAGACGGGAGGCGGGCAGCCGCGCGGCCCGTACGGGCGCGACGACGGCCGCGGCGGCCGGGACACGGAGCAGACCGGACGCCGACCCCGCGCCGGCAACGGCGCCCCGCTGCTCGGCGGAGCCCCGGTCACGTCCCCGGCCGGCGCCGTCGGCCGTACCCGCCTGCGCTTCAGCGGCCCCGGAGGCGGCAGGCATCGACGCCCCCGGCTTCGGACCGTCCGGCTTCGGACCGCCCAGCCCTGACCTCCCCGGCTTCGGCCCGCCCGCCTTCCGGCCGCCGGGCTTCGGGACGGCGGCCGTACGGTCCCGGTCCTGCGCGGCCGGACGCTCCGTGGCCGCCCCGGAATTCCCCTGGCCGTCCTCACCGTCCCGGGCCTGCGCGCTCCCGGCCTGGCGGGCCGCGCTGCGCGGTAGCTGCCGCAGCGCTTCCGCCGCCCGGTGGTACATCCCCGCGGTGAGCGCGCCCGGCACGCTCCCGTCCGGACCGTCCCCGGTGCCGGCCGTCAGCTCCCCGGCGGGCGTCCCGGTCTCGATCGCCAGCAGCCGGCGGCCCTCCAGGGCGCTGGCACGCTCGGTCTCGGCGGTGGCGTAGCGGCGCAGCAGCTCGGCGTGCTCACTGCGCAGCCGGGCCAGCTCGGCCCGCTTGGCCCGCAGCTTGGTGTCCAGCTTGCCGCGTATCCCGCGGGACTCCTCCAGGTCCGATTCGAGCTCGGCTATGCGTTCGTCGGTCTTCCACTCGTCCCGCACCCGGGCGTTCTTCAGCTCGGCGACGCTCTTGCCCGCCGTACGGTCCCACGCGCGCAGCAGTACGGAACCGGTGACCGCGGCGGCCGCCGCACCCGTGGCGAGCACGCGCTGTGCCAGGTCGTCGCCGACGAACCAGACGCCCGAGGCGCAGACTAGGGACGCACCGGCGACCGTCACGGGAGGAAGAAGCCGGTGCAGGGGTGGCGAATGGCGGTGGCGTCCTCGTGGCATGGCCTGAAACTTACCGTGCGTGCGGGACCTATGGGGCCCCGCCCGCCGGTTCGTTTCCCGGTGGTTACTTCTTCGCCAGTCCCTTCGACTCCAGATATGCGTTCGCGACGTCCTGCGGCTTCTGCCGTTCCGCGTCGACCTTGCGGTTCAGTTCGATCAGATCGGCGGTCGTCAGCTTGTCCCTGAGCTTGCCCAGAGCCGCCTCGATCTCCTTGTCACCGGCGCTCTCGGCATTCACCACCGGCAGCACATTGTCGGCATTCTGCAGCTTCTTGTCGTCCTTCAGCAGCACCAGGCCGAAGTTGTCGAGCGTGGCGTCCGTCGTGGTGGTCAGCACCATCTGGTCCGTGCCGTCCTTGACGGCCTGCTTGGCCTGCGTGGTGCCCACGCCCTTCGGATCGATGCCCGTCACGGCTATGCCGTAGACCTTCTCCAGGCCCGGCTTGCAGAACGGCCGCGTCTCGCACTCCTCGCCCGCCGCCAGCCTGATCTTCTCCTTGGAGCGGCCGAGGTCCGAGAGCGTCTTGAGGTGGTGGCGGTCGGCGAATTCCTTGGTCACCGCGAACGCGTTCTGGTCCGTCGCCTCCCCGGCCGGCAGCACCTTCAGCCCGCGGGGTTCCGCGAGCGCCTTCAGCGCGGCGACCGTCTCGCCGATGTCGCTGGAGGCGACGGGCTTCGCGTTCGGCCCGTTCTTCTTGGCGTTGAGGAATTCGGCGAGGGTCGAGGCGTATTCCGGTACGACGTCGATCTGGCCCTTCTCCAGCGCCGGTTCGTACAGCTCACGATTGGCGAGCGTCTTGACGGTGGTGCGGTATCCCGCATCGCTAATGATCTTGGAATAGATCTCCGCGAGCACCTTCGACTCGGTGAAACCGGCCGAGCCGATGACGATGTCCCCCTTACCGCCACCGCTCTTCGCGCCGCCCTTCTCCTCCAGGCTCTTTCCGCCGCAGGCGGCCAGCCCGCCCGCCAGCGCGAGCGCGGCCCCCGCGGCGAGCGCGGCCCGCACCGTACGGGACGGTCTACGGCCGGGGCGAGGGCGATGGCTGAGGGTCTGGCTGTTCGGGTCCTGGTTCATACCGATTCACCGTCCAAGGAGGAGAGAGAGAAAAGTCCATGTGCAAGCCCCGGACACCGAGGCCGTCTCGTCACCGGGCCACGACCGCCGGGCCACGACCGCCGGGCCGCGACCGCCGGGGCGGCCACCCGGCCACGGCCACCGGAGCACGACCGCTGGGGCACGGCCACCAGGCCACGACCACCGGGCCGTCCGCCACGCCCGCCCACGGCCACCGGAGCACGACCGCTGGGGCACGGCCACCAGGCCACGACCACCGGGCCGTCCGCCACGCCCGCCCACGCCTACGCGGGGCTCCCGGCCCGGGCCGCGTCGTCCGCCGGTTCACGGGACTTGCGCGCCCGGCCGCGGCCGCGCCGCATCGGGTCGAAGGCCCGGTCCGTCAGCACCAGCAGTCCCTCGACCAGCAGCGCCAGTACGGCGACCAGCACCGCGCCCGCGACCACCTGCGGCGTGTTGTAGTTGCCGAAGCCGGCGGTGATGATGCGGCCGAGGCCGCCGCCGCCCGCGAGCGCGGCCAGCGTCGCCGTGGCCACGACCTGGACGCCGGCCGACCGCAGGCCCGTCATGATCAACGGGTAGGCGAGCGGCAACTCGACCCGCAGCAGCAGCTGCGGCCCGGACATGCCCATCCCGCGCGCCGCCTCGATGACGTCCCGGTCGGCCTCCCGCATGCCCACGTACGCGTTGGTGAGCAGCGGCGGCACCGCGAACAGCACCAGCGCGACGATCGTCGGCCAGTCCCCCGCCGTGCCCAGCGGACTGAGCGTCAGCAGGACCAGGACCGCGAACGTCGGCACGGCGCGCCCCACGTTGGAGATGTTGACCGCCAGTGCCCCGCCCTTGCCGATGTGGCCCAGGTACAGGGCGACCGGCAGGGCGATCAGGCAGGAGATCGCCAGGCACATCGCGCTGAGGTAGACATGCTCGCCGAGCCGGTGCCACACCCCTTTCTCCCCGGCCCAGTTGGCCGAGGCCGCCAGCCAGTCCCAAGCGCCCGTTATCGCGTCCATCGCCTCAGGCCACCGCCTTCTTCGCCGTCCGGCCCGCCGCCCGCCGCTCACGCCGTGCGCGGGACCGTGCCCGCGCCTGCGCCCGGGTCCACGGCGTCAGCAGCCGCTGGAGGCCGATCAGCAGGACGTCGGCGGCCACCGCCAACAGCACGCACAGCACCGAGGCCGTCAGCACCTCCGCCTTGAAGAAGCCCTCCATGCCGCTGGATATGAGATTGCCGAGGCCGCCGTAGCCGACCACGGCGCCGATCGTCGTCATCGCCACCGTCGAGACCGTCGCGATGCGCAGCCCGGCCGTCAACGCGGGCAGCGCCAGCGGGAGTTCGACACCGAAGAGCAGCTTCACGGGGCCGTAGCCCATCCCGCGCGCGGCCTCGCGGACCTCCTGCGGCACCGATTCCAGCCCGGCGAGGATGTTCCGGACCAGGATCGTCAGCGAATACAGCACCAGGCCCGTGACGACCACGGCGGCCGAGACGCCGAAGACCGGTGTCAGCAGCGCGAACATCGCCAGCGAAGGGACCGTGTACAGAATCGTCGTCAGCCCGAGGACCGGACCCGCCGCGGCCCGCCAGCGGCGGGCTGTGAGCGCCAGCGGAAAGGCGATCAGCAGGCCGATGACGACGGACACCAGCGTGATGCCCACGTGCTGGACGGTGGCATCCAGCAACTCCTGGCTCCGCGTCCGGACATACTCACCGCAGATCCAGTCGTTCGCCTCCAGGCAGCTCTGCGCGCTCACCCGCGGTCACCTCCCCCGCCCTGTCGCTCACATTTTCGGTGACTGTCTGCGACCCTATCCCCCACCACTGACAATCCGACCGGCCCGCCATCCAGCCGTAACAAGACACACGTGACGGGACGGATTCCGCGGGCAGGAGCCGGAGCACAGCGCGCCTACCCGGCCGGCGGCCGTCCACACTGGGGAACCACCATGATCCGATTCGAGCACGTCACCAAGAGCTATGCCGACGGGACCACCGCCGTCGACGGCCTCTCGTTCGAGGTCGCGGAGGGCGAGCTGGTCACGCTCGTCGGACCGTCCGGCTGCGGCAAGACCACGACGATGAAGATGGTCAACCGGCTCATCGAACCCACCGACGGCCGTATCTACCTGGACGGTACGGACATATCGACCATCGACCCCGTCGAACTGCGCCGCCGCATCGGCTACGTCATCCAGCAGGTCGGCCTCTTCCCGCACAAGACCGTGCTGGACAACACGGCGACCGTCCCGCACCTGCTCGGCTGGCCGCGCAAGAAGGCCCGCGCCCGCGCCGCCGAACTCCTCGACCTGGTCGGCCTGGACCCCTCGCAGTACGGGGACCGCTACCCCGACCAGCTCTCCGGCGGGCAGCGCCAGCGAGTCGGCGTCGCCCGCGCGCTCGCCGCCGACCCGCCCGTCCTGCTGATGGACGAACCATTCGGCGCGGTCGACCCGGTCGTCCGCGAGCACCTCCAGACGGAGTTCCTGCGGCTCCAGTCCACGCTCCACAAGACGGTGCTCTTCGTCACCCACGACATCGAGGAAGCGGTACGGCTCGGTGACCGCATCGCCGTCTACGGGGCGGGCCGCGTCGAGCAGTTCGACACCCCGGCCACGGTGCTGGGGGCGCCGGCCACCCCGTACGTCGCGGAGTTCGTCGGCGCCGACCGCGGGCTCAAGCGGCTCTCGGTGACCCCGATCGAGACCGGCGACCTGGAGCAGCCGCCGGTGGTCCGGCTCGACGACGACGCGGCGCGGGCGGCCGCGCGGCTCGTCGAGGAGGGCGCGGCGTGGGCCGTGGTCCTGGACGCGGACGGCGCCCTGCACGGCTGGGTCTCGGCGGCGGGCCTGAAGGCCACGGGTCCGCAGACCGCGGGCCTGAAGGCCACGGCTCCGCAGGCCGCGGGCTCCGGAACGGCGACGGCGGCGACCGGGCGTGAGGTGCGCGACCACGCGCGGCGCATGGACGCGTGGCTGCCGCTCGGGGCGCCGCTGAAGCAGGCGTTCAGCACGATGCTCCAGCACGACGCCGGGTGGATCGCGGTCCTGGAGGAGGAACGATTCCTCGGTGTGCTGACCCCTGCGGCGCTGCACGCGGCGCTGCGGCGGTCCACGGCGGCCGACGCGGGCCGCCTGGCGCGCGACGAGGTCGTGGTGGAGAGCGTTCCCGGCGCGTAGCGGCGCGGGGCGCCGGGGGTGGCGGCGGGTGCCGTCACCGCCCCCTACGCCGCGCTCGCCCCCGCCTCGTCATCGTCCTCCGGGAGCTTGCACACGCGCTCCAGGAACAAGGCGGCCAGCACCACCGCCACACCGGCCAGGACCGAGAAGCCCGCATGAATGGCCTGGTCACGGCGGGGCTCGACTGCGAGGTCCGTGGTGAGCAGGAAGACGCCGACACCGCCGTACACACCGGCCACCACGGAGGCCACCAGGGCGCTCGCCTGGCCGAAGACGACGGCGCGGGCGGCCACCAGCGGGTCGACGCCCCGGGCGTCGGGGCGGCGTTCGCGCTGGGCCTTCAGCCGGGAGCGCAGGGACACGGCGGTGGCGGCCAGGACGGCGGCGATCAGGGCCAGTACGACGGGGGCGGCCAGCGGCACGCCGGGAAGGGTGCCGAAGGAGTCCCACAGCCGGGCGCCGGCCCAGGCCAGCACTCCGGCTGCCAGGAACAGCCCGCCCAGCACCTTGATGTGTAGCTGCTTCACCGAGCGTTCGCCCCTTGTGCCCTCGTCCTCGTACGTGTGGTGCGGAATGCGGATGTGCGCATGGTCGTGCGGCGTTCGTGCGTCACGGCAGGTCCGGCGTACGGTGCCGGCGGCCGGCGACGCCGGTGCCGCGCCCACCGGTCCAACGTCTACTCCGGCAGCCGCAGTTCCAGGTCCACCCGCGGTACGACGCCCTCGCGGCCGACCACCGAGAGCAGCTCGGCCACCGCGCCGCGGCCCGGGACCTCCGCCTCCGGGTCGACATCGTGCCAAGGCACCAGGACGAAGGCGCGCTCGTGGGCCCGCGGGTGGGGCAGGGTCAGCAGCGGGTCCTCGGAGACGACGTCCTGGTACGCCAGGATGTCGACGTCGATCGTGCGCGGCCCCCAGCGCTCGTCACGGACCCGCTCGAAGGCCTCCTCGATCGCGTGGCCGCGCTCCAGCAGGGAGGCGGGCGGCAGCGTCGTCTTGATGAGCACCACCGCGTTGAAGTACGACGGCTGCGACCCGGGGTCGACGCCCCACGGCTCGGTCTCGTACACCGGCGAGACGGCCTTGACGCGGACGCCGGGGGTGTCCTCCAGCGCGTCGACGGCGCCCTGGATGGTCTCCAGGCGGTTGCCGAGGTTGCTGCCGAGGGAGATCACGGCGCGTTTCGGGTTGGAGAGCGTCACGTCCGCGGCGTCCACCCGCTCCACCACGGACGTGGGCACCGGCTGCACGGTCGGGTCACTGCTGGTCATACTCGGCTCCGGGTGATGGTGATGGTCACGTCGTCAAAGGGGACGGTGATCGGGGCGTCCGGCTTGTGGACGACCACCTCCACCTCCTGCACCCCCTCGTGCTTGAGGCACTGGCCGGCGATGCGCTCCGCGAGCGTCTCGATGAGGTCGACGGGCTCGCCCTCGACGACGGCCACGACCTCCTCCGCCACGACGCCGTAATGCACGGTCTTCGCGAGGTCGTCGGTCGCCGCCGCCGGGCGGGTGTCCAGGCCCAGCACCAGGTCCACGATGAAGGTCTGGCCCTCTTCGCGTTCCCGGGGGAAGACCCCGTGGTGCCCTCGGGCCTTCAGCCCACGCAGCGCGACACGATCCACGCGAATCACACTCCCACTGGTCCCATTGGCACCTCTGGTACCACTGATCGTCGGAATTGCGGGCGGGGACCAGAGACTCGTCCGGCACGCCGCCCCATCATCGAATCTACCTGCGAGCACCGACAGTGTTTGCCCACGGGGGCCGTGGACAAGGCCCGTACGACTGCTGGGCGGCTCTGCCGGGGCGTACAGACGGTCGTCCGCGCGGCCACTACCCGTGGCCCCGCGGTCCCACCCCTACCCGTGCGGCACTTGGCTCGAACGGGTGCGCCGGAGTCGACCTCGCTGACGCTTCCCGCTGACGGGCCCGGCGGCGTCGTCGCAGGCCGTCGGCCTGGCGTCGGTCACCGTACGGCCACGGAACAGTCACCAGGTCCCCGCGAAAACGCGCGAAGTCTTCACGCGAGTTTCACGTTCAGACCCCGCCGCCCACGCCTCCGGCGCCCGGCCCGTCGCCACCGGGCCCGGCCGCGTCGCCGTTCCCGTCCCCGCCCCCTTCATCGTCCTGGTCCGCCAGGACGGGCGAGCCGTGGTGCGACCAGACCCGCCAGCCCTCCTCCGTACGCCGGAAGACATTGGTCGCGACGACCAACTGGCCGATCAGCGGCCCGACCGAGCCGTCCTCCTCCGCCGGCCCGCCGCTGAGGATGTTCTCGGTGCAGGTGACCAGCGCGGTGTCGCCGAGGACGTCGATCTCCACATCCGTCAGGAAGAACTGGATGTACTCGGTGTTCGCCATGATCAACGCGTACGAGCGCAGCACCTCGCCGCGCCCGCGCAGCACCGGCCAGCCCGGGTGCACCACGCTCACCTGGCCGTCCATCCACATCTCGGACATGGCCGCGTGGTCACCGCGCTCCATGGCCTCGTACAGGTCGGTGTTCGCCTGCTCGACCAGCTCGATGTCCGTACGTGGACTCACACCGCTCCCGTCGCGTCCGCCGCACCCGCGGCGCCCGTCACACTCGTCCCGTCCGTCCCCGGCGCCGCGCCTTCCACGGCACGGGCCACCCGTACCGCGTCCGCGCTCGCGCGCACCTCGTGCACCCGCACCGCCCAGGCCCCCTCCCGCGCGACCATCGCCGACACCGCGGCCGTCGCCGCGTCCCGCTCGCGGGCGGGCGGCGGAGCGGCCTGCGCGTCCCCTGCCAGCACCCTGCCCAGGAAACGTTTGCGCGAAGCGGCCACCAGCAGGGGGCGGCCCAGCTCCCGCAGCCGCGCCAGCTGCGCGATCAGCGCGAGATCGTGCCCGGCCTCCTTGGCGAAGCCCAGTCCGGGGTCGACGACGATGCGCCCGGGGTCGATGCCGCCGTCGACCGCCCGGTCCAGGCTCTGGCGCAGCTCGCCGAGCACCTCGGTGACGACGTCCCCGTACACGGCCCGGTTGTTCATGTCGATGGACCGGCCGCGCCAGTGCATGACCACGAACGGCACCCCGGCGGCGGCGACCACCGGCACCATCGCCGGGTCGGCCGCGCCCGCGCTCACGTCGTTGACCAGCCGCGCGCCGGCCGCCACGGCCTGCTCGGCCACCGAGGCGCGCATGGTGTCCACGGACACCACGGCCCCGGCGGCGCACAGCTCCCGCACGACGGGCACGACCCGGCGCAGCTCCTCCGCCTCGTCCACCCGGGCGGCGCCCGGCCGCGTCGACTCGCCGCCCACGTCCACCAGGTCGGCGCCCTGCGCCACCAGGTCCAGGCCGTGCTTGACGGCCAGCTCGGTGTCGAACCACTGCCCGCCGTCGGAGAACGAATCGGGCGTCACGTTCACCACGCCCATCACCGCGCAGCGGTCCCAGTCCGGAAGTCCGGCCACCCGGCCGCGCAAGGTACTCATGGCACCAGCCTAGGCGCCGGGAACGAGGACGCCGCCCACCCCCGGGAGGGGACGGACGGCGCCCGGAACGCTGCGGTGCCAGGTCCCGGCCTACGCCGCCGGCTCCACCTCGTCCACGCCGATCGGCGCCTTGGTGTGCGCGCACGGGCGCGGCTCGGGGGCCTTCCTTCGGCGCAGCGCGCGGGGCAGGCCCAGCTCCAGGTAGCCCTCGGCCTGGAGCGCGGCCAGGCCGATGCGCGGGATGTCCCGGCTGTTGCGGAAGACCACGAAGCGCGGCTCCCAGCGCGGCCGGAACTTGTCGTTGAACTTGTACAGCGACTCGATCTGGTACCAGCGCGACAGGAAGATCAGCATGCCGCGCCAGATCCGGATGACCGGCCCCGCGCCCAGCTTCTCGCCGCGCTCCAGGGAGGAGCGGAAGACCGCGAAGTTCAGCGACACCTGCTTGATCTTCAGGTCCGGGGCGGCCTGGAGGGAGGCGACGATCAGCAGCTCGTTCATGCCGGGGTCGGCGGAGCGGTCGCGGCGCATCAGCTCCAGCGAGATGCCGTCCTTGCCCCACGGTACGTAGTGCTGCATGGCCTTCAGGTCGCCGAACGGGCCGGGCCGCTCGCCCTCGGCCGGCGCCAGGTGCGCGGTGGCGATCACGGCGTCACCGTCCCGCTCGGCGTCGATGCGGCCCAGCGCCATGGAGAAGCCGCGCTCGGTGTCGGTGTCGCGCCAGGCGTCGGCGGCCTGCTGGACACGCGCCAGCTCCTCGGGCTCCAGGTCGCGCACCCGCCGTACCCGGGTCTCGTAGCCGTTGCGCTCGATGCGCTTGACCATCTGCCGTACGTTGCGCATCGAGCGGCCGGTGAGCGTGAAGTCCGCCACGTCGACGATCGCCTCGTCGCCCAGTTCCAGCGCGTCCATGCCGGTCTCGCGGGTCCAGACCTGGCCGCCGGTCTCGCTGCAACCGGTGACGGCCGGGGTCCAGGAGTGCGCCCGCGCCTCCTCCATGAAGCGCTCGATGGCGCCCGGCCACGCCTCCACGTCGCCGATCGGGTCGCCGCTGGCCAGCATCACCCCGGATATCACCCGGTAGCAGACGGCGGCCTTGCCGGTCGGCGAGAAGACCACGCCCTTGTCGCGGCGGAGCGCGAAGTAGCCGAGGGAGTCGCGGCCGCCGTGCTTGGCGAGGAGTTCCCGCAGCTGCTCCTCGTCCTGTCCGGTGAGCCGGGCGGCCGGGTGCTCGGGGCGGAAGGCCAGGTAGGCGGTGGTGGCGACGGTCAGCAGGCCGAGCGCGCCGAGCGAGTAGCCGACGGTGTAGTCGACGTTGTTCACGTACCGGACCGGGCCCTCGAAGCCGAAGAGACCCCACATGACGTGCTTGAACCGCTCCCACACCGACGGATCGCCGATGATCTTGTGCGGGTGGGAGTTCACGATCACCAGGCCGAGGCCGAAGCTGATGCCGCCCAGGGCGACGAAGTTCAGCAGGGCCTTCACCCGGCTGCGCGGGTCCGGCAGCGCATCGAAGGCGCGCCGGTGCCACACCAGGAAGGCCAGCAGGGCCAGCGAGAGCGCCGCGCCCACGATGGAGTGACGGTAGACGAGCTGGGCCGCGATGCCCACCGGCAGCAGCGAGACGGCCGCCACCCAGGCCCGGCGCTTACGCCGTTTGAGCCCGTGGGCGAGCATCAGCAACAGGATCCCGACGACGATGGAGGAGGCCGCCGCCAGGGCGCTCACGGCACCCGGCAGGACCTCCGCCAGGGCATGCAGCCTGCTGTGCCGGAAGCGGGGAAAGAGCCCGGCGACCAGGTTGAGCAGTCCGACGACCGCGCCGGCCGTCCCCACCAATGGCGGCACCTTTTCCGGGCGGGGGCCGCGCAGCCAGCGTGGCGGACGCCACGCAACCGTCCCGGACTTTTCGCCATCTAGCTTGTCAGACATTACTTTCCCGTCGCCCCGGTCGAGAGAAGTGCGAGCCTTAGTCGCAGCATCTGGACTTTTGCGCCCTGTATGACGGCGTTTCAGGGCCCGGGGTTCCACCCGCGGCACGGACGACCGGCCGCCCGGAAGAAAGCACCACATGGGTCTCACCAGCAAAAAAGTGCTGCTCTTGGCCGTCCTTTTCGCGGTAGCGCTCTTTGTTCTCACGATCTGGCTGTGGCCGCGCCTGTCCCGGCAGAACTGGCGCACGGTCCTCGGCCGCATCGGTCTGCTGCTGGCGACCCAGCTGTCGATCTTCGCCTCCATCGGCCTCTTCGCGAACAATTCGTTCGGTTTCTACGCATCGTGGGCGGACCTGTTCGGCCAGGAGCAGGAGCCGGGCGTGGTGACGAATCATGAGACCGGCCCGAACGGCACCAAGCTGAAGATGCTCGGCAGCGAGCACGTCGGCGTACCCGGCGGATCCAAGCCGCACGTGGGCGGCCGGATAGACAAGGTCGTGCTGCAGGGCGAGAAATCCAAGATCAACAGCCCGGCGTTCGTCTACCTGCCGCCGCAGTACTTCCAGGCGAAGTACGCGAAGAAGCGTTTCCCCGCCTCCGTGGTGCTGACCGGCTACCCGGGCACCGCACAGGCCCTCTACAAGAAGCTGCACTTCCCGCAGACCCAGCACGAGCTGGTCCGCAAGAACAAGATGCAGCCGACGATACTGGTGATGATGCGCCCGACCGTCGCGCCGCCGCGCGACACGGAGTGCGTGGACATCCCGGACGGCCCGCAGACCGAGACCTTCTTCACCCATGACGTGCGGCACGACATAGCCAGCCACTACCGGGTGGGCACCGCCGCCAGGAACTGGGGCGTCATAGGGGACTCCACCGGCGGCTACTGCGCCCTGAAGATGCCGATGCGCTACCCGAAGGCCTTCTCGACCGGCGTGGCCCTCTCCGGCGCGTACAAGGCCCCGCTGGACGCCTCGACCGGCGCGCTCTTCGGCGGCGACAAGCAGCTGGAGCGGGAGAACAACCTGCTGTGGCGGCAGAAGAACCTGCCCGCGGCACCGGTGAACCTCCTCGTCACCTCCAGCAAGCAGGGCGAGGACAACTACAAGGAAACGCTGAAGTTCATCCAGCAGACCAAGTCCCCGGGCAAGATCGCCTCGATCATCCTGGACAGCGGCGGCCACAACTTCAACACCTGGCGCCGTGAGATACCCGCCGCCTTGGAGTGGATGGGCGGCCACCTCAAGGCGTAGCGGGGCATCGCCCCAGGGGGCGGCGTACGAAGCGGGCGGGGCCCGGTGGAGATCCACCGGGCCCCGCCCGCTTCGTACTGCTGCCCGGGGCCGCTCTGGACCGTCCGGGCGCCCGGAGGCCCCGTACGGGCTTCAGTCCCCGTACAGCGGCTCGGTGGCCGCCGCCGGGCGTCAGCGCGCCAGTATCAGGCTCATCGCCTCGGAGCGGGTCGTGGAGTCCCGCAGCTGGCCGCGTACGGCCGATGTGGTCGTCTTGGCGCCCGGCTTGCGTATGCCGCGCACCGACATGCACATGTGCTCGGCCTCGATCACCACGATGGCGCCGCGGGCCTCCAGGATGCGCATCAGGGAGTCCGCGATCTGCGTGGTGAGGCGCTCCTGCACCTGCGGGCGGCGGGCGAAGACCTCGACGAGGCGGGCCAGCTTGGACAGCCCGGTGATCTTGCCGCTGTCGGCCGGGATGTAGCCGACGTGGGCGACGCCGTGGAAGGGCAGCAGGTGGTGTTCGCACAGCGAGACGATCTCGATGTCCTTGACCAGCACCATCTCGTCGTGGCCGAGGTCGAAGGTGGTCGTCAGGACGTCCTCGGGCTGCTGGCGCAGTCCGGCCAGGATCTCCTTGTACGCCCGCGCGACCCGGGCCGGCGTCTCCAGGAGCCCCTCGCGGTCCGGGTCCTCGCCGACAGCGATCAGCAGCTCACGTACGGCGTTCTCGGCGCGCTTCTCGTCGAACTCGCCGATCGTGCCGTCGCCGTCCAGCGTCACCGGATCGGTCATCTCGTGCCTCGTTCCTGTTGCGCCCGCTCCACACGCGGAGTACCACACGTCCAGGCTAGAACCCGTGAGGCGCCACATTCATTCCGGGGCCGTTGTGGGCCCCGTCCCGAACCCGGCACGACGGGCCACCGACGACGAAGACCGGGCCCGTACGGAAGATTCCGTACGGGCCCGGTCTGCTTCCGGGCGGACCCGGTCGCCGTGTTCCATCACCGCTCGGTGAGCGGTCAGGCGGTCAGGCGTCGGGGGCCTGGTCCTCGGGGGCTTCGGCCTTGTCCGTCGAGACGGCGGACGAGGAGGCCGAGGGGGCGGAGCCGTTGGCCGGCGCCAGCTCCTTCGGCGACAGCACCGGCGGGCGCGTCGACGGCGTACGCCGCGAGGAGCCGGTCCACGCCGGACGGGCCGGGCGCTTGACGATGTGCTTGAAGACCTCGGCGACCTCTTCCTTGTTCAGCGTCTCCTTCTCCAGGAGCTGCAGAACCAGGTTGTCGAGCACGTCGCGGTTCTCGACCAGGATCTCCCACGCCTCGTTGTGCGCGGTCTCGATGAGCTTCTTGACCTCTTCGTCGACCAGCGCGGCGACCTCTTCGGAGTAGTCGCGCTGGTGACCCATCTCACGGCCCAGGAACGGCTCGGAGTTGTCGGAGCCGAACTTGATCGCGCCGAGCCGCTCGGTCATGCCGTACTGGGTGACCATGGCACGGGCCGTCGCGGTCGCCTTCTCGATGTCGTTCGCGGCGCCCGTGGTCGGGTCGTGGAAGACCAGTTCCTCGGCCGCCCGGCCACCGAGCATGTACGCGAGCTGGTCGAGCATCTCGTTGCGCGTGGTCGAGTACTTGTCCTCGTCCGGCAGGACCATGGTGTAGCCCAGGGCCCGGCCGCGGGACAAGATCGTGATCTTGTGAACCGGGTCGGAGTTCGGGGAAGCCGCCGCGACCAGGGCGTGTCCGCCCTCGTGGTACGCGGTGATCTTCTTCTCCTTCTCGGACATGATGCGGGTCCGCTTCTGCGGTCCGGCCACCACGCGGTCGATCGCCTCGTCCAGGAACTTGTTGTCGATCAGCTTGGCGTCGCTGCGGGCCGTCAGCAGGGCGGCCTCGTTCAGCACGTTCGACAGGTCGGCACCGGTGAAGCCGGGGGTGCGCTTGGCGACGGCCGACAGGTCGACGTCCGGTGCGACCGGCTTGCCCTTCTGGTGGACCTTGAGGATCTCCAGACGGCCCTGCATGTCCGGGCGGTCGACGGCGATCTGCCGGTCGAAGCGGCCGGGGCGCAGCAGCGCCGGGTCCAGGATGTCCGGACGGTTGGTGGCGGCGATCAGGATGACGCCGCCCTTGACGTCGAAGCCGTCCATCTCGACCAGGAGCTGGTTCAGCGTCTGCTCCCGCTCGTCGTGACCGCCGCCGAGGCCCGCGCCGCGGTGCCGGCCGACGGCGTCGATCTCGTCGACGAAGACGATCGCCGGGGCGTTCGCCTTGGCCTGCTCGAACAGGTCGCGGACCCGGGAGGCACCGACACCGACGAACATCTCGACGAAGTCGGAACCGGAGATCGAGTAGAACGGGACGCCCGCCTCGCCGGCGACGGCGCGCGCGAGCAGCGTCTTGCCCGTACCCGGCGGGCCGTACAGCAGCACACCCTTGGGGATCTTGGCGCCGACCGCCTGGAACTTCGACGGCTCCTGCAGGAACTCCTTGATCTCCTGGAGTTCCTCGACGGCCTCGTCGGACCCCGCGACGTCCGAGAACGTCGTCTTCGGCGTGTCCTTGGTGATCAGCTTGGCCTTGGACTTCCCGAAGTTCATCACCCGGGAGCCGCCGCCCTGCGTCTGGTTCAGCAGGAACAGGAAGACGACCGGGATGAGGATGAAGGGAAGCAGCGTCACCAGCATGCTGAGGAACGGGTTCTGCTTCGACGGGGAGACGGTGTAACCGTCCTTGATCTCGCCGGTCTGGTACCTGGCCTGCAGGGTCTTGGCCAGGTCGACGCCCTGGTCGCCGATGTAGCTCGCCTGGAGCTTGTTGGAGCCGTCGACCTTGTTGTCGCCCGACAGCTCGACCTTGATCTTGTTCTCGTCGCCGGTCGTCAGCTCGGCGGATTTCACCTTGTTGTCAGTGATCGCCTTGACGACCTGACCGGTGTCCACCGTCTTGTAGCCGCCGGACGAGCCGACGACCTGCATCAACACGACCACGGCGAGGACGGCCAGCACGATCCACATGACCGGCCCACGGAAGTATCGCTTCACGTCCATCCATACGGAGCCGTCTAGGCCCCGTCCCTCCTGCCACAGTGAGGCACAACAGCCCTGTGGAGGGCTGGTCGTGCGTACGGTGTATTACTGGCCCGAAAAAAGACTGACCTTCGGACGGTACCCCAGCATTGTCACCCGACGACGCCGCCCACGGTTAACAATGCAGCTTCGGATGCCGTTCTCCCTGCTCCAACGGCGACAAGCCCCTCGGGGTTCCCGTCGCCGGGCACCGGTCGGTCCCGGGCCCCGGCCGCATCGGAGGCGGCCGGACGGGTCCGCGCCGCTCAGCCGCCGTAGACGTGCGGCGCGAGGGTGCCCACGAACGGCAGGTTGCGGTACTTCTCCGCGAAGTCCAGGCCATAGCCCACGACGAACTCGTTGGGGATGTCGAAGCCGATCCACTTCACGTCGATGGCCACCTTCGCCGCGTCCGGCTTGCGCAGCAGCGTGCACACCTCAAGGCTGGCCGGCTCGCGGGAGCCGAGGTTCGACAGCAGCCAGGACAGCGTCAGGCCGGAGTCGATGATGTCCTCGACGATCAGGACGTGCTTGCCCTTGATGTCGGTGTCGAGGTCCTTGAGGATGCGCACCACTCCGGAGGACTGGGTGCCCGCGCCGTACGACGACACGGCCATCCAGTCCATCGTGACGGGGGTGGACAGCGCGCGCGCCAGGTCCGCCATGACCATCACGGCGCCCTTGAGGACGCCGACGATGAGCAGGTCCTTGCCCGCGTACTCCGCGTCGATCTTCGCCGCCAGCTCCGCCAGCTTCGCGTCGATCTCTTCCTTGCTGATGAGCACCGACTGAAGGTCGGAACCCATGTCCTTGTCGTCCACCCGTGCCACTCTCGCTCGGTTCGGTGTCGTGAGACTCGTGAGGCGGGGCGGTGCCCTTTCGATGTCCTGCGGCTCAGCCCTGCCGGATCACCAGTCTGCCACCCTGCCGTCGCACACCCACGCGCCCGGGGAGGTTGACGGTGCCCTGGCCCCGCCATCCGGTGATCAGCCGGTCCACTTCCTCGATGTGGCGGGCGAACAGCGAACCGGCCGGAGCGCCCGCCGCGATGGCGGCCCGGCGCAGCACCCGGCGACGGACGGCCGCGGGCAGCGCGTAGAGCGCGGTGGCGTCGAGCGTGCCGCGCTCGTCGAGGACCGTGCGCTCGGCGTCGGCGGCCCAGGAGTCCAGGGCGTCGGCGTCGTCCCGGGAGAGCTGCGCCGTACGGGCCAGGGCCTCCACGACGCCCTTGCCGAGCGCCTTCTCCAGCGCGGGCAGGCCTTCGTGGCGCAGCCGGGAGCGGGTGTAGAGCGGGTCGGAGTTGTGCGGGTCCTCCCAGACGGGCAGCGACTGGATCAGACACGCCTTGCGGGCGGTCTGCCGGTCGACCTCCAGGAACGGGCGGCGGTAGCGGCCGCCGCGGCCGGTCTTCGCCGCCATGCCGGACAGCGAGCGGGTGCCGGAGCCCCGGGCGAGCCCCAGCAGGACCGTCTCTGCCTGGTCGTCACGGGTGTGGCCGAGGAGGACGGCGGCGGCGCCGTGCCGCTCGGCGGCGGCGTCCAGCGCGGCGTAGCGGGCGTCCCGGGCGGCGGCCTCGGGGCCGCCCTCGCGGCCCACCTCGACGGCCACCGCGTCGACCGGGTCCAGTCCGAGGGAGCGCATCCGCAGGACGACATCGGCGGCGCGGACGTCGGAGCCGTCCTGCAAACCGTGGTCGACGGTGATGCCGCCGGCCCGTACGCCCAGCCGGGGCGCTTCGAAGGCCAGTGCGGAGGCGAGTGCCATGGAGTCGGCGCCGCCGGAGCACGCGACGAGCACCAAGGGGGGCCCGTCCGCCGGCTCGGGCGGCAGCAGCGGCGCCCCGGCGGGCCGCGCGGGGCCCGCGGCGACCGGCTGCTGCGCGGGGGTCGCGGGGGCCGGGGAGTGCGAGGTGTGGTGGTTCAGTACGTCGTGAAGTACGCGGCGGACCGCCACGCGTATCGCGGCGACCGCTGGATGGGGACCCATGTCCGTTTCCAATCGTCAGCTTGGGGGGCCTCGGGCCGTCTACGGCTTTTTCGTCACACAGAGTGCCTAGATGGTGACAGAGACGAGCAGTTCCCCGAGCATTGCACGCCTATCCTGCGGTCACGGTCCCTCAGAAGAGTGATTGAGGGGAGCGTTCACCAGCCTCGCGGTGCGCCCGGCTCACGACTCCGCACCGCCGGGCTCCGCCCCCTACCGGTGCACCCGCGCGACCCAGTCCGCCGGTTTGGCGATCTCCTGTTTCGTCGGCAGCGTGTTCGGCGACGTCCACACCCGGTTGAAGCCGTCCATGCCGACCTCGTCGACCACCGCCCGGACGAACCGCTCGCCGTCCCGGTACTGCCGCAGCTTCGCGTCCAGCCCCAGCAGCTTGCGCAGCGCCTGGTCGAGGCGGCCTGCGCCGCTGGCCCGCCGCTTCTGGAACTTCTCGCGGATCTCCGCGACCGACGGCACCACGTCCGGGCCGACACCGTCCATCACATAATCGGCATGCCCCTCCAGGAGTGACATCACCGCGGTCAGCCGGGCCAGGATCTCCCGCTGCGCCGGGGTCTGCACCAGGTCGACGAAGCTGCGGCCGCCCTCGTCGCCCTCCTCGCCCTCGGGACGGCCGCCGGTCAGCGACTGGGCGGCCTCCCGCAGCCGCTCCAGCAGCGTGCCCGGGTCGATCTCGGTCTCACCGAGGAAGGACTGGATCTCGCCCTCGATGTGGTCGCGCAGCCAGGGGACGGCCGTGAACTGCGTACGGTGCGTCTCCTCGTGCAGGCAGACCCACATGCGGAAGTCGTGCGGGTCGACCTCCAGCTCCCGCTCGACGTGCACGATGTTCGGCGCGACCAGCAGCAGCCGGCCGCCTCGTGCCGCGGCGGGCAGGTCCCGGCTCGCGGGCGCGAACGTCTCGTACTGCCCGAGGACCCGTGAGGCCAGGAACGACAGCAGCATCCCCAGCTCCACGCCGGTCACCTTGCCGCCGACCGCCCCCAGCACCGCGCCGCCCGGTACGGAGGAACGGCGCTCCTCCATCTTCTGCAGCAGCGGTTTGAGCACCGCCCGGAAGCCGGCCACGTTGGCCTTGATCCAGCCCGCCCGGTCCACGACCAGCACCGGCGTGTCCTGTCCCGGCCGGTCCTGCGCCGTGCCCGGCTCCCCCTCCGGATCCGGCCGCACCATGCGGGTGAACGCGCGCACGTGCTCCTCGGAGGACTTCGCGTGCCGTCGCAACTCGGCGACGATCGCCCGCGCCTCGTCCCGGCTCACCTCTGGTCCCGGCCGTACGAACCGGGTCGCGGTCGCTACCGCGAGGTTCCAGTCGACCATCTCCACACCACCGATGCTCGTCATGGGTTCACGGTACGTGGGCGCATCCGCTTGGGGTAGCGCGGCGCCCGTTGGGCGCGGGTTTCCGGGGCGCCGGTACCGGTTCGCATATGGCTGCGGGTCCGTTGCGCCTGCGGCGAGCGGTGGCCGCTGCGCGGCGCCCGTTGGGCGCGGACTTCCGGGGCACCGGTGCCGGTCCGCTTTCGGGTGCGGGTCCGTTGCGCCTGCGGCGGGCGGTGGCCGCTGCGCGGGGCTGTCAAGGTTCGGGGGCGGGCCTGCGCGGCGGGCCGCTCCGGCCCGCCCCCTTCCGTGAGGGGGGTGGGGAGGGGGTGGGTGGGGGTTGATCCGAGTGGTCGGGTGGCGCCTTGGATTCAGCGCTGACCGCAGTCGGTGGTGGGCGAGTGGCGCCTTGTCGTCAGTGGCAACCGCAGTTGGCCACTGCTGTGGCCATGCGGTCCAGTGCTTGTTGGGCGGACTGGGGGTCGGTGGTGTTGTTGGTCATGAAGGCGAAGAGGAGGAGGCGGCCTTCGGTGTCGACGACCGTGCCGGCGAGGGTGTTCACGCCGGTGAGGGTGCCGGTTTTGGCGCGTACGGTGCCCGCGCCCGCCTTCTCGCCCGTGTACCGGCCGCTGAGGGTGCCGGTGAACCCGGCTACCGGCAGGCCGGTGGCGACGGAGCGCAGTTCGGGGTGGTCGGGGGACGTGGCCAGGGTGAGCAGGCGGGTGAGGAGGGTGGCGGAGACCTTGTCGTCGCGGTCCAGGCCACTGCCGTCCTCGAAGACGGCGCCGGTCAGCGGGAGTTTCAGGTTCGCCAGGGTCTTGTGGACAGCCCGGCCGGCGCCCTCGAAGCTGGCCGGTTCGCCGGTGGCGAGGGCCGTCTGGCGGGCCAGTGCTTCGGCGATGTCGTTGTCGCTGTGGGTCAGCATCCGCTCGACGAGGCCGGAGAGCGGCAGGGAGCGGGTGGTGGCGAGACGGCGGGCCTCGGCGGGGGCGGTCGTGCTGGTGGGTGGGTCTTCGACCGTTACGCCGCGGTCGCTGAGCAGTTTCGCGAAGGTGCGGGCCGCGGCGGCGGCCGGGTCGGTGGCGCGGGGCGCCGGGCCGGAGCGGGACGTGTCGAGGCGTCCCTCGTCCGTCATGAGGGGAGTGACGGGGGCGATGTTCTCGTTGGGGCTTATGGGGTGCAGGGCGGGGCCCGTGTAGGCCGACGTGTCGTAGCCGAGGCGGATCTTGGCGGTGCCGCGCTTCTTGAGTGCGCGGGCCGTGTCGTCGGCCAGTGTGCGCAGGCTGGCGGGCCGGTCCTGGGCGTCCTGCTCCGGGGCGCGGGCGGTGAGGGTGGGGTCGCCGCCGCCGACCAGGACGAGGCCGCCGTCCGCGCCCTCGACGACGGTGGTGTCGATGCGGTGGTCGGGGCCGAGCGCGGAGAGCGCGGCGGTGGCGATGGCCAGCTTGACCGTCGAGGCGGGGGTGGCGTTCCGCCCGGAGCCGGCGCCGAAGAGTTCGCGGCCGGTGGCGGAGTCCACGACGGAGGCGGTACGCAGCGAGCCGAGCGCGGGGTCCCTCAGGAGCGGTGCGAGGGTCTTCGCCATGCCTTCGGTGCCGGGCGGGGGCGCGGGGGTGCCGAGCGCGGCCAGGACGGGCGGTGCGGCGGCAGGGCCGTCCGGAACGTGATGCTCGCCACGCGTTCCGCCGGGCGCCGCGGCGCGGGCACGCTCCGCCGTACGCTGACCGGAGTCCCACGGACCGGCCGCCACCACCGCTCCGGCCGCGACCAGCAGGCCCAGGGCGGTGGAGCTGGCGGTCAGCCGTACGGTCTGCCGCTGCTGCTTGGACGCCGCCCACCAGGCGGTACGGGCGGAATCCGTGGCGGACCGGTAGGCCGTACGCGCCGATCCGGCCGCCGAACGGGTCATGGACACGGCGGCGGAACCCGCCGACCGCGCCGAGCCCGTCGCCGTCCGGGCGGAACGTTGCGCCAACCGCTGCGCGGCCCGCCACCTGACCTGCCACGACCTGGTCTCCGGCACTTAGGACCAGCCCCTTTCGCCACCACACACCTGCGTGGGGGACACTTAATCACCAGACGTATGTGTTGATCATGGAGGAGCCACCCGTGGAGTTCGACGTCACCATCGAGATCCCGAAGGGTTCGCGGAACAAGTACGAGGTGGACCACGAGACCGGACGGATCCGTCTGGACCGTCGACTCTTCACCTCGACCAGCTACCCGGCCGACTACGGCTTCGTCGAGAACACCCTCGGCGAGGACGGCGACCCGCTGGACGCGCTGGTCATCCTGGACGAGCCGACGTTCCCCGGATGCCTGATCAAGTGCCGCGCCATCGGCATGTTCCGGATGACCGACGAGGCCGGCGGCGACGACAAGCTGCTGTGCGTCCCGGCGTCCGACCCGCGGGTGGAGCACCTGCGCGACATCCACCACGTGTCGGAGTTCGACCGCCTGGAGATCCAGCACTTCTTCGAGGTCTACAAGGACCTGGAGCCGGGCAAGTCGGTCGAGGGCGCGGACTGGGTCGGCCGCGCCGAGGCCGAGGCCGAGATCGAGGCGTCCTTCAAGCGCCTGGAGGCGCAGGGCGGCGCCCACCACTGAGCCTCGCGGTTCTTTTCGCGTACGCGAACGGGCGGCACCCCTTCGGCGGGGTGCCGCCCTTCGTCGTGTCCCGGCCGCAGGCGGGTGCGGCGGTGGGCTACTCGGAGGCGGGGGCGAGCGCCGCGGGGGCCTTCCCGGGGCCGGGCAGCGCCGCCTGCTTGTCGCCCTGGGCGAGGACGTAGAGAAGTGCGGGGTGCGTGGCCCCGAAGGCCAGCACGAAGCGGTTGAGGCCCATGAACTGCCCGATGCCCAGGTGGAACAGCGTCATCGAGCCGAGCCACGCCTTGGCCGCGGGCTTCGGCAGCACGAAGACCAGCGGGAAGCCGACCTCTGCGGCGACCGTTCCCCAGGTCACGACCTTGCCCACCATCGGGTACCGGTGCACGAGCTTGAAGACACGCTGGTCACCGTAGTTCTGCGTACGGATGACGCCGCTGAACGCCTCGCCGCTGAGCCACATCGGCGACACCAGCTTGACCACGCCGGACGCGACGTAGGAGATGGTCGTCTCCAGGGCCAGGGCCCGCATGGCCACGTCGCGGGCCTTCTCGTCGTCCTTGAAGGTGCCGGTCGAGGCCAGCACGACGTTGATCACCTGTTGCAACTGGTCGGCGCCGTCCCCGCCGAAGGGGGTGTGCAGCCGGCCGGCCGCGCCGGTGGCCGCCAGGACGGCGCTGCCCGCCGCGCGTACGCCGCGCTTGTGGCCCCAGACCAGCGTGGCGGCGGAAGCGCCCGCCTGGACGCCGTACAGGGCGACCGCCGCCTTCTTCGAGCTGAGGGCACGGGTCAGCCGGGGGAAACGTTTTGCCAGCTTGGGGCGCATGCTTCCCAGCTGGCCGCTCAGCAGCTCGCCGTCCTCGAACTTACGGTGCTGGCTCAGCATTTCCAGTGCGGAGACCAGCGTGCCCAGCGAAGCCACTCGGCGAGCCGTGACCTCGGGCGGAGCGCTGAGAAACATGAGTGGGTGCTCCCTGTGGATCGAACATGACTACGGCGGCCGACATGGGGCAGGGGCACGACAGGCGCAGGTGCCTGCCGTGCCCCTGCTGTGTTCCGTCAGCCGATGTTGTGGGTGACCTTGTCGAGCGCCACCGCCGTCGCCGAGGTCGCCGCGAAACCGACCGGAGTGGCCTCCGGGGTGGCGACGGTGGCGAGCGGGGTGACCATGGTCGGGGTGGAGTCGGCGCCGATACGACCCGGCTTCACGTCGGTGAGCTCGGCGTTGGCGAAGTCGGCCAGGATGGACATGTTGTCTTCTTTCTCTCGAATTCTCACAGTGAGCAACTCCAGCCGTTCGGCGGGAGGGCACGGACTCACGCGGCCCTGGTACGGCCGAGTGAGTGCGCGGCTTCCAGCCGAGAGGACCCCCGAGCCCCTCTTCTAGGCGGCCAGCGGAAGAGTTTCCGGATCCGGTGCTTCCGCCGTGGGCAGTGAGATTTCCTCGGACACGAAGAACGGCTCGATCTGCCGGTGCTCCGGAGCGGTGAGATACGAGTGCATCAGCAGGAACTGACTGTGCGACGCACCGTCCACATGCGGCAGGTGGTGCTGGATGTATCCGGAGAGCAGCCGGTATCCGGGCGACCACACCACGGGCGCCAGTTCCGATCCGGCCGCCGCCGCACGGGACCGGATGCCCTGGATCGCGTCGAACAGGGCCTTGGGGGACCGGTTGCGGGCGTTCCAGGCCAGGGCGTACCAGGGCCGGTCGCGGGTGACCGGGATCTCCTGCCACTCCCCCGGCTTGCCGTCCGCGATGTCCCGGTAGAGCAGGTGGCAGTCCTTGACTCCGGGATTCGGCCCGAAGAAACGCCAGTTCGGCGTCGGGATGCGCAGCTTGCCGCACCACAGGATGTTGTCGAAGCGCGTCTCGGGCAGTTGCGCCGCGGCCGTCGCGACGAGCCAGGCGGCGAGGGAAGCCGTGACGGCGGCGGTCTTCACGCGTTCCGTGTTCACGTTCATGCTGACGTCAGCTCCTCTCCCGTACCGCCGTTCCCGTCGGCCGGCCGGTCCCCGGCGGCCGGTCCGCCGTCCGCGCCGGCCGGCCCGGCCGGCGGCTCGTCGGTGATCGCCTTCGCCACCTGCTCGGCGAAGGCCCGCACGGAGAGGATCGTCTCGTGGTCGGACCCGTCGACGAAGCGGTGCCGGGACCTCTCCGAGAGGGTGGCCATCCTGGCCTGGACCACGCGGTGCGCGTCGTTGTCCCCCTGGTTGTTCTCCGCCGTGACCACGGTCAGCGGCAGGTCCAGGGACGTGAGTTCCGGGTAGGTCATCGCGTCCCGGTAGTCCCGGTGGGCCATGGCCCAGGTCCGGGGCTCCGCCAGGAACGCCCGGGAGCTCCGGTTGACGTCCTGGCGATAGGTCTCGAACTTGTTCAGGGCGGGCCGGAAGGCCGCCACCCCCGCCATGGCGTACGCCCGCTCCATGAGCATCGACTGCCGGGACCAGCGGTCGACCTCGGAACGCCGGGAGCTGCGCAGATGCGCCACATCGGTGGCATCGACCATGACCACCGAGGTCACGCCCCGCGCCGCGCCGGGGTGGCGCGACGCGTAGGCGGCGACGAGATATCCGCCGAGGGAGTGCCCGGCCAGCACCAGCGGGAGTTCGCCGGTGAAGGTCTCGCGCAGTTCGTCCAGCAGCGTGAAGTGCTGCTCCAGGCCGTAACCGGCGGCCGACGAGCTGAGCCCGTACCCGGGGCGGTTGAACTTCACGTACCCCATGTCCGGGGGAAGTGCTTCGCAGACCCAGTCCCAGTATTCGTGGGGCGTCCCCAGCCCGTTGTCGAGCAGTACGACGCGCTCGGCCTGCGGAGGAATACGGACGTCGACCTCTACGAGGCTGCCGTCGGGCCTTTCGTGCAGCATGTAGCGACGCGCACGTTCCCGTCTGCCTTTCCACCGCATTACCGCGCCGGTCAGCAGGCTCGCGCCGGCCAGTCCGGCCATACCTACGCCAAACTGGCGTTCCAAAGACGCCACATTCCCTCCCCCGTGATGCGAAGTGACTGATGCCCGGAAAGCTAGCACGCAGTGCCGGGATAAAATAACGAGTTACTTGAATCTTGGGACCGTGCGGGCCTGGCACCGCGTACCGGACCGCGGCCGGCCGTACTCCTGCCGTACTTGCGGAGTTCTATGTACAACTCGCCTATCGTGGCTTTGAGCGTGGCGATTTCTTGAGTCAGCTCGGCCACCCGGGAGGCATCTTCGGTGTCCCTGCCGCCTTCACCGGCAAGGCCGACACGGGCCCCCTCAATAAACTGGCGACGCCAATTTGATACGGACTGCTCGGACACCCCGGCGTTGCGCGCGGCCTCCGCCGCGGTCAGTTCACCGGTGAGCACCCTGAGTACCAGAGCGAACTTCTGATCCGTCGGCAATATCGGCGGACGTCCCACGTCGATCCCCCTTCTGTCGTCCGCGTCCCGATGTCTGCTGCCGCCGTCAGGGCTTGACGTAGCTGCAGATGAACAGCGGGGCGCGGTCGCTGTAGGGGGTGCCGTCCCAGCGCGACATGCGGGCCTCGGGTTCCAGCCCGGCCGCGCGGGCGTAGCCGTCCACCTCGTCCGGCGTGGTCAGCCGGGTGAGTTCGCTGCCCACCCGGGTGGTGCCGTCGGCCTGGTACAGGATGTGCGAGCAGTGCCACTGGTCGTCGGCGAGCAGGGTGGAGTGGGTCTGTACGCCTGTACCCGGCTCGGGGTACGGGACGAAGTAGGTGGTGCGGGTCAGCCCTTCGTGCAGGGCCAGGACCGGCGGCTTGTTGTGCGTCTCGATCAGCAGCCGGCCGCCGGGGACCAGGAGGTCGGCCGCCCGCCGCACGGCCCGCTGCTGGTCCTCCGGTGTGGTCAGCACCGACAGGGTCGCGCAGACGCAGTACACCAGCCCGTAGCGGGATTCCGAGGTGTAGGTGCGGATGTCCCCGTGCACCGGGGTGACGGTTCCGCCGTCCTTCAGGTCCTTCAGTTTGACGCGCAGCGCGTCCAGCATTTCCGGCGAGGAGTCCACGCCGGTCACCTGGCCGGTCCGCTGCGCGAGCGGGATGGCTATCCGCCCCGTACCGACACCGAATTCGATGGTCCCCGCCTCCGGCGCGGGGTGACGGGCCAGCAGCCCTGCCACCGCTTCGGCCGTGAGCCTGTCGTCCGGGAGCAGCCGGTCGTACCACCCCTCGAACTGCCGCCCGTAGCCGATGTCCTCAACCCCGTTGTCCACCCGTTTTCCCCTTCTCTTTGTCCCCACTGTCATGCCGATGGGAGCGTCGTGACGCAAGGGGCGCCGGAACGGGACGGAAATGCGTCAACCAGGCCGACTGCAGGGGGAACCACAGTCAACTGCTCGGCAGTCGGACCAGCAGAGCCATACGTCCAGCGGTAACGCCTCAACGGCGCATGTGGGGGGACAGCGCTTCATTCGTCACCGTATCAAACAGACATGCGCGCCGTTTAGGCGTGCATTAAGGCCTTCTTGCGGACAGGTGTCTTCTGGGACCAATGTCTCAAGGTAGGGACTGCATAAACGACTTGACCGGACGGTGGGCAGCTCTTTGCCATTACCGCACCTTTTCAGTGCCACGAAATACCGTTATACGGGCACAGAGCCGAGAATGCCTGACGAACCGGAGAAATCCACCGGCCCGGGCGCCAGGCCGGGTACGTCACGCGTGCCGAAGCGGTGCCGGAGCGCGGAGAGCGCGGCCAGGTAGCCGGACATGCCGTGCACGCTGGGCCCCGGAGGGGTGGCCGAGGAGCACAGGAAGACGCCCGGCAGCGGTGTGCGGTACGGGTCGATGCGCGGGGCGGGCCGCGCGATGCTCTGGTACAGCGTCATCGCGCCGGAGCCGATGTCGCCGCCGACGTAGTTGGGGTTGTAGTCCTCGTACGCGGCGGCGGGCACGGAGCGGTGTGCGAGGACCGTGTCCCGGAAGCCGGGGGCGTAGCGCTCGATCCGCGCACAGACCCGGTCGAAGGGGTCGGTGGGATCGCCGTTGGGTACGTGAGCGTACGCCCATACCGGGCGCTTGCCGGGCAGCGCGCGCCCCGGGTCCGCCACCGCCGGGTCCACGACGAGGACGAACGGTTCCTTGGTACGTACTCCACGGGCGTTCGCCGTCTCCTGCCGGACCATCTCGGCGTGGGTGCCGCCCAGGTGCACCGTACCGGCGCGGCCGACTGCCGGTTCGGACCAGGGGATGGGCTCGGAGACCAGGAAGTCGACCTTGGCGGCGCCCGGCCCGTAACGGAAGCGTTCCAGGGAGCGCGCGTAGGCGCGCGGCAGCCGGCCGCCCGCCAGCGCCAGAAAGCCCTTGGGACTGGTGTCGAGCAGGATCGCTCGCGCGCCGCGCAGTTCCGCCAGGTCCCGTACGGGGTGTCCGGTGTGGAAGACGCCGCCGTGCCCGGCGATGTCCTCGGCCATCGCCTCCGCTATCCGGCCACTGCCGCCGCGCGGCAGCGGCCACCCCGTCCCGTGCGCCAAGTGGCCGAGCAGCATGGCCACCGCACCGGACGCGAGACTCGGCAGCTTGCCGACTGCGTGCGCGGCGACACCGGTGAGCAGGGCGGGTGCCTCCTCGCCCTGAAAGCGGGCCGCGCCCAGCGGACTGCCGTGCAGGGCCACCCGGCTCGCCAGCAGCAGGGCGGCCGCAGGGTCCCGCGGCAGACTGCGCTGCCCGGAGAGGATCAGGTCGACGACCGCTTCGCTGTGCTCCAGCAGCGGGCCCAGCAGCCGCCGCCAGCGGGGACCGTCGGGGCCCAGGTGCTCGCAGGTGGCATCCAGCGACCGGTGTGCCAGGGCGGCGCGGCCCCCGTCCAGCGGGTGGGCGTAGCTGATCTCCGGTTGCAGCAGCTCGACCCCGCGGCCCGCGAGGTCGAACGCGCGGAAGAACGGCGAAGCGGCGGCCATGGGATGGACGGCGGAGCAGAGGTCGTGCACGACGTCGGTGTCGAAGAGAGAGGCGGTACGCAGCCCTCCCCCGATCGACTCGGCCGCCTCGTACAGCTCCACGCGCAGGCCTGCGCGGGCCAGGACCACTCCGGCCGCGAGGCCGTTCGGGCCGGTGCCCACGATGGCGACGTCGGGGCTGTTCACGGTACTCATCGCTGCTCCTCACTGCCGACGGGCCGCAGCCGCATCGTCTGCTCACCGCTCCGGACAGGCTGGAGCCGCATCGTCTGCTCGCCGGGCCGGGCCGCCGGGGGCCCGCCGGGGCGGCTCGCCGGGACCCCGCCGGCCGTCATCACGTGCGCGGCCCGCTCCGCTTCCCCGCGCGCCGGACCGTCCGCCGCGCCGTCGAGGCCGGGCCCCGCGTACAGCTGCGAGCCGGCCAGCCTGCGGTAGAGCTCGTCGCGCTCCATCAGCTCCTGATGGGCGCCGGTGGCCCGGACGCTGCCCCCTTCCAGCACCACGATCTGCTCGGCGTCGACGACCGTGGATATCCGGTGGGCGATGGCGACGACCGCGCACTGCCGGGAGACCCGGCGCAGCACGTCGCGGAAGTCGCGTTCGGAGTCCGAGTCCAGGTGGGAGGTGGCTTCGTCCAGCAGCATGACCGCGGGCTTCTGCAGCAGTGTGCGGGCGATGCACAGCCGCTGGCGCTGGCCGCCGGACAGGCCGCTGCCCTGGTCGCCGAGTTCGGTGTCCAGGCCCTGCGGGAGGCCGGCGACCACGGTGGCGAGGCCGGCCATCTCCACGGCCTCCCGGATGGCGCCTTCGCCGGCGTGCGGATTGGCGTACGTCAGGTTCTCGCGCACGGTGCCGCGCATGGCCGCGCTGTCCTGCTGGACGTAGCCGACCAGGCCCCGGACCGTGTCGAGCGGAAGCGTGTCGACCGGCTGTCCGCCGAGCAGGATGCGTCCGCCGTCCGTCGCGTAGAACCGCTCGATCAGCTGGAAGAGGGTGGACTTGCCCGCGCCCGAGGGGCCGACCACCGCCGTCAGACCGCGCGCCGGCACGCTGAAGGAGACACCGTGGAGGACCTGCGTCCGGTCCTCCTGCCGACCGCGCCGGTAGGCGAACCGTACGTCGCGGAACTCGACCGCCGGCGGGTCCTGCCCCGGCCACGCGCCGGGTGCCGGGCGCCCCGCTCCCGCCGTACCGCCGTTTCCCCGGGCGGCCGCCGTACCGCCGTCTCCCCCGATGGCCGCCGCCCCGCCGCCCTCCTGGGGCAGCGCGACCAGCTCGTCGACCCGCTGGATGGCGGCCCGGCCCTGCACGAACTGGCCCACCGCCATGAAGAACATCACCAGCGGCGACACCAGCTGGAACAGATACATGATGAACGTGGTCAGGACGGCCATGTTCATCTCGCCGCGCGCCACCCACGTCATGCCGACGCCCACGACGACGGCGAGCGCGCCCTGCGTGCCGACGTTCATCGACGGGACCAGCAGGGCGTTGTAGGCGTTGACCCGGATGCCCGAGCGCCGCGCCTTCCCGGCCAGTCCGCCGATACGGGCGGTCTCGCGTGACTCGGCGCGGGACGCCTTGACCGTGGGCAGTGCGGAGAGCACGCGCTGCATGTCGCTGCCGAACGCGCCGGTGTCGTCGCGGTTCTGCAGGGCCGCCTTGCGCAGCTTGCGGGCGAGCGCCAGCGAGATGACGGCGGCGCCCCCCAGGCAGCTCATGGTGATGAGCATCAGCCACGGATCGATGACGAACATCAGGACGACACCGCCGGTCACGGTGGCGCCACTGGTGATCAACTGCGCGAGGCTCTGCGAAAGGGCGATCTTCACCAGTGAGGTGTCGGTGACCGCGCGGGTGAGAACATCCCCTTGCGGCCGTTTTCCGAACGCGGTGAGATCGGCCCGCAGCAGCCGTTCCGTCACGAGCCGGCGGACGCTGTGGACGATGTTCTCCCCGGCCCGCCCGATCACGTAGGACTGGAGCGAGGAGAAAAGCGCGCCCGCGCAGAAAAGGACGACGAGCCGGGTGACGGGCAGGCCGAGCGGATCGCCCGAACCCGCCGCCGCGATCAGTTCTCCGATGGCCCAGGGCTGGGTGAGCGAGGCGGCCACCCCCAGCAGGCCCAGCAGCACGCCAGTGATCAACAGGGTGCTGTGCTGCTTGAACACGCTCGCCACCGCACCGGCGCCGTTTCCGGCACCGTGTTCGGCCCCGCCGTCCGGCCCCGCGTTCCCGGCACGTCCCGTCATGAAGTGCTCCCCCGATCGGACGACGGCCGCGCCGCACGCGCGGCCGGAAGAACTGCCCTGCCTCGTGGGGGCCGGTCATCAGGAGGGCCGAAAGTAGCACGGCGTCCCGGCGTAAAGTTATGCGTTAGTTTCCTCGCCGGCGCACGCTTTTCGGGCGGGGAGCGGCCGTACGCGACCGGCGTCAGTTAATTGCTTTGTTGGGTGCCCGGCGCTTTTCACCGGGGCGGCCGGAACCGCCGCCCCGGAGAACACCGTCCGCCGCTTCCGGGGCGCCGCGGCCCGTCAGAAGCCTCGCGTCCGCTTCGCGGCGCGCCGTTCGCCCGGCTCCTCCTGGGTGACGCCGGGCGCCTTCATGAAGAGGCGGGCCACCTCGCCGCCGAGGTTCACGCCGACCGCGATGGCCAGGGCCAGGGAGGCGGCCTTGATGAGGGACGAGACGCCGGGGCCGATGTCGCCCTGGGCGAAGTTGAGCAGCCCGAAGTACGTGGCGCTACCGGGCAGCAGCGGCCCGATCGCGGCGGTCACGTACGGCAGCGCGGACGCGTACCGGTAGCGGCTGAGGAGCTGGCCGAAGAGGCCGACGAGGCCGGCCGCGATGGCCGTGGCGGGTACCGCGTTCATGCCGCTGACGTTGGCGAGCGCCCCGTACACGACCCATGCGACGCCGCCGTTGAGCGTGGCGAGCAGGACGGTGTGACGTTCCTGCTGGAGCAGTACGCAGAAGGCCAGGGCCAGCATCATCGCGGCCGCGATCTGGACCGGCGGATCGTTGAACGACGCGAACCCGGCGGCCGGGTAGAGGTACTCCGGATTGAGCTGGAGCCCGATGTAGAGCGCGGCGAGCACACCGATGACGATGCCGACGATGAGGTAGCCGACCTCCAGCAACCGGGCCGACGCGGTGATGTAGTACCCCGTCAGGCCGTCCTGCACGGCGGCCACCAGCGCCCGCCCCGGGATCAGCGCGAACAGTCCACCGGTGATCACCGCGGACGCCTGCACGGCGACGTGCGAGAAGCTGAGGGCGACCCCTATGGCGGCCGGCGGCATGGCGGCGACCACGAACTGGTAGAACTCCGGCAGCCCGCGGCTGGACGCCAGCCAGGCCAGCCGGTCGCCGAGCATCGAGCCGACCATGGCCGCGATGAAGACGACCACCCCGCCGCCCACCAGCATGCTCGCCGCGCCGGACAGCAGCCCGGAGGCGACGGTCAGCGCCCAGCTCGGGAAGGGGTGCCGGTTACGCCGGATCTCGGCCAGGCCGCGGTACGCCTCCTCCAGGGTGATGCCGTCGGAGGTGATGTCGTCCACGAGGCGGAAGACCGCGGAGAGCCGGGTGTAGTCCACGCCGCGCCGCCGCACCGTGCGGCTGGCCGTCACCGGGTCGTCGACCAGCGACGGCTGGTAGGAGATCGACAGCAGCGTGAAGGTGACGGTGGGCTCGACACGCTCCAGTCCGTACGCGTGTGCGACGCCGAACATCGCGGCTTCCACGTCCTCCGCGCCCTCGCCGCCGGCCAGCAGGATCTCGCCGATCCGCAGGGTCAGGTCGAGGACGCGCGGCACCGCGGGGCCGCTCTCCTCGGCGCGCTCCACCCGCTCGGGGACCGGCCGCTCGCCGACCGGCATCCGCAGCATCGTGCGCATCCGGTCCTGCCAGGGCGTCTCCTTGGTCAGGCTGATGACGGGGATGCCGTGCGGCGGTGTGAAGGCGGGCCAGCCCGCCGGCGTCCGGTCGGGAAGCTGGTGCTGACCGGTGGTGCTGTTGGTACCGGCGGGCGGGGTGAAGGCGGAACCTTCCGGCTCGGCCGGCGCCTCGGTCTTCAGGCCCTCGGGGAGGGCGAACTCGGAGGTGGGGTGCTCCTCCTCGGGGACCTGCGGGTACGGCATCCCGGGCGGCGGGGTGAAGGCGCTGCGCGCCTCGTCCGACTGGGGCTTGCGGTCCTCGGCCTGATCACTGCCACCGTTCGTGCCGTTGCTGGCGCTCTGTGCGCCTCTGACGCCGTTCACGCCGCTCTTCCCGTTCGTGCCGTTGGTTCCGCGCTGGCCCCGCTGTGCGTCCGACGCCACGTCTCTTCGCTCCTCGTACGCCTCCTGCCGACCGTCAAGGACACGATGCCTGATGGTCGGCAGGGGCGCGCGTGGCGGGGCCCCTCCTGAGGTTCATACGGGCTGCGAGTGTCCCCTGTTTCTCAGGGGAAACCCGTGAATTCCGGCGCGGTACTCGGCGGCAGCGCCGTACCGAGGCCCTTCCGAGGCTGTCCCGACGACCGCGACGACCGCCGTACGGATGTCACCGGACGGCGGTCGGCGGCGGTACGCCGGTCGGCTCAGCGCTTGGCGTGCCGGCCGCGGCGGCCGTCGTTGCCCGGCTGGCGGGGCGGTTGGACGGCGCCCGTCGGGTCGTACGGCGCCTGGGCGGCGGCCTTCTTGTTCTTGCCGCGGGCGCGCAGGTACTCGATGACGATCGGGACGACCGAGATCAGCACGATCGCGACGAGGATCAGCTCGATGTGCTTGTGGACGAACTCGATGTTGCCCAGGGAGGCGCCGAGGAGGGTGACACCGGCGCCCCACAGGGTGCCGCCGATGACGTTGAAGGTGATGAACGAGCGGTAGTTCATCTTGCTCACGCCCGCGATGATGGGCGTGAAGGTCCGGACGATCGGCACGAAACGGGCCAGGATCAGCGACTTCGGCCCGTGCTTCTCGAAGAACTCGTGCGCCTTCTCCACGTTCTCCTGCTTGAAGAGCTTGGAGTCCGGGCGCTTGAACAGCGCGGGTCCGACCTTGCGGCCGAAGAGATAACCGGCCTGGTCACCGAGGACCGCCGCGAGCACGATCAGCAGGCACACCAGCCACAGCGGCTTGTCCAGCTTGTCGGTCGTCACCAGCAGGCCGGTGGTGAACAGGAGCGAGTCGCCCGGCAGGAAGAAGCCGATCAGCAGACCGGACTCCGCGAAGACGATGATCAGCACGCCGATCAGCCCGAACGTGCCGATCAGATAGTCCGGGTCCAGCCACTGGGGGCCGAGCGCGAGAGTATTCACGGGGTGAAGGCTCCTGGGTCGAGGGCGCCGGATCGTGCGGTACGACGGGATGCAGGCGCAGTGTGCGGCCCAAAGCTATCAACGCCGGATGACGAGCCATGGTTCCAGCCGCTCTCCGCGGCCCCCGTACACCCCGCGCCGGCCCCCTCCACGGCCGTACGAGGGCGCCCCGCCGCGGACTCCGCCGCCTCCGCACGGGCCCTCCCCTCCACCTCCGTACGAGCGACAAGCACCGGTCCTCCCCTTCCCCCTCCCCCCGTCATGGCCGGACACGACGGCCCCGATGTCCCCGTTCCCTCCTGATTCCCCCGTTCCGCACCTCCCCCATGAGACGCTCCCCGCGAGGAGCCCGCCGGACAGGCGGCTCACCGTACGGAGGGACAGGACACACGATGGGCATCGAGGAGTTCGGCGGCGGCCAGGCCGCGCAGGCCGACGTGCTGGTGGTGACGACCAACGACGTCCCGGGATACGAGGTGCAGCGGGTCGTCGGCGAGGTCTTCGGCCTGACGGTGCGCTCCCGGCACCTGGGCAGCCAGATCGGGGCCGGGCTGAAGTCGATGATCGGCGGCGAGCTGAAGGGCCTGACGAAGACGCTCGTGGAGACCCGTAACCAGGCGATGGAACGGCTGGTGGAACAGGCGCGGGCGCGTGGCGCCAACGCGGTGCTGATGTTCCGCTTCGACGTGACGGAGGCGGCCGACGTCGGCACGGAGGTCTGCGCGTACGGCACCGCCGTCGTGATCGCCCCGAAGAACGCCTGAGCCCGCCCGGTCGCCGACCCCGCCGTACGGGCCCGTACGGGCCGGGAGCACGCCCGTACGGGCCAGGGGACGCTCTGCCCCGTGCGGACTCGCTCCCCTACCCCGTACGCACTCAGCTGTTACGGACCGCGTTGGCCAGCATCGCGTCCCGCATGTACACCGCCAGCCCCGGCCGGATGGCCTCGTAGGTGGCGGTGAAGCGCTCGTCCGCGACGTACATCTCGCCGAGGCAGGTGTGCATCTCGTGCGAGCAGTCGTAGTAACCGGCCGCGATGCACCGGCGGTGCTCCTCGGCCACGTCCATCGCCGCGGCCGAGTCCGCGGGCAGCCCGCTCGCCATCACCTCGGCCATCTTCCGGTGGACGGCGTCGAACTCCTCCGTCACCCGCTTCCAGTCCTCCTTGGTGTACGACGCCGTCCGCCGCTGCGACTCCTGGTACGCGTCGGTGCTGCCCCAGCGCTCGCGCACCTCGTCCTCGTACGCGTCCGGGTCGAAGTCCCCGAACACCTCGAACTTCTCCTCGGGGGTGAGATTGACGCCCATTTCGCGTGCCTCCATCGCGTGTTCGACGGCGGCGGCCATCGCCTGGAGCTTGCCGATCCGGGCGCTCAGCAGCGCGTGCTGCCGCCGCAGGTGCTCCCGCGGGTCGGCGTCCGGGGCGTCCAGGAGGGCCGCCACCTCGTCGAGCGGAAAGCCGAGCTCCCGGTAGAACATGATCTGCTGGAGCCGGTCGAGATCGGCGTCGCCGTAGCGCCGGTGCCCCGCGTGACTGCGTTCCCCCGGCACCAGCAGCCCGATCTCGTCGTAATGGTGCAGGGTCCGCACCGTCACCCCGGCGAACCCGGCGACCTGCCCCACCGAATAACTCACCGTCCCGCCCTCCTTCCCTCTCGGTACGCGCTCCACGATGAGTCCTCACGCCACGTGAGGTGCAAGTCCGTATACCGGAAACCTGTGGGGCGGACGGGGCACGAGTGGCATCCTGCCGCCATGCTGGGGATAACCGACCTTCCGACCTACCTGGCGGGCCTCGCGCTCATCATTCTGCTGCCGGGCCCGAACTCGCTGTACGTCGTCTCCGTGGCCGCCCGCCGCGGCCCGCGCGTCGCCTATCGCGCGGCGGCCGGGGTGCTGTGCGGCGACACCGTCCTGATGACCCTGTCGGCAGGCGGCGTGGCCTCGCTCCTACAGGCCAGCCCGGTCCTCTTCACCCTCGTCAAATTCGCCGGAGCGGGCTATCTCACCTGGCTCGCGGTGGGAATGCTGCGCGGCGCGTGGGCCCTGTGGCGCAACCGGGAGGCGGCGAAGTCCCTCCGCAAGCAGGCCACGTCCGGCGAGGCCCCCGCCACCAGGGAAGCCCGCGAACGCCCCTACCGCCGGGCCCTGGTCATCAGCCTCCTCAACCCCAAGGCGATCCTTTTCTTCATCTCCTTCTTCGTCCAGTTCGTCGACCCCGCCTACGCCCACCCCGTCCTCTCCTTCCTCACCCTCGGCGCCTGGGCCCAGCTCTTCAGCCTCACCTACCTCTCGATCCTCATCTTCAGCGGCACCTACCTCGCCGCCACCTTCCGCCGCCGCAAACGCCTGACCGCGGGCCTGTCGGCCGGCGCGGGCGCGGCATTCCTGGGCTTCGCGGCGAAACTGTCCCTGGCGAGTGCGGGCTGACGCATTCCTCCTGAACGCCAGGGGAGCCAGCCGGCACATCGCCCCTGACGCACACCCCGCTGATCCCGCACCGCACCGCCCGGCCAAATGATGTCGACCGGTACGCCCGCCCGCCGGGCGTACGCGACCACGTCGGCCGTCCAGCCGAAGCCCCTGGCGTGCCGTACCGGCTCCGTATCGGCTCCCTTCCGGATCAGATCCCCGCGGCCTCGATGACGAACAGCGCGTCCGCGGTCGGCAGCGGAGTGAGGCCGGTGATCTTGAAGCCGGCCGTGGCGCACAGGGTTTCGAAGTCGGCGCGGGTGCGTTCGCGGCCGCCGACGGTGACCAGCATGTTGAGGTCGCTCATGTAGGGCAGGGCGGTCGCGCCGGGCCGTACCGTGTCGGTGAGGACCGGCTCGATGATCAGCAATCGGCCGTCCGGGGGCAGTACCTGCCGGATGTGGCCCAGGATGCCGACGCACTGCTCGTCGTTCCAGTCGTGGATGACGCTCTTGAGCAGGTACAGGTCGCCGCCGGGCGGTGCCGCCGCGAAGAAGTCGCCGGGCTCCAGGGTGACGCGGTCGGCGACCCCCGCGGCGGCCAGTTTCGCGGGGGCCTGGGCGAGGCCCTCGGCGCTGTCGTAGATCATGCCGCGCGACGTGGGATGGGCCCGCAGGATCGCGGCGAGCAGGGTGCCGTCGCCGCCGCCCACGTCGACGATGGTGGTGAAGCGGCCGAAGTCGTAGTGGGGCGGCACGGTCTGGGCGGCGGTGTGGGTGCGCTGGCTCATCGCGGCGTTGAACGCCTGCGACAGTTCCGGTTCGTCCTTGAGGTGGCTGAAGAAGTCCGTACCGAAGATCGAGTCGAAGGCGGGCGCACCGGTGCGCACGCTGTCCTCCACGCGCTCCCGGGCGAGGGTCATGACCGGCTCGCAGAAGATGCGGGCCAGGGCGGCCATGGAGTCCGGGGTGTCGCTGCGCAGCAGCGCTCCGGCGGCGGTGGCCTCGAAGACGCCCGCTTCGTGTTCGGTGAGCAGGTCCAGGGCGGCCAGTGCGCGCAGCAGGCGCAAGGTGGCCTGTGGGTCGGTGCCGCACGCGGCCGCCACGTCGGCCGCCGTACGGGTGCCGTCACCGATGCGGTCCAGCACGCCCAGCCGGACGCCCGCGCCCACGGCGTACGTGGCCAGCTGTCCGAACAGCAGCCGGGAGACGGTGGCGCGGGCCTCGCGGGCCGGCGTCGCCCGTTCCTCGTTCGCTTCCACGTCGGCTCCTTCGGGTCGCGTCGGGCACCGCTCCCGCGCCGGACCGGCGGCCGGGTGACGGCACGGCGGGGCCGGCGGATCCGTGTCCCCCGTCCCGCGCGATAAGTCAGGCAAAACTAAGTTCCCCTACAGGGTGGCGCAATACGCGGGCAACACACTGGAGCGCTGCGGAGGTTGACCGTTCACCCACTGGACGCCAAGGCGGGAAGGGTGCTGTGACGTCCCCGGCACACCGGGGCCCGCAGGGGCGCGGCCGGACCGTACGCAGTCAGGCAGGGGGGCAGGGGGGGGTGAGCCCGGCGGCAGCGCCCCGAGCCCCTGAGGCAAGAGCGGTGCCCCGCCCGGCAACCAGCCGGGCGGGGCACCGTCACTTCCGCAGTGCCGCAGCGCGTCGACTATGCCGGAGCCTCATCCGGAATGTCCGCCACGGTCACTCGGCCGTCCGGCAGGAATTCGATGAGGACCCGGTCCTCGGACGAGTAGACCCAGAAGTGCGGAAACTCGTCCAGGATGTCCGCCACATGCCGCACGACGTCGTTCACCGGGAGACGCACGGAGGGCATCACCAGCGTCCCCCAGAAGATCACGACGTGCGCGTCCTGGCGGATGTTCCTGGTCAGCAACTCCGTGACGCCGCGCATCCCTTCCTCGTCGTCCTCGTACCAGAGGCGCTCGGAGCAGGAGGCGTCCTCCCAGCCGATCTCACCGCTCGGGAGCTGCGGAAAACGATTCAGGCTGACGGCTTCGAGTGCGCGGCTCTCCTCCCGGCTCAGCAACTGGGCTTCCGTATGACCACCCGCCGCGCCGGCCCCGCTCCTCAAGAAAGCGGGGAGGTAATCCCGGCGGCTGCCGTAAGAGTTTATCTGCGTCATGTGTTGTTCTTCAGGAACTTTTCGAGTTCCTTCTCCATCTCCTTGAAGTCCGTCGCCTTGCTCTTCCACGGTACTGCCCACTTCCGGGCCGAGGCCCCCTTACCGACCATGACGTTGATGTGCAGTCCCTTCTGCTCGTCGATGTCCAGCCGGAACTGCTTGTAGACGCCGTTCACCCTGGTGGTGAACCCAATGGTCTTGTTGTACGTGGACTGTGCCGATTCCAGGCGCCCGATCAGCGTCTTGCGCGTACTCGCGTCGATCGGGCCGAGCAGCTTCAGCGCCTCGTTGCGGGCCTGCTCGAAGTGCTCGAACTGGCCGAGCACGATCTCCTTGCACGGACCCGAGTTGTGGACCAGCGCCGCGGCCGCTCCGACCCGTACATAGTACGTGTGGAGGCCCGCGACGGTGAGGTTGAAGACCTGCTGATCAGCCGTCCAGGTGCGGACCGCCTCGACCTTGTTCGTCGTGCCGTCCGGAGTACGGAGCAGCGCGCCCGGCGTGATGTCGCCGGCCTTGACCCACTCCTGCCGGTCCGCCAGCCAGAACGGGTGGCCGTCGGTGGCGGTGACCTGGCCGGTGGCGTCGCCCGTGGCGCCGTCGGTGTCGACGGTGAGCCGTACCAGGTGCTTGAGACCGCTGCCGACGATGACGTCGTCGACCGTCCGGACCGCGTTCCGGCCCGTCTCAGGATCGGTGGCCAGGACCTTGTCGCCGATCCTGACATCCTTGATCGGCCGAGTGCCGCCACCGGCCATCACCACCGGCGTCTCCGGGGTGAAGCTGTTCTTCCGGCAGGCGATCGAGACGGCCTTGCCGCCCTTGGCAGCCGCCTTGAAGAACTTCTCGGCCTTCTTGCCGTACTTCGCGGCAGTGGCACCGTAGCCCGCTCCGGGAACGGCCGCGGCGCAGGACAGACCGGCGTTGACCGCGTCGCCTTCGGCGCCGTACCACGCGCAGTTGCCCAGGTCGGCGAGGTCACCCGCGCCGGGGAAGAGGCCGACGATGTCGAGCCCGAAATGACCGGCTTCCGAGACGACGTCCCAGATGCTGGAGTCCTTCTTCTCGGCCTCCGCTTCCTCCTGCTTCTTGAGGGCATCGTCGATCCGCGCCCGCTCCTTCTCGGCCTCCTTCTCCTGCTTGACGGCCTCCTCTTCCTTGCGCTTCTTCGCGACGGCGATCGCGAAGGCCTCCTTGGCGGCCTTCGTGGCCTCGGCCGCGTCCTTGCCCGCCTGGACGGCCGAAGCGCGGGCCGAGTTGGCGGCGGCCCAGGCATCCGAGGCGGAGGCGCGTGCCCACTGCGCCGAGGACTCGGCGCGGGCGGCGGACTCGGTGGCTTCGCGGGCCGCAACGTGCGCGTCGGCCTCGGCCTGACGGGCGATCCTGGCCGAACGGGCGGCCTCGGCCGCGGAGGCGGCGGCCGCGTCGGCGGACTTGCGGGCGCTGGCGGCGTACTTCTTCGCCTGCTCGGCCGACTCCTGGGCCTGTCGCTTGTACTCGTCCGCCTGGGCGGCGGCGTTCTTGGCACGCTGGGCGGACTCGGCCGCCTTCAGGGCGTTCTGCTGGGCGGACGCCGCGACTCCGGACGCCTCCGCGATCAGACGCTGGATGTCGGCGCTGTGGGTGGCGGCGAGCTGGTCCTGGCGCGCTGCCTTGTACTGGCCGACCTCTATGAAGGCGTGCAGCAACTGCGGCGGTCCCGCCAAGGCGATCTTGGCCGCGGCCTTGGTCTCCGTGGTCTGCTGGCCGTCGACGCTGAGCAGTTGGAGCGCGCGCACACGCTCATCGGCCGTCCGGGCCGTGTACTGCCCGGTGGTGATGAAGTCGCGCAGTTTCTCGGGCGAACCGTCGTTCAGCGCGGCCTTGGCCGCCTCCTGGACCTGCGTTCCCCCCTTGCTGTTGATCTGCAGCGCCTTGATGCGGTAGTCACCGTTCGCGGCCTTGTGCTGACCGGTGCGCAGGAACTCACGGATCGTCTCGGCGTCGCCTTCCAGCGCCTTGGCGGCCGCGGCGCGGACCGACTCCATCTCGGACTCGTCCGCCAGGTGCTCGACCCGGGCCCGCTCGTCCTGCTCCGCGGCCTCCTGCCAGCCGTGTTCGACGTACTCGCGCACGTCGCCGTCCGAGCCGGCCAGGGCCACCCGGGCAGCGGTCTGGCTCCACGGGCCGCGGGTCTTCGCCGCGAGCAGCGCAAGCCGGCGGCCGTCCTCGGCGACCCGCTTCGGGTCGGCGCCGGGCTGGGCCGCTTCGGAGCCGATGCGCTGCGCCTCGTCGTCGAGTTCCTTGATCTTCTGCGCCTGGCCCTCCTGCTCGGCCTTGCGCTCGTCGTCCGCTTCCTTGAGGTCCTTGGCCTTCTCGATCGCCGCAGCCGTACGGGCCTTGAGGTCTTCCTCCTCGGTCTCCTGGGCCAGCTTGTGGACCTTCTGCGCCTGCTTGACGGCGTTGCTGGCCTCGGTGGCGGCTTCCTTGGCGGCCGTGGCGTGCGCGGCGGCCTTGTCGGCCTGCTTGTTCGCCTCGCCCGCGTGCTTGGCCGCGTCCTCCGCCGCGTCCGCGGCCTTGTTGGCGTGCTTCGCCGCCGCCCTGGCCGCGTCGCGTGACGCGAACGCCTCGGCCGCCGCCCGGTTCGCCAGCGTCTGAGCGGCATTGGCCGCGCGGGTCGCTTCGGCGGCATGGCGGCGGGCCTGGGCAGCCGCGGCCTTCGCCTCGGCCGCGTGCGCTCCGGCCGCGCCCGCGAGGTTGCTGGCATCGCTCGCCGCGGCGGCGGCCGCGTTGGCGTTGGCGCCCGCGCTCACCGCGGCCTTCGCCGCGTTGCCGGCCTCATGTGCCGCGACACCCGCGTGCTCGGCCGCCTGGGCCGCCTTCTCAGCGCCCTTCGCGGCGTCCCGCGCCTTCTGGGCGGCAGCACGGGCCGCCTCGGCCTGGCCGGCGTCCGAGGCCGCCGCTGCGGCGGCGTTCTGTGCCCGGGACGCGGCGTTTGCCGCACCGGCGGCAGCGGCGGCGGCCCGGGAGGCGGCGCTCGCCGCGACCCGCGCCGAGGCGTTGGCCGCCCGCGCCGCGGTGATCGCCTGCTGCGCGGCCCGCGCCGCGCCCTTGGCCGCCTGGGCGGCTCGGCTGGCCGCGCCGGCCGCCTTCACGGAGTCCTTGCGAGCCGCCTCGGTCTCCCGCTTGGCCTCCTGGGCGGCCTCCTTGGCCAGCTCCGAGGCGGCTACGGCGCGGTCCGACGCCGCCTTGGCCGCGTCCGTCTCCCGCTTCGCGCGGACCCCGGCTTCCGTGGCCTGCTGTGCCAGCTGCTCGACGGTGGCCCGCTCCTGGTCCCGGGCACGGGCCACCTCCAGGCCCACGTCCAGGAACTCCTGGATGTCAGCGGCGGACCCCTCCAGGGCGACCTTCGCCGCTTCCTTGACCGCCGGACCCGCCGTGCTGAGGATCTGAAGCACCCGGATCCGGTTGTCAGCCGCCCGGGCGGAGAGCTGGGTCTTGCTCAGGAACTCGCGTACGTCGTCCGGCGAGCCGTTCAGGGCGGCCTTCCCGGCCTCCTGGACGTTCTGCCCGCCGTTACTGATGGCCTGGAGAGCCAGGAGGCGCTGGTCCGCCACCAGCGGCTCCTGCCAGCCGTCCTTGAGGAAGTTCCGCACCAGATCGGGGGAGTTCGCGGACAGGGCCTTCGTGGCCGCCTCGCGCACATTCGGGCCGCTGGCGGACACGACCTGCATCGCCCCGATACGGTCGTCCTTGGCCTCGATGAGCGCCTGCTCGTTGTCCAGGAACCGCTTGACGTCGTCATCGGACCCCAGCAAGGCGGCCTCCGCAGCCGCCTTGACGCCCGCGCTGCCCTCCGTCCAGAACTTGACGACGCGGCCCCGGTCGGTGTCCGGAAGGGCGTTGACGGCCTCGTCGCCCTCCCAGTACTCCACATCACCCGCCGCGTTCGCCGGAGCGGCCCCCACTATCCCCGCGACGAATGTCAGCGGCAGCACGCCCGCGCACACAGCGCGTATACCGCGCCACCGCTTGCCTCTTTCTCGCACCGTACAAATCCTTATCGCTGGTCATTCCGTGCCGATCTTCGGCGCGACGAGCATACGACCGCGATTCTCCGAAAGATTGAGGCCCGACGCCGGACCGGCATGACCAGAGCGCACAACAGCAGAAGCCAGGGGATACTTAGTCAGGTCCAAATCGAGAGCGACGGGTTGGTGGGTTGCGAAAAAGAACCCACCTCGTGTCCAACTTGTTATCCAGCGGACCTTGTTGACCAGGCTGCACTGCGAGGTGATAGCTTCACAGTCGTCCCCGGTAAAGAGTAATTCATGTGGGCACCGTGTCCCCGCACGCCCCTCGGCAAGAATTCCTGGTGACACTCGGCGCCCGGTTCCGTGCCCGCATGCAATGAACCGAGAAAAGCAAGGGCGCGGCAATCGTCCAGCGCCGCGGAGGCGACGTCCAGTTGAGGATCACCACCGCTGCCGGCCGCGCCCGCCCCCCGGCAAGAGTCCAAGCGGTGCCCCCACCCCACCCGGAGAACACCTTTCGGTACACACCCCAGGCCGGCGCATCACAGGCGCGCCGAATGCCGCATATGTCCCCATCCCCGTATCATCACCCCTGGGCGCGGCCTGTCGTGAAGTTCACCCGCGTCCCGAAGGCAGGGCTTTCCGCGAACGGCTGAGGGTACGCGCGCACCATGCCACTCCACGAGGGATCAGACGCCGAGGACGGCAGGCAGCACCTGTCGGTCAACCCCTTCTACGGCGAGGCCGACCCGGTCGCGGGGATGGCCACGGCGCCGCCCCGGCACACACTGCCGGACGGCCCCACCGCCCCGCGCGCGGCCTACCAGCTCGTGCACGACGAACTGATGCTGGACGGCAATTCCCGGCTGAATCTGGCCACCTTCGTCACCACCTGGATGGAGCCGCAGGCCGACGTACTGATGGCGGAGTGCCGCGACAAGAACATGATCGACAAGGACGAGTACCCGCGCACCGCCGACCTGGAGCAGCGGTGCGTGGCCATCCTCGCCGACCTGTGGCACGCCCCCGACCCGTCCGCCGCCGTCGGCTGCTCCACCACCGGCTCCAGCGAGGCGTGCATGCTCGCCGGGATGGCCCTCAAACGCCGCTGGAGCCGGGCGAACGCCGACCGGTATCCGGCCCACGCCCGGCCCAACCTGGTCATGGGCGCGAACGTGCAGGTCTGCTGGGAGAAGTTCTGCACGTTCTGGGAGGTCGAGGCACGGCAGGTACCCATGCGCGGCGACCGCTTCCATCTGGACGGCGAGACCGCCGCCGCGCTCTGCGACGAGAACACCATCGGCGTCGTGGCCGTCCTCGGCTCGACCTTCGACGGTTCGTACGAGCCGGTGGCGGAGATCTGCGCGGCGCTGGACGACCTCCAGGAACGCACCGGTGTGGACATCCCCGTCCACGTGGACGCGGCCTCCGGCGGGATGATCGCGCCGTTCCTGGACCCCGGCCTGGTGTGGGACTTCCGGCTGCCGCGCGTGGTCTCCGTCAACACCTCCGGCCACAAGTACGGGCTCGTCTACCCCGGCGTCGGCTGGGCCCTGTGGCGCGACCGGCAGGCCCTGCCGGAGGAACTGGTCTTCCACGTCGACTACCTGGGCGGCGACATGCCCACCTTCGCCCTCAACTTCTCCCGCCCCGGCGCCCAGGTCGTCGCCCAGTACTACACGTTCCTGCGGCTGGGCCGGGAGGGCTACCGCGCCGTACAGCAGACCACCCGCGACGTGGCCCGCTCGCTCGCCGACCGGATCGGCGCGCTCGGCGACTTCCGCCTGCTGACCCGCGGCGACGAACTGCCGGTCTTCGCCTTCACCACGGCCGACGGCGTGCGGAACTTCGACGTCTTCGACGTGTCCCGCCGGATGCGCGAGCGCGGCTGGCTCGTCCCCGCGTACACCTTCCCGCCCGACCGGGACGACCTCTCCGTCCTGCGGATCGTCTGCCGCAACGGGTTCTCGCATGACCTGAGCGATCTGTTCGTGGCCGATCTGGAGCGGCTGCTTCCGGAACTACGGGCACAGAGCGGGCCTTTGGGGGGCCGGGCGGGGAGGGGCACCGCGTTCCACCACTGAGAGCCATGAAGGTCGCGCCGTCCGGCGTCACTCGGGCGGGTGGCGCCACGGTCGGTGGTGGGACGCGGAGTTAGGTGCACGCGCACGTGCACGCTCCGGTACTTGGGAGCAGCAATGGCCGCAGAAGCCGAGCAGGAGCGGGGAGCGCGGGCCATCCCGGAGACCTGGATGCACCGGCTGCCGGATGGCTGGACGGACGACCAGGTGAAGGATCTGGAGTTGCCGGTCGAAGGGGAACTGCTGGCTGGGAACATCGCGGTCCGGGAAATGGCCGTGGGGTGGCACAACCGTCTGCGAAACCAACGGTATCTCCAGTTGCGGAGCGTCCGGCGTGAGCCGTTCGCCGTCGACTGCGAGCAATGCGTGGTGATCGATGACCGCAACGCCCCCATTCCGACGTGACGGTCTTCGACAGGACGGGGCTCGATGTCCGCACGGTGGAACAGATTCCCGTGGACAAGACATCCCACGCGGATAAGCGTCAAGCCGCCGCTGCTTGGACCTCCGCTGGGGCTTGTGGGAAAGCGATCGTTTCGTTGTAGGTGTGACC
>NZ_JBVHPX010000026.1:0-101872 GCF_055567735.1 Streptomyces sp. NPDC026394
CGGTCACACCTACAACGAAACGATCGCTTTCCCACAAGCCCCAGCGGAGGTCCAAGCAGCGGCGGCTTGACTTATCCGCGTGGGATGTCTTGTCGGCCAGAACGGCGTCCGGGGTGGTGCGAGGCCGACTACGCTGCCGGGGTGCTCGCAGGCGGGCCATGTCCTGCTCGAAGGCAGGCGCGTCGGCGGCCTGTTCTGCGGTCAGGACGAACACCAGAGGCCGGCAGTGGCCGTCGGCCACCAGGTGGATCTTCGTCGTCAGTCCGCCGCGGGACCGGCCGATGGCGTGATCGTCCAGTTCGCCGGCCGGGGCCCCTATCGCGAGCCCCGGCCGCGTGCTGGTGAGCGCGCACGATGGTGGAGTCCGCCGAGACAGCCCAGTCGAGGTCTTCGTCTCGGCGTCGGCTGGGCCACCACCGCGGTGAACACCCGCTCCCAGGTGTCGTCGACCGCCCACATTCGCAGCCGGTTGCAGATCCCGCGTCAGTTGCCGTACTTGTCCGGCAGGTGGACCCACTGGGCTCCGGTCCGGAACTTGAAGGCGATGGCGTCGATCACCTCACGGTGGTCACGCCACCGGCCACCCCGCCTCGGGGTTCGGTCCGGGAGCAATGGCTCGATCCGCGTCCACTGAGCGTCAGTCAACGGCACACCCGGACCAACGATCAGATGATCCAAACGAAACAGCGTACGTGTGGACGACAGCCTTGGCCAGAGCAGGTGTGATCGCTCCACTGCAAGAGAGCCGTCCAGGGAGCACGGCTTCCATGCCTTGCGCCACTTCTACGCCTCCGAGGAACTGGCGGCCGGCGAGTCCGTCGTCTCCCTGGCGCGGTGGCTGGGGCACTTGGACTCCGGCTTCACGCTGCGGACGTGTTCCCGCTTCCTGCCCCGCGCCGGCGCACGGGGTACCGCCGCCATCGACGCGGTCTTCGCACAGATCGGATTGGGGCGCACCGAGGCCGGCCTTGGCTCGGGGGAGAGCCGGCTGGTCCCGGCCGGTGCGAAAAGTCCCAGAGAAGTCCCACAGCTGCGTCGCCCCTCAGGCTGCCCGGTGTTTGCGCAGGCCAGAGTGCTTGCGGCGTTCCTCCTCGTCCGTGCCGCCCCAGATACCGTAGTTCTGGCCTGTCTGGAGGGCCCATTCCAGGCATTCGCCGGCCACCGGGCATCGGCGGCACACCGACTTGGCGTCCGCCTGCTGCTGGGCGGCGGGGCCCGTCACCCCTACGGGGAAGAAGAGTTCCGGGTCCTCGTCCAGGCACGCTGCTTTTTCCCACCACTCCATGGCTGCCTTCCCTCGTGGAGATCGTCAGGAGGTTGTCTTCTGTCGTCGCAGGTTCCACGGAGTCGCGTACCGGGACAGTGCCCGTACGTGATGACGGCACGCCGGACGGCCCGGCGCCTGGGGCGGCGGGCCGTGGCAGGGCGGCTGGTGTGGCCCCCTGTTGTCCGAGTCCGCACGTGGGAACCTGGATGGCCCGGGTTCCCGTGCGGGCGGGGTTCAATCCCGTGTGGCGGAGGGGAGTTCGCAGACGGCCAGCGCGTGTTCGTGGATGCTTCCCAGGATCAGGTGACCGTCGTGTTCGCAGACGCTGGTCACCATGCGGTAGTCCGGGCTGCGGCGCCGCAGGTCGTGGATGATGCGGCCGGAGGTGTCGACGGCCAGGACGCCTGTGAGGGGGCCGGGCCGGGGGCGGACACGCCGGGCCACGCTCCATGCGGCGTGGCGCAGTGCTGGTTTCGTGCGGTGCAGGCGGTCCAGGCGGGTGGAGCGTGGGCCTGCCAGGGCCACCCAGAACAGGCCGCCGGACCCGCGGGACATGTTGTCGGGGTAGCCCGGCAGGTCCGCGGCGAGTATGTCGTGCTGCCCTGCCTGTGGTCCGGTCAGCCACAGCCTGGTCAGTCGGCGTGAACCGGTCTCCGCCACGGTGACGTAGGACTCGTCCGGCGCCAGGGCGACGCCGTTGGCGAACTGGAGGCCGTCCAGTACGACTTCGGGCTCACCGCCGGGGCGCAACCGGACCAGGTGTCCGGTGCCGGTGTGCTCCAGGATGTCGCCGAGCCAGTCCTCCAGGGGGTAGCGGCGGCTGGAGACGCTGAAGTAGACGGTGCCGTCGGAGGCTGCCGCGGCGTTGCTGCAGAAGCGCAGCGGGGCGCCGTCGACGGTGTCGGCGAGGGTCCGTACCGTCCCGTCGGACGGGTTGACGCGCAGCAGCCCCCGGCGCGCGTCGCACACCAGGACTCCGCCGTCGGGCAGCGGTTCCAGCCCCAACGGGCGGCCGCCGGTACGGGCGATGACTTCGGCGCGGGGTGGGCCGGCGGGGGCGCGGGGCGGCGTACCGGTCGGCTCGCTGCCGGAGCCCTTCGGGAAGGGGTCCAGGCGCAGCACCCTGCCGTCCTCCAGGCCGGTGAGCACCCGCCCGGCCGAGTCCACCACCACGTCCTCCGGCCCTCTCCCGTCGAGCGGTACCGTCCGCAGCGGCGGCAGGGGTTTCGTCATCCGGCTGGTCTCGTCGTATGCGTTGGCCATGACCTGCTGACTACCCGGCGCCGGGGACCTTTACCAGGGGTGGGGGCAGGGGTTGGCCGGTTATTCGGTGGCTCCGTCCGGTGTGTGCTGCGTCGGGGAGCCGGGGGCCGGATCGGGGTCGGGGGCGGTGCCGGTGCCGGTGCCGGGGTCGGGGAGGTGGTAGGTGCGGCGGCCCGCGACGGCCCACCAGACGGTGGCCAGGGTGAGGACGAGGAACAGGGCCACGGGGGCGTAGTTGAAGGTGGCGAGGGAGACGGGATGGCTCTGGGGGAGGCAGAACAGGACGGTGATGAAGGCCACCCAGAGGACGGCGACCCGGCCGACCGGGACGCCCCGGCGGCCCAGGTTCCACGGGCCGGGCCGGAAGGTGCGGCGGTGGCGGAGGCGCAGGTAGACGGGGATCGCGTAGGCCGGGGTGATGCCGATGATGTTGATGGAGGTGACGGCCGCGTAGGCCGCCGAGGAGTAGAGGGAGGGGAGGGCGAGGACGGCGGCGACGGCCACGGAGAGCAGGACGGCCCGGGTCGGTGTGCCGGTGCGCGGGGAGAGGTGCCGCCACCAGGCGGAACCGGGCAGCGCGCCGTCGCGCGAGAACGCGAACACCATCCGGGAGGTGGCCGCCACTTCCGCGTTGCCGCAGAACAGCTGCGCGACGATCACCACCAGCAGCAGCGCCTTCGCCCCGCTGACGCCGAGCGCGTCGAGGAAGATCTGCGCGGGCGGCACACCGGTCGGGGTGTTCTGTACGCCGGTGTAGTCCTGGATGGCGAAGGTCAGCCCGGCCAGCAGGACGAAGCCGGCGACCCAGGACCAGCGGATGGCCCGTACGATCCCGCGGGCCGCGTTCACCTGCGCTCCGGTGGTCTCCTCGCTCAGGTGTGCCGACGCGTCGTAGCCGCTGAAGGTGTACTGGGCCAGCAGCAGGCCGATCAGCGCCACGTACAGCGTGCTGTTCCAGCCGGTGTCGTTGACGAAGGTGGTGAAGACGAAGGAGGGGGACTGGTGGTGGGCGGGCACCAGCCACAGGACGCCGACGATGAGCGCGACCCCGGCCAGATGCCACCACACGGAGACGGTGTTGAGGATGCTGACCAGGCGTACGCCGAAGAGGTTCAGTGCCGCGTGCAGCGCCAGGACGCAGACGTAGATGACCATGAGTGAGCCGGGAGTGGGCTCGAAGCCCCACTGGAGCCCGGCGAACGCGCCCGCGAACAGGGCGCAGCCGTAGTCGATACCGGCGATCGCGCCGAGCAGGCCGAGGAGGTTCAGCCAGCCGGTGTACCAGCCCCAGCGCTTGCCGCCGAGCCGGTCGGCCATGAAGTACAGCGCGCCGGACGTCGGGTAGGCGCTGGTGACCTCGGCCAGCGCGGCGCCGACGAACATGACCATGACGCCCACGACGATCCAGCCCCACATCATGACCGCGGGCCCGCCGGTGACCAGTCCGAATCCGTACAGCGTCAGACAGCCGGAGAGGACGGAGATCACGGAGAAGGAGATGGCGAAGTTCGCGAACGGGCCCATCCGCCGTTTCAGTACGGGGGTGTAGCCCAGCTTGCGCAGGAAGTCGTGGTCGGCCCGGGGGCCGGGCGGGGCCTGGCCGTCGGGGGCGGATCGGCTTACGCGCGTCACGGATGCAGCCTCCAGTACTGGGTGGATGAGCCGTTGGCGCAAGGAAAGGACCAGGGAGGCGGGTGTGTCGAGGCTTTTACGGGTGAGTGTCCGGATCGGTGGCCCGGGGGCGTGATCGTGGCCGGTGGGTGCGGGTCGGCCTGCCCTGTCGGCCCGTGTCGGTGTCGGAAGCGGTATCCGTAGCGGTACGACGCGCCGCACCCGTCACGTCGTTACGTGGGCGTGTCGACGTGACGGGGGCAGCGGAGAAGGGTGAGGCGTCGTGCGGGGTCAGCAGTCGCAGCAACAGCCGTCGCAACAGCAGGAGTCCGGACAGCACGAATCCGGGCAGCAGTTGCAGCATTCGCAGCTGTCACAGCAGTCGCAGTCCCGGCAGCAGCCCTCGCGTTTCTTGCGCGACCACGGCCCCTCGTACTCCTCGGCGCAGCAGAGCTGGCAGGTGCAGCAGAGCCCGATGGCGACCGCGCAGCCGGTCAGGAGGCCGCGGGGCTTTTTCGGCGGGTGGGGGGCGCCGTGTCCGCCCTGCCCGCCGTCACTCCCGTGGCCCCCATGACCCCCGTAACCACCCTGACCACCCGGCGGCACCGGCCCGCCCGCGTACGGGTTCTGCGGCCCGTTCAGGTGCTGCGGGCCGTGGGCGTACGGGCCGCTGGGCGGCGCGTACGAAGGCGCGGCGGGGTACGGCTGAGTCTGCGGCTGCCCGTACGGCTTGCCGGTCCCGCTGTCGTACGGGCCGGCCCCGTACCCCTGGTGCGAGCACGACGCCGTACCGAAGGCGCGGTCGACGGACCGCCGCAGCTCGTGCACGAGCAGGGCGTGCGCCAGTGCCGAGTCGGTGAATTCCACGTCGCGCAGCGCGAGACGGATACCGTGCAGCGCGTCGTCGCACAGCCGGCGGGCCTGCGCGGGAGAGGCGCCGGTGGCGGTCAGCGGGTTCCAGGCGCCCTCGGCGGCGTCCGCGGTACGGTCCTCCACGGCGTCGAGGAGGTGGGCCAGCCGGCCGAAGAGCCGGCCGGCCTCGGCCAGCGGTGCGGCGTTTCCGGGGCGGCCCGCGAGGACCGCCGTGTGGGCGAAGGCGGCGGCGGTCGCCGTCTCGGTGGGTTCGGTGATGACCGTCAACGGGGTGCCGGGGCCCGCCAGTTGCTCGATGCCCACCTGCCGGTCGACGGCGTCGACGAGGACGGACGTGTCGAAGCCGAGGGTCGCGCCGGTACGGGCTCCCGCCCGGTCCCAGCCTGCGGCGACCTTGCGTGCCGCGGCGGCCACCGGGCGGCGGCGCAGCAGTCCGTTCCGGTCGGCGACGTGGTCGCGTATCTTCGCCGAGGCGAGCACCAGCGAGACCGACGCGGCCAGCCGCGCACCCTCGCCCGTCGCCACCGAGGCGGTCCGCATGCCGCGCAGGGGGCAGGGCCCGGCGGTACGGCGCTGCGCCGCCGCCCGGCCGGACTGGGCGTCCGTCAGGACGGACACGATCAAGCCATCGTAATTGGTCACCACCCGGGCGAACTGCCCGTGGTCACCACGCAGGGCGAGGCACAGCCCGCACAGATGGGCCGTCCACTCGGCCTTGAGCCCGTTGGACAGGCGGTGGGTGCAGGGCCTGACGATTCCGAACACGTGAAGAGATCCCCCGTTGGACGACGGTGAAGAACGGTCGTGGCTGGAAATCGTATTACCCGGCGGGACGGGGGCGGCGGTAGCGGCCCGTGCGGCGAGGGTGACCACGGGGTCCGACCGGATCGGGCACCGGGCGTGCCGGGGCGGTCAGGACGGGGCATAGCACGAGGCACGACGACACAAGCCGGAGGAGAAGCCATGAGGGACACCGTGACGGTGACGACCGGACCAGCCGGAGCCCCGGCCCGCCCCGCGCAGGCCCGCCCGCGTACCCGTACCGCCCGCGTCCCCCGCAGCCGCACCGCGTATGCCGCGTGGCCGGAGACACGGTGAAAGGCCGCGGCGTCCGGCCCCGGACCCGGCTGCCCGTCTCCGAGAGCGAGCGGGTGCTGTTCGGCGGTGCGCTGCGCTACGACCTGTCGTTCACGCGGCACGAGATGCCGATCCTGCGGATGGGGCTGTGGTCGATGGCCCGCCAGTTCCCCGCCATGATGAGCGCCGTCGCCAAGGCGGCCTGGCGTGAGGACCGCGTCGCGCTGACAGTGCTGCTCGGCGCCGAGGTCGGCCAAGGTGTCCTGCGGGCCTTCACCTTGGTGGCCACCAACCAGGCGCTCGTGGCGCTGTTCGCGGCCGGGCCCACGCCCGAGCGGCTGCGCCAGGCGCTGCCGGCCCTGGTGGCGGTGGCTGCCGTCGCGGTGCTCTCGACGCTCCTGGCGGCGGTGTCCACGGCGGCGTCCGGGCAACTGGAGCCCAAGATCGAGCGCGTCTGCACGGCCCGCTTCTACCACGGCGTGATCCACGTCGAACTCGCCGCCCTGGAGGACCAGCAGGTCCACCGCACGCTCGACGCGGGCCGGTTCGGCACCGACTCCATCCGGATGATGCTCGGTTCCTCGATCCTGGTCCTCAACGCGCTGACCGGCCTGCTCGCCGCGGCCGGTGTGCTGCTCATGCTGCACCCGCTGCTCGTCCTGATGCTGTTCCTGGTGGCCGCCCCGAAGGGGTGGGGGGCCGTGCTCTCGGCCCGCCGCCAGTACGAGTCCCGGCACACCTGGATCGAGCACCGCCGCGCCATCTCCGTCATCACCCAGAAGCTCACCGACCAGGCGTGCGCCGCGGAGATCCGGGTGCACGGCGCGGGGCGGCTGCTGGTGGACGCGTACGCGGACATGTCGAGGACGGTGGAGCGTGAGCAGCAGCGGCTGGCCCGTGCCGAGGCCGGCACCCAGACCGTCGCCTCGGCGGCCTCGGGCCTGGCGTCCCTGGGCGCCTACGGCGTGCTGTGGCTGCTGCTGACCGGTGGCGGCATGCCGCTGGCCGTGGCCGGTACCGCCGTGATCGCCGTACGGACGTCCAGCGCCGGCCTGATGTCCCTGGTCATGCAGTTCAACCGCCTCTACGAGGAGGCCATGTACCTCAAGGACTGGGAGGACGCGTGCCGCACCGCCAAGCGGCACGCCATTCCCGGCGGGGGTGTTCCGCTGACCGGGCCGCTGGAGGAAGTCCGCCTGGAGAACGTGTCGTTCACCTACCCCGGCGCCACCTCACCCGCCCTGGACAAGGTGGACCTGACGATTCCCCACGGCACGGTCGTGGCGCTGGTCGGGGCGAACGGTTCGGGCAAGTCCACCCTGGCGAAACTGGTGGCGGGCCTGTACCTGCCCAGCGACGGACGTCTGCTCTGGAACGGCACCGACACCCGCGACGCCGATCGTGCGGCGGTCTTCGGTCAGGTGGCGCTGCTGGCCCAGGACTTCCCGCACTGGCCGATGACCGCCCGCGCCAACATCCACATCGGGCGCAGCGACCAGCGGCTCGAACAGTGGCGCGTCGAGCGGGCGGCCGACGGCGCGGACGCGACCGACGTCGTCACCTCCCTGCCGCACGGCTGGGACAGCCTGGTCGTCAAGGGCTTCGAGCGCGGCACCCAGCTCTCCGGCGGGCAGTGGCAGCGCATCGGCACCGCGCGTGCCCACTACCGTGAAGCCCCGCTGCTGGTCGTGGACGAGCCGACGTCCGCGCTCGACCCCAGGGCCGAGGTCGAGGCGTTCCAGGCCCTGCGCGCCCTCACCGACGACGGCACCACCGTCCTGCTGATCACCCACCGGCTCGCCGCCACCGCGACCGCCGACCTCATCTACGTGCTCGACGAGGGCCGCCTCATCGAGCAGGGCACCCATGCCCAGCTGATGGACCTCGACGGCGGCCACTACCGCTCTCTCTACGAGATCCAGGCCGCCCAGTACGCGAGCGCCGTACCCGAGTCCGGGAGCCGCGCCGCGGGGAAGAAGGGATGAGCCTCGCGGGCGGGAGCGGATACGGCCCGGGGACGGGCGCGGCCGGCCGGGGGCGCGAGGTACGCGAAGTACGCGAGGTGTGTGATCGCGGGGCCCCGGGCCGCGCGCGTCCGGGCCCCCGCGACATCCGTTCCTGACGTTCCTGCCGTGCTTGCCGTTCCCGCTGTGCCTGTCGTGCTGTGCCTACGCGGTGGCCGCTATTCGGTCAGCGACTTGGCGAACAGGCCGTAGAGCTTCTTGTACGCCTCGTCCTGCGTCGGGATGAGCACCAGGACGCGAAGGGTCAGATGGCCCTTGGCCGGGACGATGTGGACGCCCTCGGGAGGCGAACCGAGGACGACGTTTCCGTCGGAGCCGTCACTGATGACCATTCCCCAGAAACTCGCTTCGAATTCCGGGGCCAGCACCGAGCCGTCCGGGAGCTGGCCGAAGCCGACGTGCCAGTGTTTCACATCGGTGTCCCCGGCATACAGGGTGACGTCGTAGGAGTGGATGTACTTGTGGGTCTGCCAGTCCTGCCAGGAAGAGTTGAAGGTGCTTTCCACCGTGAGGTTTTTGTTGGCCGCCGTGAAATTCACGGTCTCCGGCGCGGATTCCTGGCTGCCGCGTACGGCCTTCGCCGTCACGCTGTGCTGTCCGAGCGACCAGCCGCCCTCGCGGGCGAAACTCCACAGGTTGCTGGTCACCTTGGCGGTGCCGAGCTGGGTGGCGCCCTCGGTGAGCGTCACCGTGTCGGCGTTGAACGCGACACCGTCGACGGTGGCGCCGCTGTCCACCTCGACGCCTTCCTTGGGGGACCGGATGTCCACGACGGGAGTCGGCAGGACGACGTAGAACCGCAGTGGTGCCTTGCCGGACAGGACGTCGTCGCGCACCGCGATGGCGGCGAGGTCGTGCTGGCCGAGCGGCCAGTCGGTGTCCGGGGTGTACTCCCACGTGCTGTCCTTGACCGGGCAGGTGCCCAGCAGCGTGGTCCCTTCGTAGAGCAGTACCTGCTGGACGTCGGGGGCCGCGTTGCCCTGGATCGCCTGGCGGCGCTCTTGGGACTGCGCGCTGGGCTTCGGCGCGGTGAACACCGGCAGCGGCACCGGCTTGTTGAAGGCCAGGGCGGACTGGGCCTGATCGTTCCAGGTGCTGGTGGGGCTTCCGGACAGCGGAATCCGCGTCAGGTCGGTGATCGAGGAGTTGGCGGGGACGGGTAACTGCGAGCCCCCCTGGTTGGTCCGGGTGAAGAGGATGTTGTCCCGGTCGGTGTTGTTGACGACGCTGCTCACTCCGTCGTCGCTCTGGTCGAACCCGTAATCGCTGAAGTTGTTCGCCGTGCCGTTGGCCGGGATGACGAGAATTTTGGTGCGGGGTCCTCCCACGTTGTAGTTGACGTCGGCGAACAAGGAGAAGGCGTTCTTGGGAGCGGCGTCCTGCCCCCGGCCGGTGATGACATACGGTTCGTCGGCGGACTTGCCATTTCCGTTGGCGGTCACTCGCGTCCTCATCTCGTCGCTGTGGCGGTGAGCGCAAGGCTGCCCGCGGCATGTGGTGGCGTCAATTGCGGAAGGCTTGTTCGACGCTGTTCAGGCCATATGCGGAGCTGGCTCGATTCCGGACGGTGAGGGGCCAGGAAGGAACGTTTGATTCGCCGCTGCCGTCTCATTCGGCGCGACCGGAGGGGCGCGACCGGAGGGGATGGCCGGCAACCGGTATCCGGCGGTCCGCAAAACGCCGCGATTCATCCGTGCACCACGGGGCACCCGCAACGGCACGTCGGCCTGTACGGGTTTGCTACCAGGAGGTCTCAGTGAGAACAGTGAGCAAACGTCCGCGTCTCTTAGCGGTGGCGGCAACCGGGGCGCTGTCCCTGACCTTCGTCACCGGCTGCGGCGGAGGGAACGACCAGGCATCGGACAAGGCCCCCGGGAAGCAGGGCGGAGCGTCGGCCTCGCAGGGCGGGGCGGCGGACGGGCCGCAGGCGGTACGGGCCGCGCACCAGAAGACCACCGCCGCCAAGACAGCCAGGATGACGCTCCTCACGCGGGCCCGGAGTGGCGGCAACAACGCGGAGGTCCGCGGGTCCGGGGTCGTGGACCTGGGCAACGGCAGCAGCGAAATGGTGCTGCGGACCGGAGATCAGCAGATCCGTCAGCGGACGGTGGACGGCGTCCTCTACCAGCAGCCGCCCGCCGCTCAGCGGCAGCAGCTGCCGCAGGGCAAGTCGTGGCTGAAGGTGGATCTGAAGAAGCTGACGCAGCAGTCCGGCGGCAGCTCGCAGTACGCGGATCCGACGTCCTCCTTCAACTACACCAAGGGCATCAGCGACAAGGACGTCACGAAGGTCGGCACCGAGACCGTCGACGGTACGGCCACGACGCACTACAAGGTGTCCGTCGACGTGGCGGAGCTGGCCAAGGGCAACGCCCAGCAGGCGAAGCAGCTCAGGGCGCAGCTCGGCGACCGGCTGCCGCTCGACATCTGGCTGGACGCGCAGGGCCGGGTCCGCCAGGAGAAGGTCGAGGTCAAGCCGCGGGGCGGCACGCAGGGCAGCAGTGGCGCGCGGACCAGTGTCAGCACCACGCTGAAATTCAGCGACTTCGGTACGGACGTGAACGTGACCGCGCCCCCGGCGAAGGACACGGTCGACATCACGGACAAGGCGGCGAAGCAGGGGCAGCAGGCGGCGAAGTCCTGACGGCCCGCTGATGTACCCCGAAGGCGCCGGTGGGTGGACCGGCGCCTTCGGCACGTCCGGAGGCGCTCCGGCGGGCTCCCGGACTCAGCCGCCGGGCACGGATGCCCGACACGGCTGCCCGGCGTGGCCACCGGACGAGCCCCGGGTTCAGTGCAGAAGCTCGTGGAGCGGGCCGAGCATCGCCTCCAGTCCCGCAGGCCGTGTTCCCCCGCCGGACGGGTCCCTTCCGACAGCAGGCCGCGTACGTGCGGCACGATGCCCTCCCCGTACGCGGCGCCCAGCAGCGTCACCGGTTCCCCGCGCTGCTCCGCGCTCTCCCGCAGCAGGCCGGAGAACTCGCGGGACTCCTCGCAGCGCCCGGTGACCAGGTAGGCCGCGCACGGCGCCCGGAGCACTCGGAGGCGGCGCAGGACCCTGAAGCGGTGCGGCGCCAGTGGACTCCCGGACGTATGGAAGAGGCCGAACCTGCTCCCGTGCCCGAAATGGAACAGCGGACGGTGGCGCACGGACGTCCTGGCGCGTTACTGCCTGCCCCTGCCCCTGCCCCTGCCCCTGCCCGGTGCGAGAGCGCGGCTGACATGAACGGGTCAGCGCGGGGCTTCGTCCTCCGGTTCCCGGCGCCGGCGCGATGCCGTGCCCGGCGACGATCCCCGCTGACGAGCCCGCCGACGTTCCCCCCACCGAGCCCGCCGCCCCGGCCCCCCCCCGCAGAGGCCAGTGAGGGACAAGGGGCCCGCAGAGACTAAAGTCGGTCGTGCTGCTATGCAGGCTCGTACCGACCCGGTGCCGAGCCGGTGCCCGAGGAAGGACAACGATGCAGGCCGGAGCGCTGCTGTGAGATTTCTGCACACCTCCGACTGGCACCTCGGCCGCTCGTTCCACCGAGTGAACCTGCTCACCGCGCAGCGCGCCTTCCTCGATCATCTCGTCGAGACGGTCCGTACCCGGCGGGTCGACGCGGTCCTCGTCGCGGGCGATGTCTACGACCGCGCCGTACCGCCGCTGGCCGCCGTGGAACTCTTCGACGACGCCCTGCACCGGCTCGCCGGCCTGGGCGTGCCCACCGTCATGATCTCCGGCAACCACGACTCCGCCCGCCGCCTGGGTGTCGGCTCCGGGCTGATGGACCGGGCCGGTATCCACCTGCGGACCGATCCGGCGGCCTGCGCCACCCCGGTCGTGCTGCGCGACGCGTACGGCGAGGTCGCCCTGTACGGACTGCCGTACCTGGAACCGGCCCTGGTCAAGGACGAGTTCGGCGCCGCGCGGGCCGACCATGCACACGTACTGGGCGCCGCCATGGACCGGGTGCGCGACGACCTGGCGGCCCGCCCCGCCGGCACCCGGTCGGTGGTGCTCGCGCACGCCTTCGTCACCGGCGGCGCGCCCAGCGACAGTGAGCGGGACATCACGGTCGGTGGTGTGGAGTCGGTGCCCGCCGCCGTCTTCGAGGGCGTCGACTACGCCGCTCTCGGGCATCTGCACGGCTGCCAGACGATCACCGACCGGGTCCGCTACTCCGGCTCCCCGCTCGCCTACTCCTTCTCCGAGGAACGGCACCGCAAGTCCATGTGGCTGGTCGACCTGGACGCCGCGGGCGCGGTGACCGCCGAGCGCCTGGACTGCCCGGTGCCCCGCCCGCTGGCCCGCCTCCGCGGCAAGCTGGACGACCTGCTGGCCGACCCGGCGCACGAGGTCCACGCGGAGGCGTGGGTGGAGGCGACGCTGACCGACTCCGCCCGCCCGCACGAACCGATGGCCAGGCTCGCCGCCCGCTTCCCGCACATCCTCAGCCTCGCCTTCGAGCCGGAGGAGGGGGCCGCCCGCACCCTCGCCTCGTACGCGCAGCGGCTGCGCGGCCGCAGCGACCAGGAGATCGCCGAGGACTTCGTCGCCCACGTACGGCCGGGGCGCGGCGTGGACGACGAGGAGCGGGACGTACTGCGCTCCGCTCTCGACGAGGTACGCACCGACGACGTGCTGCGGGAGGTGGCGGGGTGAGGCTGCACCGGCTGTCGGTCACGGCCTTCGGGCCGTTCGGGCGGACCCAGACCATCGACTTCGACCGGCTCGCGCGGGCCGGTCTCTTCCTGCTCCACGGGCCGACCGGCGCGGGCAAGACCTCCATTCTGGACGCCGTCTGCTTCGCCCTGTACGGGACCGTGCCGGGGACGCGGCAGAACGGCCAGGCGCTGCGCAGCGACCTCGCCGACCCGTCGACGCCGACCGAGGTGGTCCTCGAACTGACCGTCGGCGGACGGCGGCTGGAGATCACCCGGCTGCCGGAGCAGCCCCGCCCGAAGAAGCGCGGGACCGGCACGACCCGCGAGAAGGCGCAGAGCCGGCTGCGCGAGTACGTGACCGGCGACCGCGACGGCGGATCGGACGCCGGCGCCGACGGGGCAGCCGCGGACGCGGGCACCGGCGGGACGGCCGAAGACACCGGCGGCGGGGCGGGCAGCCCCTCCGGCACCGGCGGGACGGGCACAGACACCGGCCACGGCGGGCGCTGGAAGGCGCTGAGCCGGTCCCACCAGGAGATCGGCGAGGAGATCGGCCAGCTGCTCGGCATGAACAAGGAGCAGTTCTGCCAGGTCGCCCTGCTGCCCCAGGGGGACTTCGCGCGCTTCCTGCGCGCCGATGCCGAGGCCCGCGCCCGGCTGCTGGGGCGGCTCTTCGACACCCGCCGGTTCGCCGCCCTCGAAGAGCAGCTGGCCACCCGCCGCAAGGCCGCGGCCGACCAGGTGGCCGCCGGGGACGACCGGCTGCTGGCGCTCGTCCACCGGATGGACCAGGCGGCGGGTGAGTCGGCCGACCTCGTCGATCCCTCGGTCCCCGCGCCGGGACGCGCACCGGAAACGGCGCAGCCGGCGCCGGGCCGCCGTGGCGGCACGGGCAGGGGTACGGGTACGGGCCGGGCGGCGCGCGCTGCCGGTACGGCCGCGTCGTCCCGGGATACGGCGACTGCCACCGTGCTCGTACCGGAACAGTACGGGCGGCCGGACTCCGGTAGGACCGCCACCGCTCAGGCCGCCGAGGCGCCCAGCCCCGGCGAGCCGGGCTTCGCCGAGGCCGTACTGGTACGGGCGGCCGTCGCGCGGGCCAACGCGCGCGAGCGGTGCGACATCGCCCGGCTCGCCGTACGCTCCGCCGAGGCGGCGGAGGCCGCCGCCCGCGCGCGGGCGGACGAGGAGCGTGAGCGGGACCGCCTCCAGCGCCGGTACGCCGAGGCCCAGCGGCGCGCGGCGGAGCTGGCCGCGCAGTCCGGTGAGCGGGACCGGGCCCGGGACCGGCTGGCGCGGGCCCGCGCGGCCTCCGAGGTCGCCCCCGCCCTGGCGCTGCACGACGCGGCCTGGCGCGAGCACGGGACGGCGCAGGCCGAAGAGCGGCGCGGACGCTCCCAACTGCCGCCCGACCTGGCCGACGCGGACGCCGAACGGCTCGCCGCCCTGGAACGCGAGCTGCGGCAGGACCTCGGGTCGCTGACGGCGGCCCGCCGGGCCGAGAGCCGCGCCGCCGAGATCGCCGCGGAACGGGCCGGGATCGAGCGGGAGGCGCGGGCCGACGAGCAGACGCTGGTGGACGCCGCCGCGTGGCTCGCGGCCCGGGAGCCGGCGCACCAGGAGAACCAGCGGCGCATCGAGGCCGCCCAGGAAGCCGCGGCCCGCGCCGAACAACTGCACGCGCAGCTCGACCCGGCCCGCCAGCGGCTGGCAGCCGCGCGGCGGCGCGACCACCTCACGGACAGCCTGCGGGCCGCGGACGAGGACGTACTGCGCGCCCGGGAGCGTGCGGCGGCGGCCCACGAACACTGGCTCGACCTCAAGGACCGCCGCCTGCGCGGCATCGCGGCCGAACTCGCCGCCGGGCTGGAGGACGGCGCCGCCTGCGCCGTGTGCGGCGCCACCGAGCACCCCGCCCCGGCCCGTACCGGAGCCGGGCACGTGGACCGTACGGCCGAGGAAGCGGCCCTGGGCGCCTACCGGCAGGCCGAGTCCGCGCGGCAGGACGCCGAGCGCGCCCAGCAGTCCCTGAAGGAGGAACGGGCCGCCGCCGCGGCGACCGCCGGAGACGCTCCGGTCGACGAACTCGCGCGCGCCGAAGAAGAGTTGCGCGCGACCTATGCGCGCGAGCGGGCCGCGGGAGCCGATCTGCATGCCGCCCGGGAAGCGTCCGCGCGCGCCGACCGGGAGTACGAGCGTCGCCGTACCGAGCAGCAGGAGGCCGAGCGCCGCGCTGCCGCGCGTACCTCCCACCGCGAAGCCCTCGACCGTGAACTCGCCTCGCTCGACAGCGTGCTGGAAGAGGCGCGCGGCGGTTTCGCCAGCGTCGCCGAGCGGGCCCGCCGCCTGGAGCGGCAGGTCGCGCTGCTGGCCGAGGCCGCAGCCGCGGCCCGTACGGCCGAGGCGTGCGCCGAGCGCCTCAAGGAGACCGGCGCCCGGCTGTCCGACGCCGCCTACCGTGCCGGATTCGACACCCCGCAGGACGCGTCGGCCGCGCTGCTGAGCGACACCGACTGGAACGCCCTGCAACAGCGCCTCGATCGCCACCAAGCCGAGACGGCCGCCGTGGAAGCCGAGTTGGCCGACCCCGAGGCGGTCGCCGCGGCGGGCCTTCCGCCCGCGGACCCGGGCCGGGCGCACGCCGAACTGGAACACGCCGGCCGCAGACTGCGTACGGCCAGTACGGTCTGTGCCGCCGCGGAGGAACGCTGTGCCGAACTCGACCGCCTCGGCGCACGGGCCCACTCCGACGCCCTCCGGCTGGCCCCCTTGCGTACCGAGTACGAGCGCATCGCCCGCCTCGCCGCCCTCGCCGCCGGTACGTCGGCGGAGAACGAACGGCGGATGCGCCTGGAGTCCTACGTACTGGCCGCCCGCCTCGAACAGGTCGCGGCCGCCGCCAGCGCGCGCCTGCACCGCATGTCCTCCGGCCGCTACACACTCGTGCACTCCGACGAACGGGCCGGCGGCGCGCGCCGCTCCGGCCTGGGACTGCACGTCATCGACGCCTGGACCGGTCACGAACGGGACACCGCCAGCCTCTCCGGCGGCGAGACGTTCTTCGCGTCGCTGGCCCTGGCGCTCGGGCTCGCCGATGTCGTCACCGACGAGGCGGGCGGCACCCGCCTCGACACCCTCTTCATCGACGAGGGGTTCGGCAGCCTGGACGAGCAGACCCTGGACGAGGTGCTGGACGTCCTGGACTCGCTGCGCGAACGGGACCGCAGCGTCGGCATCGTCAGCCATGTCGCCGATCTCCGGCAGCGCATCCCGGCCCAACTGGAGGTCGTCAAGGACCGCGCGGGCTCGACCATACGCCACCGGGTGCCGGACTGACCGGACGGTGGCGCACGCCCCCTCAGGCGCTGACCGGGCGCCGGGGGAGCGGCGAGGAGTACACGACGCTGGTCGTCACCGCGCCCAGCGCCCCGATCCGGCCCGACACCTCCTCCAGGTGTTTCATCGAACGGGCGGCGACCTTCAGGACGAAGCAGTCGTCGCCCGTGACGTGGTGCGCCTCCAGAATCTCGGGCGTGCTCTCCAGCAGGCCGTGGAAGGGCGCGTCGCTGCCGTTCGGGTAGCGCAGCCGGACGAAGGCCAGTACCGACAGCCCGACGCCCGCCGGGTCGACCACCGCGGCGTACCCGGATATCACCCCGGCCTCCTCCAGCCGCCGTACCCGCTCGGTCACCGCGCTCGCGGACATGTTGACGGCGCGGGCCAGTTCGGCGTAGCCCGCGCGGCCGTTGCGCTGCAGGACGTCGAGGATGCGCCAGTCGGTGGCGTCAGGGGAATAGCCGGTCATGGGAGGTGTCTAGCAGTGGAATCCCCGGCGGATCAAGGCTTTTGCCGGTGACCATCACCTCCGCTACCCCAGAAGGGGGGTTCCGGCGCCGAAGCGATGTACCGGTCGCGACCGGGCTGGCATGGTGCTGAAGGTGAGCAATGCGAGCAACGTACGCGAAGTCATCCGATATTACCGTCAGCCGGGATCTCGGCTGGGATACCGTCTCTTTCTGAACGGCACCAAGCATTTCGGCTTCTACCGCGAGACGGATTCCCCGTGGGCCTGGTCGAAAGCGCTGCGCCGTATGGAAGACCGAATGGGTGCGACACTCGCGCAGCCGGCGGGCGCGCGCGTCCTCGACGCCGGATGCGGCGTGGGCGACGTGGCCGGCCGGCTGGCGGGCCGATTCGGGCTGCGGATCCACGGCGTGGATCTGCTCGACGCCCATGTCGTCCAGGCCCGGCGCCGGGCCCGCCGCCGCGGCCTCGACCACCTGCTCACCTTCTCGCACAGCGACTACGCGGCCCTGGACTTCCCCGACGAGAGCTTCGACGCCGTCTACACCATGGAGACCCTGGTGCACGCGGCGGACGCCGAGGCGGTGCTGGCGCAGTTCCACCGGGTGCTCAAACCCGGCGGCCGGCTCGTCATGTTCGAGTACGCCCGGGAGGCCGCCGACCGGATGCCGGCGCCGGCGGCCGAGGTGTTCCGGCAGCTCAACGACTGGGCCGCGATGCCGTCGTTCCAGCGCTTCACCTACGGCACACTGGAACACCTGACCGCCGAAGCCGGATTCTCGGTGCGCGGTGTGGAGGACATCTCCCGCAGCATGTGGCCGATGCTCCGGTGCTTCGCCGTGCTCGGAGCGCTGCCCGGTGCGGGATTCCAGGCCGCGCGGCTGCGCCGGCATTCCGTGAACACCCTGTCGGCCGTGGAATTCTGGCGGCACCGCGCTTTCTGGCGGTACGAGATCCATACCGCCGACAAAGTCCCTACCGCCGGCGAATGAACCGGGCCGGCGGAACGCGGTACGGACGAGTGCGGGGGCAGCGGTGAGCCGCGGCCCCCGCGAAGGCGGGCCCCTCAGATCCGCGACAGCTCGGCCAGCAGATCGTCCAGACCCAGCGAACCCTGCGACAGCGCCGCCATGTGCCACGCCTTGAGGTCGAAGTCCGCGCCGTGCCGCTGCCGCGCCGCCTCGCGCCCCGCGAGCCACGTACGCTCGCCCAGCTTGTAGCCGATGGCCTGGCCCGGCATGCCCTGGTAACGGATGATCTCGCTCTCGACGAAGTCCGCGGGACGGCTGCAGTGCCGGGCGAGGAACCGGTGGGCCAGCTCCGGCGTCCAGCGCTCACCCGGGTGGAACGGCGAGTCCGCCGGAATGACCAGCTCCAGGTGCATACCGATGTCGATGATGACGCGGACCGCCCGCATCATCTGTGCGTCCAGGTAGCCGAGCCGGCGTTCGGCGCTGGTCAGGAAGCCCAGCTCGTCCATCAGCCGCTCGGCGTACAGCGCCCAGCCCTCGGCGTTGGCACTGACCATGCCCACCGTCGTCTGGTAGCGCGAGAGGTCCTCGGCGACGTGCGCCCACTGCGCCAGTTGGAGGTGATGGCCCGGCACGCCTTCGTGATACCAGGTCGAGACCAGGTCGTACGCCGGGAAGCGGGTCTGGCCCATCGTCGGCAGCCAGGTGCGGCCGGGGCGGGAGAAGTCCAGTGACGGACCGGTGTAGTACGGGGCCGCGGCGCCGCCGGGCGGCGCGATCCGCGACTCGACGTGCTTGACCCGCTCCGCCAGGTCGAAGTGGGTGCCGTCCAGCGCCTCGATGGCCTGGTCCATCAGCGCCTGGAGCCACTGGCGGGTCTCCTCGACGCCCACCACGGCCTCACCGTTCTCGTCCAGCCAGGACAGCGCCTCCCACGGGGTCTTCGCGCCGGGCAGGACCTTCTCGGCCTCCTTGACCATCTCGGCGTGCAGCCGGTGGAACTCCGACCAGCCGTACGTGTAAGCCTCGTCCAGGTCCAGGTCGGCACCGTTGAAGAAGCGGGCGAGGAGGGCGTAGCGCTCGCGGCCCACCACGTCCGGAGCGCCCGCGACCGCAGGTGCGTAACGGTCGCGGAACCAGTCGCGCAGCTCCACCAGCGCGCCGGTCGCCAGCGCCGCCGCCGCGTCCAGCTCGCCGCGCAGCGCCGCGGGGCCCGGTTCGGTCAGGTCGGCGAACCAGCTGCGGTTCGTACCGATCCACGTGTCCAACTGGCCGATGACGGTCTCCACTTGCCGCGGCCCGGCGGGGAGGTTCCGCTGCAGGCCGGCCTCCAGCGAGGCGCGGTAGCCCTCCAGCGCGGCGGGCATCGCCCGCAGCCGCTGGGCGAGCGCCGCCCAGTCGTCGTCCGTCTCGACCGGCGTGATCGTCAGGACTTCGCGTGCGGAGTGCAGCGGCGTGTGCAGGTTGCTCACCGTGCGCAGCCCTTCGCCCGACTCGTGCACCGCCAGTTCCGCGGTCAGCCGCTCCCGCAGCAGCCGGGCGCAGCGTCGTTCGATCTCGCTGTCCCCGCCCGGCCGCCGCTCGGCCTCGGCGAGCCGGTCCAGCGTCGTACGGGCCAGTTGGGCCACGGCTTCCTGGCCGGTGGGCGAGAAGTCGGGCAGCCGGCTCGAACTCTCCGGGACGCCGAGGAAGGTACCGGTGATGGGGTCCAGGTCGACCAGGGCGTCGACGTAGGCGTCGGCGACCTGGCGGGGCAGGGGCGCGTGGTCGGAAGCAGTGGTGTGGGACATGCGCCCCATCCTCGTACGGATGCCCCCGGTACGTCATCACCAGCACGCCGTACGTTCCTGTCGGGGCGGCGCGTCCGCGCAGGGCGAACGGGAGCGGAGGGCCGCGGCACCGGCCGCCGCGCCTGCTGACGCGGCCGTCATTGGTCCGGACCGGAGTCTTGCTCCCGCCCGGAGCGGAGCACCAAGCTCACAGAATGGACCTGGAATTGCGGCATTTAAAGACGATCCGGACTATTGCCGACGCGGGCAGCCTGACCAAGGCCGCCGCCCGGCTCGGCCTCGCCCAGCCCGCCCTGAGCGCCCAGCTCAAACGCATCGAGCGCACCCTGGGCGGCCGGCTCTTCGAGCGCGGGCGCTTCGGCGTGCGGGCCACCGCCCTGGGCGAGTTCGTGCTCGAACGCGCCCGCGTGGTGCTGCCCGCGATCAGCGAGCTCCAGCAGGAGGCCGCACGGTTCACCAGCGCGGACGGCGCCGTGGCGGGCCTCCGGCTCGGCGGCACCCACGGCCCGTTGCTCGGCGGCCTGGTGGACCGGCTCGCGACGGTCCGTCCGGGCGTACCGGTGACCACGTTCACCACCTGGTCCGAACGCGAGATCGCCGCGTCCGTCACCGCCGGACGGCTGGACTTCGCCCTGATCGGGGCGTGCGGGGAGAGCCCGGCCCCCGAGCCCGAACGGCTCCGCTGGCGGGAGGTCGCGGTGGACCCGGTCTTCGTCATGCTCGCCGAGGGCCACCCGCTGGCAGGCAGGCGGGAGATCGCCCTGGCGGAACTGGCGGCGGAAGCCTGGGCGGACGTACCGGGCGACGGCTGCTTCGCGGACTGTTTCACCCTCGCCTGCGCCCGCGCCGGCTTCACCCCCACCCGCGTCTACGAGACCGACACCGCGTCCTGCATCCACCTCGTCCAGGTCGGCCGGGCCGCCGGCCTGTGCCGCGCGACGCTGCCCCCCACCCCCGGCATGGTGACCAGACCGCTGGCAGGTACGCCGCTGACCTGGCGCCACCTCGTGGGCTGGCACCCGGCCACCGCCGCCGCCGACTCCGCCGCCGAAGTCGTCGCCCAGGCGCGCGCCGCCCACGCCGACGCCGCCGCGCGCAGCGACAGCTACACGCAGTGGCTCGCCGACCACGGCGAACCGGCCGATCACCGGGACGCGGCCGACCCCGGCCCACCGCGGGGCGCGGAACGCCGGGCGGCGGCTCCCGGCCGCCCCCGCCCGCCGCGGGCCACCGACTACCCATGAGCCCCGCCCGCCATCCATAACACCTGGCAGAAGGACAACTGACATCTTCTCCGGGCCGGCACACGGCACCTACGTTTTCGGCACCTCCACCCCCCCCCGAGACCGAGGAGACCTCCCCCATGCGCCACAGACACGCCCGAACCAGCGCGTGTGCCGTCATAGCCGCCGTCGGCGCGCTCGTGCTGACCGCGCTGCCCGGCTCCGCGACGGCCCAGACCGTACGGGCGGACTCGACGTCCCCGCAGGCCCCCCACCGCTCGGCCGCCGAGACCCTGTCCGTCGGCGCCACGTCCGACGCCGTGTTCCAGGCGATGAAGCGCGACCTCGGCCTCGACCGGGCACAGGCCGAACGCCGCCTGGCCAACGAGGCGGAAGCCGGCGCGGTCGCCGGACGCCTGCACCACGCGCTGGGCGCTTCCTTCGCCGGCGCCTGGGTCAGCGGCACCGAGTCCGCCACCCTCACCGTGGCCACCACCGACGCCGCACGCCTGGCCGCCGTACGGGCAGCGGGTGCGCGCGCCGTCCACGTACCGCACACCCTCGCCCAACTCGAAGCCGCCAAGGACGAACTGGACCGCGCGTCGGCGCGCCGGGCCGCTCCCGAAGCGTCCTCGTGGGCCGTCGACGTCCGGACGAACACCGTGCAACTGCGCGCCGCCGACCCGGCCGCCGCCCGGTCGTTCGTCGCGGCCAGTGGCGCCGACCGCGGCCTCGTCAGCGTCGGCGCGACCGCCGAACGCCCGCGCGCCCTCTATGACATCCGCGGCGGCGACGCGTACTACATGGGCGGCGGACGCTGCTCCGTCGGCTTCGCGATCACCCGCGGCACCCAGCAGGGCTTCGCCACCGCCGGCCACTGCGGCCGCGCCGGGACCTCCACCACCGGATACAACCAGGCCGCCCAGGGCAGCTTCCAGGCGTCCACCTTCCCGGGCCGGGACACCGCCTGGGTCGCCACCAACAGCAACTGGACCTCGACGCCGTACGTCAAGGGACAGGGCGGCCAGAACGTACGGGTCGCCGGCTCCACCCAGGCGGCGGTCGGCGCCTCGATCTGCCGCTCCGGCTCCACCACCGGCTGGCACTGCGGCACGATCCAGCAGCACAACACCAGCGTCACCTACCCGCAGGGCACCGTCAGCGGCGTGACCAGGACCTCGGTCTGCGCCGAACCGGGCGACTCCGGCGGCTCCTTCATCTCCGGCAGCCAGGCGCAGGGCGTCACCTCCGGCGGGTCCGGCAACTGCCGCTCCGGCGGCACCACCTTCTACCAGCCCATCAACCCGCTGCTCCAGGGCTACGGCCTCACGCTGAAGACCACCACGAGTGGCTCCGAGAACCCCGGCCCCGGCCAGCCGGGTGAGACCACCTGGGCCTCCGGCACCGTCTACGAGGCGGGCACCCAGGTCACGTACGACGGCACCACCTACCGCTGCCTCCAGGGCCACCAGGCGCAGCCCGGCTGGGAGCCCGCGAACACACCCTCGCTGTGGGAGCAGGTCTGAGCGACAGCACGCCGGGTCCTCGGCGAGCCGCTGAGGACCGCGGGACGGGCTGAGCAGTACAGCACCGGCAGAACGGCCCAGAGCCACTGAGGTACGGCACCGATCCGCACCGGTCTCCGTACCGCCGGGGCCGGCTGGTACGAGCGCTCGCGTACCGGCCGGCCCCACATTCCTTCGCGCACCCCGGCGCTGCGCGGTCACGCCGTCACGGCACCTGCGGCCCGGGCCCCGGCACGACGCGGGCCGCCGCGTCCGGCCGTACGGGCTCCCGCCGGGCAGGCAGTCCCTGCGGGCGGGCGCTGATCACCAGCGTCCCTTCCTCGACCTGGTAGTCCAGCGGCAGCCCCAGGCCCCGCATCGCCGCCACCATGCCGGTGTTCGACGCCTGCGTGATCACGTACACGCTCGCGCAGCCGGCGTCGGCCGCCATGCCGACCAGCCGGCGCAGCAGAGCCGAGCCGATGCCGCGCCGCTGCCACGCGTCCTCCACCAGCAGTGCGACCTCCGTCTCCTCGCCGTCCCACAGCAGGTGGCCGAGGGCCACCAGCCGCCCGGACGCCGTCTCGACCGCGAGGGTGCGGCCGAAGCGGGGGCTGAGCAGGTGGTCCAGATAGCGCTCGGCGTCGGCGACCGGGCCGTGGTAGCGCATCGCCAGCGTCCGGGCCGAGCAGCGGTCGTGCATCTCACGGGCCGCGGCCAGGTCCGAGGGGTCGGCGCGGCGGACCGTGATGGCGTTGCCCTCGGGCAGGGTCAGCACGTCGCGGCGCGGCGGCACCCGCTGCCCGAGCCGCGCGTCCAGCTCGACGAGCGCCCGTACCCGGGCGAACTCGGTGGGCGTGAAGGGCAACTGCGGGCGTTCGATGGTGACGGTTCCCCCGGACGGGTCACGGAACTGCATGCGGTGCTCTTCGAGAATCCCCTCGTCCGGCACCTGTCCGGCGGGCGGGCGCCCTTTCAGGGCTGCCGCGGGCACCGAACGGATGGTGCAGCGGCCCAGCAACTGGCGCAGCGCGAGCGGCAGTTCGGCGGAGTCCAGTGCCGTACGGGTGGCCAGCCCCAGCATCCGGGTGGGGGCGTCCACCAGGTCGTGAGCGTCCGCGCGCTCCAGCCAGGTGCGGGAGCCGCCCGCCGCGGCGACCGTCCGGGTCAGTTCGGCGGCGGGCAGTGGTACGGGGGCGCGCAGCAGGAACTCGTCCACCGTCCCGTCCGACAGCGGATGTGTCTGCAGGCTGAGGATGTCCACCCGGTGCCGGGCCAGGGCCGTGCACAGTGCGGCGAGGCTGCCCGGCCGGTCCCGCACGGTCGTACGCATCCGCCACAGCGCCGTCTCCCGCGGCTCCCCTTCGGGAACGGCCGGAGCGGTGGGCGCTGCGGCGCCCGTATCGGTCGGCGGCGGAGCGTGCTCGTGGCGCCGTGACCACCAGGTGTGGAACCCGGCCGTGGCGATCAGGACGACCGCCGAGCAGCACAGCAGCACCGGCCCCGACGGGCCGTGCACGATGGTGTTGGCGACGGCGTCCGCCACCGACACCGCGGTGAACAGGGCCGCCAGCTCGACCAGGTCCCGCCGCCAGTGGTGGCGGCGGGCGCTCTTGGCAGATGTCGCGTCAGTCATGCAGACCAGCGTTGCCGACGGGTGTTGCCTGATCGCGAACGCTCTGTGACCGATGGGTAAAGGACGCAATCGCGGCAAAGGCGGCGGGTCGCGGTTCGCGCCGGCCACCTCGTCCGGCGCGGCGCTGCCCGGCACGGCGCCTTCCACCCGCCCGGCGCTTCCTGCCTGCCCGGAGCGTCCTAGCGTCCGGGCTGCCCCACCCGTCCCGGTTGCAGCGACCGGCTGAACAGGACCTGCCCGCTGTCCTGGCGCAGCCGCACGGTCAGCTCGCCGCTGCCCCCGTCGATGTCCACCTCGCCGAAGTACTGCGGACTCTCGGCGGGGGAGACGTTCGCCCGCCGCGGTGCCTTGACGAAGGGCTGGGCGGGGCCGAACGTGCCGTCCAGCGGCACGGCCGGGAAGCCGCCCGCGTTCAACGGGCCCGAGACGAACTCCCAGAACGGCGCGAAGTCCTTGAAGGCGGCGCGCGACGGGTCGTAGTGCTGGGCGGAGGTGTAATGCACGTCGGTGGTCAGCCACACCGTGCCGGTGACGCGGTGGTGCTTGATGTGCCGCAGCAGCTCGGCGATCTGCAGCTCCCGGCCCAGCGGCGCGCCCGGGTCGCCCTGCGCCACTGCCTCGAAGTCCGTCCTGCCGTCCGCCACCACGAGTCCCAGCGGCAGGTCGGAGGCGATCACCTTCCACACGGCACGGGACCGCGACAGCGCCCGCTTGAGCCAGGCCAGCTGCTCGGCGCCCAGGATGCCCTGCCGGTCGTCGGTCTGCCGGTTCGGGGAGTTGGCGTTCCGGTACGTGCGCATGTCCAGCACGAACACGTCCAGCAGCGGACCGTGGTTGATCACCCGGTAGACCCGCCCGCCCCGGTCCGACCGGAGCGTACGGATGGGGAAGTACTCCCGGAACGCCCGCAGCGACCGGGCCGCGAGCACGTCCACGTCCTTCTCCGTGTACCGGGCGTCGTCCAGGATCTGGCCCGGGTACCAGTTGTTGCGCACCTCGTGGTCGTCCCACTGGATGATGGTGGGGACCTGTGCGTTGAAGCGGCGCAGATGCGCGTCCAGCAGGTTGTAGCGGAAGGCGCCGCGGTACTCCGCCAGCGTCTCGGCGACCTTCGATTTCTCCTCGGTGGTCACATTGCGCCAGATCCTGCCATCGGGCAGTCGCACACTGGCCTCGATCGGACTGTCGGCGTAGATGTTGTCACCGCTGCACAGGAAGAAGTCCGGATCGCGGCGGCGCATCTCCTCGTAGATCCGGTAGCCGCCCAGCTCCGGGTTGATGCCCCAGCCCTGCCCGGCGAGATCGCCCGACCAGGTGAAACGCACCCCGTCGCGACGCCGGTCGGAGGCGGTACGGAACGTGCCGGTGACCGGCTCGCCCGTACGCCGGTAGTCGTACGGGTCGGCCAGCAGCACCCGGTAGTGGATCTGCTCGCCGGACGGCAGGCCGTGCAGCGCGGTGGTGCCGGTGAAGTCCGTACCGGGGCCGAGCACCGGGCCGTGCCAGGTACGGGCGTTGCGGAACGACTCGGTCGCCGCCGTCTGCACGAGCATCCGGGCCGGCCGGTCGGAGCGTACCCACACCAGCCCGGAAGAGGCCGTCACATCCCCGGCCTGCACACCCCACGGAGCACTCGGCCGCCCGGCACGCGCCTGCGCCGGCGCCCCTCCCGTACGGGGCCCGGCGCCCGCTCCGGAACCGCCCGCGCCCGCGGCGTGCGCGGCGGCGGGAAGGGCGAGTGCCGCGGTGCCGAGCGCCGCACCGTGCAGCACCGACCGCCGGTTGACGGCTCTGCCGGGTCCCTGCGCCATGTGAAACCTCCCGTAATACGACCGATCTTGGTGACGTTCCCGTTCGTACCGGCACCCGGTGCCCCGCCGCCGAACGGACGGTGAACTCCAGGAGGCTTGCAGAGTACGGCGGGACGGGCGCCACGGCGGACACTCCGGGCCCGGTTCTTCCGTCCGGTGCCGCACACCACACCCGAACCGGCCACGTCACGGACGTCCTCGCTGGACGACGCCCGGCAGGCCCGCTGGACAACGGCGGGCCGGCCCGCTGGGATGAAGGCGTGCGAACCGACCCCGCGACCGACGTCTTCCAGGAACACCGCCCCGTACTGCTGGGCGTGGCCTACCGGATGCTCGGCCGGGTGGCCGACGCCGAGGACGTGGTGCAGGAGGCGTGGCTGCGCTGGTCGTCCGCCGACCGGCAACAGGTCCGAGAGCCGCGTGCCTACCTGGTGCGCGTCACGACCCGGCTGGCCATCGACCGGCTGCGGCAGGTCCAGGCGCGCCGCGAGGCGTACGTGGGCCCCTGGCTGCCCGAGCCGCTGGCCACCGACTTCGGCGACACGGCCATCGACACCGCCGAGCGCGCCGTCCTCGCCGAGTCCGTCACCTTCGCCGTCCTGGTGGTGCTGGAGTCGCTGTCACCGCTGGAGCGCGCGGTGTTCGTGCTGCGCGAGGCGTTCGGCTACCCGTACGCGGAGATCGCCACCGTCCTGGAACGCGGTGAGGCGGCGGTACGCCAACTCGCGGGCCGCGCCCGGCGGCACGTCGAGGAACGCCGCCCGCGCTTCGAGGTCGACCCGGTCCGCCAGCGTGACCTGACCGAGCGCTTCCTCGCCGCAGCGGCGGGCGACGACCTGCAAGGGCTGCTGAGTCTGCTGGCCGAGGACGTACGGCTGGTCGGCGACAGCGGCGGCAAGGCCAAGGCGCCGCTGCGGGTCATCGAGACCGCCGACAAGGTCGGCCGCTTCCTGCTCGGCGCGGCCCGGGCCGGCATCCCGTCGGCCGAGTTCGTCTTCCGGGAGCTGAATGGTGGAGTCGCGCTGCTGGTGCTCTCCGGGGGCAAGCCCGATGCGGTCTTCCAGGTGGATGTGGTGGACGGTCGGATTCAGACCGTGTACATCGTCCGTAACCCGGACAAGTTGGGGTCGCTTGCCGGGTCGGGGTGAGCGTCCCGGCTGCCCGGCATCGGGCCCGGCCCCGCCCGGGGAGCTTGCCCGCTTCCCGTCAGTTTCCGCCCGTCAGTTCCCGTACGGCTGCCCGCAGGCCGAGGCGCGGACTCGACAGGACGACTCCGTACGTGGACCGGGAACCGTCCGTCCCGGTACCGCCCGCCGGGGTGTCGTCCACCGCGGCCTCGTCCACCGCAGCCCCGTCCCGCGCGGTCTCGTCCAGCGCGACATCGACCATCGCCGTCCCGTCCGCCCGCTCCGCCGCCGGGGCCATCGACGCCTGAGCGAGGACGATCGCGTCGGCACGCGCCTCGCCGCCGCCCGGGAACGCCTCGCGCCGCGCGGCACGGACGGCCGTGGCGACGGCATCGTCGTACCCCTCCTGGTCGCCCGCCTCGAAGAGGTCCCAGGCGCCCGGCACGACCCGGGTGACGACGGTGACCTCCCGGTCGGCGCGTACGGCCTCCTCGGCGATCAGGTCCGCCGTCGGCCGCAGGGTGCTCTCCACCGTGGCGAGCACGGTGACGCGCGTTCCGGTCGCGACGGCCGCGGCGGCCATCGGCCGGTCCACGCGCAGGACGGGCACACCGACGGCCGCCGCGGCCTCCTCGGCGACCGCGCCGATGGTCGAGCACGTGCACAGGATCGCCGCGGCCCCTTCCCCGGTGGCCGCCGCGAGCACGTCCCGTACCGCCGTACCGACCGCCTCCGGCCCTCCCGCGCGGGCCCGGTCCAGCAGATCCGGGTGGACGAGGTGCCGGAGGGGCGTACCGGGGGAGTCCTCGTCGCGCAGCGCGTCGAAGACCGGGACGTGAACGGAGGAGGTGTGCAGCAGCGCGAGCATGATCGGCAGGCTAACCGATCGCGGTCACCGGTCACCGGCCGTGAACGGATCGGTCGATTGGTCTTGACCAAGGGTGGGGGCGGCCATATCGTCACAGGGATACTGCAACAACCTTTAATAAAGAAGCGCTCACATCCGGGCGCACGTACGGGCTCGGCACGGGCCCGCACTCCGGCGGGGACCACCTCCGCCGGGACGACGGCCATGGCGGAGGACAGGGTGGGGACCACGCAGCTCGAAACGGCGCCGGAGCCGAAGTACTGGCACCTCAAGACCGTGCTCAGCGAGGCGCTGGACTCGGAGTTCTCGGTCGGTGAGATCCTGCCCAACGAGCGCGAGCTGGCGGCACGGTTCGGCGTCGCGCGCGCCACACTGCGGCAGGCACTGGAACAGTTGGAACTGGAAGGCCGGCTGCAGCGCCGTCGCGGAGTGGGCACGACCGTCGCGCCGCCCCGGGTGGGCGTGGCCGTCGATCCCGCGCGCCACACCTGGCCGGGCGCGCCCGGTGACGACTGGCAGCCCGTCGACGCCGTCGAGTCGCAGAACGTGCCCGCGGCCGTGGCCCGCCAGCTTGAACTGGCGCCCGGCGAGCAGGTGCACGTCGTCCACCGCAGCCGCGTCACGCACGGCCAGCCGGTCGCCGCCGAGCAGCTCTACGTGCCCGCCCGTTCCGTACCGGAAGCCGAAACGGCCACCGGCGCCGCCGTGGACGCTCCGGCGCGGGCCCGCACCGTCCTGCGCGAGCTCCAGCAGCTCGAACTGGAGGGCCAGGACCGGGCCGTGGAACTCGGCTCGGCCCGCGCGGACGACGCCAAGGAACTGGACCGGTTGCCCGGCGCCCCCGTCCTCGTCGTCACCACCCGCTACTTCGCCGGCGGCCGCACCGCGGCCGTGGCCCTGTCCACCTACCGCGCCGACACCTGCCGGCTCACCTTCGGCGACAACGTGACCGACGCGGGCGTCACCGTCCTCGCGAGCTAGGACGCACGGCGGCGTCAGGACGCACGGCGTCCATGCCGCCGGAGCGCCGCTGCGCGACAATCGGTCCATGCTGAAGATCGGGTCGGTCGTGCTGGGTGCTTCGGACGTGCGGCGTGCTGCCGCCTTCTGGGCGGACGCCTTGGGGTATGCGCCACGCGAGGAGGCGGAAGACGACTGGGTGGTGCTGAAGCCGGCGGAAGGAACCGGTGTCCAGGTGTCGATCGGCCGGAGCGAGACACCCGCGCAGGAGCATCCACGGGTCCACCTGGACCTGTACGCCGGTGACGCCGCCGCCCAGGCCGCCGAGGTCGAGCGTCTGGTGTCCCTGGGCGCCCGGCGGGTCGACTGGGACCGCTACCCGGACGACGCCGACTTCGTCGTCCTGGCGGACCCCGAAGGCAACCGCTTCTGCGTGATCGACACCGGACGAGGCTGAGGGGGAAGCGGGGGAGCGGGAGCGGCGCAGGGGCTCATCGGTCACCGGGCTCCCTCCGTCGTGCCGGTCGGCGACGCGTCGGCCTGCGGCGTCAGGAAGGCCCGCACCATCGGCACGACGAGGTCGGCGCGCCGCGGCAGGTTGCTGTGGGTCGTCCCCGGGAGCACTCCGAGCTGTGCGCCGGGGATCAGCTCGTGCATCTCGACGGCGTGTTCCAGCCGGACGAAGTCGGTGTCCCCGACCAGCAGGAGGACGGGCGCTTCCAGGCCGGCCAGCGTCCGGGCGGGCCACCCCTCGAAGGCGTGCACCGTCGGTTGCAGCTTCTCGGCGAACGCCTCGAAGCGGTCGGGGTCGGGGGCGACCTTCGCGTAGGCCTCGTACATCTCCTGGAAGTCGCTCTCGGTGGGCATCCGCCGGGAGCCCGGCTGCGCCCGCGGGTCGAGGATCTCCGGGTGGTAGCCGTCGGGCCGGTAGTGGGTGGAGGCGAGCACCAGCCGGTTCACCCGCGTGGGCCGGGTGAGTGCCAGCTGAAGCGCGGTCAGGCCGCCGAGGCTGAACCCGAAGAAGTCCGCCCGGCCGATCCCGAGGTGGTCCAGCAGTCCCACCACGTCGTCGGCCAGGTACGCGAGAGTCGGATCCCGGTCGATGTCGCCGGTGTGCCCGTGCCCTTGCAGCTCGACGGCGACGACCTGCCGCGTCGCGGCGAGCGCGGGGAGTATGCCGCCGAAGGTCAGGTCGATGGTGAGCAGTCCGCCGTGCAGCAGGACCAGCGGCTGTCCTGTGCCATGGACCTCGTAGTAGAGATCCAGGCCGTTGACCCGCGCATATCCGGCGGACGACGGATATGCGCCCGACTCCTGCCCCTCGCTCATCGCGCTCTCCCCGGTTCGGCCCCGTGACCGGCCCTGTGACGCCTGCTCGGCCGGTCTCCGAGGTAACTGTCAGCACACTAGCCGGGGGGTCTGACAACGCCGCCGCGTCACGCCGGGGACCGGGCCGGAGCCTTCCGTTTCGAGCATCGGTCAAGGCATGCCGGGATTTCGTCAGGGACTGCCGGGGTGCGAATCAGGGCCTGTCCGAGTATGTGAGGAGGGCGCGGACGCGGCGGTTGTCGCTGTCGTCGGTGACGCCGGGTCTGCCGAACACGGAAGTGGTATTCGCTGATGGTGCTCCGGCGGGGGCAGGGCCCCGCCCGTCTGGCTCACCCGTCCGCCTCGCCCGCGCCTCTCAACGCCGTGCCGTGACCGTTGCGTCCACCGCGAACAGTTCGCCCTCCACGTGGTCCAGCGCGAGCCGCAGCGCGCCCGTGGCCACCGCCGCCTCACCGAGCACGGACAGGGCCACCCGGGGCGGCCGCAGGCAGTAGCGGGCCAGCTCGGCGCGGAGCGGTTCCAGTACGTCGTCCAGGCCGGCGGCCCAGCCGCCGACGACCACCAGTTCCGGATCGAGGGCGAGCACCAGCGCCGCGACGTCGTGCACCAGCCGCCGGAGGAAACGGTCCATCGCGTCCCGGGCCCGCGCGTCACCGTCGCGTGCGAGGGCGAACACCCGCGCCACCTGCGCCTCGTCCAACGGGTGCAGCGGCTGCCCGGTCGTGGAGAGCAGCTTCTCCGGGGTGGCCTCGCGCCCCAGCAGGTGCAGTGCGCCGATCTCCCCGGCGGCACCGCCGAAGCCGCGGTGCAGCCGCCCGCCGATCAGCGCGCCCGCCCCCGGGCTCAGCCCCGCGAGGACGAACACGACGTCGTCCGAAGCGGCGGCCGCGCCCTTCCAGTGCTCGGCCACGGCGGCGGCGTTCGCGTCGTTCTCCACCAGGACGGGGCACCGGAAGGAGCGGCGCAGCCGGTCGCCGAGCGGCAGGCCGGTCCAGCCCGGGAGCGCCGTGCCCAGACGTACGGTGCCGTCCGCCTCCACGATGCCGGGGCTGCCCACCCCGACCGCCCGCAGCGAACTGCGGGCCACGCCCGCCCGCCGCAGCAGCTCGGCCACCGCGGCCCGTACCTTCTCCAGCCGGTCGTCGGCGAACGCCGACTCCTCGACCGCTCGCTGCGCGGAGCCGAGCACCCGTCCGCCGAGGTCCGACAGCAGGGCGGCCACCCGGTGCGGGCCGATCTCGATGCCGAGCAGATGCCCGGCCTCCGTACGGAAGCGGAAGCGGCGGGCCGGGCGGCCCTGGCGGCGGGCGGTGCTCTCGTCGGCAGGCGCCTCGGCCACCAGGCCGGCCTCGATCAGGCCCTCGACCACGCCCTCGACGGTGGGCCGGGACAGGCCGGTCACTTCCACGAGGTGGGTGAGCGTCGGGGAGTCGGCGGCGCGCAGCGCGTGCAGCACCACCGCGGAATTGATCCGTCGCAGCAGGGAGGGGTCCCCGCCGGTTAGCCGCCCCAACGTCCGTCTCCCTCGCATTGCGTGTGTGGCGGATCGTAGCCGGTCAGCCGGTGTGCGGCGAGTCCCGGGCACCGTGCCGGGGCCACCCGGCGGGCTGTACGGTCAGCGGTACGGCGGCTGTGGGCCGGTACTCGTGCCGCTTGCCGCCGGTGTCCTCTGTGCCGGTCGCCGATGTCCCGTTCGCCGAACTCGCGGTGCCCGTTTCGTCGATCTCCGGAGCCCGGCCAGAGCCGCCGAGGCCCGCCGAGGACCCCCGCGAGCCTGACGCGGAGCCAATTGTCAGACCCTGGCGGTTTACTGACGGCATGACGCACACGACCACCACCGCACAGCATCTCACCGCCATCGACCTCCTCCGCGGCCGCGACTTCCCCGACGAGCCGGTCCGCTCCGCCATGGTCCAGAGCGGCCCGGGGTTCCACGTCGCGCAGCTCCGCGGCGACGAGCAGCTCTGGGACGCCGACCCGGCGGACGTCGAGGAGACCGCGCAGGAGTACCGCGCCGACCTGGAGGGACTCATATCGGCTCTCTGCTTACGGTGGGGCGAGCCCGAGGTGCTCGACCTCGCGGGCCATCTGGAGCGGGTGGCCATGGGGATGCCGGTCCGGCCGCCGCTCGACGTCCTGTGCGGCCAGGTCCCGCGGGTGCACACCTGGTGTGCCGGAGGGCGGTGGATCGCGGTCGGCCTGGGGGAGGGCGGGCCCGGGATGCCGGTCTTCCAGTTGCTGGCGGCGGTCGGCCGGGCGGATGCGGTGCGCTGAGCACGGGGAACGGGTGGCGGCACCGGTGCCGCCGGCCCGGTGCGGACCGGCGGCACCGCCACCACCACCCGTTCCGGGGCCGTGGGGTGCGGGGGCCGCGCGCCGACCGTACCGGCGCGGCCGCCCCCGCATCAGGTTCCGGGCTGTCCGCCCGGCTCGTCCTACTTGTTCTGGTCGCCCTGCTCGTCGCGGTGGTGCGCCCAGGGGTGGCGCAGCCGGATCCAGATGTCCCGGGCCTGGCGTCCCGCCTCGGTCCGGCTGTGCGCCACCAGCTCGCGGGCCTGTTCCGGGGTCTCGACCATCGGGCCGGAGCCCCGCAGCGGCTTGCCCGCCGTCTCGTGCAGGAAGAAGGCGGCGATGAAGCCGATGACACCCGCGATCATCAGGTAGTACGCGGGAATCATGTGACTGCCCGTGGACGCCACCAGCGCGGAGGCGACCAGTGGAGTGGTGCCGCCGAAGAGCGAGACGGAGATGTTGAACGCGATGGACAGCGCTCCGTAGCGCAGATGGGTGGGGAAGAGCGCCGGCAGCGTCGAGGCGGAGGTGCCCGCGAAGCACACCAGCAGCAGACCCAGAATGAGACACCCGAAGGCCGGCAACAGGATGCCGCCTGCGCGGATCAGCAGGAACGCCGGATAGGCCAGCGCGACGAGCGCGATGCTGGCAGCCATGAACACCGGGCGACGGCCCCACCGGTCCGAGGTGCGGCCCACGGTCGTGATCGTCAGGGCGACGACGACCATCGTGCCCAGGACCATCAACTGGGCGGTCGTGGCGTCCTCGCCGAGCGTCTCGGTCATGAAGGTGGGGAGGTAGGACGTCACCATGTAGTTGGTGACGTTGTACAGCAGCACCAGACCCATGCAGATCAGCACGGCTTCCCAGTGCCCGGTGAAGATCTCCTTCAGCCGGCCCTTGCCGGACTGCCGGGCCTCCTCGACGGGCGTGTCGCCGGAGCTCGCGTTCTCGGCCTCCTGCCGCGCGGCTTCCGCCTCCTGCTTGAAGGCCGGGGTCTCCTCCAGCTTCATGCGCATGTAGAGACCGATCAGGCCGAGCGGCCCGGCCACCATGAAGGGAATGCGCCAGCCCCAGCTCTCCAGGCCGTCCGTGCCCAGTACGGCGGTGAGCACGGTGACCAGGCCGGAGCCGAGGGCGTAGCCGACGAAGGTGCCGAAGTCGAGCCAGCTGCCGAGGAAACCGCGGCGCTTGTCCGGGGCGTATTCGGCGATGTAGGTCGTGGCACCGGCGTACTCACCACCGGTCGAGAAGCCTTGCACCAGTCGGCACAGGAGCAGCAGCAGAGGCGCCGCGAAGCCGATGGAGTCGTAACCGGGCAGGAAGCCGACCGCGAAGGTGCTGATCGCCATCATGATCATGGTGGCGGCCAGCACCCGCTGCCGTCCGATGCGGTCGCCCAGCGGTCCGAAGACCAGACCGCCGAGCGGCCGCACGAGGAAGGCGGCGGCGAAGGTGGCGAAGGTGGAGACCAGCTGGGCGCCGGGGGAGCTGGACGGGAAGAAGACCTTGCCCATCGTGGCCGCCAGGTAGGCGTAGACCCCGAAGTCGAACCACTCCATCATGTTGCCGAGGGCGGCCGCCGTGACCGCGCGGCGTACCTGCGGTCTGTCGGTGACGGTGACTTCCTCGACACTGAGCTGGTGTTTGCGGCGGCGCAGCAGGGTGCGCAGCAGCCGGTCGGTGTCGGAGTTCCTTCCTCCGTCCGACCGCTTGTTCCGCCGGACGCGCGGCGGCTGAGGCTGACCGGTAGTCATCTCGTCCTGTCGCTAGGGGCTGAGCGGCACATCGGTAACTCCGAGTATCAACGTAAAGGTCGAAATCGGCATAACCAGCATAGGAGCGACACGAATGGGGCTAACGGAACGCCGGGCGGACTGTCGGCTCACTGGCCGTATCCACCCGGCGCAACGCTCCCGAACGGGCTAAACGCTCGGCACGGCCCCACCATCCCGTGCGCCCTACACATAACGCACGCCTTACCCGTAACGCGCGACTCACACGTCCCGCGCGTCACCTTCCTCGGCCTCGTCGGCGAAGGCCACCGCGCGCAGCCGCCCGTACTCCTCCGCCAGCGCGGCCGGCGGATAGTGCGCATTGAGCCCACTGGGGTTGGGCAGCACCCAGACGCGGGTTTCGCCGATCGTCCGCTCCTGCGGACCGACCTTGGCGTGCTTGTCGTCGAAAGCCACCCGATAGGCCGTCACCCCGGCCACCGCGAGCCATGCCGGGCGCAGCCGCCGCACCTTCTCGGTGAGCTGCCGCCCGCCCTCGCGGAACTCCTCGGCGGTCAGCTCGTCGGCCCGTGCGCTCGCCCGCTCCACGACATTGGTGATGCCGATGCCGTACGCCAGCATCTCCTCCTGCTCGGCGGGCTTCAGAAGCCGGGGGGTGAACCCGGACGCGTGCAGGACGGGCCAGAAGCGGTTGCCGGGCCGGGCGAAGTGGTGCCCGGCGGCGGCCGACATCAGCCCGGGATTGATACCGCAGAAAAGCACCCGCAGGCCGGGCGCCGCCACGTCGGGGACGAGGCGGCCGCGCGCGGCCTGCAGTTCCTCGGGAGTGAATCCCATCTCAGCGGGGCCTCACAGGATCGAGCCCGGCGCGTACGCCGCGGCCTCGGGGTGCTGCTTGGTGATCTCCTCGATCCGCGACACGACGGCGGCCACCTGGTCGGCGGCGGCGCCGGTGAAGGACAGCTTGTCGGCCATCAGCGCGTCCAACTGCGCACGGTCCAGCGGAATCCGCTCGTCCGCCGCCAGCTTGTCGAGCAGTTCGTTGCGCTCCGCGCCCTGCTCGCGCATGGCGAGCGCCGCGGCGACCGCGTTCTCCTTGATCGCCTCATGCGCCACCTCACGGCCCACCCCGGCCCGTACGGCACCCATGAGCACCTTGGTCGTGGCGAGGAAGGGCAGATAGCGGTCCAGCTCCCGCGCGACGACGGCGGGGAAGGCGCCGAACTCGTCCAGCACGGTCAGGAACGTCTCCAGCAGACCGTCCAGGGCGAAGAAGGAGTCCGGCAGCGCGACCCGGCGCACCACCGAGCAGGAAACGTCGCCCTCGTTCCACTGGTCGCCGGACAGCTCGCCGGCCATCGAGGCGTAGCCCCGCAGGATGACCATCAGACCGTTGACGCGCTCGCAGGAGCGGGTGTTCATCTTGTGCGGCATCGCGGACGAGCCCACCTGGCCGGGCTTGAAGCCCTCGGTCACCAGTTCGTGGCCGGCCATCAGCCGGATCGTCTTGGCGATTGAGGACGGCGCCGCGGCGAGCTGCACCAGCGCGGTGACCACGTCGTAGTCCAGCGAGCGCGGGTAGACCTGCCCGACGGAGGTGAACGCCTGGCCGAAGCCGAGGTGCCCGGCGATCCGCTGCTCCAGCTCGGCCAGCTTCGCGGCGTCGCCGCCCAGCAGGTCCAGCATGTCCTGCGCGGTGCCGACGGGGCCCTTGATGCCGCGCAGCGGGTAGCGGGCCAGCAGGTCGGTCAGCCGCCCGTAGGCCACCAGCAGCTCGTCGGCGGCGGTCGCGAAGCGCTTGCCCAGCGTGGTGGCCTGCGCCGCGACGTTGTGCGAACGCCCCGCCATGACCAGCTCGGCGTGCTCACCGGCGAGCCGGCCCAGCCGCGCCAGGACGGCGACCGTACGGTCGCGCATCAGCTCCAGCGACAGCCGGACCTGCAGCTGCTCGACGTTCTCGGTCAGATCACGGGAGGTCATGCCCTTGTGGACCTGCTCGTGCCCGGCGAGGGCGTTGAACTCCTCGATGCGGGCCTTCACGTCGTGCCGGGTGACCTTCTCCCGCTCGGCGATCGAGGCCAGGTCGACGTCGTCCAGCACCCGCTCGTAGTCGGCGAGCGCCTGCTCCGGCACCTCGACCCCGAGGTCCTTCTGCGCACGGAGCACCGCGAGCCACAGCTTGCGCTCCAGCTTGACCTTGTACTCGGGGGACCACAGGACGGCGAGCTCCGCGGAGGCGTAGCGGCCGGCCAGGACATTCGGAATGCGGGGCTTGGCAGTCACGTGACGAGAGTCTACTGGTCACCCGACAGCCCCGAATGCCAACCCTCTGACCTGGGAAAACCGCTCTTTTTCTTGATCGAATGGGTGGGAGGGCGGGAACCGGGGGCAGCCAGAGGTCCCCCGCGGTCCGGTCCCGGGAGACGCGGCGGCCCCGCCGGGCGGCTCAAGGCCGGGCCGGCGGGCTCCGGGGCGCTCCTCAGATCCGGTCGGCGGCGATCAGCAGGTACTGGAAGCTGCCGTTGCGGTACGCGGTCAGAAAGGTTTCCTCAATGCCCGTGACCAGGTGGTCGGCCTGGCTGCGCAGTTCCCAGTACGGCAGCGTGGCCTCGGTGAGGTCCTCGACGTGCACGGGGACCAGCCGGTGGCGGGCCATCGCGCGGAAGTACGCCGACCGCGGATGGATGTCGCAGATGTAGTGGGCGTTGATGAGGGACACCTCGCGGGAGGCGCGCCCGTAGGCGTCGTTGTAACAGCCGGTGATCACCACATAGCGCCCGCCGCGCCGCAGCAGCCGCGCGTGCTCGGCGAACAGCAGGTCCAGCTCGACGTACATGGTCGACTCGTTGTTCCAGGACGCGGCGTACGCGCCGGTGGTGAAGCCGGTGTCGAGCATGTTGCGGTGGTGGTAGCGCACCTTGTCGTCGATGCCGCGCCTGCGGGCCTGCTCGTTGGCGAAGTCGGCCTGCTTGGCGGAGATGGTGGCCCCGTCGGCGCGGCAGCCGTGGCGCAGGTGCGCGACCACGCTGCCGCCGCCGCGTCCGCACCCGGCGTCGAAGACGCGGTCGCCGGGTGTCAGCGCGCCGAGGTGGGAGGCGAGCAGCTCGGCCTGGGCGTGTTCGAGGCGGTGCAGTTCGCCGGTGAGGCGTTCGCGGCGCCGGACGGGGTCCGGCTCGTCCAGTACGGACCGGTCGGCCTCCCCGATGCCGTAGTGGTGGTGGTACAGGTCGTCGATCTTGCCGAGCTCCAGGTTGACCGGGTTCTCCTCGGTGTTCCAGTAGTCCGCGACGCGGGCCTGGTACGTGGACTGGGTCGGCATGAGCGGGCGTGCGGTGGGGACGTGCGCAGTGGTCAACGGAGACTCCTTGCCGTGGTGCACTGGATCGGCCTACCAGTAGTTGGGCAGGTGGTAGCGGTCGCTGTTGGTGGCGTGCCATGCGTGGTTGCCGGACACCCAGTCGGACAGGCTCCGGGTGTAGCGCTCCACGAGGGGGGAGGTCCCGGCCAGCTCGGCCGCCTCCGTCTCGTACGCCTCCATGATCTGGTTGTGGATGTCGACGCTCTTCAGGTAGGCGGCCTTCAGGCCGCGCCGGTCGTTGGCGGCCACCACCTGGGGCAGGTTCAGGTGGTCCGGATCGCTCGCCAGCTCCTTGGTGAAGGAGTACAGGTCGTTGACGATGGTGGTGGCGTTGCAGGCCAGGGCGGTGATCCGCTGGATCTCCGGACGGGCGTACACGGCCTCGGGCAGCTCGTAGCCGTCCACGGCGTCGACGATCGACAGGCAGGGGCGGAAGTTGTTGAACTGCCGCATGACCAGGTACTCCCAGACACGCGGCATGTGCCGTGCCTCCGCCCAGGACGCCTCGGCGAGATAGCCGAGGTGCAGCCGGGCCATGTCCTGGACGAACCGGTCGGCCTGGCTGGGGGTCGCCAGCGCCGCGTAGTCCTTCAGGGCCCAGTAGTACGAGCGCAGGGGCCCGTCGGCCTGCACGCCCTGGCGCCACTCCTCCTCCGTCTCCGGAGTTCCGTGGAACGGGTCCAGGGCCGACTGGGCGATGATCAGCCGGCCGCCCAGACCGCGGCGTGCGCCACCCTTGCCCTCGTCCTCCTCGCAGTAGCAGGTGTCGACGATGTTCTCGGCCAGCAGCAGTTTGCCCGCGGCGGTGAGGCGTTCGAGGTCGGCTGCCGCGGGGTGCTGCAGGACGACGGCCCGGCCGAACTGGAAGCCGGTGAAGTCGCCGGACCACTGCGCGGGGAACAGGTCCAGACCGCGGGCCCAGTCCTCCAGTCTGCGGTCGATCTCCGCGGCCTTCTCCGGGTCGGCCGGGGCGGCCGGCCGGTACCTCAGCCCGGGGACGGCGCCGCCGCGCCGGGTCGGCCGGGTACGGGCGAGGCTCGGCGGGCCGGGCATCCGGAACGCGGCGGTGGTGGTGGCCGTACTGGATGTGCTCATGGTCCGTACTCCACTGGTCAGTCGGCGGTCCGGCCGAGCTGGACGTTCTCCAGGACACCGGCCGCGTCCGGCACGAGGACGGCCAGCGAGTAGTAGGCGGTGACGAGGTAGTTGGTGACGGCGGCCTGGTCGATGCCCATGAAGCGGACGTTCAGGCCGGGCTGGTGCTCCTCGGGAAGACCGGTCCGGTACAGGCCGACGACACCCTGGTCGTCCTCGCCGGTCCGCAGCGCGATGATGCTGCTGGTGTGCGTGTCGCTGACGGGGATCTTGCCGCACGGGAAGATCGGGACCCCGCGCCAGGCCGGGGCCTGATGTCTGTCGACGTCTGCCGAGCCCGGTACCAGGCCGCGTTTGTTGCACTGCCGGAAGAAGGCGGCGATCGCCTTCGGGTGGGCCAGGAACAGCCGCGTCTTACGGCGCATGGACAGCAGCTCGTCCATGTCGTCGGGGGTGGGCGGGCCGGTGTGGGTACTGATGCGCTGTCCGTGGTCGGTGTTGTGCAGCAGCCCGAACTCCCGGTTGTTCACCAGCTCCCACTCCTGGCGCTCGCGGATCTCCTCCACGGTGAGCCGGAGTTGCTGCTGCGTCTGGTCCATCGGCCCGTTGTAGAGATCGGCGACCCGGGAGTGCACGCGCAGCACGCTCTGGGTCAGCGAGAGTTCGTACTCCCGCGGGGTGAGGTCGTAGTCGACGAATCCGCCGGGCAGCGTCGGTTCGCCGACATGTCCCGCCTGCACCGGTACGTCCGCCTCGCCCCGGCGGTTCATCGGCCGCCGCTGCCGCTCCGCGTACGCGGCCAGGTGCGCGGCCAGGGAGGGCGCGCGGTCGGTGACCTCCCGGATCGTGTCCCCGGGCAGTGCCAGTAGGACGCCCGCGGTCTCGGCCCGCACCGATGTCGGCCACCGCGGGTCGGGGCGGCCGATCGCCTCGTCCCCGATCTGGTCGCCGTCCGTGACGACACCGACGACCTCCTCCTCGCCGTACTTGCCGGGCGCGTAGCGGGCGAACCGCCCGTGGACGACGAGGTACGTCTCGGCGGCGGGCTGCCCCGCCTCGCAGAGGACCTGACCGGGCCGGACCTCCTGGACCCGGAAGCGTCCGGCGAGTTCCTTGAGCACCTCGGCATCGGAGTAGCCGCGCAGGACGGGCAGCTCGGTGAGGGTCTGCGGGATCACCTTGATGTCGTCCGCGCCGTTGTGCTCGAACTGGACGCGGCCACGGCCGGTACGGAGTCGCAGGCGCCGGTTGACCCGGTAGGTGCCGCCTTTGACGTCCACCCACGGCAGCATCTTCAGCAGCCATCGGGAGGTGATGGCCTGCATCTGGGGCCGGGTCTTGGTGGTGGTCGCCAGTTGGCGCGCGGCCCGGGTGCTGAGGCTGGTGAGCACGCCGTCCGCGGACGGGGCGGGAGCGCTGTCTTCGACTGCGGACCCGGGGACACGGTCGGGGACGCGGTCCGGTACGGCCACATTTCCTCCGGAGGTGAACAAGAGTGAGGCGAACGGCCGTTGGTGAACAAGGGGGGCCGTGTGCGGCAATAAGCGAAACAGGTGGAAGTGTGCCGCCGGTACGGCGTGAATGGGGGCGCCCTTGCGTCCGCGAGGCGTAAACATCCGGTGGTTGGCAAAAGGGGCGCAGGAGTGACGATGTGCGCCCCCGTGGAGGGCCGGGCGTCGTACCGGTCAGCGGCCCCGGGCCTGAAGTCCGGGGCCGCGTGAGCCGGTTGCGCCGTCCGTGGGTCAGTACTGGTGGCTCGGGAAGTCGAGGTACCCGGTGTCGCCACCCGTGTACCAGGTGTCCGGGTCGGTGTCGCGCAACGGCAGTCCGGCACGGAAGCGTTCCACCAGGTCGGGGTTGGCGAGATAGGCACGGCCGTAGCTGATCAGGTCCGCTCCGAGGCCGAGCCAGTGTTCGCCGCTCTCCTGGTCGCCCGGCCGCGGACCGATCTGACCGCCGGGGTTGAGGATGAACGCGTTCGGCCACGCCTTGCGCAGCGCGACGAGCAGCTCTTCCTCCGCCGTGGCCAGGAGATGTACGTAAGCGAGGCCGAGCGGGGCGAGGGCGTCGAACAGGGCGCCGTACAGTCGCGGAACGTCGTCCTCGGTCATGTCCCAGACGGTGCCGCCGGGGGAGAGGCGGATACCGACGCGGTCGGCGCCGATGGCGTCGGCGGCGGCCTCCGCGGCCTCGACGGCGAAACGGATGCGGCCGGTGACGGAACCGCCGTAGGCGTCGGTGCGCCGGTTCGCGTTCGAGGAGAGGAACTGCTGGATGAGATAGCCGTTCGCGCCGTGCAGCTCGACACCGTCGAAGCCGGCGTCGACCGCTCGCCGCGCCGCGTCGGCGAAGACCCGTACCTCGCCCTGGACCTCGGCTGTCGACAACGCGCGGGGGACGGGGGCGGGCAGCCGCCCCTTGGGGCCGGTGAACAGCTCGGCCTTCAGGGCGACCGCGGACGGTGCCACGGGGTGGTGCCCGACGACCTCCGGGTGCCCGACCCGGCCGCCGTGCATGAGCTGCGCGAAGATCCGGCCGCCGTTGGCGTGCACCGCCTGGGTCACGGGCTGCCAGGCGGCGACCTGTGCGTCGTTGTGGAGGCCGGGGGTGTACGGGTTGGACTGACCCTGCGCGCTGGGCTGCACACCTTCGCTGACGATCAGTCCGGCGGTCGCCCGCTGTGCGTAATAGGCCGCCGCCGTGCTGTTCGGTATGCCGTCGGCGGAGGCGCGGGCCCGCGTCATCGGGGCCATCACCAGACGGTTGGGCAGCCGGAGGGCGCCGAGCGGGAAACTGTCGAAGAAGCTGGTCACAGGGGTGTCCTTTGCTCTCACAGGGGGAATGGGGCGTGCGTTCGCCACGTTAAGAGCTGACGTTGACGTCAGAGGCAAGCTGTGTGAGCCGGAACACCTGGGGGACACGATGCGGATCGGTGAACTCGCCACGAAGACGGGCGTGAGCGTGCGCGCTCTGCGCTACTACGAGGAGCAGCAACTGCTCGCCTCGGAGCGCAGCCCCAGTGGTCAGCGGCTCTACCAGGATTCCGCGGTGGACCGCGTCCAACTGATCCGTCAGCTCTACGCCGCCGGGCTGCCCAGCAAGTCGATCCGGACGCTGCTGGCGTGCGAGAGCGGCGTCGCCACCCCGGAACTGCTCACCTGGTTCTCCGGCGAGCGGGACCGCATCGACCGGCAGATCGGTGGCCTGATGCGATCCCGGGAGCGGCTCGACGGCCTCATCGCCACCGCCACCGCGGCGGTGCGTGCGGGGGGTGTCTGCCACCCGTCGTGAGTGCGGGGGAAGGGGAGGTTCGCCGGGCGACCGGAGCCGCCGCCGGAGGCGTGGGTGTGACGGGGGTCACGGCGCGGCCGGATCATGTTCGCGATAGCGTGAACATCGAGCGCGGGTGCCCCGTACGGACGCCCCGCGCGGACACCGGACCAGCCCGAGGCGGGGGACGATGGACAACGAACTCTTCGACTACAGCCCGATCGTCGAGCGGGAGCCGATCCACTGGCCGGGCGGCGCCCGCGTCGCCTTCTACGTGGGGCTGAACGTCGAGCACTACCGGATCGACCGCCCCTCCACCAGCATCTTCCCGGGTACCGCGGCCCTGGCGCCCGACCCGCTCAACTACGGCTGGCGCGACTACGGCCCCCGGGTGGGCATCTGGCGGCTGATCGAGAGCCTCGACCGGTACGGCCTGCGCGCCAGTGTGATGCTCAACTCCGACGTCACCCGCCATTACCCGCAGATCGTCGAGGCGGGCCGGGCGCGCGGCTGGACGTGGATCGCACACGGCCGGGACAACTCCACCTTCCAGGCCGACATGAGCGTCGAGGACGAGCGCGCCTACCTGACGGAGGTCGTGCACACCATCGAGAAGGCCACCGGCCGGCGCCCCCGCGGCTGGCTCGGCCCGGCGCTCACCGAGACCTTCCGTACACCGGGACTGCTCGCCGAACTCGGCCTGGACTACGTGCTCGACTGGGCCAACGACGACCAGCCGTACCGGCTGAACGTACCGGGCATGCTGAGCGTGCCGTACTCCATCGAGGTCAACGACATCAGCCTGTTCGTCGGCAAGAGCCTCAGCGGGCCGGACTTCGTCCGGATCGTCAAGGACCAGCTCGACCAGTTGTACGCCGACTCCGCGACGAGCGGCCGGGTCATGTCCCTGGTCCTGCACCCCTTCGTGATCAACCAGCCGTTCCGGCACAAGTACCTGGACCAGGCGCTCGAACACATCGCGAACCACCCCGGCGTGTGGCTGACGACCAGCGACGAGATCGCCGAGCACTACGCACGGACGACGGACCGCGCGGGGGAGTGAGGGCGCTCGGGCCGGACTCCTGACGCGGCGGCTCAGTCCTCCCGCTGCCGCACGTCCTCGTACGGCAGCAGGTCGGGACGCTTCGGCGCGCGGCCGTCCCCGCTGGACCGGCCGGTCAGGCGCCGGCCGATCCACGGCACCAGATGCTGCCGCGCGAAGCGCACGTCCGAGGTGCGCCGGGCCGTCCACCCCGGCGGGACGAAGGCGGGCAGCGGCGCGTCCCAGTCGGACTCGGCGGGGAGGCCGAGCGCCTGCCAGACGGCCTCGGCCACCCGCTCGTGCCCCGCCGCGTTCAGATGGAGCCGGTCCTCGGCCCACATCCGGGGGTCGGCCAGCGCCCGGGAGGAGAAGAGGTCCACCACGATCGCGCCGTGCTGCACGGCCAGCGCGTCGATGTGGGCGAAGAGCTGTTCCATCCGGGGCCGGAACCGCTCCAGGACCGGCCCCTGCCGGCCGGGGCTGCGCATCAGGACGAGCTGTCCGCAGTCCTTGGCCAGCCGTCCCGCGGCCTCCTCCAGGAGGCCGCAGACCCGGTCCACGTCGCACTTGGGCCGCAGTACGTCGTTCAGCCCGCCCACCAGTGTGACCAGGTCGGCGCCGGTCGCGGCCGCCGGACCGGTCTGCTCGTCGAGGATCTGCCCGATCAGCTTGCCGCGCACCGCGAGGTTGGCGTAGCGGAAGCCGGGGGTACGGGCCGCGAGCCGGGCGGCCAGCAGATCCGCCCAGCCCCGGTACGAGCCGTCCGGCAGGGCGTCGGACATGCCCTCGGTGAAGCTGTCGCCCACCGCGACGAAACTGGTGTAGGTGGCATTGATCTCCATGGCGGAGGAATCCTACCTCCGGGACGCCCCCGCGGCCGGTGCGGTCTTCTGGGGCTGCTGCTGGAGCACCAGCTCGCGCAGCACGTCCTCCATCGTGACCAGGCCCGCCAGGCGGCCGTCGGTGCCGATGACCGCCGCCAGATGCGTACGGGAGGCGCGCATCGCCGACAGTACGTCGTCCAGGGGCGTCCCGGCCCGTACCCGGGCGATCGGCCGCAGCGCGGAGAGCGGGAACGGCAGGTCCCGCGGCGAGGCGTCCAGCGCGTCCTTGACGTGCAGGTAGCCCAGGATGCGCCGGGTGCTGTCGACGACCGGGAAGCGCGAGAAACCGGACGTCGCGGTCAGCTCCTCCACGCCTTCCGGCGTGATGCCCAGCCGGGCCGTGACGACCTTCTCCACCGGCACCACCACGTCGGCGACCGGACGGCGGCCCAGCTCCAGGGCGTCCCGCAGGCGCTCCTTCGCCCGGTCGTCCAGCAGCCCGGCGGCCTGCGAGTCCTCGACCATCTTCGCGAGCTGGTCGTCCGAGAACGTCGCGGCCACCTCGCCCTTCGCCTCCACCCGCAGCAGGCGCAGCAGCGTGTTGGCGAACGTGTTGATCGCGAAGATCACCGGCCGCAGCGCGCGGGTCAGCGCGACCAGCGGCGGCCCCAGCAGCAGCGCGGTACGCACCGGCTCGGCCAGTGCCACGTTCTTCGGCACCATCTCGCCGAAGAGCATGTGCAGATACGTCGCCACGGCCAGCGCGAGCACGAAGGAGACGGGGTGGACCAGGGCGTCCGGCATGCCGACCGCGTCGAAGACCGGTTCCAGGAGGTGGGCGATGGCGGGCTCGGCGACGGCACCGAGCACCAGGGTGCACAGGGTGATGCCCAGTTGCGCGGCCGCCATCACGCCGGAGACGTGCTGGAGCCCCCACAGGACCCGGTCCGCCCGGCGGTCGCCGTCCTCGGCGTACGGCTCGATCTGGCTGCGGCGCACCGAGATCATCGCGAATTCGGCGCCCACGAAGAACGCGTTGACGACCAGCGTGAGCAGGCCGATGAACAACTGGAGCGCGGTCATCGGGTCTCCTCCCCGTTCTCGTCGTCATCGCTGTCCGGCAGTGGCGCGTGCAGCAGTACCAGCGCCGCGCGGTGGCCGGAGGCGTCCAGGACGTCCATCCGCCAGCCCGCGGCCTCCAGGCTGTCCCCGGCGGCCGGGATCCGGCCCAGCTCGGTGGCGATCAGGCCGGCCAGGGTCTCGTACGGGCCCTCCGGCAGCTTCAGGCCGATCTGCTCAAGCTGGTCGGTGCGGACCGCGCCGTCCGCCTCGTAGCGGGCCCGGCCGTCCGCGTCCTCGCCTGCCGGGGCCAGGTCCGGTGTCTCCATCGGGTCGTGCTCGTCGCGTACCTCGCCGACGACCTCCTCGACGATGTCTTCCAGGGTGACGACGCCCGCCGTACCGCCGTACTCGTCAATGACCACGGCCATCGTCTGCCGGCCGGACAGCCGGTCCAGGAGCCGGTCGACGGTCAGCGTCTCCGGTACGAGCAGCGGCTCGCGCAGCAGCTCGGCGACCGGGTGGCGGAAGCGCCGCTCGGCGGGCAGGGCCAGCACGTCCTTGATGTGCGCGACGCCCACCACGGTGTCCAGGCTGCCGCGGTAGACGGGGAAGCGGGACAGGCCGGTGGCGCGCGTCGCGACGGCCACGTCCTCGGCCGTGGACTGCACGTCCAAGGCGGTGACCTGCACGCGCGGTGTCATCACGTTCTCCGCGGTCAGGTCGGCCAGGGCGAGGGTGCGGACGAACAACTCGGCGGTGTCCGGCTCCAGGGCGCCTTCCCTGGCGGAGTGCCTGGCCAGCGCGACCAGTTCCTGCGGGCCGCGGGCGGAGGCCAGTTCCTCGGCGGGCTCCATGCCCATCCGGCGGATCATCCGGTTCGCGGTGTTGTTCAGGTGCCCGATGAGCGGCTTGAAGGCGGCGCTGAAGCCGCGCTGGGCGGTGGCGACCCGGCGGGCGACGGGCAGCGGACTGGAGATGGCCCAGTTCTTGGGCACCAGCTCGCCGATGACCATCAGGAGGACCGTGGAGACGGCCGTACCGAGGACCAGGGCCACGGAGTCACCGGCGGCGGGCGGCAGACCGAGGGCGTCGAGCGGGCCGGCCAGCAGGGCGGCGATCGACGGTTTGGCGAGCATGCCGATGACCAGACCGGTCACGGTGATGCCGAGCTGGGCGCCGGACAGCTGGAACGTCAGGCTGCGGACGGCCGCGAGCGCGCTGTCCGCGCCGCGTTCGCCGCGCTCCGCGGCGCGTTCGAGGTCGCTGCGCTCGACGGTCGTCAGCGAGAACTCGGCCGCGACGAAGACGCCGCAGGCCAGGGTCAGGAGCAGGGCCACGGCCAGGAGGAGCAGCTCGGTCATCGGGTCACCTCCGTCCCATGATCGAACAGGACCGGGAGGTTCGCGCCTCGGACGCGGACGGAATGACAACTGGGAGGCTCGCCCATGGCTGGACGCTCACTCCTTTCATCGGGAAACGGGAAGCATCCATGGTAAAGGATGCGCAAAACAGGTGGCGGACTCCGGCGCGGAGGGGGCGGAGCCGGGGGTGACGGGGCGGATCAGGGCCGTGCCAGCGGCTTCACCCAGCGTCGCCAGTGGTCCTCGCGCCGGTAGCCGGCGGCCGACCACGCTCGCTGGGCCCGCTCGTTCGATTCCAGGACCATGGCGTCCCCGCGCCTGCCCCGCACCGCCAGGAAACGCCGCTCGGCCGCTTCGAGCAACGCCGTCGCGACCCCCTGCCGACGGTACGGGGGCAGCACCGCGAGCCGGTACAGCGAACACCGCCAGCCGTCGTACCCGGCGATGACGGAGCCCACCAGGGTGCCGCCGGACTCCGCGAGGATCAGGGCCTGCGGGTCCCGCCCGATCAGCCGGGTCACCCCGTCCACGTCGTCCGTGACGGAGGTGCCCTCCGCGGCCTCGCGCCAGAAGGCGAGCACGGCCTCCGCGTCCTCGGGTACGGCCGTCCGGAGCTGTAGATCGATCATGTGCGTGAGCCAAGCACGGAACAGCGGGACGCCGCCATCGGCTTCCGGACTCCGAGACGCCGTACCCGTACGGACCGGAGGCCGCGCGTCCCGGTCCGTACGGCGGGCCGCGGCCGTACCGACGGTTCTCACCGGCCGCGCTGACTGCCCTTCAGTTCCTCGATGACCGGCGCGAACGCCTCCATGGAGGGATCCAGCACGGTGATGTACGAGAAGCCGTAGCGCTCACGGTGCTCGCGGAGCTGTTCGGCCATCTGCGCGGCCGTGCCGAACAGGAACGTCGGGATCCGCAGGGCCTGTTCCTCGTCCACACCGATGCCGTGCGCGGCGATCTCGCGTGCGGAGGCGCGCCGGTCGCCGGTGACCGTGACCCGCTGGACCAGGATGTTCAGTTCGGCCGGTGCCGGACGGTCCGCGGCGGCCTGGTGGTACACGGTGAGCGCGGCGTCGAGCCCGTCCGGCGTCAGGAGTTCGAGGGTGCCCTCCGGTTTGCCGGGTGCGGCCCGGCCGCCGGTGAAGGCCGCGATGTCGGCGTGCCGGGCGGCGAGGCGCAGCACGCGCGGGCCGTTGCCACCGATCAGCAGGGGTGGCCGGGGCCGCCGGGCCGTCTTCGGCGCGTGCTCGGGGTCGCCCAGCAGCCGGTCCAACTCCTCGACCGTACGGACGAGGTGGTCCACCCGCTCGCCGGGGGTGCCCCAGGGCAGGCCCGCCTGGTCGTGCTCGGCACGTACGTAGCCGGTACCCAGGCCCAGTTCGAGTCGGCCGTCGGTGAGCAGATCGGTGGTGGCCACCTCGCGGGCGAGCAGGGCCGGGTTCCAGAAGCCCGCGTTGAGGACGAAGGTGCCCAGGCGCGGGCGCTCGGTGGCCTCGGCGGCGGCGACCAGTGCGGGAAAGGGCGCGGGCCGGCCCAGGTGGTCCGGTACGAGCAGCACGTCGTAGCCGAGGTTCTCGGCCCGGCGGCACTTCTGCCGCCAGGCGGGCCCCGACTCGATGGTGAGCATGTTGACGCCGAAGCGGAACGGGCGTGGCACGGGGCCCCCTCGGGATGCGGGATGCGGGATGCGGGATGCGGGATGCGGGATGTGGGATGTGGGGAGCGGGACGGAGCCGGACGGAGTGCGGGCGCGGCCGGTCACTCATGGGCGATGGCGGCCAGTACGTCGAGCCGGGACGCGCGGAGCGCGGGCAGCAGGGCGGCCAGCAGCCCGACCAGGACGGACCCGACCACCACCGCGGCCACCGTGGACCACGGCACCGCGAACGCCGTCAGCCCCTCCAGCGCCAGCACCCGCTGCGTGGCGACACCCCAGACCAGCCCGAGGCCGAGCCCGAGGACCGCGCCGAACAGGGCGATCACCACCGACTCCAGCCGGATCATCCGGCGCAACTGCTTCCGGGACAGGCCGACGGCGCGCAGCAGCCCGATCTCACGGGTGCGCTCCACGACAGCCAGCGCCAGCGTGTTGACGACGCCCAGCACCGCGATCACGACGGCCAGCCCCAGCAGCCCGTACAGCAGGTTGAGCAGTCCCTGGATCTGACCACTGACCAGCTCCTTGTAGTCGGCTCGGTCGTGCACCTGGACCTGCGGGAACGGTTTGAGCGTCCGCTCCAGGGCAGCCCGCAGCCGCGTCGGGTCGGTGCCGCCCGCGGCGTTCACGTACAGGACGGAATTCTGCCCGCCCGGCTCGTACTTCTCCAGGGTGGCCGTCCCCATGAAGACACCGCCCCGGATGCCGGGCGCGGAACCGGAGTTCTCGGTCAGCGCACCGACCGTGAACCGGGCGGACTTCCCGGACGGCAGCACCGCGTCCAGCCGGCTGCCCACCCGCAGGCCGTGTTCCCGCGCGAAATCCGCCTGGATGCCGACCCGTCCGGGCGCCAGCGCCGCCGCGGTGTTGCCCACCGTGTACGTCACCTTCGCCACGGCGTCGAAGTTCCGGTCGAAGGCCCCGGCCACCGTCGTGACCGACCGGCCGCCCGGCAGCCGCAGCTTCAGGGGGACGATCCGCTGGCGTACGACCGTGCCGGCTCCCGGGGCCGCGCGCACCCGGTCGGTGACCTCGTCGGAGAACGGCGCGAACGACGCGTTCTGCACGACGAAGTCGGCGCCCAGCGTCCGGTCGATCTGCCGGGCGATCGAAGCGGCCGCCGACGCCCCGGCGACCGACAGCCCGGCCACCAGCGCCAGCCCCACCATCAGGGCCGCCGCCGTCGCCCCCGTACGGCGGGGATTGCGCAGCGCGTTGCGGCGGCTCATCCGCCCCACCGCGCCGAACGCCGGCTCCAGGCCCCGCCCGAGCAGGCGGATCACCGGACGCACCAGCAACGGCCCCGCGATCACCCCGGCCACCAGCGTCAGCAGGACCCCGAGCGCCAGCAGCGACCCGGCCACCGCCGTACGGTCACTCAGCACACAGCCCGCCAGCGCGGCCAGCCCCGCCGCGCCCACCAGCGACCCGGCGGCTGCGCGCAGGCGCAACGGCCGTCCGGAGCCGGAGAGTTCCAGGTCGGCGAGGGCGGCCATCGGGGAGATCCGGCCCGCCCGCAGCGCGGGGAGCAGCGCCGCGACGAAGGTCACGCCCACCCCGACGGCGTACGCGACGACCACCGTCGGCCAGTCCAGCACCAGGTCGGCGGCGTCCAGCCGCAGCCCGAACCAGCCCATCGCGACGACCAGCAGGACCGCCAGACCGACGCCCGCCGCGAGCCCGGCCGTGGCACCGGTGACACCCAGCAGCAACGCCTCCAGCAGCACCGAGCGGCGCACCTGGCGGCGGTCGGCGCCGAGCGCCCGCAGCAGGCCCAGCTCCCGGGTGCGCTGCGCGATCAGCATCGAGAAGGTGTTGACGATCAGGAAGACGCCGACCAGGACGGCGACCCCCGCGAAGCCCACCATCATGTACTTCAGCACGCTGAGGAAGTCGCCCAACTGCTCGGCCTGCGTCTTCTTCTGCTCGGCCCGCGTCCGGATGTCGTACGCGGCGGCCTCGGCCCCCAGCGCGGCGCCGATCCGCCGTTCGAGCACGCGGTCCGGCACACCGGGCGCGGCGTCCACGGACACTCCGGTCGCCTGGTGCGTGCTGCCCAGCAGGCCGCGCTGGGCCGTCCGGGTCTCCAGGAAGACCAGGGAGGAGCCCGGGTTGGTGGTGGTGAAGGCGGCGATGCCGACGACCCGTACGGGGAAGGTGCCCGGCGGGGCGATGACGTGCAGCGTGTCACCGATCCGTACGCCTGCCCGGTCCGCGGTGTCCTGGTCGACCATCGCTTCGCCCGGGCCGCGCGGCGGGCGGCCCTCGGCCACCCGTACCGGACTGTGCTCGCCCGGGGCCCAGTTGGTGGCGGTGGACGGCGCGTTCCGGGTCGGCCCCACCGGTGTGCTGCGGGCGTCGGTGACGGTGACCCGGTCCACCTGTACGTCGAGCTGTGCGTCCGCCACTCCCCGCACCCCGGCGACCCGGTTCCGCAGGGCGGCCGGCACGGTCGGGGTCGCGGCCGAACCGATGCCGCCCGGTGCGTCGAAGTCCTGCCGCGGCGTGATCTGGACGTCCGAGGCGGTCGAGGCGAAGAGCCGGTCGAAGGTGGCCCCGGTGGTGTCCGAGAAGATCAGGCTGCCCACCACGAACGCCACCGAGAGCACCACGGCGAGGGCGGAGAGCAGCAGCCGGCCCTTGTGCGCGAAGAAGCTCCGCAGCGTGGCCCGCAACACGGCGGGTCAGCCGTTCGGGAGCGGGCCGGAGCCGGAGCCGGGGCCGGGGCCGGGGGCCGGACCCGGGCCCGCCGCGAAGACCTGCATCCGCGCCAGCACGGACTCCGCGGTGGGTTGCGCCATCTCGTCCACGATCCGGCCGTCCGCCAGGTAGAGCGCGAGGTCGGCGTGGGCCGCCGCGTTCGGGTCGTGGGTCACCAGCACGACCGTCTGCCCGAGGTCGTCCACCGCCTCCCGCAGGGTCTGGAGCACCTCCCGCCCCGAGCGGGAGTCCAGGTTGCCGGTCGGCTCGTCCGCGAAGATCAGCGCGGGGCGGGCGGCCAGGGCCCGGGCGCACGCCACCCGCTGCTGCTGCCCGCCGGAGAGCTGGGAGGGCCGGTGCCGCAGGCGGTCACCGAGCCGGAGGGTGCTGATCACCTCGCGCAGCCACTCCCGGTCCGGCTTGCGGCCCGCGATGTCCATCGGCAGGGTGATGTTCTCCTCGGCCGTCAGGGTGGGCAGCAGGTTGAACGACTGGAACACGAAGCCGACATGGTCCCTGCGCAGCCGCGTCAACTGCCGGTCGTCCAGGCCGGTGATCTCCCGACCGCCCAGCCACACCCGGCCCGCGGACACCGTGTCCAGCCCTGCCAGGCAGTGCATCAGGGTGGACTTCCCCGAGCCGGAGGGCCCCATCACCGCCGTGAACCGCCCCCGCCCGATCGACACGTCGACGCCGTCCAGCGCCACGACCTGGGCCTCGCCCGTCCCGTACGTCTTGACCAGCGACACCGCCCGCGCGGCCGCCTCGCCGCCGCCCGCGGCACCCTCCGCCGTACCCGGGACCGGTGTGAACACGTCAGCCTCCCGCCGTCGGCCCCGTGCCGTACGGGGCGGCAACTCCCCCATGGCCCACGACAGTAGGACAGCTTGCCTCGTCCTGGCATCCCCCGTGGGGCCGCTTCCGGACGCCGCTGCCCGGGCCGGGAACCGGCGGACGGGTCGACGGTCAGCGGGCGGGCGGGGTGGACGGTGCCGGACCGTGGAACTTCACCTCCGGGTTGCCCGTCGTGGGGCCTTGGAGGAGGCGCTGCGGTATGTGCCGCAGATGCCGGTCGAAGAACGCCGCCACGTAGGTGCGGGTGAGGGCGACCGAGCGCTGTCCGGACAGCGGGGGCTGTTGGGGCGTGGAGGCTGTGGGAGCCGTGGTGTCGGTCATGTCGGTGGTGTCCGTGGTGGGCGGTGTGAGCGCGTCGGTGATGACGGGGGCGTCACTGAAGGTGAGATGGTCGGCACCGGCCACGGTCAGCCAGCGCTTCCATCCGTCCAGACGGCTCCAGGCCTGGTCCCAGGTACGGTCCCGGCCGCCCGGCCGGTGCACCTCGTTGTCGGCACCGAGCATCAGGAAGGGGCGGGAACCGAGGCCGTCGGCGGGTACCGGGTCCTGGAACGCCCCGTCCATGTTGACGCCGGCCCGTATGCGGCTGTCGCGCGCCATGGCGGAGACGGCGCTCGCGCCGCCGAGCGAGTGTCCGGCCATGCCGATGTGCCGTGTGTCGATCAGGCGGGAGTAGCGCCAGGCGGAAGCGTGCCCGGTGAGCCGGTCCAGCACGAACGAGACGTCCTGGCCCCGGCCTGCCGCTGCCCGCCGGAAACCGTCCTCGGTGCCGTACACCTGCTCACAGGCGGCGCAGGTCAGTGTCCGGCCGCCGGGGAAGGCCGTGCCGGTGCTCTCGTAGGCGTGGTCGACCGTCGCGACGACGTAGCCCCGGGAGGCCAGATCCTCGGCGAGGCCGGTGAGGGAGTAACCGGGCGCGGAGAAGCCGGGCGAGACGATCAGCAGCGGGTACGTGCCGGACACGGGGCGGGCGTCCGTGCGGCTGTGTACGGCCGTGGCGCTCAAGGCTTCGGGAGTGAGCGCGTTCTCCCAGCCCTGGGCCTTGATCAGGTGCCGGCTCTCCTCGACGGTGGCGTACCGCGCGGACGTGCCCGTGCCGCGGCGCGCCGGGTAGTGGAGGCCGACCATCAGTTCGCGGGACGTCGCGGTGGGGACCCAGGGGTCGCGGCGGCTGTGGTCGGTGAGCGGCAGTGTGACGCGGCCGACCGCGTACGGCCCGGTGGGGGCGGGCAGGCGCGGCCGGGTGGCGGCCTTCGGGGCCGTGACGTCCCTGGCGTCCCTGCTGCCCGTGGCGGACGGGGACGCGGCCCGGGACGTGTCCGCTGCCGCGGCGAGCGGCTGGGGGAGCAGGGGGAGGGCGATTAACAGGGACACGGCGGCGACTCCGGCCGCCCGGAAATGTCTGATCATGTGCCAGACGTTAGGGACCGGCACCGGCCCGGCGCGTCAGCCTCAGGTCTGGTCGTCAGCCGCCGTCCTCATCCTGTGGGCCCTCCTCGGCCGGTCGTGCCACGCCCAGCACCGTCCACGGCAGCGCGGGACCGGGGCCCAGGATGCGGCTGCGGCGGTAGGTGCTGACGGTGAAGCCGGCGGCGCGCAGTTCGGCCAGCGGGTCGCGGGCCAGGTGGCAGTTGCCCATCAGCAGGGGCCAGACCGTACGGTCCAGGGCGCGCTGCACGGTGGCGGGGCCGTGGCGCAGGGAGCGTCCGTGTTCGAAGAACCGCAGTTCGCCGCCCGGCCGCAGCACCCGCCGCAGTTCCGACAGGGAGCGCTGCACGTCACGGACCGAGCAGAGGACCAGCGACAGCACCGCGGCGTCGAAGGCTTCGCTCTTGACCGGCAGGGCCTCCGCCGTGGCGGGCACGACGTCCACCGGGATGCCGGCCCGGGCCGCCTCGGTCAAGGCCCGCTGCCGCAGGGTGCGTTCGGGCTCGACGGCCACGACCTCCGCGACGGTCCGGGGATAGTGGGCGAAGTTCGCGCCGGTACCGGCACCGATCTCGATCACCCGGCCCGAGAGTCCGGCCAGCATGTCGCGCCGCAGGCCCGTGAGCCCCGTGCGGTGGTCCGCGATCCGCGCGTACCACCGGGCGAAGACCGGATGGTGCACGACTCCCCGCTCGACCCTCGTGCGCTGTGACATGGCTGGATCCCTTCGCCGTACGACGTCCGCCGGTTCGAGTGTCCGCCGTGCCGCGCCGGGACACCACTGTCAAAGCGCGGCGGTGCCGCCCAGGGCGGGAGCCAGCCAGCCCGGAGCCTGCGCGCGGAACCGCTCCGGCGGCAGGCTCCCGGCGCCCTCCGGCACGCGGCCCAGCAGCGGCGCGCCGGCCGCCCGAGGGAAGTCGTCGAGGTTGCAGCGGGCGGCGAGTCCGGGAGCCGAGGGCCAACTGCCCACCACCACCCCGGGGGAGTCGATCCCGTGGGTGCGCAGGGCCAGCGCGGTGAGCGCCACCGCGTTGAGCGCCCCCAGGCCCGCCTGGGCCACCACCAGTACGGGCGCTCCGGCCAGGCGCGCCGCGTCGGCGAGCGTCGCGCCCCGCTCGTCGAACCGTACGAGCAGGCCGCCCGCGCCCTCGACCAGGACGAGGTCGTGCGAGGCCGCCAACTCGGCCGCCTTCTCCGCGATCTCCTCGGGCCGTACGGGCGGCAGGCCGGCGCGGCGCGCGGCGGTCTCGGGAGCCAGCGGCTCGGGGTAGCGCGCCAGTTCGGCGGTGGTGACCCGGGGGCCCGCGAGCCGGGTGACTTCCGCCGCGTCGCCCGGTTCGTTGGTGCTGACTCCGGTCTGCGCCGGTTTGAGCACCGCGACGCTCCGGCCCTGGGCGAGCGCCGTCGCGGCGAGGGCCGCCGTGGTCACGGTCTTGCCGATCTCTGTGCACGTTCCGGTCACGAACAGCACCGACACGTCGGGTTCTCCTGTCGTAGAGCATGGTTGCCATCCCGGGGGGGGCTCCGCGTACGGAGCCCCCCCGGGGCCTGAGGGATACGGGGCCGAGCCGGGGCCGCTCAGCCTTCGCGCGCCACCGCGCGCATCGCGGCGCAGATCCGTGCCACGTCCTCGTCCCCGGTGATGTACGGCGGCATCGCGTACACGAGGTCGCGGAACGGGCGCAGCCACACGCCCTCCCGTACGGCCGCGCGTGTGGCGGCCGCCATGTCCACCTCACGGTCGAGCTGAAGGACACCGATCGCGCCCAGGACCCGTACGTCCCGCACCCCTTCGACGGCGGTGGCGTCGGCGAGGCCGTCCCGCAGTCCGGCCTCGATCCGCTTGACCTCCTGTGCCCAGTCCTGGGACAGCAGCAGGTCCAGCGAGGCGTTGGCGACAGCGGCGGCCAGCGGATTGCCCATGAAGGTCGGCCCGTGCGCGAGCACCGGCACCTCGCCCCGGGAGATCCCGTCCGCCACGGCCGGCGTGCACAAGGTCGCCGCCATGGTCATGTACCCGCCGGTCAGGGCCTTGCCGACGCACATCACATCCGGTGTGACGCCCGCGTGCCCGGCGGCGAACAGTGATCCCGTACGGCCGAAGCCGGTGGCGATCTCGTCGAAGACCAGCAGGACGCCGTGCTCGTCGCACGCCTCGCGGAGCACCCGCAGGTAGCCGGGGGAGTGGAAGACCATGCCGCCGGCTCCCTGGACCACCGGCTCCACGACGACCGCCGCCAGTTCGCCGGCGTGCCGTGCGACCAGCTCGCGCAGGTGCGTCTCGTACGCGGGGTCCGGCGGGGCGTCGAACCCCGGAGGCGGCGCGTCCGCGAACAACTGCCGGGGCAGGGCACCCTGCCAGAGCTCGTGCATCCCGCCGTCCGGGTCGCACACCGACATCGGCTGCCAGGTGTCGCCGTGGTAGCCGCCGCGCCAGGTCATCAGCCGCTGTTTGCGCGGTTTTCCGACCGAGCGCCAGTACTGGAGGCACATCTTCACGGCGACCTCGACCGACACCGAGCCGGAGTCGGCGAGGAAGACGTGCTCCAGGCCGTCCGGGGTGATCTCCGCCAGCCGGGCGGCGAGCCGGACGGCCGGCTCGTGGGTGAGCCCGCCGAACATCACATGGCTCATCCGGTCCAACTGGCCGCGGGCGGCCTCGTTGAGCACGGGGTGGTGATAACCGTGCACCGCCGACCACCAGGACGACATTCCGTCGACCAATTCGGTCCGGCCTTCGACCGGTTCGGCCAGCCGCAGTCGTACGCCGGATGCCGACGCGACGACCAGCGGATCGTCCCGGCCGGGCATCGGGCCGTACGGGTGCCAGACGTGCTGCCGGTCGAGGGCCAGCAGTTCGGGGACGGAGAGCTGCGCGGCCTCAGGCATTCGGCGGCAGCTCCGTACCCGCGCCGCGACGGCGTACGGAGACCAGGTCCGTACGGGCCTCACCGGCCGGGGCGGCAGCCGTGGCGGGAGCGGCGGAGGGGACGCCGGCCGGTGCCTCCTCGGTCCGTGCCTCTACGGCCTGTGCCCCTTCGGCCCGCGCCTCTTCGGGCTGCGACGGGGCGGTCCCGGCGTCCGCACCGGCCCGCTCGGCCGGTTCCGCCGCCGCGTCGCCGTCCCCGCACGGCCCGCAGCCGCCCCCTCCGTGGCTGCCGCAACCGCCGCCCGTGAGCGCCCCCGCGCGGTGCTCCGGCAGCGTGGTGGTGTCCATACCCTCCACCTCGAAGCCCGTGTCGGCGATCATCGCCAGGTCGTCCTTGCCCGCCTGGCCCTCGCTGGTCAGATAGTCACCGAGGAAGATGGAGTTGGCCAGGTGCAGCGCCAGCGGCTGCATCGACCGCAGGTGCACCTCGCGCCCGCCGGCCAGCCGTACCTCCACGTCCGGGCAGACGAAGCGGACCATCGCCAGGATGCGCAGCGCGCGCTGGGGCGTGAGGTTCCACTCCTTGGCCAGTGGGGTGCCCTCGAAGGGGATCAGGAAGTTCACCGGCACCGAGTCGGGGTCCAGCGCGCGCAGCGCGAAGACCACGTCGACCAGGTCCGCGTCGCTCTCGCCCATGCCCGCGATCAGACCGGAGCAGGCGGACAGCCCCGCCGCCTGTGCCTGTTGGACCGTTTCGACCCGGTCGGCGTAGGTGTGGGTGGTGGTGATGTCCCCGTAGGTGGCCTCGGAGGTGTTGAGGTTGTGGTTGTAGGCGTCCGCGCCCGCGGCCCGCAGCCGGGCCGCCTGGCCGTCCGAGAGCAGGCCGAGGCACGCGCACACCTCGACGCCCTCGTTCTGCTTCTTGATGGCGGCGATGGTCTGCGACACCCGGTCCACGTCCCGGTCCGTCGGCCCGCGGCCGCTGGCCACGATGCAGACCCGCTTGGCGCCGCCGGCCACCCCGGCCGCGGCCGCCTCGGACGCCTGTTCCGGCTTGAGCCAGGTGTACTTGAGGATCTCGGCCTTGGAACCGAGCCGCTGGGAACAGTACGAGCAGTCCTCGGGGCACAGCCCCGACTTCAGGTTGACCAGATAGTTCAGCTTCACCCGCCGCCCGAACCACCGGCGGCGTACCTTTCCGGCCGCGGCCACCACGTCGAGCAGGTCGTCGTCGGACGTCGCCAGCACGGCGAGCGCCTCTTCGCGGGTCGGCGTTTCGCGCCGCAGCCCCTTGTCCACCAGCGTTGTCAGCAGATCCATGGCGACGATCCTGGCGTACGCCCACGACCCGCGACCATGGAGGAACCCAACAAGGGCGCCGATCCGGGGTGTGTGCATGGCCACACCGTAGGACGGTGTAACGACCGCTAACGTCTATCGACAGCCCACAAACACCAAGGAAGCTGATGCATCAGGACGACCCCGCGCCGCCCCTGCTCCGCGACGTGCCGGCGCCGCCCCACGACGGGCCCGCGGGGACACCCGCACCGGGGCGCGGCTCCGGGCCGGGCGCCGACGCGCGCACCGCCGCTTTCGGCTGGATCGATGCGGCCCGCGAACAGCGCCGCCGGGCGGGACTCGTCCGTACGCTGCGGCCCCGGCCCGTCGAGTCGCCGCTGCTGGACCTGGCGAGCAACGACTACCTCGGCCTGGCCCGGCACCCCGAGGTCACCCGCGGTGCCGCGCAGGCCGCGCACCGCTGGGGCGCCGGCGCCACCGGTTCCCGGCTGGTGTCCGGCAGCACCGAGCTGCACGCCCGGCTGGAGGCCGAACTCGCCGAGTTCTGCGGCTTCGAGGCCGCCCTGGTGCTGTCCTCCGGCTACGCGGCCAACCTCGCCGCCGTCACCGCGCTCGGCGGCCCGGGCGGCCTGATCGTCTCGGACGCGGGCAACCACGCGTCGCTCATCGACGGCTGCCGGCTCGCCAGGGCCAGGACCGTCGTGGTCCCGCACTCCGAACCGGACGCGGTACGCAAGTCCCTGGACGGGCACGCCGGCCCGGCGCTCGCCGTCACCGACTCCGTCTTCTCCGTGGACGGTGACGCCGCGCCCCTGCGGTCCCTCGCCGACGCCTGCCGTGCGCACGGCGCGGCCCTGCTCGTCGACGACGCGCACGGGCTGGGCGTCCTCGGCGACGGAGGGCGCGGCGCGGTGCACGCGGCCGGGCTGGCCGGGGATCCGGACGTGGTCGCCACCGCCACCCTGTCGAAGTCGCTCGGCAGCCAGGGAGGTGTGGTCCTCGGCCCGGCCCGGGTGATCGAGCACCTGGTCAACACCGCACGGACGTTCATCTTCGACACCGGCCTCGCCCCGGCGGCGGCCGGCGGCGCCCGGACGGCGCTGCGCCTGCTGCGGCGCGAGCCGGAACGCGCCACCCAGGTCCGCGCGGTGGCGGCGGAACTGCACCAGCGGCTCAGCGCCGCGGGGCTGACGGTCGTCCGCCCGGACGCCGCGGTGGTGTCCGTACGGGCGCCCTCGCCGGAACTGGCCGTCCGGTGGGCCGCCGACTGCCGGGACGCGGGCCTCGTGGTCGGCTGCTTCCGGCCGCCGTCCGTACCCGACGGCATCTCCCGGCTGCGCCTGACCGCCCGCGCCGACCTGTCCCCCCGGCAGGCGAGGGAAGCGGTCCGGACCGTCGTACGGACGGCGCCGGCCACCGGCTAGGGTCGGTCACCGGCTGGGGCGGGTCATTCGGGTCCGGCTCGTCCGACCTTGGCGAAGCCGCTGTCGGCCAGTCCGTCGACGAAGGACCTCCAGGCCGCCGTGGTGAACAGCAGCGCCGGGCCCGCGGTGTTCTTGGAGTCGCGTACGGCGAGCAGGCCGGAGCCGACGCGTGCCGTTTCGACGCAGTTGTTCATCGCGGTGCTGTGGCTGCTGCGTCGCCATAGCGCGCCGCGCGGCACGGTGCGGACCGGGTCGTGCCCGGGTGGAAGTGACATGGTGCCTCCTCAGACGCCGGAGCCGGCCCATGAGGTCTCGGCGATCCGGGCGATGAATTGCGCTGACTTGTCGCACGAGAGGGCGCGCCCCCGCAGCATGTCGAACGCATCGCTGTACGCCCTGAGGTCTGCTTTCTGCTCCAAGTAGAGGCTACTCGTCAAATGGTCGAGAACAACCACATCTAAGTCAGAAGTGAGCGGAAATGAGAAGATAACGAAAGGGCCGGTGATGCCGATGTGCACACCGGATGCGAAGGGCAGTACCTGGAGTCGCACATGCGGCAATTGCCCCACGTCCAGAATGTGCCGGAGCTGGGCGGCCATCACCCCGGGCGGGCCGACCTCCCGGCGCAGTACCGCCTCGTCCAGCACCGCGCACAACTCCAGCGGCCGCTCACCGCGCAGCACCTCCTGGCGGGCGACGCGCACCTCCACCAGCTCCTCGACCTGCTGCGCCGGCAGGTCCGACAGCGTGGCGCGGGTCACCGCCCGCGCATAATCCGGCGTCTGCAGCAGGCCCGGCACCACCGTCGTCTCCAGCGTGCGCGCCCGGGACGCCCCGTACTCCAGACTGATGAAGTCCCGGTACTCCGGCGGCAGCAGGTCGCGATAGGTGTGCCACCAGCCGTGCCGCCCGCTGTCGCCGTCGCCGTCCTGTCCGCCGTTCCCGCACAGCGCCGCCAGCAGCGCGCGCAGCTCGGTGTCCCGCACGCCGTACGCGTCCAGCAGCAGTTCGACGTCGGCCGGCCGGGCACCGCTGCGCCCGGTCTCGATGCGGCTGACCTTGGACTGGTGCCAGCCGACCAGCCGCGCCGCCTCGCCGCTGGTGAATCCGGCCAGTGTCCGCTGACGCCGCAATTCCGCGCCCAGCTTGCGGCGGCGCACCGCGGGCCCGTACCGCATACCGCTCCCTCCGTACTTCTCCCCGGGTGCGCCGCGGATGCGCCCGCTCCCAGATGGCCGGTTCCGATCCGACAGTGTGCCGCGCAAATACGGTCTCGCGTAGCAGAGTTCACCGCTTCGGGCGACAGATATATGCACTTCTTGGTGGATGACGCGTCACCGTCGCAGCAAGAGTGGCAGGCTGGCGCAGAGCAGCAGTCCGAGGCCGGAGCCGAAGGGACCGGAAAGGGCCCGGGAGGCCGCACGCGATGGCGGCTTCCTCCGGCGGCGGGCCGGAGTCGAGCCTCGGTGGGAAAGGGACGGCGTCGCGATGGCAGACCACCAGGAATCCTCACTCACTCTGCCCAGCGCACCGGCGTCGGTGGCGGAGGCCCGCAGGTACGTCATGGACGTCCTGGCCGAATGGGGCCTGCCGGACGGGACGGAGCCGGCCGACACCGTACGGCTGATCGTCTCCGAACTCGCCACCAACGCCGTGCAGCACACGTTCGGGCAGTCACCGGCCTTCACCGTCGACGTCCGGCTGGACCGCGACGAGCGGCTGTGGATCGGCGTCACCGACGATCATCCGCGCTGGCCGAAACGGCTGCCGGCCGCCGTGCAGCAGGACAACGGCCGGGGCATGGTGATCGTCCGCTTCCTCGCCGCCGAGTCCGGTGGGCAGGTGACGGTCGAACCCACCGCGGCCGGGGGGAAGACCGTTTGGCTCACGTTGCCGTGGAAGCCGTTCCTGCCCTGAAGAAGGAATCGGTCGGCGTCGGGTTCGTCAGGGCTTGGTGAGGAAGCGCGGTCTGCGGCGGCGGCCCGTACTGCAGGCGCAGCCCACGCCCTCGTCCCGCACCTGCCGGTAGGTGGGGCTGGTCGTACGGCCGCAGCGGGCACAGTGGCACGGCCACGGCTCGTAGGCGCCGGGACAGGGGCCCAGCGGGGTCAGCCCCGCGGCGTGCATCACGCGTTCGGCGACGGTGGCCGGGCCAGGGGCGTTCGGTGGCGGCTGGAGCGGCGGCGGGACGGCCGGGGGCAGGGATGCTGCGGGAGGCGTGGGAGGTGCCGGTGCTGCGGGGGTCGGGGGAGGTACCGATACTGCGCCGTTGGCGGGGGATGCCGGGCCTGCGGTCGCGGGGGCCTGCGGTCCCGCGGGGATGATCGTGCCCATGGGGGCGGCCGGGCCAGGGGTAGCCACCGAACCCCCGCCCGCCCCGGCGCCGAGGTCGCCGGGGTGCCACTGATGCAGGCAGGCGGCGCACCACCACAGCAGTTCGCCGGCGCCGTAGACACCCTCGTCCTCCCACAGCACGTCCGTGCTGCCGCAGGCCGGGCAGGGGGTGGCGGGGGAGCGGCGGCGCAGAAGTCCGCGCAGGTTCACGAGTCGGTCCTGGTGTGCGTGTGCTGGGGCAGGTGCCTGTGCATGGGTCTCCTCACGTGCTGAGGAGACTCCATCGGTTCTCCGTCGTCAAAGCAAGGACGACCAGGTCACAAAAGATCCCGACGGCGCCGCCCCCGGAGCGCCGCACCGGGAGGCCACCCCCGGGCCTCCCGGTGTTCAGGAGGACGCGTCGCGATCCGGCGGCTTGAGGTGCCCGTTCCGGTGACCCAGTACGCGGGGCAGCAGTGCCCACAGGCCGCCGCACGTCACCAGCGTCACCGAACCCGCCACCACCCCCGCCCCGCGCCCCAGTACGACGTCGACGACGAGGAGCACGGCACCGGCCAGCGCCAGTGCGAGGACCGCCATCCCGGCTGCCGTCAGCCGCGCGGAGACCTCCACGATCAGCCCCTTCGCGCGCCGCCGGAACAGCACCCGGTGCACCGCGGCGGGCGCGGTGAGCAGCAGCGTCGCCAGCACCGCCAGCAGTAACGTGCCCACGTAGAAGCCGCGTTGCGTGGTGTCCAGGGACACAAATCGCGGGGTGAACGCCAGGGTGAGCAGGAAGGCGAACAGGATCTGCACACCGGTCTGCAGGACGCGCAGCTCCTGGAGCAGTTCGCCGAAGTTGCGGTCGTAGCGTTCCAGAGGCGTCTCGTTGCGGTCCGCGTACCCGGTGTACCGGGCGGAACCGCGCGGCCGGGGCGGCTCGGACGTTTCGCTCGTTCCCGGCAGTTCGGGGTGGCCTGGCAGTTCGTCGCGGTGGTCGTCGGTGAGGGGGGCCATTGCGTGCGGGTATCCGCGGACGCGTTGATCACTCCTCGAAGGCGCACGCGTGTGCGCGAGTTCGCGCCCGCGTTCGCGCCCGCGCGCGGACGGTGCGGGGCTCGTGGCCGCACGGGGGCCCCTCGCGCGCGGTCAGCGCACCCGCCCGTACGAGACGCTGCGTGACCAGATGCGTTCCAGCCGCACCACGGTGCCGGGCTTGGGCGCGTGCCAGATCTTGCCCTTCCCCGCGTAGATGCCCACGTGGTAGATGCCCCGGCGGGAGTGGAAGAAGACCAGGTCACCGGCGCGGCGCGAGGACGCCGACAGGTGCCGGGTGCGGTTGTACTGGGCCGCCGCGGTGCGCGGCAGCCGCTTCCCGGCCCGCTTGAACGAGTACAGCGTCAGCCCTGAGCAGTCGAAACGGTGTGGACCGCTGGCTCCGAACTTGTAGGGCGCCCCCTTCTTGGAAGCGGCGATCTGCAGTGCCGAGGCCGAGGTGGACGCGGCGGCCGCGTCCTCGGTGGCTCCTGGTACGACCAGTGTCCCGCCGACCGTGGCGAGGGCGATGAAGGAGATCACTCCGGCCCGCGCCAGCAGAGGGGAAGCGGTGGTACGCGCAGTCATGCGCAACCCTTCGTCAGCCGCCTGCGAAGGAGTGCCTGTCGGGTTCGGGCAGGCGAAGATGCCCGGTCGTGTCGACGACTTCACCCCAAGGGGCCGTCCGGCCGTGGTGGCCGGCGGTCCCGTCGTGCTCGGGTCCTCCGCTCCTGCCGGTCCAGGCGCATCGACCAGACATCCGGTACGGCGGCAGGATTGGGCGTCCGCCCGGACCGCCCCACCGCTGTGGCGGGGGCTTGTCGTCGAAGCGATCGTTGCGCACCTCGCGCCCGGATTCCGAGCAGAAACGACTATATGTGACGTTGGTCACGCCTGCGCCATTCGGGTGGACGGGCGTCGTTCCGTGGGAGGCCCGCGACGGGTGAGGACCCGCGTACCAGCCCCGGAACGTCACGTTCCGGGCGACACGTACGTACGCCGCGCAAGCCGTGTGGCGCAGCACGCGGCCCGGTGGCTACGCCGTTCGGGCGAGCCCGATCGGGCTTCGTGTCGCCGAACGGGTGGGCCCTTGCGGTGCTCCGGCACCTCCTGGCCGCCCTGTCACCCTTGCCCGGCGCGTGTCGCGCGGGGCGGGTGGGGGTGCTGGTGCGCCGGAGGTGCGGAGGGAGAGCACTCGTGCCCCCGCCCGGGCGGGGGCACGGCGCGTCAACTTCGCGGCGGAGGTACGGAGATCAGCCGCGCGCGGCGCTCGCCGTCCAGTACGCGCAGGGCCTGCGCCAGGGTTCCCGCGTGCAGTTCGCTCTCGCCCCGGTCGTGCATCAGCGCCAACGCGTCCCGCAGTGCGGTGGTCTTGCCGACCAGGGCCTGTGCGGCACGGAGGCTGCCGTACGTGTCCGTGCCGCGGGCGGGGTTGATGCGGCCCAGCAGGTCCAGGACCGCCAGGTAACTGTCGACGACCTCGCCCTCGGCGCGCGTCAGCGCGGGCAGCGGCGGCAGTTCGGGTGGCCACATACCGGGCTCACCTCGCGCCCGGTGTCGCGGGGTGCTGCTTGCGGCTGCGGGTCAGCCCGTCGATGAGGCCGTACTCCATGGCGGCCTCGGCGCTGAAGACCTTCTCGCGTTCGAGGTCTTCGGTGATCCGCTCGGGGGACTGGCCGGTGTGCCGTACGAGCAGTTCCTCCAGCAGCGCCCGGGTGCGCAGCAGTTCGTCCGCCTGGATGCGGAGGTCGTCGGCCTGCCCCTGCACCGGCTCGTCGAACGAGGGCTGGTGGACGAGGACACGGGCGCCCGGCAGGGCGAGGCGCTTGCCGGGCGCGCCGGCCGCCAGCAGGACCGCGGCGACGGAGGCGGCCTGGCCCAGGCAGACCGTCTCGACGTCGCAGCCGACGAACTGCATCGTGTCGTAGATCGCGGACATCGCGGTGAACGAGCCGCCGGGGGAGTTGATGTAGAGCGAGATGTCCCGGTCGGGCGCATCGTGATCCAGGTGCATGAGCTGGGCGATCACGTCGTTGGCCGCGGCGTCGTCGACCGGGGTGCCCAGGAAGACGATCCGCTCGCCGAGCAGCTTGGAGTACGGGTCCATGGTCCGGGCCCCGTAGGAGGTGCGTTCGGTGAACTCCGGGAGGACGTATCGGGCCTGGGGGCCGTTCATGGGGAGCTCCTCTTCCCTGAGCGTCTGTAAAAAATGTACAGGACGTACGTAGGGCTAGATGGGAGCACGTTCCGCCGGGTGAAAGCAATGCCTTCGGTGGGTACGGATCGGGTCGCTCGCTGAGAGCGAAAACCCCATGAGGCGTCAGATACCCCCGCGGACCCGCAAGGTGACAGGACGTAAGGCCGCGTCTCCGGGGCGCGCCCGGGGGCGCGCCGCCGGTGCAGCGTTCCGGCCGAAGTTCCCCGGGCGCTCCGGTATCGGCCCGGCGTGCGGTGTGCCGGACCTCCTCCGCCGCCCCACGCGTCCGCTGCCGCAGCCCCATCGGGCAGCACGAGGCGACACCTGGCGCGCGGGTCCCTGGCCAAAGGGGCCCTTGCGGAATCCGCCCGTACGGAAAGCGCCGTTCCGCCCCGGACCGCCCGGGTACCCGCCGGGCGGACCCGAGCTCCTCGGGCCGAATCGAGTCCAGGAGGACGCGATGGCTACCGCTTCATCCGCCGGATATCCGGAATCCGGCCGCTCCCGGGCGGCCGGCGCCGAGCGGCACACGAGCGCGGAGACCAAGCCCGCGTTCAAGAGCACCGAGTTCTTCGTCTACGTCGCCGCCGTCGTGGCGGTCCTGGTCGCCTCCGCCGTCGTCGGCGGCGGCGACACCGGCGTGGATGTCTTCCCCGCCGATCAGGCGTGGCTCTATGTCACGCTGCTGACCATCGGATACATGATCAGTCGCGGCCTGGCCAAGTGCGGCAGCCGCGAACCCACCGACCACACCACCACCTGAGCGTCCCGGAGTGCAGCGATGGCCCGGCGTGCTGCCGGGCCATCGCTGTGCGTGGGGGCGGGTCTGCGCCGGGCCGTCGGGCGCAGGGGCGTCGGCCCCGTGCGCCGGGGGCGCCCATCGCGTCCGGCCGGTCGCGGCCCTGGCCGGGATGTCGTGGACGCGACCTAAGCTAGGACCATGGCTTATGAGATTCCGGTGACGCAGGCCCGGGCGGAGTTGGCGGACCTGATCAACCGCGTCGTCTACGGCGGCGAGCGGGTGGTCGTCACGCGCCACGGCAAGCCGCTGGTGGGGCTGGTGTCCGCCGCCGACCTGGAGCGCCTCGACGCGTGCCGGGAGGCGGAGGAGGCCGCGGCGGAGGAGCAGGTGATCAGTACGGTCTCCTCGGTACGGCCGTTCCCGGCCCCGTCCGGTGAGTGGGGCCGCTTCGGCATCGCGGCGGAACACCGTGGTACGGCGGGCGAGCACGGGGCGGCCGGCGGGCACGGCATGGTGGGCGAGCGCGGCGGCCCAGGCGCCACGGAGCGCTGACCGTGCGGCGCTGACAGCTCTGCGCGGGTCGGCCGCTGTTGCCCGCTGCCCGCTGCCGGGTGGACGGGGGCGGCCGGCCGGGGGCGGCGGCCCTTCTTTTTTGACATGAACATGAGGATCGTGCGGTACGGGCGGGCCCGCCCTGCGGTGCCCGCGGGGTCCATCTGTTGAAGTTCCGCGGCCGACCCGCCGCGTTAACGCCGGTGAAACGGCGCCGAACTAACCTGCGGCCGACGGGTCATTGATGGAGCGGAGCTGGAGAGCAGTTTGCTCCGCCTTTAATTACTGTGTGATACATCTGCTTTTGCGGGTGTATCGCCACCCGTGACCTGGGCGGATGCGCCCAGCTCGAAGACGGTGAGGTGAAGGTATGCAACTGACCCCGCACGAGCAGGAACGCCTGATGATCCACGTGGCGGCCGACGTGGCCGAGAAACGGCGCTCCCGCGGGGTACGGCTCAACCACCCGGAGGCCGTCGCGCTGCTGACCGTCCACATCCTCGAAGGCGCGCGGGACGGCCGTACGGTCGCCGAGCTGATGTCGACCGGGCGCAAGGTGCTCACCAGGGAAGAGGTCATGGAGGGCGTCCCGGAGATGATCCACGACGTACAGGTCGAGGCCACCTTCCCCGACGGCACCAAGCTGGTCACCGTCCACGAGCCCATCAACTGAGCACGGGGGCAACGACCATGATTCCCGGCCAGATCCTGCACGCCGACGACCCGGTACGCCTGAACCCCGGGCTCCCCGTCACCCGGCTGACCGTCCTGAACGCCGCCGACCGCCCCGTCCAGGTCGGCTCCCACTATCACTTCGCCGAGGCCAACCCGGGCCTCGACTTCGACCGTGCGGCCGCGCACGGCAAGCGGCTGAACGTTCCCGCCGGCTCCGCCGTGCGCTTCGAGCCCGGCATCCCCACCGAGGTCGAACTCGTCCCCGTCGGGGGCAAGCGGATCGTCGCGGGCCTGCGCGGCGAGACCGGAGGCTCGCTCGATGGCTGACCTGACCCGCCCCGCCTACACCGACCTGTACGGCCCGACCGTGGGCGACCGGGTGCGGCTGGCCGACACCGACCTCCTCGTAGAGATCACCGAGGACCGGGCGGGCGGCCCCGGCCGGGCCGGTGACGAGGCGGTCTTCGGCGGCGGCAAGGTGATCCGCGAATCGATGGGCCAGTCCCGCGCCACCCGCGCCGAGGGCGCGCCCGACACCGTGATCACCGGCGCGGTCGTCCTGGACCACTGGGGCGTGGTCAAGACGGACGTCGGTATGCGGGACGGCCGGATCACCGCGCTGGGCAAGGCCGGCAACCCCGACACCATGGACGGCGTCCACCCCGATCTGGTGATCGGCCCGGAGACCGAGGTCATCGCGGGCAACGGCAAGATCCTCACCGCCGGTGCCATCGACACCCATGTGCACTTCATCTGCCCCCAGCAGGTGGACGAGGCCCTCGCCTCCGGCGTGACCACCCTGGTCGGCGGCGGGACGGGCCCGGCCGAGGGCAGCAAGGCCACCACCATCACGCCGGGTGCCTGGCACGTGGCCCGGATGTTCGAGTCGATGGACGGGCTGCCCGTCAACGTGGGGCTGCTGGGCAAGGGCAACACCATGTCCGCCGCCTCGATGCGCGACCAACTGCGCGCGGGCGTCCTCGGCTTCAAGATCCACGAGGACTGGGGCGCCACCCCCGCCGTGCTCGACGCCTGTCTGCGCGTCTGCGAGGAGAGCGGCGCGCAACTGGCCATCCACACCGACACCCTGAACGAGGCCGGCTTCCTCCAGGACACCCTGGCCGCCATCGGGGGCCGCGGCATCCACGCGTACCACGTGGAGGGGGCCGGCGGCGGGCACGCGCCCGACATGATCGCCATGGTCTCCGAGCCGAACGTACTGCCCGCCTCCACCAACCCGACGCGGCCGCACACCGTCAACACCGTCGAGGAACACCTCGACATGCTGATGGTCTGCCACCACCTCAACCCGGCCGTGCCCGAGGACCTGGCGTTCGCCGAGTCCCGTATCCGGCCCTCCACCATCGCGGCCGAGGACATCCTGCACGACCTCGGCGCCATCTCGATCATGTCGTCCGACGCCCAGGCGATGGGCCGCATCGGCGAGGTCGTCCTGCGGACCTGGCAGACCGCGCACGTGATGAAGAAGCGGCGCGGCGCCCTGCCCGGCGACCTGCTCGCGGACAACGCCCGGGCCCGCCGTTACGTCGCCAAGTACACCATCAACCCGGCCGTCGCCCAGGGCATCGACCACGAGGTCGGCTCGGTCGAGGAGGGCAAGCTGGCCGACCTGGTGCTGTGGGACCCGGCGTTCTTCGGCGTCAAGCCGCAGCTCGTCCTCAAGGGCGGCCAGATCGCGTACGCGCAGATGGGCGACGCCAACGCCTCCATCCCCACCCCGCAGCCGGTGCTGCCCCGCCCGATGTTCGGGGCCATCGGCAGGGCACCGGGCAGCAACTCCGTCAACTTCGTGTCCGAGCAGGCCGTCGCGGACGGGCTGCCGGAACGGCTCGGGCTGACGAAGACCTTCCGGGCCATCCGCAGCACCCGCGGCGTGACCAAGGCGGACATGCGCAACAACGACGCGCTGCCCCGCGTCCACGTCGATCCCGACACCTTCACGGTCACCATCGACGGCGACGTGGTCGAGCCCGCTCCGGCCGCCGAACTGCCCATGGCCCAGCGTTACTTCCTCTTCTGAGCGGGCCGGGCATGAGCGAACGGCCGGAGCAGGAGGTACGGCGATGAGCAGGGCGGCGCTGCTGGTCCTGGCGGACGGCCGGTTCCCGGCCGGCGGGCACGCGCACTCCGGCGGTGCCGAGGCGGCCGTCGAGGCGGGGCGCATCCGGGACGCGGCGGGTCTGGAGGCGTTCTGCCGCGGCCGGCTGCACACCGCGGGGCTGGTCGCGGCCGCGCTGGCCGCCGCCGCGGCGGCCGGGTGCGACCCGCTCGCGCTGGACGAGGCGGCCGACGCCCGCACGCCCGTACAGGCGTTGCGGAACACGGCGCGCCGGCTCGGGCGGCAGATGATGCGGGCGGCCCGGGCCACCTGGCCCTCGGCCGAGCTGGACGCGCTGGCGGCCGCCCGGCCGCGCGGCGCGCACCAGCCCGTGGTGCTGGGGCTGGCGGCCCGGTCGGCCGGGCTGGACCCGCTGGACGCGGCCGGTGCCGCCGCCTACGAGAACGTCAGCGGCCCGGCCACCGCCGCCGTACGGCTGCTGAGTCTGGACCCGTTCGACGCGACGGCGGTCCTGGCCCGGCTGGCGGCGCCGCTCGACCAGGTCGCCGAACGGGCCGTCGAAGCAGCACGTCGGGTGCCCCTGGACGGCACCGGTGTACTCCCGGCGGCGTCCGCGCCGCTGCTCGACATCACCGCCGAGCAGCACGCGGCGTGGCCGGTACGGCTCTTCGCCTCGTAACCCTGCCCCTCGTAACTCCCGTCCCTCGTAACTCCCGCACCACGTAACCCCGTCCCTCGTAACGCCCGCCCCCGTCACCCCACCGCTCGTCCTCCCGCCACTCGTCCCGCTCAACCCGTACCGAAACGATTCACGGAGCCGACATGCATCTCGACCACGACCTCGACGAACGCTTCCCGCACCGGCACAGCTACAGCGCCGCGTCCCCCGAGCGTCCCGACGGCACCCGGCGTGCGCTGCGGATCGGACTGGGCGGTCCGGTGGGCACCGGCAAGACCGCCACCGTCGCCGCGCTGTGCCGCGCGCTGCGCGACGAGCTGTCCCTGGCGGTGGTGACCAACGACATCTACACCCGCGAGGACGCCGAGTTCCTGCTGCGCGAGGCGGTGCTGCCGGCCGAGCGCATCACGGCCGTGGAGACCGGTGCCTGCCCGCACACCGCCATCCGCGACGACATCTCCGCCAACCTCGAAGCCGTCGAGGACCTGGAGGACGCGGTCGGTCCGCTGGACCTGATCCTGGTGGAGTCCGGCGGCGACAACCTCACCGCCACCTTCTCCAAGGGCCTGGTGGACGCCCAGATCTTCGTCATCGACGTGGCGGGCGGCGACGACATCCCCCGCAAGGGCGGCCCGGGGGTCACCACCGCCGACCTCCTCGTGATCAACAAGACCGACCTCGCCCCGTACGTCGGCGTCGACCTGGAGGGCATGGCCCGTGACGCCAAGGCCCAACGCGGCGACCTGCCCGTCACCTTCACCTCGCTCAAGGGCGAGAACGGCGTCAAGCCGGTGACGGACTGGGTCCGCGCACGCCTGGCCGACTGGACCGCGGGCCCCGCATGACCCTCGCGCCTCCCGAGCGGACCCGGCCCCTGGACCCCGGGCCGCTCCGCGTGCCCGACCCCGCTCCGGCGGCGCACGGTCTGCGCGCCACGGCCCGCGTCACCGCGCGGACCGGCACGGACGGCACGACCCGCCTGCCCGTACTGGACGGCGAGGGGCCGCTCGCGCTGCGCCGCGTCCGCGCGCACGGGAAGCAGGCCCGGGTGTGCGTCGTCGGCGCCATGAGCGCCCCGCTCGGCGGTGACCGGCTGCGCATCGAGGCGACCGCCGAGGACGGCGCCGACCTGTGCGTCACGGCGGCCGCGGCGACCGTCGCGCTGCCGGGCCGTACCGGCGGACACGCCACGTACGACGTGGAGCTGACCGTCGGCGAAGGGGCCCGGCTGGAGTGGCTGCCCGAACCGCTCATCTCCGCCGAGGGCAGCGACCTGCGGATGACGACGACCGTGCATCTCGCGCCGACCGCGCGGCTCGTGCTGCGGGAGGAGCAGGTGCTGGGGCGCAGCGGGGAACGGACCGGACGGCTGAGCAGCCGCCTCACGGTCCGCCGCGCCGGGCGTACGCTGCTCGACCAGGAGACGGCGTACGGGCCCGGCGCCCCGGGCTGGGACACCGCCGCGGTCCTCGGCGGCAACCGGGCCACGGGCCAGCTCCTCGTCGTGGACCCGGCGTACGACGACCGGCCGGCCGAGGTGCTGCTGCTCGGCACGGGGCCCGGGGAAGGGCAGGGCGTTCGCAGCCCGCTGGCCGGGCCCGCCGCCCTGACGACCGCTGTCGCACCGGACGCGTTGCGGGTGCGGCGCCTCCTGGACGCGGCGGGTACGGCTCCGTGAGAAGCGGCCCGCCTGGCGGCTTCGGAGTGAGGTGCCCGGCAGGCCCGTCGTGGTGTCAGGCGTGCTGGGCCCGGTCGTGGACCTGCTGCGCGGTGACGCCGAGGACGGGTCCGTACAGCGTGGTGCTGTGGTCCAGCGCGTCGCCGTGGCTGTTGACCGAGACGAGCGTGCCCAGGCCGGTGCGCGGGTCGAAGTCCGCGAGCCAGGGACCGCCGCTGGCACCGCCGCTCATGTCACAGGGGATGCTCAGTTCCTGTCGCGGCGCGGCCTTCGAGGGGCCCGCGCAGTACAGCAGTTCCTCGCCGCGCTGCGGACGGGTGGCCGGGTAGCCGAACGCGGTGATCCGGCCGCCCGCCGGACGGCCGAAGGCCACCGGCTGGCCGCCGACCGTGTCGGTGAGCGAACGTCCGCCCACCGGGTCCACGGTGAACGCGGCGATGTCGTTCTCCCCGTCCTGTGCCCATGAGCGCGGGGTGACGGAGGCACGTACCGGGAAGACGCCGTACGGGCGGGCTCCCTGGTCGTACCCCGGGACGAACACCAGGTCGGTGTAGGTGTTGTCGGGGGAGGCGGGCAGCCGCGCGCAGTGGCCGGCGGCCATGACCACCGAGTGGTTGCCGCTCCTGACGGCGGTGGCGGTGCAGTACGTGTCGTCGCCCTTCTGGTTGACGAAGAAGAGCCGGCCGACGGTCCTCACCGGCGCGCCGGCCCACTTCTCGGTCAGTGGGCCGGTCGGCCCGAGACCGACGGCGCTGCCGACCTCCTTCATACGGGCCGGGGTCCAGTGGGCCAGGGCCGCCCGGCGTTCCTGCGCCGTGTAGGTGACCGTGTCGGTGACGTCGGGTGTGGCGGCCGTCGCAGGGGGCGCCGTACCGAGGGCCGGGGCTACGGCCAGGGCCAGGGCGGCGAGCGTACGGGGGAGGGCCGGAGCCACGCGCATAGGACGGTATCTCCTCAGGTGGGGCGGGCGCGGACGGTGCTGTCCGGGAAGGGCACGGCGCTGCTCCTAGGGGAGAGAGCAGCGCCGCACCCGAGAAGACGGCCGATGCACGGCATCGGTGCCGTCGGGGAGACAGGAACCTGTGAAAAGCGGGGAAAGCCCGCCCTCCCGACAACCCGTCAGCCCACCAGCCCCGACAGCCCCGCCGGCCTGTCAGGCCTCCAGCATCGCGGCGAGCACCGACCGCCAGTCCTCGCCCGGACGCTCCGTCAGTTCGTCCGCAAAAGCTCGGGCGGGACGGTAGCGGCGGCGGTGGTGCAGCAGGAAGTCCGGCCCGGCCGCCTCGCCGGTTCCGTTCTCCGTCGCGGTGTCCGCGCCCGGACCCGCGTGGGTGCCGTGGATCTCGCTGGAGCTGCCGAGCAGCCGGATCAGCTCGGCGGCGAAGTCACGCCAGTCGACGTGGCCGCCGACCGCGTTCACCACGCCGCCGGTCGGCCGTTCCACGCAGCTGACCAGCGCACGGGCCAGCGCCGCGCCGTGCACCCAGGGCGCGCCGTACCAGCCGCGCTCCCGCGCGGGCAGCTCGATCGGCTCGCCGTTCCGCGCGGCCTGGAAGAACTGGCCGGTGGCGCCCCAGCGCAACTGGTCGCGCAGCCTGGCGTGCGGACCCCACACGATGGGCACCCGCACCACACCGGCCGCGCCCCGCCCGCCGCTCCCGGCGGCCGCCAGCAGCATCCGTTCGCAGTCGAGCTTGGCCCGGCCGTACGCGGTGAACGGCCCGGCCGGCGCGGTCTCCTCGGTCACCTCGGTGACCGGCGGCTGCCCGTACGCGTCCACGCTGCTGACGAAGACGAAGGTGCCCCGCCGCCACCCGTCCAGCGCGGCGCGCATGGCCGCGAGGTCCACCTCGGGGGAGGTGAAGGTGCAGGCGGCATGGATCACCGCGTCCGCACCGGCGGCCGCCGACCGCAGGCTGTCCGGGTCGCCGAGGTCCCCTTCGCACACCTCGACGCCGTCCGCCGCGAGCAGGTGCGCCGATTCGGGCCGTACCAGCGCCCTCACGGGACGACCGCGTGCCGCCAGCTCCCGCAGGACGAAGGCGCCCACGCCGCCGGTGGCACCGGTGACCAGGACCGTTCCGGTGCGCGCCGCATAGGGGCGGGAGCCGCCGGGGGCCGCGCCCGCGGGCCGGGCCGCGCTCCGGACGGCGGCCAGTGCCGCCGCGCGCTCCTCGCCCCGCCCGTCCAGCAGGGCGGCGATGGCGCGCGGGCTGCGGTGCTCCATCACGTCCAGGCCGGTCAACGGCAGGCCCAGCCGTTCGCGCAGCCGGTCGGCCAGTTGTACCGCCAGCAGCGAGTGTCCGCCGAGCAGGAAGAAGTCGTCGTCCAGTGCGGGCCGCCGGCCCAACTGCTCGGTGAACGCGTCCAGTACGGCCTGCCCGCGTGCCCCCACGGTGTCTGCGGGCGCGGCCGTCGCCGGTGCGCCCGGCAGGCGGCCGCGGTCCACGGCACCGTCGGCCGTACGCGGCAGTACGTCCAGGACCGTCACCGCGGCCGGGACCAGCTCGGTCGCCAACCGCGTACGCAACGCGGCCCGCAGGCCCATGGGGTCGAGGGAGCCCGTGCGGCTCGGCACGACGTACGCGAGGGGCGACCGGCCGTCGATCTCCAGCAGAAAGGCTTCCGCCACTTCCGGTCGGTCGCGGAGGAACCGTTCTGCCGGGTGGACCGGCTCCGCACCGTCCGGTGCGCCGGTTCCGGACTGCGGCCGGGTCAGCGGACGGCCGGGGTCGGCGGCCACCGCCGCCAGCAGGTCGGCGAAGCCGCGCAGCAACTGCCGAGCCGTCCGCTCGTCGAGCCGCGCCCGGTCGTACTGCACCAGGCAGCGCGGCGGCGCGCCGTCGCTCCGGTCCTCCTCCACGTAGAAGCCGAGACCGAACTTGGCCGTCCCCAGATCGACCTCGACCGGTTCGCTCACCAGCCCGGGCAGGTCCAGGGCGGCGGGCGCCCGCAGCACGTCGGCCGTGACGTCCACCAGGGGTTGGCCGTCCGCCCCACGGGCCGCAGCTCCCAGCCGCTCGACGATCAGGTCGAACGGCACGTCCCGGTGCTGCTGCGCCTCCAGCAGCGCGTCCCGTACCCGGTCCAGCAGAGCGCCGAAGGTGCCCGTGCTCCGCGCGTCCACCCGGACGGGCAGGGTGTTCACGCACAGGCCGACCAGCTCCCGGATCTCCGCGCGGTCACGGTGGCTGCCCGCGCAGCCGAGCACCAGGTCCGTCCGGCCCGTCCGCTCCAGCAGGGCGGCGTACGCGGCGGCCAGGACGACGGTGAACAGGGTGCTCCGGTGTTCCCGGCCCACCGCGCGCAGCCCTTCGAGGACGGCGGGCGGCAGCGGCTCGGCGAGCAGTGCGGCCTGTCCGCGCCGGGCCGGGGCGCCGGAGTCCGCGGCCGGGGCGGGCAGCGGTACCGGCCGGGCGCCCGCGAGGCGCCCGAGCCAGAATTCCAGACCGTTCTCCAAGGCGTCCACGGCGGCGTGCTCATGGCGCGCGTAGTCCGCGTACTGCGGCGCAGGGGAGGCGAGCGCTCCGGGCAACTCCCCGGTCAGTGCGTCGTCACCGTCGCGCGCCGCCCCGTACAGCGCGCCCAGCTCGCGCGCGACGATGGCCAGTGAGCCGCCGTCGACGGCGATGTGATGCAGCGTCAGCAGCACGGTGTGGTCCTCGGCGGCATGCCGTACGGCCAGTGCGCGCAGCACCGGGCCGCTCGCCAGGTCGAAGGGCCGTGCCGCGGCCTCCCGCAGCAGTTCCGCCACGTCACCGTCCGCGGACACCACCTCGACCGGCACCGGCACAGCGTCCAGCGCCTCCTGGTAGGGCTCGCCGTCACGTTGTCCGTACCGCGTACGCAGCACCGCATGACGGCGTACGAGGGCGGTCAGCGCCCGGCCCAGCGCCTGCGGGTCGAACGGCCCGCGCACCCGGGTCGCGAACGGTACGTGGTACGCGGCGCCGCTGCCGCCGAGACGGTCCATCAGCCACATGCGGCGCTGAGCCGCGGAGAGCGGTGCCGGACCTTCCGTGGTCTTCGCGCCGACGGCGGCCGCACGGGGCGTGCTCCCGCGCTTGGCGGCCTGCCGTTGCCGGGCGATCCGCAGCAGCGCCGCCTCGCGGGCAGTGTCCGGAGCGGTGGTCATCGCAGATCCTCCAGAGCGGTTGAGGTGGCCGGTTCGTCGCCGGGCGCGCCCGGACCCTCGTGCAGATGCAGCAGGGCCCGCTCGACGTGTGCCGCCTGGGCGGCGACGGTGGGGGCGGCGAAGAAGTCGGCGAGCGACATCTCCACGCCGAGGTCCTCGCGAAGGTCCTCCACGACGCACAGCGCCAGCAGCGAGTGCCCGCCGAGCGCGATGAAGTCCGCCTCGGGGTCGTCCACCGGGTGGCCCAGGGCCTGGCTCCACAGGTCGGCGACGACCTGCTGGAGGGGCGAGAGATGGCCGGGCCCGCCGTCCCGAGCGGCCTGGGGGCCGCCGTCCGGAGCGGGCTCGGGCCCGCCGTCCCGAGCGGCCTGGGGGCCGCCGTCCGGGCCGGCCGCGGAACCGTTCACCGCACCGGTGCCGATGCCGCCCACCGGACCGGCCCCGCCCCCCTCCACCACCTGTTCGGCCAGCGCCCGCCGGTCCACCTTGCCGACACCGGTCATCGGGAGCGCGTCCACGAACGCCCACGCGTTGGGTACGAGGTAGGACGGCAGACGGCCCTCCAGGTGGGCGCGCAGCGCCGCCGCTCCGGCGGCCGCACCGTCCTCGCCGTCCTCCTGTACGACGAAGGCCACCAGCCGCGCGTCGTCCGGGGCCGGACGCTGGACGACCACGGCCGCGTCGGCGACCTCGGTGTGCTCACGCAGCGCGTGCTCGATCTCGCCCGGCTCGATCCGGAAGCCGCGGACCTTGATCTGGTCGTCGGTCCGGCCGTGGAAGTCCAGCGTGCCGTCGGGGCGCGCCGAGACCACGTCGCCGGTGCGGTAGAGTCGGCCGGCCGTCGGGTGGCCGACGAAGCGTTCCGCCGTACGCTCCGGCTGTCCGACGTAGCCGAGTGCCAGCCGGGGGCCGCCGAGCCACAGCTCGCCGCGCACGCCCGGCGCCACCGGCGCACCGTGCTCGTCCATGACGTACGCGGTCGTCCCGGCGATCGGGCGGCCGATGGGCGGCGGGGCGTCGCAGTCGGCGTCCGTCACACGGTGCGCGGTGGCGAAGGTGGTCGCCTCGGTCGGTCCGTAGCCGTTGACCAGTTCCAGCCAGGGGTGGGCGCGCAGCACGGAGCGCGCGTGCTGCGCGGACAGCGCCTCGCCGCCCACCAGCACGCCGCGCAGCACCCCGAAGAGCGGGGACCGCCGGGCGGCCAGGTGGTGGAAGAGCGCGGTGGTCAGCACGGTGACGGTCGCGCCGAGGCGCTCCGCGTCCCGCGCCAGCCCGGTCGGCGAGAGCCGGTCGGCGGTGGACACCGCGACCGCGGCGCCGTTGGCCAGCGCGGCCCACACCTCGAAGGCGGCGGCGTCGAACGTGACGGGGGAGTGGAACAGCACCCGGTCGCGGGGCGTGAGGGTCACGTACTCCGGCCGGTGCGCCAGGCCCGCGATGCCCTGGTGGGTGACGGCCACCCCCTTGGGCTGCCCGGTCGAGCCGGAGGTGAACATGACGTAGGCGACGTCGTCCGGGTCGTAGGTCCCCTCGGCGGGCGCGGGTGTGCCGTCCCCGGTGTGCTCCGCCGCGCGGGCGGGTGGCGGCAGCGCCCGGTCACCGGGGATGCCCGCCGCCTCCACCAGGTCCTTGTCACCGACCGTCAGCACCGCTCCGGCCGTCTCCAGCATCGTCGCGATGCGCGGCGCGGGATAGTCGGCGTCCAGCGGTACGTAGTGCCCGCCCGCCCACCAGACGGCGAGCTGGGTGACCACGGTGGGCACCGAGTGCGGCAGCAGGACGCCGACGGCGGCACCGGGGCGCACGCCCCGGTCCCGCAGCACCCGGGCGAAGCCGCCGGCCGCCGCGGCGAGTTCCGCGTACGTCAGAAACGTTTCGCCGTCGGTCACGGCGAGCGCGTCGGGGGTGGTGCGGGCGAAGTGCGCGACGCGTCCGGGCAGGCCGGTCGTGAGGGCGGTCATCTTACACCCCCGCCAGGTCGGCGGCGGCGCGCCGGGTGTCCACCAGGGCCGCCAGCGCCCGCAGGTCGGGCTGCCGCAGCACTTCGGGCGCCCGCAGCCGGACGCCGCAGTGCTCCTCGATGCCGGTGAGCAGCCGGGCGGTGGACAGGGAGTTGCCGCCGGCCGCGGCGAAGTTGTCGCCGGTGCCGAGGGTCCGGCTGCCGAGCAGGTCGCGGCAGAGCCGCAGGACCAGTTCCTCGGTCGGCGACTGCGGTGCGCCGTCGCCCTCCGGGGCCGTGGCGCCGCCGGCCGCCGCCTCTTCGGCCGCCAGGAGCGCGGCCCGGTCGACTTTGCCGTTGGCGTCCAGCGGGAAGCTGTCGAGGAACCGTACGACGGCCGGTACGGCCTGTTCGGGCAGCCAGCCGCGGGCTTCGCGGATCAGCTCGTCCGCAGCGGGCACCGGCTCACCGGGGACGGGCAGGACGAAGGCGACGAGCCGGGTGACTTCACCCGCGGCGGTCCGAACGGCGACCGCCGACCGCCGTACGCCCGGGTGGTGCTCGAACGCGGCCTCCACCTCGGCGAGTTCGACGCGGACGCCGCTCACCTTGACCTGGTCGTCCAGCCGCCCGAGAAAGTCCAGCACCCCGTCGGGCCGCATCTGTACCCGGTCGCCGGTGCGGTAGACCCTTGCGGTCCCGGTGACACCGTCCGGCGGAGCCACGAAACGGGCCGCCGTCAGGTCCGCGTCCAGGTAGCCGAGGGACAGCACGTCGCCGCCGACGCGCAGTTCCCCGGCCTCGCCGCGCGGGACCACCCGGCCCGCCTCGTCGGTGACGCAGACGACGGCGCCGTCGACGGGCGTGCCGATCGGCGGGGGAGCGGTGTCGCCGCCGTCCGCCTCGACATGGTGCACCGTGGTGACGACGGTGGCCTCGGCGGGGCCGTACGCGTTGTGCACCCGGGCCGTGACCTGCGGCGCGGGACGGCGGCGCAGCCGGTCGCCGCCCACCACCAGGTGGCGCAGGTCCGGAAGGGCGGGCCAGGGCCGTTCGAGGACGGTCTCGGCGAGCGGCGTGGGCAGAATGGCGACGGACACCTTGGCCCGCCGCCACCAGCCGGTGAGGGCGTCCGGGTCCCAGCGCACCTCCTCGGGCGGCACGCTCAGCGTGCCACCGGAAGTGAGCGCCGCCCACAGCTCCTTGAGGTGCGGGTCGAAGGAGACACCGATCAGCAGGCTGTGCCGGTCCCCGGGCCGGGCCCCGGTGTACGCGTGGTACCAGTCCAGCAGCGAGCCGAGCGACGAGCGGCCCACCGCGACGGCCTTGGGGGTGCCGGTGGAGCCCGACGTGAGTACGGCGTAGAAGGTACCGGGCGGAGCGGTCGGCGCGGTGGCGGGCCCGGCGCGGAACGCGGCCACGACGCTGCCGGCCGCGTTGGCGCCCTCGGCGGGCAGCGGCAGGGACACGGCGCTCGTCCCGGTACCCGTACGGTACGCCGCGGGCAGCAGCGCGGGGTCGCCGACGAGGCAGGCCACGCCCAGGCGCTCGGTCACCGCCGTCAGCCGGTGCTCGCCGGGGCGCGGCCCCAGCGGCAGGTAGACGGCGCCGAGCCGGGCGAGCCCGACCGCCACCGCGACCAGCGCGGCGGAGCGGTCGAGGCACACGCCGACCAGGTCACCGGGGGACACCCGGCCGCGCAGCGACTCGGCCACGACGTGCGCCAGGGAGTCCACCTCGGCGTAGCTCCAGGACAGTTCGCCGTCCTCGACGGCGGGCGCGTCGGGGGTGCTGCGCACCCAGTGCTCGTACCGGGCGAGGATGTCGGACCGGTCGGCGGCCTCCGACGCGGCGGTCGGCGTGCTGCCGTACGCGATGCTGAGCCGGTCGTCCTGCGCACTGCTGCCGGGACGCTCGTGGACTGAAATACTCATGATTCCTCTGCGGTTCGCGAGTTCACGCATTCGTAAGGGGCGGGGCCGGGGGCGGTGGTCCGGCCCCCGGGCCCCGGAGGGCGGACGGCTCAGCCGAGACCCATGGACCGGGCGACGATCACCTTCTGGATCTCCGAGGTTCCCTCAATGATCGTCATCATCCGGACATAGCGGTACAGGAACTCCAGCGGATGCCCGCGCACCCACCCCGTGGCGCCGTGCACCTGAAGGGCCCGGTCCACCACCCGCACCGCCGTCTCCGACGAGGTCAGCTTGGCCAGCGCGGCGTTCTCCGGCGCCTCCGTGCCGCCGTCCACCAGCCGCGCGCAGGCCAGCGTCAGCAGCTTGGCCGCCTCGATCTCCGCGCGGCTGGTCACCAGGTGCTCCTGCACATGCTGGTACGCGCCGATGCGCTCGCCGAAGGCCCGCCGTTCACGGGCGTACGCGATGCCCTGCTCCAGCGCGTACTCGGCGATACCGTCGCACATCGCGGCCACCACCAGGCGGCCCCGGGACAGGCTGTCCATGCCGTTGCCGAGCGCCTGGCCGACCCCGTCGGGGCCGCCGATCACCGCGTCCGCCGGCACCCGCGCGTCCTCCAGCAGCAGTTCGTACAGCGGCTCGCCCGACATCCCGTCGTACCGCTGCCCGATCCGCAGCCCCGGGTTGCCCGCCTCCACCACGAAGGCCGTCGGCTCACCCCCGGCCGAGGCGACGACCAGGGTGAAGTCCGCCCGGTCGGCGTTGCTCACGAAGGTCTTGCGGCCCTTGAGGACCCACTCCCCGGTCGCCTCGTCCCGCACGGCCGTGGTGGTGAGCTGGAACGCGTCCGAGCCCGCGTGCGGTTCGGTCAGCGCCAGACAGCGCACCGCCTCGCCGCGCACCAGCGGCTTGAGATAGCGCTCGATCTGCTCCTTCGTGCCGTGCCGCAGCAGCGGACTCGGACCGTCGGAACCCGCGAGGGCGTACGGCGCCAGCGGGCAGCCGCTGCGGCCCGCCGCGTGGTGCAGCAGCACCACGGCGGTGAACGGCATACCCGAGCCGCCCAGCTCCTCGGGATAGTCACCCGCGTAGAAGCCGAGGGCCGCCGAGCGACGGCGTACGTAGTCGCGCAGCTCGGCCGGGGGCAGGTCGGCGTCCTCCGGCAGGTCCGCCGCCAGCGGCACCAGCTCCTTGCGGATGAACGCTTCGAAGGAGGCGGTCAGTTCCCGGTGGTCGGCCTCCAGGACCGACGAGGGGTAGCTGTTCACGCCGCCACCTCCCGCACCGCACGAGCCTGGTCGGCCAGCACCGGGTTCTGGAAGAACAGCCGCAGCGGCGGCCGGCTGCCGAGCCGGGGCTCCAGCCAGGCGGCGAGCTGCGCGGCCAGCAGGGAGTGGCCGCCGATCTGGAAGAAGTGCGACGCCGGGGTGAAGTCGTCGTGTCCCAGCACCTCGCGCCAGGCCTCGGCGAGCAGCGCCACCTGCGGGTCGGCGGGCTCGCCGGACGTCCCGGCCGCGGCGTGCCCGGCCGCCTCCTCGGGCGGCAGCTCGGCCACCCGGCGGGCCAGGGCCGCGCGGTCGGGCTTGCCGCCCTGGAGCGTCGGCATGGCGTCCAGCCGTATCCAGCGGCCCGGCACGAGCGCGGTGGGCAGCCGGCGGGACAGCGCGGCGTGCAGTTCCTGCTCGTCCGGGCCGGCACCGTCCCCGGCGCGGGACTCCAGGAAGCCGATCAGCCGCGGCCCGGCGGGCCCGCCCGGGTCGAGCACGACGGCGGACGACCGGCCGCCCAGCTCGGCGGAGGCGGCGGCCTCCACCTCCTCCAGCTCGATGCGGTAACCCCGCAGCTTGACCTGGTTGTCGCGGCGTCCCAGGAAGCAGAGCCGCCCGGTCAGGTCCCGGTAGCCGAGGTCACCGGTGCGGTACACCCGCTCGCCGCCCAGGGCGTTAGGCGTCACGAAGCGCTCGGCGGTGGCCCGCGCGTTGCCGAAGTACCCGTCGGCCAGCCCGGCGCCCGCGACGGCCAGTTCACCGACCGCGCCCGCGGGCAGCGGCCGCAGCCCGGCGTCGAGCACGTGCACCCGGGTGCCCGGGAGTTCCGCGCCGAGCGGCACCTCGGCGCCGTCCCGCAGGTCCGCGCGGGTCACCTCGTGCACGGTGCTGGTGATCGCCGCCTCGGTCACGCCGTACGCGTTGAGCACGGCGACCGACGGCGACCCGGCGGCGGCGTCCACGGCGTCGAACAGCTCGTGCAGCGCACCGACCGGCAGCCGCTCACCGCCCAGGACGATCGTGCGCGGGGCCCAGCGGCCGTCCCGCAGCGCCTCGCCCAGCTCCTGCCGTACCGCGAGGAAGTAGCTGGTCGGCAGGTTGGCGACGGTGACCCGACGGGCCGCGAGGACCGCGGTCAGCTCGTCCGGGGTGGGCACCTCGCGTTGCGGCAGCACCAGGCAGGCACCGGCCAGCAGCGACGGCAGCACCTCTTCCAGCGCCACGTCGAAGGAGGGCTGGGCGAAGAGCAGCACCCGGTCCCGTTCCGTCAGGCCGTACCGGTCCGCCGTGGCGCGGGCGTGCTGCGCCAGCGCGGCCCGGCTCACCACGACCGGCTTGGGCAGGCCGGTGGAGCCGGAGGTGTGGATCACGTAGGCGGCGTCCTTGAAGGCGTCCGGGCCCAGGTCCTGGGCAGGGGCCGCCGCCTCCGGGAACGCGGGGCCGTCCAGCAGCGCCACCGGCAGCCCTTCGGCCGGGAGGGACAGCGCGCTCTCCCGGGTGGCCAGCACCAGCGCGGGGTTCAGCCGCTCCAGCAGCGTCGTCAGGCGCGTGGCCGGGTCGTTGGGGGAGAGGGGGCAGTACACGGCGCCGGTGCGCAGGCAGGCGAGCAGCGTGACGACCGAGTCCGTACCGCGCGGGAGGACGGCGGCCACCGGGCGGCCCGCTGTCACTCCGGCCGCGCGGAGCCGGCGTGCCAGGTCGTCGACCCGGGCGCCGAGCTGACCGTACGTCAGGCTCTGGGCGCCGCCGACGAGGGCGGGGCGGGCGGCGTCCTGGCGGGCGACCGGGTCGAGCACCTCGTCGGTGGGGAGGGACGCGAGGGCGTCCGCCTCCTCCGGGCCGGTGGCGCGGTCCGCGGTCACCGCGGCGGCTCCCAGCGAGGCCAGCGGTGCGTCCGGGGTCTCCAGATAGGCGCGCAGTACGTCGAGGAAACGTTCCGACAGGAGCCGGACCACGTCCTCGCCGAACAGGTCACGGTCGTAGTCCCACACCAGCGTCATCCCCGCGGCGCCCTGCCGCGGGCCGACCGTCCGCCGGTCGTCCGGCATCAGCACCAGGTCCAGGTCGAAGCGCGTGGTGCCGGTGTTGAAACCCTCGTACAGCGCCACCTCCAGCTCCGGCACCTCGATCTCCGGCAGCGCCGCGTCGTGCGCGCTGAACATCACGCTGAACAGCGGGTTGTCCGCGCCGGAGGTGTGCCGGCCGAGCGCTCGCGTCAGCTCCTGCACCGGCACCTCCTGGTGCGGCAGGGCCCGGATCAGCGTGTCGGTGACCTCGTCCACGGTCTCCAGCGCCGCGGCGGCCGGGTCCGGCCGCAGGCGCAGCGGGATGGTGTTGACGAACATGCCGACGGTGCCCTCGAAGCCCACCGGACGGTTGCCCACCGCGGTACCGACAACGATGTCGGTCCGTCCGCTGTGCCGACGCAACAGCTCCGCGAACAGGCTCAGCAGCGTGGAGAACGGCGTGTGCCCCTGGGCGCGGCTGCTCTCCCGCAGCCGCTCGGCCAGGTCGGCACCGATGGCCTGGCGCAGTTGCCCGCCCGCGTGGCGGCGCTGCGCACCGGGCCGGGCGAGGCCGGGCAGCGGCAGGTCGAAGGTGGCGTCCGACAGCTCCCCCGTCCAGTGCGCCAGGCTCGCCTGCCGGTCGGCGACGGCCGCGGCGCGCGCGTGCTCCTCGTACGAGCGTGCCGCCGACAGCTCCACCGGCTCGCCCAGCACCTGACCCCGGTACACGGTGAACACGTCGTGCAGCAGGATCGCGAAGGAGTGACCGTCGTGGATCAAGTGGTGTTCGACGTGCACGACACGGTGGTGCCGCTCGCCCAGCCGGGCCAGGCACCAGCGCAGCAGCGGTGCCTCGGTGGTGTCGAGCGGCGTCTCGGCCTCGGTCCGCAGCAACTCCTGGAACGCGGCCTCCGGGTCGGCCTCCTGGGAGAGGTCCACGGTGCGTATCCGTGGCGCACATCGTTCGCGTACCCGCTGTTCGGGCACCTCGCCCGGCCGCTCGACGAGTTCGAGGCGCAGGCCGGCGTGCCGGTCGAGCGCGGCGCCGAGCGCGGCGCGCAGGGCCGCCTCGTCGAGTCGGCCCCAGAGGTCGATCGACGCCGTGAAGTTGTAGGCACGGCTGCCCGGCAGCATCTGCTCGTGCAGCCAGACGACGTCCTGGGACGGTGAGAGTCCGAACATGGTCCATCCTTCGGGTGGTGGATGAGGGTGGGCACGGCCCGGCGCCCGCTGTCGGTCGGACGCGGGGGCGGGTGGGGTGGTGCGGTACGCGGAGCCGGGGCCGGCCCTGGGTGGGGGCCGGGGGCCTGGCGTGCGGGTCAGGCCACCGGCGTGGCGGCAGTGGTGCGCGCCGTGCCGGACGGCTCGGCGGGTCCGCCGGACAGCTCGGCGGTCAGGGCGGCGAAGGCGTCGTGCACGAGGCCGTCCGGGAAGGCGTCCCGGTCCCAGGCCAGCCGTACGAGCAGATCGCTCCCGTACGAGACGGAGACCGCGAACGGCGCCTGGAGCGGCCGCCCGTCGATGTGCACCTCCCGGCCCGCGACGCCGTCCAGTTCCAGCGGCGGGCGGCGGTGCAGGTCCTCGAAGGTCAGCAGACCGTCCAACTGCCCCGTCCAGGGGACGGTGGCCGTCCGGGCCGCCCGGACCACCTCGTCGAACGGGGCGTCGGCGTGGTCGAGGTCGTCCCACCAGGTGGTGGTCAGGTCGTCCGGGCCGCAGGCGAAGGCCGGGTGCACGACGGTGTTGAGGAAGCAGCCGAGGACGGGCGGCGCTGCGGCGGGGCGGCCGCCCCAGGGGTAACCGAGCAGCGGCGTACGGCCAGGCGCGCCCGCCTCGACCAGAGCGCGCGCGACACCGCCGCACGCCCCGAGCAGCACGGGGAAGGCCGTGGCCCGCCCGTCACCGCCGCGGACCGGCAGGCGCGCCTGGAGTGCACCGGTGGGCCGCGGCGCATCCGGTACGGACGCCTGTCGGGCGGTGGGCTGCCCGGGAGCCGCGCTCGTGCCGCTGCCCGCGAGCGCCGGGGCGATCCTGCGGGCCCAGTACGCGAGCGCGCCCGGCCCCGACGCCCGTTGTTCCGCGTCGAGTTGCAGGCGTACGGCCTCCCGGTACCCGGCCACCTCCACCGTGGCTCGGTCCTGCGGCACATCGCCGGGACCGAGCCCGTGCCCGTACGCCTCGCCGAGGTCGGCGGAGATCCGGCCGAGCGACTGCTCGTCGCACACGGCGTGGTCCAGGGCGAGGGCGAGAATCTCCACGGGGCCCGTGGCGCCGTCGGCGCCGTCGGTGTCGGTGCCGCTGTCTGCCTGGGCATCAGCGTGGGCGTCGGCCAGGAACAGCCGCAGCGGCGGGCCTTCGGCCGACCAGGCCGACAGCGTCCGGCGCAGGGCCCCCGCCGCGCTTTCCCCGGGGCGCGGAGTCACCCTGTTCACCTGCGCCTCGGGCGCACCGAGCCGCTGGACGGGCGCCCCGCGCAGGACGTCGGGCCGGGTACGCAGCGCGGGGTGCGCCGCGGCCAGGTAGCCGGCGGCCGCACGCAGCCGCTCCAGGTCGATCGTGCCGCGCGGGAAGGCGAAGAACAGCGGTACCACGTCGGGCCGGCCACCGGGCGCCAGCCGCCGGGCGAGCAGGAACCGCCGCTGCGCACCGGTGACGGGCAGCAGCGCCGCCGGGTCGCTCACCCCGGCGGCGGCCTTCTCGTAGCGGGCGAGGTACTGCTCCGTGATGTTGACGGTGGCCCGGTGGGCACCGGTGCCGGTGGTGAAGCGGGTACGGATGCCGGTGCCGGCCGGTTGGCCGGTGCTGAGACCGACTGTCGTGCTGGGGTCCACGATGACCTCCTTCGCGCCGCCGCGGACGGGGCGTTGCGTACGAGACGTGCAGGACGTACGAGACGTGTAAGACGTACGAGACGTGTAAGACGTACGAGACGTGCGGGACGTAGCGGCCGCGTACGAGGCATATGAGCCGGTCGCGACGTACGAGGCGGATGGGTGGCGTGAGGCGTGCGGCCGCAGCCGTGCACGCGGGAACCACGCGGCAACACGGCGGCCGGATCGCAGGCACCGGCCCACCGGCCGGCTGACCCACGTCGGCGGGTGGGTCAGCCGGCCGCTCCGGGCGCATCAACTGCCTCGGAAGCCGCCCCGGTTCCCGCTCCGTGCGCCGCCTCGCCGTGCGCCTCTCCGGCGGCCGGCAGGTCCCGCAGCTTGCGCAGCGGGGACAGCAGCAGGGGGATCGGTACGAGCAGGAACCCGACCGCGCACACCCATACGGCGGCCCGTGGACCGGCCGCTCCGGCGATGGAACCGCCGGCCAGCGCGCCGAGCGGCATGGTCCCCCAGACCATGAACCGCAGCGTGGCGTTCATCCGGCCCAGCAGCGCGTCGGGACAGAGCAGTTGCCGGAAGCTCACCTGGGCCACGTTGTAGACGACCGCGCCGAAGAAGACGGCGCCCGAGCCGAGCGCGAACCAGCCGGCGGCGGCCCCGTGCCCGGACAGCGGCCACAGCAGGGCGAACGGTCCGGTGACCAGGGGCGCGAGCCAGATGATGCGGGCCTGCCCCAGCCGCCGGGCCACCGTTCCGGCGCACAGGGCCCCGCTCAGGCCGCCGACGGCGGAGGCGGACAGCATCAGCCCGAGCACGCCGGGCGGCAGGCCCAGTTCGCGGGTCAGGAACACGGTCTGTACGGCGACGAGCATCGCCGAGAAGAAGTTCGCCACCCCGGTCGTCAGCGCGATCATGCGCAGTACAGGGTGCCGCAGTACGAAGGCCAGGCCCTCCTTGACCTGCGCCGACAGCGACACCCCCGGCGTGACCTCGGGCTCCGGCTCCCGGACGCGGATGCCGCGCAGGAACAGGGCGGACGCGAGGTATCCGGCCGCGTTGGCCAGTACGGCCACCGGCGGTCCGAGCAGTTGGACGATGCCGCCGCCCAGTCCGGGCCCGGCCACCTGCGCCGCCGAACGCGCGGTCTCCAGCGCCCCGTTGCCCGCCACCAGCCGGGGGCCCGGCAGTACCCTCGGCAGGTAGCTCTGGTGGGCGACGTCGAAGAACACGGTGGCGACGCCGGTGACGAAGGCCACCACGTACAGCTGGGCCATCGTCAGAGCGTGGCACGCCGCGGCGAGCGGCACACTGCCCATCGCCACCGCGCGCACCACATCCGTACGGATCAGCAGCGGCAGCCGCCGGACCCGGTCCACCCAGGCGCCCGCCGGCAGCCCGATGAGCAGGAACGCGGCGGTCTCGGCCGCGGTGAGCAGGCCCACTTCGAAAGCCGAGGCGTGCAGCCCGACGACAGCCACCAGGGGCAGGGCCACGAGGGCCACTTGGGTGCCTGCCTGGCTGGCCGCGGCCCCGGCGAGCAGCAGCCGGAAGTCGCGATGGCGGAGGAGCCCGTCACCGGCGCGGCTGCCGGAGGCTCGTGAGGTGGTCACATGGCTGACATTTGGTGATGAAGAGGGGGCGGGTCAAAACGACCGTAGGTTTTCCGGACAGCTTGATCCGCATTCCGGACGCTGTACGAATGTTTTGTCGTAAACCGTCCGTTCTCTCCGGTCCACCCTGCCCTGAGGTGACCTGCTACATCCTCACCAAACGTTCACTCGGCGACCATTTTTTCGGCCGTCGAGCGAATGTCCGGTTAGTGCGGCTGGGTGTGTTCAGAAACCGTAAGGACTGCTGACGGACGGGGCGAAATGTGTTACGAGCCGTGAACCCAGCGTGTCCGCGCGCCGCCGGCCTCCGGCTCCGGCACCCGGCGGTCCACCTCCAGGGCCCGGCAGGCCGGCCCCGTGCCGCGCCCGGAACGCCCGCGCCGCCCGCCCGTCCCGGGGTGCACGGTCAGGCCCAGCCGGCACCGGTCCAGGTACTCCGTGATCTGCTCGTCGTCCCACCCGCCCGCCTCCCGCAGCCCTGACGACAGGTGCGCCAGGTAGGCGTCGGTCGGCTGCGTACGCGGGATCTCGCCCGCGCCCCACGGCGCCGTGAAGGTGAGCAGCGGCAGCCCGTCCAGCGTGCCGGGATGCACCAGCGTCTCGTAGCGGCCGGGGCCGAACTGCGCCCGCCCCCGGTCCAGCACTTCGGTCAGATCCAGGTCCGCCGCCGGGTCACGGTGCATCTCCTGTGTGGCGATGTCGGAGAACTGGCCCCGCGTCACCAGGTGGGCGCGGGCCCACACCTCGCCGGGCCCTTCCGGGTCGTAGAACGCCACGCCGCCCGTCCAGTTCAGCGACTCCAGCGCGAAGTACATGGTCCCCGGCAGCACGACCGGCACGGAACGGGCGGGCGGCCTGGGGTCACGGCATCCCGGACACGTCCGCAGGCCGCCCGGCGGGCGCCCGCCCGTCAGGTAGTGGCGCAGCCGTGCGCCGTGCATGTTGGAGCCGTACGACACGTACCAGACGTGCACCGCATCATCCCTTCGCCGACGCGCCGCCCGAGCCGGGCGGCCTCCCGGGCCGAGCCGTATGTCAAGCCGTACATCCGGCCACAAACCGGGTCGTAAGCCATGGTGCGCCCGTCGATACCACAGATCGCCGAGCGAATCCTGCGGTTTGGTAAAGAGATGGAGGTGAGCCCTGTTCACAGAGGGGGGCAGGAGACAGGAACCCCGTGCAGCTCTGTGATCACCGCCGCCTCGCGCGGCGCTTTGTACAGGGGGACCCCACATGAGACGAACAGCAGCGCTCGGCGCCGCCGGCACCCTGGCGGCCGGCACGCTCATGGCCGGAGCGATATCCGCCACGCCCGCAGGTGCGGGCCAGCAGCTCCACCGTGGTTCGGCCGAGGGCCGCGGCGTGCGGGCCGCCGCCCGCGCGGCCGAGCGGGGCATCGACTGGCAGGCCTGTCCCGCCGACTGGGACCTGAAGGTTCCCGTCCAGTGCGGCTACGTGACCGTCCCGGTCGACTACGCCAAGCCCGACGGCCGCACCATCAAGATCGCCGTGGACCGGATCGGCAACACCGGCGGCAAGAGCGAGCGGCAGGGCTCCCTCCTCTACAACCCCGGCGGCCCCGGCGGCTCGGGCATGACGTTCCCGACCCGTGCCACCGGCAAGAACGCGGTGTGGGCGAAGACCGCGAAGGCGTACGACTTCGTCGGTTTCGACCCGCGCGGCGTCGGCCACTCCGCCCCCCCGTCTCCTGCGCCGACCCGCAGGAGTTCGTCAAGGCACCCAAGGCCGACCCGGTGCCGGACAGTGAGGCCGACAAGCGCGCCCGGCGCAGACTGGCCAAGGAGTACGCGCAGGGCTGCGAGGAGCGCGGCGGCGCTCTGCTGCCGCACCTGACGACGCCGAACACGGCCCGGGACCTGGACGTCATCCGGGCCGCTCCCGGCGAGAAGAAGCTCACCTACCTGGGCGTCTTCTACGGCACCTACCTCGGCGCCGTGTACGCCACGCCCTTCCCGGACCATGTCCGCCGGATGCTCGTCGACCCGTCGCGCGAGAAGGTCCGGTACCAGGCCAACCTCGACCAGGACCTCGCCTTCGAGACGCGCTGGAGCGACTGGAAGAAGTGGGCCGCCCGGCACGACGCCGTCTACCACATCGGCACCACCGAGGCCGAGGTCCAGGTGAAGTGGGAGGAGCTGCGCGCCACCGCCAAGAAGGACCCGATCGGTGGCGTCGTCGGTCCGGCCGAGCTGACCGGCTTCTTCCAGAACACGCCCTACTACGACTCCGCGTGGGCCTCGACCGCCCAGGTGTGGAGCGCGTACCTCTCGGGTGACGCGAAGCCGCTGATCCAGAACGCGGGCCCGGGCCTGGACGACAAGGCGGGCAACGCCGCCTCCGAGAACAGCAACGCGGTCTGCACGGCCGTGGAGTGCAGCGACGGCACGTGGCCCGCCGACTGGCGCGAGTGGGACCGGGACAGCACCCGCACCCATGCGAAGGCCCCCTTCATGACCTGGGCCAACGCCTGGACGAACCTGCCCTGCGCGACCTGGCCGGAGCAGCAGCGGACCCCGGTCGAGGCGCGGACCGGCAAGGGCCTGCCCAGCGTCCTGATCGTGCAGAGCACCCGGGACGCGGCGACTCCGTACGGCGGTGCCGTCGAGCTGCACCGGCGTCTCAGGGCTCGCGTCTGATCACCGAGCAGGGGGCCGGCTCCCACGGCGTGTCGCCGGTCTGGTCAACCCCTGCATCAACAACCGGGTCGACACCTACTTCCTGACCGGGAAGACCGACTTCAGGGACGTGACGTGCGCACCGCACGCGGCCCCGGAGCCGGGCACGGCGTAACCGGCCCCGCCGACACTGGTCAGGGGGAATGTGGTGCCGCCCGGGGAAAAGTGGCGCCACACGTGTGCCACCATGGCGTTATGGACCTCACGCCCTACGTCGACAACCTCCGGCACGAGCTCGCGGTGGCCGCGGACGCGGGGGGAGACGAAGCGCGTGCCCTCGCCGAGCGGCTCACCGCGCCGCTGGAGTCGGCCGCCCGCCTCACCCTGCTGAACGCGCTGTCCGCCGCGATGGGGGAGGTCACCCGGGACCTGGCGCCGGGGTCCGTCGACGTACGGCTGCGCGGACTCGATCCCGAGTTCGTGGTGACGGCGCCGCCGGCCCCGCAGCCGTACGAGCAGGACGAGCCCGGGAGCACACCGGGCGGCGCCTGGACCTCCGCGCCGGCCGCCCCTGCCCCAGCCCCCGCCTCCCTCGACGGGGGTGACGGCGGCACGGCGCGGATCAACTTCCGGCTGCCCGCCCACCTCAAGGCCCGGGTCGAGGACGCGGCGGGCCAGGAGGGACTGTCGGTCAACGCCTGGCTCGTACGGGCCGTCGCCTCGGCACTGGAACCCGGCGAGCGAAACCGCCCGTCCGGCCACCAGCGGCACGGGGGCCGGCAGAGTTATACGGGCTGGGTCCGCTGACCGGCACAGGCGGCCGGGGAAGTCAGCGCTGTCGCGCTGACCAGGATCCCCCGTCCCGCATGGAACCGCTCGAAGACGCGCATGGGCAGCGCTGCGGAGTCTGCGTTGTGGGAGTAGCCCGACGGATCGTGGAACCGCACCATCCCGCCCTGGGCCGCATGGATCAGCACCAAGTGCCCTCCCCGGCTCGGTGCACAGGTTCCCGGATCACGGATCTCAGGAGAGACCGACGCGATCAGGACTTGCCCGGGGCGCACCGCTGGGGCGGAGGCGTGAATCGGTGTGTTCTCGACCAGTTGGCAGGTGAATCCGAATTGTGCGCCGACCCAGGCCATGAAGGGCCGGTAGATCAGTCCTCGGACCTTGCCCCGGGGCTCCACCACGTAGCAGCCCCGGTCGAGGGCCAGCGCGACGAGTTCACGCATCGACAGGCGGATGTCCGTCCAGCCATGAAGCAGGGACTGCAAGCAGGCCAGGCCGCAGACTTTGCGGGACCAGAACAGGTACTCCTCGCGCGAGTGGTAGCCGTCGGAGGCCCAGTCGTGCAGGTGCGTCGGATCGGTGCGCCGCAGGAAGACGTCGAGGCCCGAGGGAGCGGCACGCCGCATGACGACCTCGTCGTTGCGGTCCAGGCTGCCCCACTGGGAGACGTACGGGAGCCTTCCGTCATGTGAGGGGAAAGTCGAAATAGACATCTGCATAAGGCTCGCTTTTCAGCGTGTAGTGCCACCACTCGCAGGCGTAGGGGACAAATCCGCAGTTCTCCATGAGGGAGCAGAGGCGCTCGCGGTTTTCCGCTTCGGTGGGTGTTATTCCGCTTGCTCCATGATGGGAGACCGGATCCATGAGGTCGTGGTCGCCGCCCATGCGGACCTTTTCTCCGGTGCCGAGGGCGTAGAGCGTCAAGTCGACGGTACTGCCGCGACTGTGGTGGGACTTGGCGGCCACGTATCCCTTGTCGAAAAGCTCGGACCTGTCGATATTGGGATAGTGGCGCTGCTTGGTTCGGCCGTCCTCCGGCTGTTCTGCCCAGCGTTTGAAGCAGTCGACGGCGCGTTGCGGACGGTATCCGTCCCAGACCAGCAGGCCGAAGCCGAGAGACGCGGCTTCTTCGTGCGCTCGTCCCAGGGCCGTGCACATAGCTCTGGTGCCGACGATCCGGTTGACCAGGTATCCGTCGACCGGCGCTCCGGTGAAGTTGTCCCCGGTGGCGTACTTGGCGTCCCAACGGATGCCGGGGACCAGCTCGTCGAGGTACACGAAGTCGCCGTTCACCGCTTTTCCTGGCGCAGCGTCACGGACACGAGTCGGTCGATCACGTCGGAGAGCGGCAGTCCCGCGGCGGCCATCATCCGGGGATAGCGGCTGTAGGAGGTCATGCCGGGCAGGGTGTTGACTTCGTTGAGCACCACCTGGCCGTCCTCCTTGAGGAACAGGTCCACGCGGGCAAGGCCCTGGCAGCCCAGTGCGCGGTAGATGGTCTTGGCGGTCTCCTGGACGAGCCGGCGCGAAGCTTCGGGGATGTCGGCGGGGACGATGAACGCCGAGTTCTCCGAGCCGGTCTCGGGCGCGTCCTCCTGGTGGATTCTGAAGAATCCGTGTGAGAGGGCTACACGGTCCACCTCGCCCGCGATCGGATCGGCGGGGTCGCCCAGGAGGGCGCAGCCGACCTCGCTGCCGGCCACGGCCTCCTCGATCAGGATCTTCGCGTCGTACTGTCGTGCCGCGTCCAGTGCGCCGGGCAAGGCCTCTTTCCCCGCGACTTTGCTGACTCCGAAGGACGAGCCCGAACGGGCCGGCTTCACGAAGACAGGGTAAGGAAGCCGGTCGGCGTCGACCTTCTCGTTGTCCGCGACCACCCGGAAATCAGGCGTGGCGACACCCGCGCTCCTGGCGACGGTGTAGGTCAAGGATTTGTCCATGCAGAGGGCAGAGCTCTGAACGTCGCAGCCGGCATAGGGGATGCCGGAGAGTTCCAGCAGGCCCTGGAGCACACCGTCTTCGCCGAGTGTGCCGTGCACCACGGGCAGCACGACATCCAGGCGGACCACTTCGAAGCGTTCCCGTTCCAGGACGAGCAGTCCATGGACGCTTCGGTCGGGTGACAGTACGACCGGACGGGCGCTGTCGTTCTCCCAGTCTGCGCCGGGGGCGTCACAGAGCTTCCAGACGCCGGACTGCGTAATGCCGATCCAGTACGGTTCGTAGGTATCGGTGTTGAGGTTCTTCGCGACCTCCTGGGCGGACTTGACGGAGACGGGGTGTTCTTCGGAAGAGCCCCCGAAGATGACGCCGACCTTCAACCGGTCCATGTTTTCCCGCTTTCGAAGTCGAGGCAGTTGACGAGGCTGTGGGTGACGGTGTCCCGCAGCGCGTGGTCGGTGTAGTAGGCCGTGTGCGGGCTGATGAACACATTCGGCAGCTCTTGCAGTCGCAACAGCGAGTGGTGGTCGAGGGGCTTGTTCCGGCAGTCGGTGTAGAAGATGCCTTCCTCGCCGTCGAGGACGTCCAGCGCCGCGCCGCCCAAACGGCCGCTCTCCAACGCCGGAAGAAGGGCTTCGGTGTCGATGAGTGGCCCGCGTCCGGTGTTGACGACGAACGCGTCAGGTTTCATCTGCCCGATACGCCGGCGATCGAGGAGATGGTGTGTTTCTGCGGTGAGCGGGGTGTGGAGCGTGACGATGTCGCTGTGCCGGAGCAGCTCGTCGAGCGGCACGTGATCGGCGCCGGTCCCGGGGCGGTTGTCGCAGGCCAGCACGCGACAGCCGAAGCCCTGCAACCGATCGATGACCGCTGAGCCGATACGCCCCGTGCCGACCACTCCGACCGTCAGATCGCGCAGCTCTTTGCCGCGTGTCTCACTCAGCCGGTAGTCATGGGCATCGGCACGGCGGAGAGTGGCCTTCGCGTGACGCACGGCCATCAGCATCAGCATCAGCGTGTAGTCGGCAACGCTGTCGGGCGAATACGCCACGTTTCCGACGGAGATACCGATGCTCTGCGCGTAGCTCACGTCGATGTGGTCGCGGCCGACGCTTCGTGTGGAGAGATACTCCACCCCGGCGCGGCCCAGCGCCGTGAGGGTGGCACGGGTGACGCGCGTCTTGTGGCCGATGCTGACGCACCGGTTCCCGGCGGCCAGAACGCTGTTGGCTTCGCAGACCGCTGCCTTCGTGATGGTCGGCACCACACCCAGGCGAGGCGCCATTTCCCGGAAGAGACGGGCCTCGTCCGGCTCGCACCCGTAGACCGTGATTCCCGTGGTCGAATCAGCCCGTGAGGGTGGCACCGGCGCTCGGGTGCGGCACGCCGCCGCTCGTGTGGGTCCGCTGGAATTCATGCCCGTCAGTCAAGAGAGCATGGTGTTGCCGACGCGTATGCGTTTTTCGATACGCCGACGATATGGTGCCGGCCGCTGCCGCGCAGGGCGATGTCCGCCTTGATCGTCACGGGCGGGTCCCGGCCCGAGGGGATGCTGCCGGGGCGCCTGCGCTACCCGGTGCCGTGTCGCCTTCGCAGCTCCGGCCGCCCCGAAGCGGCGCTCGGGCGGGCCGGCGACGCCGCGGGCGAACCGGGGGCTCAACCTGTCGGGTGCTCCGGCCGGTCCCACGGACGAAGCCGACGCGGCCGACCGACCGCCGCCACGCTCGCGCGGGGTGGTGGCGGGCACCATATCGTCGGCGTATCGAAAACTGCATACGCGCCGGCAACACCGCGCTTACTTGACTGAAGGACATGAGTTTCAGCGAACCGGCCTGTGCCGTCCTCTGCCTTGTCAGCCCGCCTGCGCCCGCCCTCACCACGACGGGCCGGTCACTGCTGCGCAGCGCCGCTCCTTGCGCGGTCGAGGCGTGATCCCCCTCAGCCTCGGCGAGCTCGCCGCAGTGGTCGGCGGGCGGGTCGAGGGCGACGGCGCCGTGACGGTGAGCGCGCCGGCCGTGCTCGACGGCCGGCGGGCCGAGCCGGGTGGTCTCTTCGTGGCCTTCACCGGCGAGCACGTCGACGGCCACGACTTCGCCGTCCAGGCCGGCCGGGCCGGCGCGGTGGCCGTGCTCGGCTCCCGGCCCACGGCGCTGCCGACCGTCGTCGTCGAGGACGCCGAGGCCGCGTTGCAGGCGCTCGCCGCCCACGTCGTGGCACGGCTGCGGGAGGGGCTGACCGTCCTCGCGGTGACCGGGTCCCGCGGCAAGACCAGCACCAAGGACCTGCTGGCGGCCGTGCTGTCGAGCGCCGCGCCGACGATCGCGACGACCGGCTCGCTCAACAACGAGCTCGGCGTGCCGCTGACCATGCTCCGATGCACCGAGGCCACCCGCTTCCTCGTCCTGGAGATGGGAGTGCGCCGCATCGGCGACATCGCCGAGCTCACCAGCCTGGTCGCGCCCGATGTCGGGGTCGTCCTCAACGTCGGCCAGGCCCACCTCTGCCATCTCAAGTCGCGCGCGGCGATCGCCCGGGCCAAGGGGGAGCTGGTGCAGGGTCTGGCGCCCGGCGGCACCGCGGTTCTGGGCGCCGACGATCCGCGGGTGGCCGCGATGCGCTCGCTCACCGACCGAGCGGTGCTGACCTTCGGCCGGGCCGAACACGCCGACGTCCGCATCCTCGACGTGGTGCTGGACCGGCTCGCCCGGCCGTCCTTCACCCTGCGGACCGCCGCCGCCCGGGCCACGGTCGCGCTGCCGCTCGTTGGCGCTCACCAGGCGCTCAACGCCTCGGCTGCCGCTGCGGCGGGGCTGGCGGCCGGCGTCCGTCTCGATGCTGCCGCGGCGGCGCTGCCCACCGTCTCGCTGTCGAAGTGGCGCTTGGAGCTGCGTGACCTCGCCGGCGGCGCGACGCTGCTCGACGATTCCTTCAACGCCGATCCCGACTCGGCCCGAGCCGCCCTGGACGCGCTGGCGGCCATCGAGGGCAAACGCCGCATCGCCGTCCTCGGCCAGATGCTCGAACTTGGCGACGGCAGTGAGGCCGAGCACCGCGCCGTCGGGGCGTACGCCGCTGCCCGGGCCGACGTGGTGCTCGCGGTCGGCGCCCGGTCGCTCGCCGACGGTGCCGGGCCGCGGGCGGTGGCGCTGGCCGACAACGCCGCGGCCGTCCAGTGGCTGCGCGGCCGGCTCACGGTCGGCGACGTCGTGCTCGTCAAGGCCTCCCGCGGGGCGCGCCTGGACGAGGTCGCCGCCGCGCTCGCCTGCGGGCCTCCCGACGGGTCGGCGGACCGGCTCATGGACGACAGGTAGGAGCGGTTGTGGCTTTTCGGGTACGGACCATCACGACGGACGATCATGCCGCGTTCAACGCGTCGCAACCTGCGGTGAGTTTCCTGCAGACCCCGGCCTGGGCGTCGGTGAAGAGCGAGTGGGTATCGGAGTCTCTGGGCTGGTTCGACGACCGCGGTCGGCTGGTCGGCGCGGGCCTGGTGCTGTATCGGCGGCTACCCGGGGCCAAGGCGTCGCTGGCGTACCTGCCCGAGGGGCCGGTGATCGACTGGGCCTCGGATGATCTGGCCGGCTGGCTCGGCCCGTTGGTGGAGCACCTCAAGCGCTCCGGTGCCTTCGCCATCCGCATCGGGACGACGGTGGCGGCCCGCACCTGGAGCGCGGCGACGGTCAAGGCCGCGATGGCCGACCCGGGGGCCACCAGGCTCAGCGAGGTGCCGCCGGACACGGTCAACGACATTGCTGTCCGGGCGCGCGTCCAGCTACGGCGGCTGGGCTGGCGCCCGCCGAAGGAGGACGACGGGTTCTCCGCCGGGCAGCCGCGCCGGGTCTTCCAGGTGCTGTTGGCCGGCAAGGACGAGCAGCAACTGCTCCAGGGGATGAACCAGATGTGGCGGCGCAACATCAAGAAGGCCGACAAGGCGGGCGTCGTGGTGACCCAGGGCGGTGTCGGGGACCTGCCCGACTTCTACCGGGTCTACCTCGAAACCGCTAAGCGTGATCACTTCATCCCGCGGCCGTTCGGTTACTTCCCGGTCATGTTCGAGGCGCTGCTGGCCGAGGACAAGGACCGGATCCGGCTCTACCTGGCCCATCACGAGGGTGATCTCGTGGCCGCCACCATCTGGATCCGGGTCGGAGAACACGCCTGGTACAGCTACGGCGCCTCGGCCACGGCCAAGCGGGAGGTGCGCGGGTCGAACGCCGTGCAGTGGAAGATGGCCACCGACGCGCTGGCTGCCGGGTGCACGGTCTACAACCTGCGCGGTATCACCGACACGGTGGACGAGAACGACCCGCACCTGGGCCTGATCCAGTTCAAGGTCGGTACCGGCGGCGAAGCCGTGGAGTATCTCGGTGAATGGGATCTGCCGCTCAATCGCCTGCTGTACAAGGCCTTCGACGTCTACATGTCCCGTCGGGGCTGAGGCAGCCTGCCGGTGGCGGGCCTCGGTGGGTGCGAGGTGACGGGGCAGGAAGCGGCCACGCGCGTCGTTCGGGAGCGTGCCGGCCGGTTGCACGGGGGCTCAACGCTCCGCAGGCCGGTCGACGGCCGTATCGGGCCGCTCGTTCGCCTCGCCCCTGGAGCCGGCCGGCCGCCGGATCCCGCGTGGTCGCTCCGGCCGTGAGCGGGCAGCGGGGTGGCCCGGTGCGGTGCGGGCGTTGGCCGGGCCCGTCCGGTCTGGTGGTGTGTGCGCCGGCGCGGCGGGGAGCCGCACCGTGACGCGGAGCCCGCCGGCGGGGCGGGGGGCCAGGGTGAGGGTTCCGTCGTGGGCCTGGGTGATGCTGTTGACGATGGCCAGGCCGAGGCCGACGCCGGCGTGGCCGGTGTGCAGGCGTTCGGTGCCGCGCTGGAACGGCTCGGTGAGGGTCGAGACCGACTGTGCGGTGAGCTGCTCGCCGGTGTTCTCGACGGTGAGCGCCACAGTGTCCGGGCGGGCGCTGGTGGTCACCCATACGGTGCCCGCTTCCGGCAGGTTGTGGCCGATCGCGTTGTGCACCAGGTTCGTGGTCAGTTGCAGCAGGAGGGCCGGTGAGCCGAGGGTGGTGCTCGTCCCGCCGGAGGTTTCGAGGGTGACGCCGTGCTGTTCTGCCAGGGGCAGGAGCGTTTCCGTGGCTTCTTCTGCCATGAGGGACAGATCGACGCGTTCTCTGGTGAAGGACCGCTGGTTGGCGCGGCTGAGCAACAGCAGTGCTTCAGTGAGGTCGATGGCGCGGGTGTTGACCACGCGCAGGCGCTCGACCAGCTCACTGGTGTCGCGGTCGGGGTCGTTGCGGGCCACGTCGAGAAGCGCCTGGGTGACCGCCAGCGGGGTGCGCAGTTCGTGGGAGGCGTTGGCCGCGAAGCGCTGCTGCTGGGCGACGTGGGCTTCGAGCTGGGCGAGCATGGTGTCGAAGGAGTCGGCGAGTTCGCGGAATTCGTCTCGGCGGCCCGGCAGGCGGATCCGGTGGGAGAGCGGTCCGTTCGCCACCTTGCGGGTGACGTCGGTGATGCGGATCAGCGGGGTGAGCATCCGGCCGGCCAGGATCCACCCGCCCACGAGACCGAACACCAGCAGGAACGCCAGCACCAGGATGCCCGCCGGGACGAAGACGACGGGACCGAAATTGCTGGGGTCGAAGACGCGCAGGAAGTCGGACGGTTCGGGGATCTTCGGGCTTGTCGAGCGTCCTCGCAGGAGGAAGGCCCACACGGCGGCGAGCAGCAAGGCGCCCGCGATCACGAGGAACCCGGCGTAGCTGAGGGTGAGCTTGAGGCGCACGCTGAGCCCTTGACGCCTATCCACGCCGCGCTGCCCGTCCCTCGGCGTCTGCTCCGGTGTCGATGCGGTAACCGACGCCGGGCACGGTGGCGATCAGCCAGGGCTCACCGAGGCGTTTGCGCAGGGCCGAGACCGTGATACGCACGGCGTTGGTGAACGGGTCGGCGTTCTCGTCCCACGCCCGCTCCAGCAGCTCTTCCGCGCTGACCACCCCGCCTTCGGCGGCGGCGAGGACTTCGAGCACGGCGAACTGCTTGCGGGTCAGAGCGATGTAGCGGCCCTCGCGGTAGACCTCGCGGCGGAAGGGATCCACGCGCAGGCCCGCGAGCTCGCGCACCGGCGGCCTGCTGTGGGCGCGTCGGCGGTCGAGTGCTCTGAGCCTCAGCACGAGTTCTCGCATGTCGAAGGGTTTGGTGAGGTAGTCGTCGGCGCCGAGTTCGAACCCGCTGGCCTTGTCCTCCAGCCGGTCGGCCGCGGTCAGCATGAGGATCGGCATGCCGCCGCCGCAGGCGACGATGTGCCGGGCGATCTCGTCACCGGTCGGTCCGGGGACGTCCCGGTCCAGGACGGCGATGGCGTAGGCGTTGGTGCTCAGCAGTTCCAGGGCGGTATCACCGTCTCCGGCGATGTCGGCCGCGATGGCTTCCAGGCGCAGCCCGTCGCGGATGGCCGCGGCCATGTAGGGCTCGTCCTCGACGACTAACACACGCATGGACAGATCCTACGAGCCGGGGCATATCGCCGGTGTATCGAAAAGCGGATACGCGCCGGCAACACACCGCCCTCTTGTCTGGGGGCATGAACGAACCTCACGTCATCCCCACCGGGCCCCGGGACCGGGTGTTCGCCGTCCTGGCGGTGGTGCTCGCCGTGCTCCTGCTGCCCGTTGCGTTCGTCTGCCGTCCCGGCCGCGCCCGCGAGCTGGCCTGCTGCTGGGCGTTGGGGTTGCGGTTTCCTGCCGAGGACCTCAGCGGGCTCACCGACGGTGCCAGGACGGCGTTCAACGCGGCACGCACTGAGGCGCTGTGGCGCCACGGGCAGCTCATCGGCCTCACCTCGGGATACCGCGACCCTTTCGTGCAGCAGCGGTTGTTCGACGCGGAGGTGCGGCGCGTCGGCTCGCCTGCCGCGGCCCGGAGACTGGTGCTGCCGCCGGCGGAATCCAGGCACGTCAAGGGCACCGCGCTGGATGTGCGCCCGTTCGAAGGCGCGCGCTGGCTGGAGGAGCGCGGTGCCCGCTACGGCCTCTATCGCATCTACGACAACGAGTGGTGGCATTTTGAGTACCACCCGCACACCGGAGTGCCGTCAACGCCCCAGGAGATCCGTGATGCTGTGCACGCGCGTTGACGGGGGCAGAAGGCCGGGCGCCTGAAAGGGCGTCTCCGGGGCGTGCGGGGCCGTGCCTTCGTCGGACGCGAGGAAGAGCTTGCCACCTTCGACGAGGCCCTGTGCGCAGGCGGCGGTGCGCTCTTCGCTCAGAGCTCGGGAGCTGACGAAGGGCGCCTCACGGTCCTCAAACGCCAGGAGAGGAGGTCGGCCGACAGCGCCGGGACGCCGTTGCTCTGTCGACACGTCGCCCTCTCGGAAGCGGACCAGGTCGTCCTCGCTGTCCCGGGATCGGGAGCGGACAGCAAGGAGCCACCGGCCTCCATCCGACCTCACCGTCAGGTGAACCGTCGCACCGGCTCAGGCGCCGGCAAGGGGACTGTCTCAAGATCTTTGACAGTCCAGACCGACTCGGCGCCACCGACCCGCCAGACCGTCGTCCACCGGCCGGCCCCCTCAGCCAGCCGCAGACAGCCCCGCGTCCCGTCGCTGACGGCGTACGGCGAGACCGTCTGGTCCGGTCCGCACGTATCCGACGTCACCACAGCCGGGCTTTGGACACCGTTCATGCCGACAGCACATCGACAGGTCGACCGGCGGTCGACGTCACAGCGGCTTTCCGTTGTCGGCCCCAGGGCGCCGAACGTGTGTTCTCGTCGCTGCTATATGCTCCCGCTGCCACACGCGATCATTTTGGCCCCAGCCGTGACACCACTGACGCCGGGCCGCGCGGTGCGTCGGTCAGATCACGTCAACCAACTGGGGGGCCAGTGCAGATACCCGTGCAGACGACCGCGAAGACCGCATCGGTGCTGGGGGCGGCCGGACTCGCGCTGCTCACCGCCATGGCGCCCGGTGCCCATGCCGGGCCGGTCGCGCCGCAGCCGCACACGCAGCACACCGAAGCCGAGACAGCGGCGATGGCTCCGGAGAAGCAGGAGAGACTGCTCGCGCCGCTCCGCGCCCTGGCGGACGCTGTGGAACGTGTGGGTTCGGGCGGCAAGGCGGCGGACATTTACGCGGGAGTACGCATCGACGCGCCTCGCGGCACCGTGCAGGTCCAACTGACCGATCTTTCCCGGGCCGCCGCATTCCGCGCAGCCGTATCGGCGGCGGACCGCCGCGCCGACGCCGGAAAACTCGTCGCGGTGCAGGCGAGCCACACCCGCCGGGCGCTGCACGAGGCGCGCGACCGGCTGTTCGCCCGGGAGAAGGCCGGCGAACTGCCCTACACCATCCGCACGGTGGCTGTCGCGGCCGATGCGTCGTCCTTGGAAATAGCCGTGGACAACCCCGATGCGGCGGCCAAGGCGGAGGCGATGGCGCGTCGGCATCCGGGCGCGCGCAGTGCCGCACCGGCGCACGATGTGCCTCTCGTCTTCAAACAGGGGCAGCGCATATCCTCCGCCGCGAAAACCTGGGCCGACGTGAAGTGGAAGGACGGTACGCCGTTCATCGCGGGGGATGTGCTGACCGACGGCGGGCAGTACTGCTCGGCGGGCCTGCCGGCCGTACGTAAGAAGGACAACAAACCCGTCATGGTGACGGCCGCCCACTGTTTCGCCAACGGCACCAAGATATACACCGGTTCCGGCACCGCTCCCGCGTTCGGCAGATTCTACGACGGGCTCAACGGGCTGACGGGCAACTACACCGGTACGGTGAACGGCATGGCGACCGGCTGGGACGCCGAACTGCTCATCGGGGCCGACAACAACGCCGATGTGAGCGAGACGACCAGTTACCGGCCCCTCACCAGCGTCGCCTATTCGCACAACGGCGACTTCGTCTGCCACAACGGCGCCGCCTCGTTCTTCATGAAGCGGGAAACCGTCTGCGGTATCAAGGTCACTCACGACGACATCACCTACAAGCTGGACACCGGCTGGAAGGTCCGGGGCGTCGAAGGAACCAGGCTGCCGGGCAAACCGTGGGCCGCCGCGCACGGAGACAGCGGCGCCCTGGTGTTCACCCCGAAAGGCTCCGTCCGCCAGGCGCGCGGGATTGTCTCGGCGCTGTCGGGGTCGTACCAGACCAACGCGGGCAACTATCTGTACTGGACCGAGGCGACGGACATCCTCAACCACTTCGGTTTGAAGCTCAATCCGAAGACCTGACACCCCGGTCGGGGCGCAGGCGCCGGCCGAGACCGCGTGGCGCCTGCTGCTGCGCCTTCGCCTCGTTCGCGTACATGTCCACGTACTCCTGCCCGGAGAGCCGCAGAATCTCGTACATGATCTCGTCGGTGACGGCGCGCAGCGCGGCGTGCTCGCCGTCCAGCCCGGCGAACCGTCCGAATTCCAGGGGCTTGCCGAAACGGATCGTGATGCGCATCGCGCGCGGCAGCCGCCGCCCGGTGGGCTGCGCCTCGAACGTGCCGATCATCGCGCACGGCACCACCGGCACCTGGGCCCTGATCGCCATTGCCGCCACGCCCGTGCGGCCCTTGTACAGCCGGCCGTCGTGCGACCGCGTCCCCTCCGGATAGATTCCCAGCACCCTGCCTTTTCGCAGCACCGCCAGCCCGGATTTCAAGGCGGCCTGCGCCGCCTTTCCGCCGGAGCGGTCCACCGGAATCTGCCCGATGCCCCGGAAGAACGCGGCCGTCAACCGGCCCCGCAGCCCAGGGCCGGTGAAATACTCGGCCTTCGCCAGAAAAGTGACCCGGCGCGGCACGATCACCGGCATCACGAAGTGGTCCGAGAACGACAAATGATTTCCCGCGATGATGGCCGCCCCGGCCGGCGGCACATTGTCCAGCCCTTCCACATGCGGCCGGAAGAGCAGTCTCAGCAACGGCCCCAGAAACACATACTTGAGAACCTGGTAGAACACAGGGCTTCCCCCTCACGCTCCGGAACCGGCTCGCCGTCGTCGCTTGGTTGCATTGTTTTCGCAGGTCAGGCGAGGTGCGAGAAGGAATAGTGTAAGTGCGGACACGGGCAGTCCGTAACCACCCGTCCGGGTCCGGACATGACCGAAGAAGATCATTTTGGCGGACAGTCGGATGATCGATGATCTTCTGGCCGATATCCGCCACCTGGCCATGTGTACGCACTGCGTGGCCGCGCGGTGACGGACGGTCCTGTTATCCGATCGTTCCGTCACAGGTATTCACCTCATACCCGGCAATCGGCCGACTGGCGGTATCGTCCCGGAAAGCGGCTGATGCCGTCCGTCTTCCGGACATGCGGGGCGGGTGGCGCTCTTCACAGGGGGGAACCGGGTTGCGAACGCCTCGCGCACGTCGTCACGCACGTCTCACGCCGACCGCCACGCGGCGCCCGGCGGGCCGCTGCGGAGCGCCGCGGTGCCGCGCGGGCGGGCGTGTGCCCGGGGTGCCGTCCCACCCGGCGGCTCCGTACCGTCCGGAGGGGGCTGGTCCACCCGTAACCAGCTGTTCTGACCTTGTGACCTTTTGACCGGGTGCGCCCGACGCGGCGGTCGACCTGCGCACGGGCCGCTCGCGTCCGTGCGCGGCGCCCTTTCGGCACGGCCCTCGCGTCCGCCCCTTCGGTGAGGCGTCCACGCGGCCCCGGGGATCTGTTTACTTCAGAGATGGTGTTCTGTGACTGAGATATCTGTAGTTGTCATCGTCTACAACGATGCCGAGCGGTTGCCTGCTGCGGTGCAGTCGGTGCTGGATCAGTCGTTCGGTGATGTTGAGGTGGTGATTGTCGATGACTG
>NZ_JBVHPX010000027.1:0-101721 GCF_055567735.1 Streptomyces sp. NPDC026394
CAGGGCACCATCGTCAAGGTCGCCGTCGAGGAAGGCCAGCAGGTCGCCGAAGGCGACCTCGTCGTCGTCCTCGAAGCGATGAAGATGGAACAGCCGCTGAACGCGCACCGCTCCGGCACGATCAAGGGCCTGACCGCCGAGGTCGGCGCCTCGCTCTCGTCCGGCGCGGTGATCTGCGAGATCAAGGACTGACAGCCGGTACGGGACGGCCGGTACGGCCGTCCGGTCCGCCCGCGCGGGGGCCCGTGGCACTTGAGTGCCACGGGCCCCCGCGCTTTTCATGGAACGCATGGATGCGCACCTCGCGGCCCTGGCGACGACCACCGCCCAGGAGCTGTTCGCCCGGTCGCGGACGGACCGGTGGCACCGCTCACGCGACGAACTGACCGGTCTGCTCGCCCGGTTCAGCCCCGGCGGCGTCGACCGCGAGGCGCTCACCGACGAACTGGAGGACTCCCGCGAGGAGTTCCTGACCGCCCGGCTGGAGGGCGACCCCGCGGCGGCCGACGACGTGGAGGCCGGGTGGCGGGCGCGGCTGCGCCGCCTGCTGCGCGCGTCCCCCGCCCTGGCCGGCCCGTTGCGGGACCTGCTGGCCCGCTGGAGCGCGGCGGACGACCGGCAGGAGGGCGCGGGGCCTCCGTACCGTCCCGGGCCCGGTGTCAGGAGCTGTTGACCACGTCCTCCGGGAACGTCAGCTGCCGGCTCATCCACTGGAGCGCGGCGGGCAGTTCGCGCCGCCAGGTGGCGAAGTTGTGGCTGCCCTGGTCGAGGATGATCGACTCGGCCTTCATCGGCGGCTTGACCGCGTTCAGGAACTCCTTCGCCGCCGGGTAGTTCTTCTCGCCCTCCCGGCTGGTGCCGATCAGCACCGAGACCCGCGGTGCGGGCAGGTGCGCCAGCCGCCACATCAGGTCGTGCTCCCGCTTGCGCTCGGCGCGCTCCTTGCCGTCTCCGAAGAGGTTGCCGGTGGTGGGGTCGCTGGTGACTTTGTAATCGGGCGAGAGGGCCGCCGCCGAGGTGTACGTGCGGGGGTGCCGCATGGTGAGCTGGAGGGCGCAGCTACCGCCGGACGAGTAGCCGAGCAGCCCCCAGCCGCTGGCGGCGTGCCCGACCCGGTAGTGCTCCTTCAGCGCGGTGGGCAGGTCGCTCGCGAAGAACGTCTCCGCCTGCGGGCCGTCCGGCACGTCCACGCACTGGGTGTCGCGGGGCGGCGCGATGGTGGGCCGCAGCATGACGATGACGGTGGGCTGCATCTTCCCCTTGCCGATCAGGCCGCCGGCGGTCTGCGGCACCCGCAGGTGCTGGCCCAGCAGGAAGTGACCGCCGGGGTAGCCGCTGATGGCGACGATGACGGGGAAGCGCTGGCGCTCGTACTGCTTCTGGAAGTACTGCGGCGGCAGGTAGACGTACGCGGGGTCGACGGCCTTGGTGCGCTTGCCGACGATCCGTACGGACTCCACCCGGCCCACCTTGTCGGGCGGTCCTTTGGGCAGGCCGTGCACCTTCTCCAGGTCCTCCGTGCCGGCGGGCTGCACCAGCCCCTTCGACGGGTCGCCGGCCGGGCCCGCTCCCCCGTCGCCCCACTTGGCGACCGCGCCCGGGGCGTCGTCGTACAGGCCGAGCAGTTCGTGCCAGGAACCGTAGAACTGGAAGTTGGCGTTCACCACGAGGCCGAGCGCGGCGACGATGGAGAGCTGCGTGGCGAGGATGGAACCGATACGGCCCAGCCAGGCCAGCGGGCCGCGCCTGGCGAAGCGCGGCCACTGCCAGAGCGTGACTCCCACGCACACCACGGCGACCGCGATCATGGTGTACAGCAGCGATCGGCTGGTCAGTTCCATTGCTTCCCCAGGTGTTCCCGCACGCGTTCGGACGGTCTCTGCAGACCCCATTGCGCCAGGTTTGATGCCCCTCGGACGTGCTCCGTTGCCACCTTGGCCACTTGTTCGCCGAGGCGCCCGCGCCGCCTTCCCTCCCCGTCATCCGCGGGCCGCCTGCCGTCCACCCCGCGCTCCGGGCGGCGCCCGCGCGGAGCGGGGCGCCGTCCCGGTCCGAAGGCTGGCGGCCCGGGGGCAGTGGCATCCTGGGGGCACCGGTCCGCTGGAGGGCCGCGCTCAGGGAGGACGGCGAGGACGGCGATGGTGACCGAGACGGCAGGGCAGGAATCCGTACGACCCATGCGTGCCGACGCGCGCCGCAACTACGAGCGGCTGCTGGCGGTGGCCCGCACGGCCTTCACGGACCACGGCACCGACACCTCGCTGGAGGACATCGCACGGCGTGCGGGCGTGGGGATCGGCACGCTCTACCGGCACTTCCCCAACCGGACGGCCCTGATGGGCGCCGTGTTCCAAGGCGAGGTGGACGCGCTGCTGGCGCACGCGCGGGAGCTGAGCGACGCGCCGCAGCCGTGCGCGGCGCTGGTGGAGTGGCTGCGGGCGATCATCACGCACGCCAGCACCTACCGCGGGCTGTCGCGGGCGCTGATGGCCGCGCCCGGCGACGCCAGTTCGGGGCTGTCCCGGTGCAGTGTCCCGATGCGCGAGGCGGGCGGCGAACTGCTCAGCCGCGCGCAGCAGGCCGGTGCCGTACGGTCCGATGTGAGCATCGGTGATCTGATGCAGTTGACCAACGGCATCGCCCTGGCCGCGGAGGAGTCACCGGACGACCCCCGGCTGGCCGACCGGCTGCTCACCCTGACGCTGACGGGGCTGCGCGCCGAGCAGGGGTGAGCGGGGCCGGGCGTTGCCGTGCGCCGTACGGGGCCGGGCGCTGCCGTGCGCCGTACGGGGCCGGGTGGCGCCGTCCGCCCGGCCGTTCACCGTGCGGTGCCGACGCGGCCGTACGCGCGCCGGCACCCGCTCAGCGACGGCGCGGCGCCAGGTCGGCGACCCGGCTGCCCGGCGGCTCCGTGAGGGGAGCGGCCGTACGCAGCTGGGGCCCGGAACCACCGCCGCCCGGAGCCAGATTGCGCCGTTGGCCGGGCAGCGGCACGTCCCGGCGTGGGCCGCGGCGGTCGGCCGCCACCGCCTCCGGTGCCTGCTGGGCGGCGCCCGCACCGGGGCCGCCGGCCACCGCGATCTGCACACCCTGGTCGGCCAGGGCCTGCAGCTCGGTCGCGGCCCGGTCGTCGTGGCCCGGCGGCTCGTCGGTCACCAGCCGGGTGATCACGTCGGTGGGCACCGTCTGGAACATGGTGTCCGTACCGAGCTTGGTGTGGTCGGCGAGGACCACGACCTCCGCCGCCGCCTGCACCAGCGCCCGGTCCACGCTCGCGGAGAGCATGTTGGACGTGGACAGGCCGCGCTCGGCGGTCAGGCCGCTGCCCGAGAGGAAGGCGCGGGAGACCCGCAGCCCCTGGAGCGACTGTTCGGCCCCGCTGCCGACCAGCGCGTAGTTCGACCCGCGCAGGGTGCCGCCGGTCATCACGACCTCGACACGGTTGGCGTGGGCCAACGCCTGGGCGACCAGGAGGGAGTTGGTGACCACGGTCAGACCGGGCACCCGAGCGAGCCGGCGGGCCAGCTCCTGCGTGGTGGTCCCGGCGCCGACCACGATGGCCTCGCCTTCTTCGACGAAGCCGGCGGCGAGATCGGCGATGGCCGTCTTCTCCGCGGTCGCTAGATGGGATTTCTGTGGGAAGCCGGACTCCCGGGCGAAACCGCCCGGCAAGACCGCACCGCCGTGCCGGCGGTCGAGCAGTCCTTCTGCCTCCAGCGCCCGCACGTCCCGCCGTACGGTTACTTCGGAGGTCTGGACGACGCGGGCGAGCTCACGGAGCGACACCGCTCCGTTCGCGCGCACCATTTCGAGGATCAGTTGGCGACGTTCTGCAGCGAACACGAAACTGACAGTAACGCCAACGACCGTCTGCTTTCAGCAGGTTGCACCAATTAACGGAAGTTGTTCGTTACCGACCCTCGCACGTGGTATATGCCGCTGGCCGGTCACTCAGGGACACCAGACTGCCACGAACCGGCCCCCGCCGCCTGCCTTCCGCGGCAGGACGGCACCGGAAGCGGTACGCGGAACGGCCCGCCGCGCGGGCGGGCGCACCCCGTCCCAAGGGGTGCCGCACCGCCCGCCGGGCGGACCGTTCATCCGGCTGGCCGCGGTCTATTCGCTGGACATCTTGCGCGTGTGCAGTTGCCGCGCCACCTCGGCGATCGACCCGGACAGCGACGGGTAGACCGTGAACGCGCTGGCGATCTGCTCCACCGTGAGGTTGTTGTCCACCGCGATCGAGATCGGGTGGATCAGCTCACTGGCGCGCGGCGAGACGACCACACCGCCCACCACGATGCCCGTGCCGGGGCGGCAGAACAGCTTCACGAAACCGTCCCGGATGCCCTGCATCTTCGCGCGCGGGTTACGCAGCAGCGGCAGCTTGACGACCCGGGCGTCTATCCGGCCCGCGTCCACGTCCGCCTGGCTGTAACCGACGGTGGCGATCTCCGGGTCGGTGAAGACGTTCGCGGAGACGGTCTTGAGGTTGAGCGGCGTCACCGCGTCACCCAGGAAGTGGTACATCGCGATCCGGCCCTGCATCGCGGCGACCGAGGCCAGCGCGAACACGCCGGTGCAGTCGCCCGCCGCGTAGACGCCGGGGGCCGAGGTGCGCGAGACCTTGTCCGTCCAGATGTGGCCGGACTCCTTCAGCCGTACGCCGGCCTCTTCGAGCCCTATGCCCGCGGTGTTCGGGATGGAGCCCACCGCCATCAGGCAGTGCGAGCCGGTGATCGTACGGCCGTCCGACAGGGTGACCTCGACGCGGTCGCCCACCCTCTTGGCGGAGGCGGCACGCGAGCGCGCCATGACGTTCATGCCGCGGCGGCGGAAGACGTCCTCCAGGACGGCGGCGGCGTCCGGGTCCTCGCCGGGGAGCACCCGGTCGCGGGAGGAGACGAGGGTGACGCGGGAGCCGAGCGCCTGATAGGCGCCCGCGAACTCGGCGCCGGTGACGCCGGAGCCGACCACGATCAGCTCTTCCGGCAGCTCGTCCAGGTCGTAGACCTGCGTCCAGTTCAGGATGCGCTCGCCGTCGGGCTGCGCGTCCGGGATCTCGCGCGGGTGCGCGCCGGTCGAGACGAGGACCGCGTCGGCGGTCAGCGTCTCCTCCGTACCGTCCGCGGCGGTGACCGTGACCGTGCGCGAACCGTCCGGCGACTGCCCCGGCTCCAGACGGCCGCGGCCGCGCATCACCCGGCCACCCGCGCGGGTGACGGAGGCCGTGATGTCGTGCGACTGGGCGAGCGCGAGGCGCTTCACCCGGCGGTTGACCTTGCCGAGGTCCACCCCGACGACGCGCGCGGGACGGTCGATCGGCGGCGTGTCGTCCGCGACGATGATGCCCAGCTCGTCGTACGACGAGTCGAAGGTGGTCATCACCTCGGCCGTCGCGATGAGGGTCTTGGACGGGACGCAGTCGGTCAGCACCGACGCCCCGCCCAGGCCGTCGCAGTCGACGACGGTCACCTCCGCGCCGAGAGAGGCGCCCACCAGGGCCGCCTCGTATCCGCCGGGTCCGCCACCGATGATCACGATCCGAGTCACGTCCTCCATTGTCCCGTACGCCCGCGCCGGGTTACCCCCCGGGGGCCGCCGTTCGAACCTCACGTACCACGAGCGCACCCCTGGACCTCCCGTACCCTCGGAACCATGTCGCTCTACGCCGCGTACGCCGGCAACCTCGACGCGCGGCTGATGACCCGCCGCGCTCCGCACTCGCCGCTGCGCGGCACCGGCTGGCTCAACGGCTGGCGGCTCACGTTCGGCGGGGAGCAGATGGGCTGGGAGGGAGCGCTCCCGACGATCGTCGAGGCCCCCCGCTCGCAGGTCTTCGTCGCCCTCTACGACATCGCCCCGATGGACGAGGAGTCCATGGACCGCTGGGAGGGCGTGGGCATGGACATCTACCGCCGTATGCGCGTACGGGTCCACACCCTCGACGGCGACGAGGCCGCCTGGCTGTACGTCCTCAACGGCTACGAGGGCGGTCTGCCCGCGGCCCGTTACCTCGGCGAGATCGCCGACGCGGCGGAGTCGGCCGGGGCGCCGCACGACTATGTGATGGAGCTGCGGAAGCGTCCCTGCTGAGGGGAGGACGGCCGGAGCGGGCGGCGCCCCGGACACCGTCCGGCCCCCGTCGACGCGGCCCGCGAACCGGGCGGCGGGACCGGTGCGGCCCGTGCCTGCCGGTGTAACGCCCACGCATTCGTAGAGAGCTACGAACAGATCGGCGGGATGCCGTCGGCGAGGACATCTACGCGCGTAGGCATTTACCGGCTACCCTCGTCCGCGTGAACGCATCTGTTACCCCGGACATCGCGCGCGACCCGCAGGGCGCCGCTGCCGACGCCGCCGCCCGCCTGCGCGAGCTGACCGGCGCCGAGACCCACGACGTCGCCCTGGTGATGGGCTCCGGCTGGGCCCCGGCCGCCGAGGAGCTGGGCGCGCCCGAGCACGAATTCCCGGTCACCGAGCTGCCCGGCTTCCCGGCGCCGGCCGTCGAGGGCCACGGCGGCAAGTTCCGCTCGTACAAGATCGGTGACAAGCGGGCCCTGGTCTTCCTGGGCCGTACGCACTACTACGAGGGCCGCGGTGTGGCCCCCGTCGTGCACGGTGTGCGGACCGCCGTCGCCGCGGGCTGCAAGACCGTGGTGCTCACCAACGGGTGCGGCGGTCTGCGCGACGGCATGCGCCCCGGCCAGCCGGTCCTCATCAGCGACCACCTGAACATGACCGCCACCTCCCCGATCGTCGGCGCGCGCTTCGTCGACCTGACGGACCTGTACTCGCAGCGGCTGCGCGCGCTGTGCAAGGAGGTCGACGCGACGCTGGAGGAGGGCGTGTACGCCCAGCTCCCCGGCCCGCACTACGAGACCCCGGCCGAGATCAAGATGCTCCGCACCCTGGGCGCGGACCTGGTCGGCATGTCCACCGTCCTGGAGGCCATCGCCGCCCGCGAGGCCGGCGCCGAGGTGCTCGGGCTGTCGCTGGTGACGAACCTCGCCGCGGGCATGACCGGTGAGCCGCTCAACCACGAAGAGGTCCTGCAGGCCGGGCGCGACTCCGCGACCCGCATGGGCAGCCTGCTCGCGCAGGTGCTCGGCAAGCTCTGAGCCGCGCGCGGCAGAGCAGCGGTACGGGGCGTTCTCGGGCGCCCCGTACGGCGTTCGGGGTACCTGCGCGGGTGCTCCGTACGGCGTCAGGGGCGCCCGCCGGCGCTCCGCAGACATGAAGCCGGGGTGTCCCGGTGGCGCGGCGCGCGGCCGGTGTCCGCGCGCCCGCCGGTCGAACCATCGCGCGGAGTGGGTAAGCGTTAACGCGCCGAGCGCTTCCCCCACCACCGCAACCAGAGGCAGGAGCATCACGTGGCAACCGATCCCGCGGAGCTGATCAGCCGGGCGAAGGCATGGCTGGCCGAGGACCCCGACCTCGAAACCCGCGAAGAGCTGGGCAAGCTGATCGACGCCGAGGACCTGGACGAGCTGTCCGCCCGGTTCGCGGGCACCTTGCAGTTCGGCACCGCCGGGCTCCGCGGTGAGCTGGGCGCGGGCCCGATGCGGATGAACCGCGCCGTCGTCATCCGCGCGGCGGCCGGGCTGGCCGCGTACCTCAAGGACCAGGGCCGGGCCGGGGGCCTGGTCGTCGTCGGGTACGACGCCCGCTACAAGAGCGCGGACTTCGCGCGGGACACCGCGGCCGTGATGGTGGGTGCCGGACTGCGCGCCGCGGTCCTGCCGCGCCCGCTGCCCACCCCCGTGCTGGCCTTCGCCATACGGCACCTGGGCGCCGTCGCGGGCGTCGAGGTCACCGCCAGCCACAACCCGCCACGCGACAACGGCTACAAGGTGTACCTGGGGGACGGCTCGCAGATCGTGCCGCCCGCCGACGGGCTGATCGCGGAGCGGATCGCGGCGGTGCGGTCGCTGGACGACGTGCCGCGGCCGGAGCAGGGCTGGGAGGTGCTGGGCGAGGACGTGCTCCAGGCGTACCTGGAGCGTACGGACGCGGTGCTCACGCCGGGCTCGCCGCGCGACACCCGCGTGGTCTACACGCCGATGCACGGCGTCGGCCGGGACGTGCTGGTCGCCGCCTTCGCGCGGGCCGGCTTCCCGGCGCCGACCGTGGTCGCCGAGCAGGCCGAGCCGGACCCGGACTTCCCGACCGTGGCCTTCCCCAACCCGGAGGAACCGGGCGCGATGGACCTGTCCTTCGCGACCGCGCGCTCCGTCGGCCCGGACATCGTCATCGCCAACGACCCGGACGCGGACCGCTGCGCCGTCGCCGTGCCGGACCCCGGTACCAAGGACGGCTGGCGGATGCTGAGGGGTGACGAGGTGGGCGCGCTGCTGGCCGCGCACCTGGTCGGCAAGCAGGCGACCGGCACCTTCGCCACCACGATCGTGTCGTCCTCGCTGATGTCGCGGATCGCCGCCGCGGCCTCGCTGCCGTACGAGGAGACGCTGACCGGCTTCAAGTGGCTGGCCCGGGTGGACGGCCTGCGGTACGCGTACGAGGAGGCGCTGGGCTACTGCGTCGACCCCGAGGGCGTACGGGACAAGGACGGCATCACCGCCGCCCTGCTGATCACCGAGCTGGCGGCCGAACTGAAGCAGTCCGGCCGCACGCTGACGGACCTGCTGGACGACCTGGCGTTGCAGTTCGGCCTGCACGCCACCGACCAGCTTTCGGTCCGCGTCGAGGATCTGTCGCTGATCGCCGACGCCATGCGGCGGCTGCGCGAGCAGCCGCCGGCCGCACTGGCGGGCCTGGCCGTGTCGTCCTCCGACGACCTCTCCCGGGGGACGGACACCCTGCCGCCCACCGACGGCCTGCGCTACTACCTCGCGGGCTCGGAGCAGGACGGCGTGGAGGCAGGCCGGGTGGTGGTCCGGCCCAGCGGTACCGAGCCCAAGCTGAAGTGCTACCTGGAGGTCGTGGTGCCGGTGGCCGACGCCCAGGGGCTGGGCGCGGCGCGCGCCAAGGCCGACGCGGTGCTCGGTGCGATCAAGGCGGACCTGTCGGCGGCGGCCGGCATCTGACCTGACCGCGCACACGGCTGTCACGTAGGACGGGCCCCGGGACCACGGCGTTCCGGGGCCCGATCCGTTTCCCCCGTACGGGTGGCAGCCGTACTGCACCTGCCGCAACGCGCCCGTCCGGCGTCCGGCACCTCGGGACACCCTGGTCTGGTCCGACAACCTGCCCGGCCCACCCAGGAGTTGCCGCAGTGCCCCCGACCGCGCCCGGTCCGACCGCGTCCCCTTCGACCGCGCCCGGCCCGGCCGCCGTCTCCGCACCGGTCGCGGGCCCCGCTTCCCGCGGTCCCGCCGCGCGGGTGGCCGGGGACCTGCTGCGCCGCGCCGGGCCCGCGCTGCTCGGCTACACCGCCGTACGGCTGCTGGGCACCCTCGTGCTGATGAAGTGGGCGCATCTCCAGCACCGCGGTCTGTGGCCGCTGCTGGCCGACCGGTGGGATTCCCGCTGGTACCTGGGGATCGCGGACCACGGCTACGCGTACGCGTTCGACGCGGACGGCTTCAACGAGAGCAACCTCGCGTTCTTCCCGCTGTACCCGGTGGTGGTGAAGGCCGTCGCGGGAGTGACACCGGGCTCGCGTGCCTCGGTCGGGGTGGTCGTCGCGGTCGGCTGTGCGCTGCTGGCCGCCTGGGGGATCTTCGCGGTGGGCGACCGGCTCCACGGGGCGCGGGTCGGCACCGTGCTGGCCGTGCTGTGGGGTGCCACGCCGGTCGCCCTCGTGCAGTGGATGGGCTATACGGAGTCGCTGTTCACGGCGCTGGTGGCGTGGTCCCTGTACGCCGTGCTGGCCGACCGCTGGGTCGCGGCCGGTGTGCTCTGCCTGCTCGCCGGCCTCACCCGCCCCACCGGTCTCGCGCTGGTCGCGGCGGTCTGTGTCAGCGCCGTCGTCGCCCTGTGGCGCCTGCGCCGCGTCGCCCTCGTTCCGGAGCCCGCGGACTCCGGCGCGCCGCCCGCGCCGGAGCCCGCGCCGGAGTCCGTTCCGGGCCGGGCGCCGGAGCCCGCCCCGGCGCCCGGCCCGGAACCCGCGCCCCTCGCCGCGGACCGCGACCGGGTGCGCCGGATCGTCCTCGGCGCGCTGCTGGCGCCGCTCGGCTGGCTCGCGTACGTCGGGTGGGTGGGCCTGCGGCTGGGCCGCGCCGACGGCTATTTCGCGGTCCAGCGGCAGTGGGAGAACCAGTGGGACGGCGGCAGGGAGACGCTGCGTACGCTGCGCGACCTCTTGATGTACCCGTCGCACCCACAGCTCTTCCTGGTCGTGGTGGCGCTGGTGCTGATCGTGTCGGTGGCGCTGTTCATCCTGTGCGTGGGCGACCGGCAGCCCCTGCCGCTGCTGGTCTTCAGCGCCGCCCTGCTGCTGATCGTCCTGGGCAGCGGCGGCGTCTTCTTCCCCCGGGCCCGCTTCCTGCTGCCCGGTTTCCCGCTGCTGCTCCCCCTGGCCCTGGCGATCGCCCGGGCACACCGCCGCGTCGCCGTGCTGGCCCTGGCGGGTGCCGCGCTGGGCTCGGCGTACTTCGGGGCGTACATGTCCCTGGTGTACGGCGGCCCACCGTGACCCGCCCGCACAACTGCCCGCGCGCTCCCGAACCGCTCAGGGGGCGGGGCGGTGGCGGAGGTGGACCATGCCGTTGCGGAAGCGGCGTTCTTCGAGCGGTTCGAGGTCCAGCCGGACGCCGGCGGGGAAGTACGGGGTGCCGCCGCCCACCAGGACCGGGGTGAGGAAAAGGTGGTACTCGTCGACCAGGCCCGCCCGGATCGTCTGCGCGGCCAGCCCGGGGCCGCCCACGGCCAGGTCCCGTCGGGCCGGCGCCTTGGGGTGTGGGACCGCCGCCGGGTCGAATCCACGTTCCAGACGGGTCCTGGCGGTCGTCACCGACTCCGGCGTCGTGGAGTAGACGATCTTGTCAGCGCCGCGCCACAGCTCCGCGAAGTCCCGGACCGCCGGTGACGACTCGTCATGGGCGTCCACGGCCTCCCAGACGGCCATCGTCTCGTACATCCGGCGGCCGAAGAGGCAGGTGCCGCACGAGCGCATCAGCTCGTTGACGAAACCGTGCGCCTCCTCGTCCGGGGCGGCCCAGGTGAACGCACCCTGCGCGTCCGCCGCGTGCCCGTCGAGCGACGTGATGGCCGAGTAGATCAGCTTGCCCACCGCGGTCTCCTACCCGCCGCCCGGTGCCCGCCGTACGACCGGCACCGCACGCCACACCGCGGCGCCGCACGCGACGCTCCCGGCACCGCGTCTAGACGGTGACGAGGACCACCAGCGCCACCGCGCCCACCACGCACGGCGCCAGGATCTCGTACGCCCACTTCACCACCGGAGCGCCCTGCGCGCCCTTCCGCGCGGCGCCCCGCTCCTGGAGTTCCCGCAGTTCGTCGAGCGACCGGTCGGCAGTGGCCCGCGGCACACCGGACTCCGCGCCGGAGCCGAGGTGCGCGTCACCACGGCCGCGCGCCGGGCGCCCCGCGGCGGCGCGCTGCGCCTGCCGGTTCGCCCTCTTGCGCTGCCGCAGCGACACCGGAATCGACCAGAGCTGGTACTTCGTACCGTCCGCGGTGAAGACCTCGCTGGAGAACGACGCCCGCAGGTCGGCGACCGCCGCCCAGGGCAGCGTGATCGTACGGAACGGGTTGCGCACCAGCAGCCGGTCCGCACCGGCCCGCACCAGCGGGCGCAGCGTGAAGGCGACCACCAGCGGCACCGCGAACAGCAGCCCGGCCACCGCCGTGAGCTTGGTGTGCGCCGTGCCGCGCACCAGCGCGTCACCGCCCAGCCAGGCGGCCAGCGCGAGCAGCAGCACTCCGCCGACGAGGGCCGCGGGCGAGCGGTAGCTGCGGTCCGCGTACTGCTCCTGCGGCGTGGAGGACTGTTCCGGGCTCGTCATGCCTGCGATTCTGCCTGAGCGTCCGGAACCCGGACATTGCGGTACGGCATCATTCGTACGCGGGGCGCCCGCGCCCGGCGGCCACGCCCGGCGCCCGCGCCCGGTGCCCGCCCCCTCGGTCCGCCGTCTCAGTCCGCCACCAGATCGGCGTAGACCACGATGTTGTCCGGCCGGTGGCCGTCCACCAGATCGCCGCCGCAGGTCACCAGGCGCAGCTCGGGCCGGTCGGTGTCGCCGTAGACCCGCTGGGTGGGGAACGCCTTCTTGTCGACCTGCTGGAGCGCCCGGACGGCGAAGACCGCGGTGCGCCCGTCCGCCCGGTCGACGTAGATCTTGTCGCCGGGCCCGATGCGGCCGACGTTCCGCAGGACGGCGGGGCCGTCGACGGTGTCGTAGTGGCCTATGAGGACGGCGGGCCCGGTCTCACCGGGGGTGACGCCCTGGTCGTACCAGCCGATCCGGTCGGCCTGCGCCACGGACGGCACCTGCGCCGTGCCGTCGGCGGTGAGTCCCAGGCCGAGGACCGGACCGGTGTTCACACCGGCGGCCGGTATGCGGACGCGTACCGGCCGGGAGGCGGGCAGGGCGGCCGGGGCCGGCGCGCGCGGGGCCGCGGCGGGGGCGCCGACGTTCGCGACGTGCACGGGCGGCGCCGCCCCGGAGGCGCCGCTGCCCAGGACACCCCGGGCGATCAGTACGCCGCCCGCCACGAGGAGGAGCAGACTGGCCGCCGTCAGCAGACGGCCCGGCAGGCGCCGGTCAGGGCCCCGGCTCAGCACCCCGTTCCCTCGGACTGACGGCGTCGGCGCACCGCGAAGACGACGCCCGCCGCACCGGCCGCGGCGAACAGGCCGCCCGCGGCGAACAGCGGGGTGGTGTCCGGCTGCTCCAGGTTCTCGTAACCGGCGGCCACGGCGCCCTTGGGCAGCACCTTGGTCTGGCTGCCGGTCGGCGTGGCCTGGGCGCCGACCGCGCCCGGGCTCTTGCTGCCCGCGGGCTTGGCGCCGGGCGCGCCGCTCTTGGCGGGCTTCGCGGCCGGGGCGCAGCCCTGGGGCAGGGCGGGGAAGTTGGCGGTGCCGGGCGGGTAGTTTCCGCCCTGCATCTTGAAGCGGAGCTTGGGGCGGGCGCCGTACGGGTCGACGATCTTCGCGCCGAAGCGGGCCAGGGTCGGGTGCGCACGGTCGAGGCGGGCGCCCGGTACGGCGTTGCCCGGACCGTCCTCGAACGTCGCCGAGGGCCCCTGCGGACCACGCTTCAGTACGGCGAGGGTGCCGCCGCCGATGGCCACGCGGCGGGTGACGGTGCAGCTCTTGCGGCTGCCGGAGGCCGTGCCGCTGTCGGTCCGGTGCGCGGTGGGCCGGCCCTGCGGGTGTGCGGTGGCCTGGCCCGCCTGGTGTCTGCCGGCCGTGTCGCCACCGGCCGACTTGCCGCCCGCCGCGGGCGCGGCGGACTGCGGCAACGCGAAGCTCCTCGCGCCGCCGGGGCCGCCGCTGACGTGCAGCTTCGGCGACGTGCCCGAGAGGCCGGTCAGCCGCAGGGACAGGCCCTTGAGGTGTGCGCTCGGGTGCTCGCGGTCGAGCAGGCCGAGCACCCGGACCAGGTACCAGTCGCCCGGCTTCCACTGCGGACCGACGTAACGGATCCACGCCTCCGGTCCGCCCGCGGCGGGCACGTTGCGCAACACGGCCACCATGCCGTTGCCGATGGCGACCGGCTTGCCCTCGTAGCGGGCGGTGGGGTCGGCGGCGGACTGCGCGGCAGTGGCCACTGTGACGGGCGTGGTGGTCGTTGCGGGGGTGGCGGCGAAGGCGCCGGAGGCGGAGCCGAGGACGGCGGCCCCCAGGGCGGCGGACGCGACGGCGGCACGCAGTGTGCGGCGGGCGGACTGTGCGGTCATGCGGACCCCCGGGGGATGGTCGGTCGTTCGGCGACGTGACCACATCCGCCGCCCTTCGTGCGGAAGGCCGGAAAGTGCTGCGGTGCGGTGCGGCACTACTGAAGGTAGGGGACTGCCGTGACGACCCGTCCGCTGTTGTGTAACGGTCGCCGCACAGAAGCGCATCACTCCCCCGCGCGCCTGTTACAGAACGCCTGCGCACAGCCGTTACGGGGCCCCTGCGCACGTTGTTACGGAGCGCTCGCGCGAAACGGCCGCACGCCCCCCGTGCCCCGCCGCGAACGGCGCCGGCGCACCCGGCCGGACGGCCGCCGCGCCCGTATCCGTCCGCGGGGGGTGACATGCAGCTACGCGCGTAGATATGCTCCCCTCGTGACCATGCCCACCACTGTTCCCGCATACGGCAAGGAAGCCGCGGGGCGTCTGGCGTCGATGGCGGACGTGACCGCTTCCGACGGTGCGCTGCGCCGCTTCCTGCACGGCCTCCCGGGCGTCGACGCGGTCGGCCTCCAGGCCCGCGCCGCGACCCTCGGCACCCGCTCGATCAAGACCACGGCGAAGGCGTACGCCATCGATCTCGCCATCTCGATGATCGACCTGACGACGCTCGAAGGAGCGGACACCCCGGGCAAGGTCCGGGCCCTGTGCGCCAAGGGGATCAACCCCGATCCCACCGACCGCGGCACCCCCAAGGTCGCCGCGATCTGCGTCTACCCCGACATGGTGGCGACCGCCAAGGAGGCCCTGACCGGCTCCGGCATCCACGTCGCCTCCGTCGCCACCGCCTTCCCGGCGGGACGGGCCGCGCTGCCCGTCAAGCTGGCCGACACCCGTGACGCGGTCGCGGCCGGCGCCGACGAGATCGACATGGTGATCGACCGGGGCGCGTTCCTGTCCGGCCGGTACCTGTCCGTCTTCGAGGAGATCAAGCAGGTCAAGGAGGCGTGCCGCCGCGAGGACGGTTCGTACGCCCACCTGAAGGTCATCTTCGAGACCGGCGAGCTCCAGACGTACGACAACGTGCGCCGGGTCTCCTGGCTCGCGATGCTCGCGGGCGCGGACTTCATCAAGACGTCGACCGGCAAGGTCGCGGTCAACGCCACCCCGCCGGTGACCCTGCTGATGCTGGAGGCCGTCCGCGACTTCCACGCCACGACCGGCGTGCAGGTCGGCGTGAAGCCGGCCGGCGGCATCCGTACGACCAAGGACGCGATGAAGTACCTGGTCATGGTCAACGAGACGCTGGGCGAGGAGTGGCTGACCGCGGACTGGTTCCGCTTCGGCGCCTCCAGCCTGCTCAACGACCTGCTGATGCAGCGGCAGAAGCTCGGCACCGGCCGCTACTCCGGCCCCGACTACGTCACGGTGGACTGAACCGATGAGCTCAGTATTCGCATACGCACCGGCGCCCGAGTCGCGCGCCGTCGTTGACATCGCGCCGTCCTACGGCCTGTTCATCGACGGCGAGTTCACCGAGGCGGCCGGCGGCAAGGTCTTCAAGACCGTCTCGCCCGCGAACGAGGAGGTCCTCTCCGAGGTCGCGCAGGCCGGCTCCGAGGACGTGGAGCGCGCCGTCAAGGCCGCCCGTAAGGCGTTCGAGAAGTGGTCGGCGCTGCCCGGCGCCGAGCGCGCCAAGTACCTCTTCCGCATCGCGCGGATCATCCAGGAGCGCTCCCGCGAGCTGGCCGTGCTGGAGTCGCTGGACAACGGCAAGCCGATCCGCGAGTCCCGCGACTCGGACCTGCCGCTGGTCGCCGCGCACTTCTTCTACTACGCGGGCTGGGCCGACAAGCTGGGCCACGCGGGCTACGGCGCCGACCCGAAGCCGCTGGGCGTGGCCGGCCAGGTCATCCCGTGGAACTTCCCGCTGCTGATGCTGGCGTGGAAGATCGCCCCGGCGCTGGCCTGCGGCAACACCGTGGTCCTCAAGCCCGCCGAGACCACGCCGCTGTCCGCGCTGTTCTTCGCGGACATCTGCCGTCAGGCGGGCCTGCCGAAGGGTGTCGTCAACATCCTGACCGGTGACGGTTCGACCGGCGCCGAGCTGGTCGCGCACCCGGACGTGAACAAGGTCGCCTTCACCGGCTCGACCGAGGTCGGCAAGGCCATCGCCCGTACCGTCGCCGGTACGGACAAGAAGCTCACCCTGGAGCTGGGCGGCAAGGCCGCGAACATCGTCTTCGACGACGCGCCGATCGACCAGGCCGTCGAGGGCATCGTCAACGGCATCTTCTTCAACCAGGGCCACGTCTGCTGCGCGGGCTCGCGCCTGCTGGTGCAGGAGTCCGTGCAGGACGAGCTGCTGGCGGCGCTCAAGCGCCGGATGAGCACGCTGCGCGTCGGCGACCCGCTGGACAAGAACACCGACATCGGCGCCATCAACTCCGCCGAGCAACTGGCCCGTATCACGGAGCTGGCCGACGCGGGCGAGTCCGAGGGCGCCGAGCGCTGGGCCCCGGCCTGCGAACTGCCCGACACGGGCTACTGGTTCGCGCCGACGCTGTTCACCGGCGTCACCCAGGCCCACCGCATCGCCCAGGAGGAGATCTTCGGGCCGGTGCTGTCGGTGCTCACCTTCCGTACGCCGGAGGAGGCCGTCGCCAAGGCCAACAACACCCCGTACGGGCTGTCGGCGGGCGTCTGGACGGAGAAGGGCTCGCGCATCCTGTGGATGGCGAGCAAGCTCCGGGCGGGCATCGTCTGGTCCAACACGTTCAACAAGTTCGACCCGGCCTCGCCGTTCGGCGGCTACAAGGAGTCGGGCTTCGGCCGCGAGGGCGGCCGGCACGGTCTGGAGGCGTACCTCGATGTCTGATCGCTTGAGCGTTCTCAAGACCTACAAGCTGTACGTCGGGGGCAAGTTCCCCCGGTCCGAGAGCGGGCGGGTGTACGAGGTGACCGACGCAAAGGGCAAGTGGCTCGCCAACGCCCCGCTGTCCTCCCGTAAGGACGCCCGGGACGCGGTGGTCGCGGCCCGTAAGGCGTTCGGCGGCTGGTCCGGTGCGACCGCGTACAACCGCGGTCAGATCCTCTACCGCGTCGCGGAGATGCTGGAGGGCCGCCGCGAGCAGTTCGCCGCGGAGGTCGCCGACGCCGAGGGCCTGTCGAAGGCCAAGGCCGCGGCGCAGGTGGACGCGGCGATCGACCGCTGGGTCTGGTACGCGGGCTGGTCCGACAAGGTCGCCCAGATCGCGGGTTCGGCGAACCCGGTCGCCGGACCGTACTTCAACCTGTCCTCGCCGGAGCCGACCGGTGTGGTGGCCGTACTGGCGCCGCAGGAGTCGTCGTTCCTCGGCCTGGTGTCGGTGATCGCCCCGGCGATCGTCACGGGCAACACCGTCGTGGTCGTCACGAGCGAGAAGTCGCCGCTGCCCGCGCTGTCCTTGGGCGAGGTGCTGGCCACCTCCGACCTGCCGGGCGGCGTGGTCAACGTGCTGTCCGGCCGCGTCAACGAGCTGGGCGGGCCGCTGGCCGCGCACCAGGACGTCAACGCGATCGACCTGGCGGGCGCCGCGGGCGACGCGGAGCTGGTCAAGGCGCTGGAGACGGCCGCGGCCGACAACCTCAAGCGCGTGCTGCGTCCACAGGCTGTGGACGGCGCCGCCGACTGGGCCGCCGACCCCGGTACGGAACGGATGCTGGCCTTCCTGGAGACGAAGACCGTCTGGCACCCGATGGGAGTCTGACTCCCCCGGCCCGCGCGCGTCCGTGCCCGCGAGCCACTGCCTCCGCGCGCGTCCGCGCCCGCGGAAGTACGCCGCCGCCCGCCCTCATCCGTCCATGAGGGCGGGCGGTCCGCGTCCCACCCCGTGACCGGCGGCCTCAGCCGGGCAGCAGCCCCACGGCCGCGCCGGTCAGCGGCAGATCCTCCAACGCGCCTCCACGGGCGATCGGATCCGTCACGATGCCGGTGGTCAGCGGCTTGAAGTCGGCGACCTGGGTGCCGATCTTGTTGGTCAGCGGGTCGGCGGTGGTGCCCGCCAGCGGGTCCAGTTTGAGGCTCTTGACCGGCCCGACTCCGCCCGCGAGGGAGTGCTGCAACGCGCCCCCCAACGCCTTGCCGGCCGCCTGGACGTCCAGGTCGCTGTCGTGGCCGGGCGCCGCGCCCGCCGGTGCCGCACCGGCCGCCGCGAGCGCCGCACCGGCCACCGTGAGCGCCAGACCCACGCGCGTCGGACCGCGCGGTACGCGGCGCCGGTGCCGGGGTCGTGCATGTGAGGCCATGTGCCACCTGCCTGTGCGTCGCCGGAGACATAATTGCGTAATCGAACGATTGCGAAGCGTAGTTGAGCGGTGCCGGGCCGTTCCAGCGACCGCGCTCCGGGTAACCCGCACGGCCCAATGCGCGACAATGGCTTCCCGTGAGCTCCCACACCGCCGCCCGGCCGCCCGCCGCCCGGGTCGTCCTGCTGACCGGCCCCTCCGGCTCCGGCAAGTCGTCCCTCGCCGCCCGCAGTGGCCTGCCCGTGCTCAACCTCGACGACTTCTACAAGGAGGGCACGGACCCGACGCTGCCGTCGCTGGCCGACGGCGGCGGCACCGACTGGGACTCGCCGCTGTCGTGGGACGCCGGTGCCGCCGTGGCCGCGATCGAGGAACTGTGCCGTACGGGACGTACGGCCGTGCCGGTGTACGACATCGCCGCCAGCGCACGGGTCGGTGAGACGGTTCTGGAGCGGGGCGACGCGCCACTGTTCCTCGCGGAGGGCGTCTTCGCGGCGGACATCGTCGAGCGCTGCCGTACGGCGGGTCTGCTCGCCGACGCGCTGTGCCTGCGCGGCCGCCCCACCACGACCTTCCGGCGGCGGCTCGTCCGTGACCTGCGCGAAGCCCGCAAGCCGGTGCCGGTCCTGCTGCGCCGCGGACTGCGCCTGCTGCGCGCCGAGCGCGCGATCGTCGCCCGGCACACCGCGCTGGGCGCCCACCCGTGCGCGAAGCCGGAGGCGCTGGCCCGGATCGCGGCGGCCCGGGACGCGGCCGCCGGAGCAGGCCACGCCGCCGCGACCCCCACGCATTCCGCGACCCCCGCGGACCCCGCGTCTGCGACCGTGAGCGTCTGAACACCTGAATACCGTTCGGGTCCGCGGCATGCGGCCCGAACGGCGAAGGAGCGGATTCGCGCCGTACCCCCCGGCCGGCCGAACCCGCTCCTCATCCCCCCGTGTCCCCCGTGCTTCCCCCTCGGGCCCCCGTCCCCCCTCTTCTCGCTCCCCCGTGTCCCCCCGTCTTCCCCGCCCTCAGGCCACCAGCTCGCCGAAGGACTCCTGCTCGTCACGGCCGAAGCTGAGGACGTCGTCCTCGCGCAGCCGGCGCAGGGAGCGCCAGATGCTGGACTTCACCGTGCCGACACTGATGTTGAGAATGTCCGCGATCTCCGGGTCCGTACGGCCCTCGTAGTAGCGCAGCACCAGCATCGTGCGCTGCGTCTCGGGCAGTCGGGCCAGCGCCTGCCACAGCACCGCGCGCAGCTCCGTGCCGCGCATCGCGTCCGTGTCACCGGCCGTCTCCGGCAGCTCCTCGGTCGGGTACTCGTTCAGCTTGCGGCGGCGCCACGCGCTGATGTGCAGGTTGGTCATCGTGCGGCGCAGGTAACCGCCCAGCGCCGCCTTGTCACTGATCCGGTCCCATGCCCGGTAGGTCGAGAACAGCGCGCTCTGCAGCAGGTCCTCGGCCTCGAAGCGGTCGCCGGTCAGGTGGTAAGCGGTGGCGTACAGGGAAGCGCGGCGCTCCTGGACGTAGGCGGTGAACGCCGCGGCGGCGTCCCCCGTTTCCTCCGCCTGCGACGCGGTGCGCCGTTCCCCCGTGCCCTCCCTGTACGCCGGTCCCGCGGCGGAAGCACCGTCGCCCCCGTCGGTTCCCCCGTGTCCCCCGTCGCGCTGCGTCATCGCGTCGATCGCGACCATGTAAGGAATGCGATGACGCCCGGTGCCGCGAGCGCACCCCCGCCCGCCCACGGCACCGGACTTCTCGACGGCCCGGCCGACATCGTGCAGACGCGTGATGACTGCGCTGGTCGTGGTGCTGTGCAGTGTGTTCATCGCGCGCCCCCCGTCGGTAGACCCTGCTTGCTTCGGTTCGTGATGGGGAAAACTCTGCCGAAGCAGTTTCATGACGCTGTCTGCCGTCTGTCACAGCCCTGTCACAGCGGGAGGGTCGCGGCCGGAACACCGTACGGACGCGGGGCGGGCCGGGGCACGGGCCCCGCCGGACACCGTGCAGGTCGAAGTCCTGGTCCCCCATGGGCCAGAATGGCCGGTGTGCCTTTCCTGTTGCTGATCGAGGACGACGACGCCATCCGCACGGCCCTCGAACTCTCCCTGTCGCGCCAGGGTCACCGTGTGGTGACCGCGGCGACGGGCGAGGACGGCCTGAAGCTGCTGCGCGAGCAGCGCCCGGACCTGATCGTGCTGGACGTGATGCTGCCGGGCATCGACGGTTTCGAGGTGTGCCGGCGGATCAGGCGTACGGACCAGCTGCCCATCATCCTGCTGACCGCGCGCAACGACGACATCGACGTGGTGGTCGGGCTGGAGTCCGGCGCGGACGACTATGTCGTCAAGCCGGTGCAGGGGCGGGTGCTGGACGCCCGGATCCGGGCCGTGCTGCGGCGCGGGGAGCGGGAGTCCAACGACGCGGCGACGTTCGGTTCCCTGGTCATCGACCGCTCGGCCATGACGGTCACCAAGAACGGCGAGGACCTCCAGCTCACCCCCACCGAGCTGCGGCTGCTGCTGGAGCTGAGCCGCCGGCCCGGGCAGGCGCTGTCCCGGCAGCAGCTGCTGCGGCTGGTGTGGGAGCACGACTACCTCGGTGACTCGCGGCTGGTGGACGCGTGCGTGCAGCGCCTCCGGGCGAAGGTGGAGGACGTACCGTCCTCGCCGACCCTGATCCGTACGGTGCGCGGTGTCGGCTACCGGCTGGACACCCCGCAGTGACGGAGCCCGTGTCCGGAAGCCGTACGGATGCCGAAGCGGCCGGTGACGGCGAGGACACGCCCGGGCGGCCCGGTTTCCTCCGGCGGTGCGTACGGGCGCTCGGCCTGCTGCGCTGGACCAGCCTGCGGCTGCGGCTCGTCTTCGTCTTCGCGCTGGTCGCGCTGACCGCGGCGGTCTCCGCCTCCGGCATCGCGTACTGGCTCAACCGCAACACCGTGCTGGACCGCACCCAGAACTCCGCGCTCAACGACTTCCGCAAGTCGCTGGAGGACAGCACCCGTTCGCTGTCGCTGCGGCCGCGGTGCGCGGAGCTGGACGAGGCGGCACGGCAGATGGCGGGCGGGCCGCAGAACTACGCCGTCCTGCTGGTCGCGCAGGGCAGCGACGGCAAGCAGTGCGTGGCGTCCACGGACAAGGACCTGTTCACGCTCAAGACGGTGCCCAAGGCGCTGCAGACGGCGGTCAACGAGAAGCGCGCGCTGGACGACGGCAACCGCGTCCCGTACCACATGTACTGGCAGCGCAAGGAGCTGCGGGACACCCCGTACCTCGTCGCCGGGGCCCGGATGAACGGCGGCGGCCCGACCGGCTACATGCTCAAGTCGCTGGCCACCGAGCGGCAGGACCTCAACTCGCTGGCCTGGTCACTGGGGATCGCCACCGCGCTGGCCCTGGTCGGCTCGGCGCTGCTGGCGCAGGCCGCCGCGACGACCGTGCTGCGGCCCGTGCAGCGCCTGGGCCACGCGGCCCGGCAACTGGGCGAGGGGCGGCTGGACACCCGGCTCCGGGTGACCGGCACCGACGAACTCGCCGACCTCTCGCGCACCTTCAACCGCACGGCCGAGCGCCTGGAACAGCGGGTCGAGGAGCTGAGCGGCCGCGAGGCGTCCTCCCGCCGCTTCGTCGCCGACATGTCGCACGAGCTGCGGACGCCGCTGACGGCGATCACGGCCGTCACCGAGGTGCTGGAGGAAGAGGAGGACTCCCTCGACCCGATGATCGCGCCCGCGGTGAAGCTGGTGGTCAGCGAGACCCGGCGGCTGAACGACCTGGTGGAGAACCTGATGGAGGTCACCCGCTTCGACGCGGGGACGGCGCGTCTGGTGCAGGACGAGGTGGACGTCGCCGACCAGGTGACCGCGTGCATCGACGCGCGGGCCTGGCTGGACGCGGTCGAGCTGGACGCCGAGCGCGGCATCGTGGCCCGGCTGGACCCGCGCCGCCTCGACGTCATCCTGGCCAACCTCATCGGCAACGCGCTCAAGCACGGCGGCTCGCCGGTCCGGGTGTCGGTGCGCACCGAGGCCACGCCGGACGGCGAGGATCTGCTGATCCGGGTACGGGACCACGGCCCCGGCATCCCGCAGGAAGTCCTGCCGCACGTCTTCGACCGCTTCTACAAGGCGAGCGCCTCCCGGCCGCGGTCGGAGGGCAGCGGTCTGGGCCTGTCGATCGCGCTGGAGAACGCCCACATCCACGGCGGCGAGATCACGGCCGCGAACTCGCCGGAAGGCGGCGCGGTCTTCACCCTGCGGCTGCCGGTGGGCCTCTCGGCCGCCGGCTCCGCCGCGGAGACGGACACCGGTACGGACGCGGGCACCGGTACGGAGGCAGGCCCCCGCGCCGACGCGGACGCCGGTTCCGGAGGCACGGAGCGCCGCGGCACCGAAACCCGCGGCACGGAAGACGGTGACGGCCGATGACGTGGCGCACCCGCACCCTGTCGACGGGGCCCGGACCCGGTCCCCGTACCCGCACCCGGTCCGCACCCCGGCGCCGGGCCGCGGCACTGACCGCCGTGGCCCTGGGCGCCCTCGTACCGGCGCTGGCGAGCTGCGGCATCCGCGGTACGTCCGTGCCGGTCGACGCCGGGGGCGCGCCCTCCCGCGTGAGCTGCAAGGTTCCCGCGGAATCGGTCCCCCCGGTCCCGCCCGACAGCTCGCGGGTCACCGTCTACCTGGAGTGCAGCTCGGCGCTGGCACCGGCGGAGCGGACCGTGACCCACCCCAAGCAGCAGCCCGCCGACCGTCTCCGGTCGGCCCGCGCGCTGCTGGACGAGCTCCAGGAGCAGCCGGGGCCCGTCGAGGAGGAGGCCGGGTTCGTCACGGCGGTGCCGGAGAACCTGGAGGTGTCCGGGCCGCGTGCGGGTGATCCCGCCGGGACGCTGCGGCTGAGCGCGCGGCCGGAGGACCTGCCGTCCTTCGCGCTCGCCCAGATCGTGTGCACGTTCGGCGAGAGCGCGGCCCTGGGCCGTACGCACGCCGCGGTACTGGGCGGCCCCGGCGATGGGCATCCGCAGCGTTACGCCTGCTCGGACGAGGTGCGCACGCACCCGGACAGCGTGCTGGGCGCCGGTTCGGACGCTCCGGCGACGTCGGGCTGAGGCGGACGGGCCCGGAGTGCGGGCGTGGGGCGGGAGCGCTGGGCACGGGCGCTGGGCACGGGCGCTGGGCACGGGCGCTGGGCACGGGCGCTGGGCGCCTCTCCTCCCGGAACAGCCGCTCCGTGCCCCGGAGTGACCGGGACGACCGCGGGCAAGGGGTCTTACGGAACCGCGGCCGCCGGTAGGCGCGTCCTGGCCTGTGTGCAGGGTCATGGCCGCGGCGGTACCGCCGCCCTCCGTATGCGCGCCGCGGGAGCCGTTCTCCTCGTGGCGCATCTGCTGGTCGTCGGCTGGCTGTCGCTGCGTCCCCGTACGGTTCCCTGGGTGCCCGCCGCGAACCTCCGGCCGCTGGCGACGATCCGCGCGGAGCTGGCGCACGGGCCGTGGGAGGCCGTGCAGAGTCTCGGGGGCGCGGTGCTGCTGCTGGCGCCGCTGGGCATCCTGCTGCCGATGGCAGCCGGCCGCCTGAACGTTTCTCCGCTGGGCTCCCTGGCGCGTACGGTCTTCACCGGCGCGATGGTCTCGCTGGCGATCGAACTGCTGCAGGCCGGCATACCCGGCCGGGTGCCGGACGTCGACATGGTGCTGCTCAACACGGCCGGGGTGATACTGGCGCACCTGCTGGTCGTACCAGGGTTCCGGTACCGGCTACGCCGCAAGGAGGACCCGCCCGCACGGCCGACCCCCACGAGGGCCAGGGTTCACATCGCACCGCAGGCCGACGCCCTGTCGGGCTCCCGGACCTACCTTTGAGACATCGGGGCACACCGTCCCGTACCCGGTCGAAAAGGAGTCGTGAACCATGGCCGCCGCACTGGTCCGCCCCCGCAACAACAGGATGATCGCCGGAGTGTGCGCGGGCCTTGCGCGGCGCTTCGGCACCACGCCCGGCACGATGCGCGTGCTCTTCCTTCTCTCGTGCCTGCTCCCGGGCCCGCAGTTCCTGATCTACCTGGCCCTGTGGCTGTTCCTGCCCTCCGAGGACAAGGCCCACCGGAGCGCCTGGTAGTCCGCACACGGCCGTGCCCCGGCTCCGTACACGAAGTACGGGCCGGGGCACGGCCGTGTCCGCTCCGGGACGCGTCGCGGAGCCGGTGACTCAGCCGAGCGCCTTGGTGAGGCCCCCGGCAGGCAGGCCGCCCAGCAGGTTGCCCTTGTTGTTGGTCTTCAGGGCGTGCTCGGCGCCGTGGTCGCCGGTGACGCCCTTGGCGGTCTCCTGGACGGGCAGGCTGTTCTGCAGTGTGTCCGCGACGTCACCCGGTACGTTGGCGCCGGTCACCTCGGCGGCGGAAGCCGTACCGGCCGCCGCGGCGGCGAAGGCGACGCCGAGCGCGGCGGCACCGAGGGTCCTGATGGTTCCCTGCTTCATGGAAATACATCCTTGTGATGGGAGATCGACCGGACCGGAATCTAGTGACGCCACCGACACGCCGCAAACACCCGCCGGGAACGGAAAACGACCGGCGCTTGACACGCCAGCCGTTCCCTTCTCCCGTAAGCGTTCCGCTTACTCGGAGCGATACTCGCTGATCACCGCGGGCTCGGCGTCCACCTGACGGAACAGCCATTCGGACCGCAGTTCGGCGTAGCCGGGCTTGATGACATCGTTGATCATCGCCAGGCGTTCATCGAAAGGAATGAACGCGCTCTTCATCGCATTGACGGTGAACCACTGCATGTCGTCGAGCGTGTATCGAAATGTCGAGACCAGGTGCTCGAATTCCCGGGACATGCTCGTACCGCTCATCAGCCGGTTGTCGGTGTTGACCGTCAGACGGAACTGGAGCCGGCGCAGCAGGCCGATCGGGTGCTCCGCGTACGAGGTGGCGGCACCGGTCTGGAGGTTGGAGGTGGGGCACATCTCCAGCGGGATGCGCTTGTCCCGTACGTACGAGGCGAGCCGGCCCAGCTTCACCGAGCCGTCGTCGGCGACCTCCATGTCGTCGGTGATGCGCACGCCGTGGCCGAGCCGGTCGGCGCCGCACCACTGGAGGGCCTGCCAGATCGAGGGCAGGCCGAACGCCTCGCCCGCGTGGATCGTGAAGTGGTTGTTCTCCCGCTTGAGGTACTCGAACGCGTCGAGGTGGCGGGTGGGCGGGAAGCCGGCCTCGGCGCCCGCGATGTCGAACCCGGCGACCCCCAGGTCGCGGTAGCGGTTGGCCAGTTCGGCGATCTCCAGGGCCCGGGCCGCGTGCCGCATGGCGGTCAGCAGGGCGCCGACGCGGATGCGGTGGCCGGCCGCGCGGGCCCGCCGCTCGCCCTCGCGGAACCCCGCGTTGACCGCCTCGACGACCTCTTCGAGGGTGAGGCCCTTCTCCAGGTGCTGCTCGGGCGCGTACCGGACCTCGGCGTACACGACGCCGTCCGCGGCCAGGTCCTCGGCGCACTCGGCCGCCACCCGCGTCAGGGCCTCGCGGGTCTGCATGACGGCACAGGTGTGCGCGAAGGTCTCCAGATAGCGTTCCAGCGAACCGGAGTCGGCGGCCTCGCGGAACCAGACGCCGAGCTTCTCGGGGTCGGTCTCGGGCAGGCTCTCGTAGCCGACCTCGCGGGCCAGCTCGACGATGGTGGCGGGGCGCAGGCCGCCGTCGAGGTGATCGTGCAGCAGCACCTTGGGCGCGCGACGGATCTGGTCGACGGTCGGCAGGGTGGTGGTCTCGCTCGTCATCTCGGCACTGTAGCCCCTACGCGCGTAGAACTTCACGAACGATACCCAACGGTGACCCGTACACGGGGTGGCCGGAGGCTCGCCTTCTGCCATCGTTTCGGTCATGGCTCAGCAAGCGTTGCCGGTGCGCGGTGCCCGGCTGGGGAAACCGCGGGGAGCGGCCGGAGCGGGACGGGCGGTGTGCGGCGTCGCGCTGTTACTGCCGGAGGGCGGCCCTTCGGGCACCCGGCGCCCCTCCCCCTTGTCCACCCTGGCGGCCCGTCCGCTGGCCGCCCGGCTGGCCCGGGCGGGCCGGACGGAGGGCCTGGTGGCCCACGTCGTGCACTACCGCTGCCGCGGCTGGAACGGTGCGGCAGCCCATCCGGCGGCGGACGCCGCCTGGGCACTGGAGGAGGTGGTGCGGCGGTACGGGGACGTGCCGGTCTGTCTGGCCGGTACGGGCATGGGCGCCCGCGCCGCACTGCACGCCGCGGGCCATCCGGCGGTCAACTCCGTACTGGCACTGGCCCCGTGGATACCCGACCTGGGCCCGGAGGGCGCCGACTCCGTACCCGTGAAGCAGCTCGCCGGCCGGCGGGTACTGCTCGTCCACGGCACCAACGACGAGCGGACCGATCCGGACCTGTCCTACCGCTACGCCGAACGCGCCAAGAAGATCAACCGCGACGTCTGCCGCTTCGAGGTCCACTCGGACGGCCACTCCCTGCACCAGCACCGCGCCGAAGTCCTGTCCCTGGCAGCCGACTTCGTCCTGGGATCGCTCTTCGCCCACAGCTACGCCCGCCCGGTCGCGGACGCGCTGGCGGCGCCGCCGCCGCTGGGCCTGCGGATGCCGCTGGCGTCGGGCTTCGGGGAGTCGCTGAAGCACTAGGAAGGAGGTACGCGCGGCAGCGCGGTTTCCGGGCTCCTGCCCACCGTCAGCTCCGTCGACCGACTTGATCGGCTTGATCGGCTCGATCGGCTCGATCGGCTCGATCGGCTCGATCGTCAGGGAGGCTCTCGTGCCGAACACGCTCGACCACGTGATCGTCCACTGCCACGACCAGAAGGCCACCGCCGCCTTCCTGAGCGACCTCATGGACGCCCCCGCGCCCGCCGACTGGGGGCCGTTCACCCAGGTGCAGACCGCCAACGGCGTCGGCATCGACTTCCTCGACAGCCAGGTGGCGCCGGACGCGATCAACGGCAGCCATGTCGCGTTCCTGGTCACCGACGAGGAGTTCGACGCGATCTTCGACCGGATCCAGCAGCGGTCGGTGCGCTACTGGGCCGACCCGTACCGCGCGAAGGAAGGCGAGATCAACCACCACTGGGGCGGTCGCGGGCTCTACGTCCTCGACCCGGGCGGCACGGTCGCCATCGAGTTCATGACCGTGACGTACGGAGCCCTGGAGGACATGGGAACGGAGTGACGCCGGCGGAACGCCCGCATCTCACCGGGGAATCAGCTTCCCCCTCCGCCCCAGCAGGAACTTTTTGAACGCCGCCACCGGAGGCGTGTCGGGATGACCGTCCATCCAGGCCAGCCCGATCTCGCGGACCGCACGCGGGGCCGTGACCGTCAGCTCGGCGACGCCCGGGCGCGGCACGGCCGGCGGCGGCAGCAGCGCCACCCCGAGACCGGCGGCGACCAGGCCGCGCAGCGTCTCGGCCTCCTCCCCCTCGAACGCGATCTTCGGCGTGAAGCCCGCCTCGGCACACAGCGCGTCGGTGATGCGGCGCAGCCCGTACCCCGGTTCCAGGGTCACGAACAGCTCCCCCGCCGCCTCGGCCAGCCGGACCCGCTTACGGGCCGCCAGCGGATGGTCGTCCGGCACGACCAGCCGCAGCTTCTGCTCGTCCAGACGGCGCGCGACCAGGTCCGGATAGTCCGGGACCGGCGAGGTCAGGCAGAGATCCAGGTCACCGGCGCGCAGCCGCTCGATCATCGCCTCGCCGTAGTTCTGGACGAGCTGGAAACGCACCCGCGGGTGGTCGGCGCGGAAGGTGCGGATCAGGCCCGGTACGGTCTCCGAGCCCATGGTGTGCAGGAAGCCGAAGGCGACCTTGCCCGCCGTGGGGTCGGTGTCGGCCCGTACGGACTCGGTGGCACGCTCGACGTCCAGCAGCGCGCGCTCGGTGGAGGCCAGGAACGCACGGCCCGCCGGGGTCAGGGAGAGCGCCCGGCCGCGCCGGGCGAAGAGCGCGACGCCGAGGTCGGCCTCCAGCCGGACGATGGCGCGGCTGAGGGTGGACTGCGGCATGCCCAGCTCGTGCGCGGCCCGCGTGACGTGCTCGTGGCGTGCGACGGCGGCGAACTGCGCGAGCCGGGGCGTCAGGGCCAGCGCCCACGAATCCACCCCGAGGTCCGCGGTCTCCGCCGGCTCCCCCGCCCGCGCCCGGATGTCTTTCGCGTTGCCATTGTGCGACAGAGGCTGCCCTGAGCTGCTGTTATGTGCCACAGCATCGATTATGGCGTTTCCATGCATTGGACGCATGAAACCGGCAGGCATACGTTCGGATCATGCCTCCCGCCGATACCGGGGCGTCGGCCGCCGCGCGCGCCGACGCCTCCGCGCAGTCGTCCCCCGTCACCTCCTCCGCGCCCGCCGCCGACGCGCCCCCGGCGCCCGACCCCGAGGCCGCCAAGCTGCACCCGGGCGGCCCCGGTTACCGCCGGATGAGCTTCGCCCTCTTCGCGGCAGGCGTCGCCACCTTCGCGCTCCTGTACTCCACCCAGGCGCTGCTCCCCGCGATCTCGGCCGACCTCGCCGTCCCGCCCGACCAGGCCAGTTGGTCCGTGTCGGCCGCGACCTTCGGCCTGGCCCTGGCCGTCGTACCGCTGAGCGCGCTGTCCGAACGCTTCGGCCGCCGCACGATGATGACCGCCTCCCTGACGGTGGCCGCGCTGATCGCGATGCTGGTGCCGTTCGCCCCCGACCTGGGCTGGCTGGTCGCGCTGCGCGCCGTCCAGGGCGTGGCGCTGGCCGGACTGCCGGCCTCCGCGATGGCGTTCCTCGCCGAGGAGGTACGGGCCAAGGCGCTGGTCGCCGCGATCGGCCTGTTCGTGGCGGGCAACAGCATCGGCGGCATGTCGGGCCGGATCGTCACCGGCTGGGTGGCCCAGGCCTGGGGCTGGCGAGCCGGGCTCGGCGCGGTCGGACTGCTGGCCGTGCTCTGCGCGGTGGCCTTCCGCCTCCTGGTCCCCAAGGCCCGGCACTTCTCCCCCCGCGCGGTCGGCCCGCGCGCCCTGGCCCGTACCCTCGGCGGCCACCTCTCCGACCCGCTGCTGCGCCGCCTGTACGGCATCGGCGCGCTCTTCATGACGGTCTTCGGCGCCGTCTACACCGTCATCGGCTACCGCCTGGTCGACGCGCCCTTCAACCTTCCGCAGGGCATCGTCGGCTCGATCTTCCTCATCTACCTGGTCGGCACGGTCTCCTCCGCCGCGGCCGGCCGCCTGGTGGGCCGCGTCGGCCGCCGCGGGGCCCTCTATCTCGCGGTCGGCACCACGGCGGCGGGCCTGCTGCTCACCCTCACCACGTCGCTCGCCGCCGTCCTGCTGGGCCTGGTCCTGATCACAGCGGGCTTCTTCGCGGGCCACGCGGTGGCGTCGTCCTCGGTGAGCCGTACCGCGAAGACCGCCCGCGCACAGGCGTCGGCCCTGTACCAGTGCGCGTACTACATCGGCAGCAGCGTCGGCGGCGCGCTCGGCGCGGCGGCGTTCCACGCGGGCGGCTGGGAGGCCACCGTCGCCCTGGCCCTGGCCGCGATGGCCGGCGCCGCGTCGATCACGCTGTACGCGACGCGGAAGGCGATGGCGGAACGGCGCGTCCTGCACGTACGGCAGGCCGCGTAGGCGGCTCCGCCGCCCGGAACCCGGAAGGCCCACTCCGCCACCTGTCCTGGTGGGGTGGGTCTTTCGTCCGTCTCAGGGACCGAAGGGAAACACGCTGGTGTCGATGGTGAGGCCGAAGGGCTCCGGGAGGTGAATGTCCTCCCCGAACTTCACCGCCTGGAGTTCCTGGTAGACGGCGTCTTCCGGCTCCCCGAACAGCGTGACCGTGGGTCCGGCGGGAGCGAAGCGATCAATGAGGAGGTAGAGCGGAACGCCCGCCTCCGCGTACGCGGCTGCCTTGTTCAGCCGGTCGTAGCCCGCGTTGTTCGGCGAGGTGACTTCGACGATCAGCTCCGCAGAGGTGAGCGGGACGTCCTCGCCTCCTTCGATCCGGTCCAGCACGTCGTCCGGGACCACGACGAGGTCCGGGATGAACAACCGCCCACGCATGGGATGCGTGACCCCGAGGGTCTGGTAGACCTCCCAGTCCTTCGGCAGCACTGAGTACAGGCTGCGCTGGACCTTGGCGGCGATGCGGTTGTGCGGTGCGGCCGGTGGTGGTGACACAACGATGACTCCATCATGAATCTCCACCTTGCTGCCCTCTGGCCAGTCCGCTTCCTGCCGGAAGCGGAGCAGCTCATCCCAGTACTCCGCCGGAGCGGGGTCGGCGGGGAGTGCACTCATGGCGGTCTCCTTACGTGTTGTGGCACCGATCCCAGCATGCCGAACAGGACCGGCACTGGTCCACCGGTCCCGTTCACCCGAACGATTCATCCCCTCACCCCTTCAACGGATCATGCCCCCAGTTCATCAACGAATACCGCCATGTCGTCTCCTTCACGTCCCCCGACGGCTTCTGCGCGAGATGGCGGTGGACGTACCCCGTCACCTTGCGCATGTGCGCGTAATCGTCGTCCGAAAGATCCGCACGCTTGGTGCGCAGCAGCGAAACGATTCGGCGGCCCGACTCGTGGCCCACGGACTCCCCACCCCCCTTGTGCTGCCCTGACTCCTTGGACTCGTCCTTCCTCAACCAGGACTCCAGCTCGGACGGGGACATGTTCACCGCGTCCTTGAAGTCCTCCCAGACGGTGTCCTGGTCGTCCTCCGTCTTCGCCATGGCCTCAGGACCGCTTCTTCTTCAGGGCGCCGGGCTTGTGCACGGCCGAGCCGCCGGACTTCTCGCTGCGGACCTTGTACTGCGGGTCGTCCGGCGAGGCGTCCACCGTGCGGCCCGCTTCCTCCGTACGGCTCGTGATCTTCTTCTCCACCTTGCCGACGGCCTCACTGCCGTGGCTCTTCCAGGTGACCTTGTCGCCCTTGCTGAAGTCGTCCTTCTTCTTCGCCATCGCCGGTCTCCTCGCGGTCGGGTGCTTCCAGGACAGCACCGGTCGGGGCGCGGCGCGCGTCGGGCGCGCCCCGGAAGGAGCGCGCCCGACGGCGGCGGTGCGGGGCCGGATCAGCCGATGCGGTCCAGCACCACCGGGTTCGGGGTGAAGTCCGTGCCGGGCGGGGCGATCAGGACGCCGCCGTCGAGGGCTTCGAGGGCGTAGGGGAACTTTTCAGGGGTGTCGGTGTGGAGGGTGAGCAGGGGCTGGCCCTCCTTGACCTCGTCGCCGGGCTTGGCGTGGAGTTCGATGCCCGCGCCCGCCTGGACCGGGTCCTCCTTGCGGGCGCGGCCGGCGCCCAGGCGCCAGGCGGAGACGCCCACCGCGTACGCGTCGAGGGTGGTCAGGACGCCGGAGGAGGAGGCGTTGACGGTGTGCTGTTCGCGGGCGACCGGGAGCGGGGCGTCGGGGTCGCCACCCTGGGCCTGGATCATGCGGCGCCAGTGGTCCATGGCGGAGCCGTCGGCGAGGGCCTTGGCCGGGTCGGCGTCCTTCAGGCCGGCCGCGTCGAGCATGTCGCGGGCGAGGGCAAGGGTGAGTTCGATGACGTCGGCCGGGCCGCCGCCTGCCAGGACCTCGACGGACTCGCGTACTTCGAGGGCGTTGCCGGCGGTCAGGCCGAGGGGGGTGGACATGTCGGTGAGCAGCGCGGAGGTCCGTACGCCGTGGTCGGCGCCGAGTTCGACCATGGTGGTGGCCAGTTCGCGGGCGTCCTCGATGTTCTTCATGAAGGCGCCGGAGCCGACCTTGACGTCCAGGACGAGCGAGCCGGTGCCCTCGGCGATCTTCTTGGACATGATCGAGGAGGCGATCAGCGGGATGGCCTCGACGGTGGCGGTGACGTCGCGCAGCGCGTACAGCTTCTTGTCGGCGGGGGCCAGGCCGTCGCCCGCGGCGCAGATGACGGAGCCGACGCGGTCGAGTACGTCCATCATCTCGGCGTTGGAGAGCAGCGCGCGCCAGCCGGGGATGGCCTCCAGCTTGTCGAGGGTGCCACCGGTGTGGCCGAGGCCGCGGCCGGAGAGCTGGGGTACGGCCGCGCCGCAGGCGGCGACGAGGGGCGCGAGCGGCAGGGTGATCTTGTCGCCGACGCCGCCGGTGGAGTGCTTGTCGGCGGTCGGGCGGGCCAGGCCGGCGAAGTCCATCCGCTCGCCGGAGGCGATCATGGCGGCGGTCCAGCGGGCGATCTCCGTACGGTTCATGCCGTTGAGGAAGACGGCCATCGCGAGGGCCGACATCTGCTCGTGGGCCACCTCGCCGCGCGTGTAGGCGTCGATGACCCAGTCGATCTGCTCGGGGGTCAGCTCCTGCTTGTCGCGCTTGGCGCGGATGACCGAGATGACGTCCATCTGGGCTTCCTTTCGTGGAACGGCCGGCTCAGCCCGTCCCTGTACCCGGGAACGACGCGGCGAGCGGGCGTGAACAGTTCTACACGCATAGAGCCGGGAGATCGAGAGGCCCGCACCATCGGATGCGACGGTGCGGGCCCGGCGTTCTCGGGAAGGCTCTAGCGGCCCAGGTGCTGGGGGCCGAAGGCGTCCGGGAGGAGGTCGTCCAGGCGTCGGACGCCCCCGTCGCCGGCGTCGACCAGCAGGCCGGGGCCACCGTGCTCGTACAGCAACTGGCGGCAGCGGCCGCACGGCACGAGCAGTTCGCCCCGGCCGTCCACGCAGGTGAACGCGGTCAGCCGGCCGCCGCCGGTGGCGGCCAGCGCGGAGACCAGGCCGCACTCGGCGCACAGGCCCAGTCCGTACGAGGCGTTCTCCACGTTGCAGCCGACGACCGTACGGCCGTCGTCCACCAGGGCCGCGGCGCCGACCGGGTAGCCGGAGTACGGGGCGTACGCCCGGGACATCGCGTCCCGGGCCGCCTCACGGAGCGTCTCCCAGTCGACCGGTGCCCGGCCGTCGTCGTTCCGGCCTTCGTTCATCCGGCCATCGTCCGTCATGTGCCCTGCCCCCGCCGGTACGGCTTGCCGTTGGCCTTCGGGGGCCGCAGCCGCTGCGCGAACAACGCCAGCACCAGCAGCGTGGCGATGTACGGGCTGGCCTCGACGAGCTCCAGCGGCACCGCGTCGGTGAGGAAGTACCAGAGGACGAGGAGGACCGCCGCGACACCCGCGACCGACGCCTGGGCGCGCTTGGCCGCGCGCAGGCGGAACAGCGCCAGGACGGCGAGCAGCGCGGCCAGGCCCAGCAGCAGCGCGTGCACGGTCGGGCCGCCGCTGCGCAGTTGCATGGCGTCCATGAAGCCGAACAGGCCCGCCCCCATCGCGACCCCGCCGGGCCGCCAGTTGCCGAAGATCATCGTGGCCAGGCCGATGTAGCCGCGGCCGCCGGTCTGCCCGTCCTGGAAGAAGTGCGTACTGATGGACAGGAACGCGCCGCCGAGCCCGGCCAGCGCACCGGAGACCAGCACCGCCGCGTACTTGTACGTGTAGACGTTGACGCCCAGCGACTCCGCCGAGACCGGCGCCTCGCCGCAGGACCGTAGCCGCAGGCCGAAGGAGGAGCGCCACAGCAGGTAGAAGGTGCCGACGAAGAGCAGTACGGCCAGCACGGTGAGCCAGGAGACGTTGGTTACCAGGCCGCCCAGGATGCCGGCCACGTCGGAGACCAGGAACCAGTGGTGGTTTTCGAGGGATCGCAACGCGTCCGAGAGGCCCGGGACCGTGAACGTCGGCATGTCGGCCATCGGCGGCGACTGCTTGTCGTTGCCGCCCGCCCGCATCGCCGCGCTGCCCTCCGCCCCGAACCACAGCGTGGCCAGGTACTGCGTCGCGCCCAGCGCCAGGATGTTGATCGCCACACCGGAGACGATGTGGTCGACGCCGAAGCTGACGGTGGCAATCGCGTGCACCAGCCCGCCGAGGGCGCCGCCCAGGATGCCGACGGCCGCGGCGGCCCATGGGCCGTGCTGCCAGCCGATCCAGCCGGCCGCGAACGAGCCGAGCATCATCATGCCTTCGAGACCGATGTTGACCACGCCGGCCCGCTCGGCCCACAGGCCGCCGAGACCGGCCAGGCCGATCGAGGTGGCGGCGGCGAGCGCCGCGCTGAACTGTCCGGCCGAGGTCAGGTCGTCGGTGCCGGTCACCGCGCGCAGCAGGGACACCGCGACGATCGCCCCGGCGACGATCAGCAGGATGACGGGGTAGGTCAGCTTGCGGCGGCCGCCCCGCGACGCACTGGCGCCGGGCCGGGCCGCGGGCTTGAGTTCGGTACTCACGCGGTCGCCTCCGCCTTGTCGTTCTCACCTGGGTTCGTACGGGCCTGGGCGGCCAGCTCCTCGCCGACCTTGCGCTGCTGGGCGCGCAGCCCGTACCGGCGCACGATCTCGTACGCGATGACCACGCACAGCACGATCACGCCCTGGATGACGCCGACGATCTCCTGTGCGTACCCCTCGAACTCCAGGCGGGAGCCGGTGCGGTCGAGGAACGCCCACAACAGCGCGCCGAACGCCATGCCCACCGGGTGGTTGCGGCCCAGCAGCGCGATGGCGATGCCGGTGAAGCCGATGCCGGCCGGGAAGTCGGTGCCGTAGTTGAAGGACTCGTTGAGCAGGGTCGGCATGCCCACCAGGCCCGCCGCGGCACCAGAGAGCAGCATGGAGATGACCACCATGCGCTTGACGCTGACGCCGCTCGCCTCGGCGGCCGGCTCGGAAGCACCCACCGCGCGCAGGTCGAAACCGAAGCGGGTGCGGTTGAGCACGAACCAGTAGACGAAGCCGGCCAGCGCCGCGATCAGCACGAAGCCGTAGACCGGCTTGGGGTCGGTCGGGAAGCTGAAGAAGTGGCTGGACTCCGGCAGGAACTTCGTGTGCAGGAGGTTGCCGTCCTTGATCGCGAGGCGGCCGTCCTGGAGGAAGTAGCCGATCACGGAGGCGGCGATGGCGTTCAGCATGATCGTGGTGATCACCTCGCTGACGCCGCGCGAGGTCTTCAGTACGCCCGCGATGCCCGCCCACACCGCGCCCACCAGCATGGCGATCACGATGAGCAGGATGATCTGGAGCGCGCCGGGCAGCGCGATCGCGCCGCCGACCGCGGCCGCCGCGAAGGCCGCCAGCCGGTACTGCCCGTCCACACCGATGTTGAACAGGTTCATCCGGAAGCCGATGGCGACCGCCAGTGCCGACAGGTAGTACGGCACCGCCTTGTTGACGATCCAGACCTGGCTGTCGCTGTAATGGCCGTAATCGACCATGATCCAGTAGGCGCGCAGCGGGTTCTCGCCCGACGCCAGGAAGACCAGCGAACTGATGACGAACGCGGCGGCGACGGCCAGCAGCGGCGCCGCGAGCGCCAACAGCACCTTGTCCTTGGTGAACGACCTGGTCAGCGTCTTCACTCCCGGTCACCACCCTCGCGCGTCTCAGCGTCTTCAGCGGTGAGGTGACCGCTGGCGGCACCGGTCATGGCCGAGCCCAACTCCTCCGGGGTGATGGTCGCGGGGTCGGCGTCCGCGACCAGCCGGCCCCGGTACATCACCCGCAGGGTGTCGGAGAGCCCGATCAGCTCGTCCAGGTCGGCAGAGATCAGCAGGACCGCCAGGCCCTCCCGGCGCGCCGCGCGGATCTGCTCCCAGATCTGCGCCTGCGCGCCGACGTCCACGCCGCGCGTGGGGTGGGCGGCGATCAGCAGCTTGGGGTGATGGCTCATCTCCCGGCCGACGATCAGCTTCTGCTGGTTGCCGCCGGACAGCGAGGCCGCCGTCACCTCGATACCGGGCGTCCGTACGTCGTACTCGGCGACGATCCGCTCGGTGTCCTTACGGGCACCGGCCAGGTCGAGCAGCCGGCCCTTGCTGTTCGGTCGCTCCGTGACGTGCCCCAGGACGCGGTTCTCCCACAGGGGTGCCTCCAGGAGCAGGCCGTGCCGGTGGCGGTCCTCGGGTACGTAACCGATGCCGTCCTCGCGGCGCTTGCGCGTGCTGGCGCCGGACAGGTCCTGCCCGTCCAGCGTCACGGTGCCGGTGTCCAAGGCGCGGGTGCCGATGATCGCCTCGACCAGTTCGGCCTGTCCGTTGCCCTCCACGCCGGCGACGCCGAGCACCTCGCCCTTGTGAATGGTGAAGGTGATGCCGTCCAGCACGGTCCGTACGACGCCGTCGGAGTCGGTGGCGCTCAGACGGAGATCCGCGACGCCCAGCATCGGTGTGTCCGTCACCGTCGACTCACGCGTCTCCGGGGACGGCAGTTCGCTGCCCACCATCAGCTCGGCGAGCTGCTTCGGCGTGGTCTTCGACGGCTCCACCGAGGCGACGGTGGTGCCCCGGCGGATGACGGTGATGTCGTCCGCGACGGACAGCACCTCGCCCAGCTTGTGCGAGATGAAGATGACGGTCAGGCCCTCGGACTTCAGCTCCCGCAGGTTGTCGAAGAGCGCGTCGACCTCCTGCGGGACCAGGACCGCGGTCGGCTCGTCGAGGATGAGCGTACGGGCGCCGCGGTAGAGGACCTTGAGGATCTCCACCCGCTGCCGGTCCGCGACGCCGAGGTCCTCCACGAGGACGTCGGGCCGGACGGCGAGTCCGTACGCGTCCGAGATCTCCATGATCTTGGCGCGGGCCCTGCCGGCGATGCCGTGCAGCTTCTCCGCGCCGAGGACCACGTTCTCCAGGACGGTGAGGTTGTCGGCCAGCATGAAGTGCTGGTGCACCATGCCGATGCCGCGGGCGATGGCGTCCGCCGGGGTGCCCAGTGCCGCCTGCTCGCCGTCGAGCGTGATGGTGCCCTCGTCCGGCTTCTGCATGCCGTAAAGGATCTTCATCAGCGTCGACTTGCCCGCGCCGTTCTCGCCGCACAGGGCGTGCACGGTGCCGCGGCGCACGGTCAGGTCGATGTCGTGGTTGGCGACGACACCGGGGAAACGCTTGGTGATACCGCGGAGTTCGACGGCTGCGGGGCCCGGCTTCGCCGGGCGGCTGATCGTGGGTGCTGCGTTGATGGCGCACTCCCCTCGGGGGTGGTTGTCCTTGGCCATGTCCTGGGCGGACGGCGTGTCCTTGGGCGGACGGCGGCAGCGAATACCGGCCGTCGGGGGCGCGGGCGGGGGTGTGTCCGCGGCCGCGTGGTGATTCGGCCGGGGTCTGTCCGCGGCCGGACGGTGATCCGGCCGGGGTGTCTCCGCGGCCGCGGTGGGGCGCACGGTATCGGGCCGCGATGCGGCGGGACACCGTCCGGCGCCCTGCTACGGCGTCTCCTTGACCTTCACCTTGCCCTCGACGATCTTCTGCCGGGCGGCGTCGATCTGCGGCTGGATGTCCTTGATGAAGCCGCCCGACGTGGCGAGCGTGACGCCCTTCTTCTTCATGTCGTACGCGTGCACGCCCGTCAACGGCTTGCCGTCCTCGACGCTCTTGATCAGGTCGAACACCGCCACGTCCACGTTCTTGACCACCGACGTCAGGATGCAGTCCTTGTACTTCGCCAGGCCCGGCTGAAGGTACTGGTCGGAGTCCACGCCGATCGCCCAGGCGCCCTTGCGCTTGCTGATCGCCTCGATGGCGCCCGCGCCCGACTGGCCGGCCGCGGAGTAGATCACGTCGATACCGCTGTCCAGCATGCCGCCGGCCTTGGCCTTCGCGGCGGCCGGATCGTTGAACCCCTTGTCGTTGTTGGGGTACAGGTACTGCGACGTGATCTTGGTGTTCGGGTCGGTGTCCCGTACACCTTGCTCGAAACCGGCCTGGAACTTCTGGATCAGCGCGTTGTTCACGCCGCCGATGAAGCCGACCTTGTGGTTCTTGCTCTTGAGCGCGGCGGCGACGCCCGCCAGGTACGAGCCCTCGTGCTCCGCGAAGACCATCGCGTCCACGTTCTTGCCCTGCGGCACCGCGTCCACGACGCCGAACGTCGTCTCCGGGAAATCCTTGGCGACGTTCTCGATGGACCGGCTGTAGGCGAAACCGACCCCTATGACCGGGTTGTATCCGGCCTCGGCGAACGACGTGAGCCGCTGCTCGCGGTCCGCCTCCGTCTCGCCGTTCTTCGCGGTCAGCATCTTGACGTTGACGCCCAGCTTCTTCCTGGCGTTCTCGGTGCCGCGGGCGGCCGCCTCGTTGAAGGAGTGGTCGTCCCGCCCGCCGATGTCGAACGCGAGCCCGACACCGGCATGGCTGGCCCGGTTCGCCTCGGCGAAGCTCTGGCCGCAAGCGGTGGCGGTGACCGCGAGAAACGCGGAGGCGCTGGCCGCGGCGGCAAACCTGGTGACCCGACGCACGGGGCCTTCCCTTCGCTCACAGCGCCCACGGTGGCGCTGGCTTGACGGGAGATTAACGCGCGTAGACCTGGCGCAAAACCCTTCACTGCGTGGCCGTTATCTGATTGTTCCTCCCGGCCGGGCCACCGGGCCACCGGGCCGCCGGGCCGCCGGGCCGCCGGCGCGGCGGGTGGGGGTGGTGGGCCTTGCGCGGTTCGCATTGCTTGCGTCGTGGGGCGGGGGCGCGCAGGGGGCCATCTCCTCGGCATCCTTTAGTTAAGGTGCATCGGATACGTGGGCCAGTGTCCGGACTGCCTGCGGGGATGGCCCCCTGCACGCCCCCTCCGGTCGGATTGGCGAGCTCGGCCCGGTGGGGGAGAAAAAGAACGATCACCCTGGTGCGCGCCCACCTGGTGCAGAGGCTCACGGGAGCGTCGGCGCCACCGCTGTGCCCCTCCGGGGCGCCTCCCGCTGCTCCGCGCGGGAGAAGGGCCCCTCGTGCTGTGCGCAGGAGACGGGGCCCCGTCGCGCTGTGCGCGGGAGAGCGGCCGTCCTCGCGCTGTGCGCGAGGGACGGGCTCTCGGGCTTGTGAGAGTGCACAGCCCGATCGCCTGGGACAGCCGCCCGACGGTCAGGGCTCGGGGACATTCCGGGGTCTCCCCGCAGGCAGTCCGGACACTGGCCCACTATCCGATGCGCCTTGGCTAAAGGATGCCGTGGGGGCGCCCCCGGCCGAAGGTTGGGGGAGAGTGGCCCCGAGCCCTCGCCACCGACCCCATCGCGCCCCCACCAGACCGCACTACCCCAGCAACGCCGCCGCCGTGAACAGTTCCACCCCGGCGCGGATCGAGCTTTCGTCCACGTCGAAGTCGCCTCGGTGGAGGTCGAAGCGGGCCGTGCTGCCCGGGGGGCGGACGCCGAGGCGGGCCATGGCGCCGGGGACGTGTTCCAGGTACCAGGAGAAGTCCTCGCCGCCGAGGGACTGCTCGGTGCCTTCGACGGCGTGTGAGCCGCGGCGGGCGGCCATCGCGTCGTGCAGGAGCTGGGTGGAGACCGGTTCGTTCACGACCGGTGGTACGCCCCTCACGTAGGTGACCTGGCACTTCGCCCCGTACAGCGCAGCGACCTCATCGATCGCCGCGTGCACCATGTCGGGTGCGCCGCGCCAGGCGTCGAGGTCCAGGCAGCGCACCGTGCCGGCCAGCTCCGCGTGCTGGGGGATGACGTTGCAGGCGTGGCCCACGTCCAGGCGTCCCCAGGTCACCGCGAGACCGGCGCGGGTGTCGACGCGCCGGGAGAGGAGGGCGGGGACGTCGACGACGACGCGGGCGGCGGCCGTGACGAGGTCGGTGGTCAGGTGGGGCCGGGCGGTGTGGCCGCCGGGGCCGTCGAGGGTGACCTCCAGACGGTCGCAGGCGGAGGTGATCGCTCCGGTGCGCAGCCCGATGCGGCCGGCGTCGACGCGGGGGTCGCAGTGCACGGCGAGGATGCGTCCGACCCCGTCGAGCGCCCCGGTGCCGATCACATCGGTGGCGCCGCCGGGCAGCGCTTCCTCGGCGGGCTGGAAGAGGAGGCGTACGGGGCGCGGCAGCCGGCCTTCGCGGGCCAGTTCGGCGAGGAGGAGGCCGGCGCCGAGGACGACGGTGGTGTGGACGTCGTGGCCGCAGGCGTGTGCGCGGTTGGGGACGGTCGAGCGGTAGGGCACCGTCTTCACGTCGGGAATCGGCAGCGCGTCGATGTCGGCGCGCAGGGCGAGCAGCGGTTGCCCGCCGTCCCAAGGGGTGAGACCGGGCGTGATGTCACAGATCAGGCCGGTGCCGATGGACAGGACGCGTGGGGTGAGGCCGGCCCGCTCAAGGCGCGCCTTGAGCGCGGCGGTGGTGCGGAACTCCTGGTTGCCGAGCTCGGGGTGCATGTGCAAGTCGCGGCGGAACGCGATCAGTTCGGCGCACAGCTCTTCCGGCAGCGCGCCGGGCAGCGGTTCCCCGGCAGGGGCGTCTTCGGTTGCGGCCTCGCGGGACATCAAGTGGTTCACCCGTTGAAGGTTACGGGTGCGGTTGGGGCAACTGTCCCTCGATCAACAAAAGTTCAGCCCGTTAGGGGAAGGAAATCTAGGCCGCCCGGCGCATGGAGCAGTCATCACGGGGGTATCAGTATCGGTTCCGCTTCTTTCCGGAATCAGGGGTGCCGGTCGCCTCGGGCGCCCCGTGCGGCGGTCCGGCCCCCGGCGTCGACGGCGCCGCGGGGAGGCGTCGTACGGCCCGTGCGGTGCCGGTCACGCCGGACAGGAAACCTTCGGCGCGTGGGGACGCCTTGCTGGTCAGCCAGGTCGGGTCGATGTCGCAGACGGCGACGCCGACCTCGGTTCCGGCGAGGGCGAGCGGCAGTGTGTGGACCACGGTGGACGGGAAGCTGAGCACGAGGCGGCCAACGGGTCCGCGCCGGGCGATGAGTTCCAGGGGCAGGTCGGGGCGGACCACCTCGAGGCCGGTCTCGGTGGCGATGCGGTGAAGTTTGGTGGCCGATTCACGCCGGTGGGCGAAGTAGCGGGTGGCGCCGTGGTCCCGGGCGAGTGCGGCGACGGCCGTCAGGTAGCGGTCGGGGTCGACGACGCCGGTCTCGACGAGGGAGGTGCCGACGATGTCCGCGCCGCGGGTGAGCCGGGGCGGCCCGAACCGCCGTCTGGTCCAGGCGAATTCGTTCGACAGGGTGGCGATGCCCGGTGGCGGGTCGACGGGCATCGAGGTGAAGAGGGCCACGGCCCGGCGGCGACGGCCGGGGGCGAGCCGGCGGCGGGCGGCGGCCGCGAACGGTGCGAAGAGCAGGTCGCGCGGGCCGCGGCCGCCGTGGCGGTGCCAGCGTACGAGGCGTTCACCGTTGGCCAGTTGGGTGACGAACTCCATCGTGGCCGTGCCGTCGTCGACCACGACGAGATCGCGGGCGCTGGTGAGGGTGAGCAGGAGCTGGACGTAGCGGGAGAAGGGGTCGCCGATGACGACGCGGCCGGCGCGTCGCAGCCGGGGGGTGAGGCCGCCGATGGTGCGCAGGGGTGCGGCGGCTCCCCCGCGGGCTTCTTCCCACCGTACGGAGAAGCCTTCTTCGCGGGCGAGTTCGGCCATCCGCCGGAGCTGGCCGCGGGTCATCGGGTCGTGCGGGGCGAGGACGACGACCGTGAGGTCCGTGGCCTGTTCGCGGTACGCCCATTCCAGGACGTTCAGCAACTGGACCGGGCTCTCGACGAAGGCGAGGGTGCCCGCGGCCGCGCGCCGCGCGTCGCGTCGGGCCGCCCGCCCGGTGGCACGGGTGTGCTGGGCCGTCTCCCCGGTCCCGGCGCGGTGCGCGGCGGATCTGCGGCGCTGCCGGGGGACCCCCAGGAGGCGGCGGGCGGGAGTCCCCGCCGCCTCCCGGGGCGGGCCACAGGCCCCGTCTGGTGAGCTCACGGTGGGTACGTCCCGTTCGTCAGGCGTCTGGAGCGTCGTGCGCGGGCGGGTGCGGCCGTACGGAGGTGAGTACGGGTACGGGTCAGGCGGAGACCGGCTCGCGGTCGGCGGCCTCCGCCTCGGCGACGACGCCGGCGACGCGGCGCAGCTTCTTCATCGGGCCGAGTTCGCTGTCGTAGACCTTCTTGACGCCGTCGCCGAGGGAGTCCTCGATGGTGCGGATGTCGCGGACCAGGCGGGTCAGGCCCTGGGGCTCGACGGAGGCGGCCTGGTCGGAGCCCCACATGGCGCGGTCGAGGGTGATGTGGCGTTCGACGAAGGCGGCGCCGAGGGCGACGGCGGCGAGGGTGGTCTGCAGGCCGGTCTCGTGGCCGCTGTAGCCGATCGGGACGTTGGGGTATTCGGCCTGGAGGGTGTGGATCATGCGGAGGTTCAGCTCTCCGGCCTTGGCGGGGTAGGTCGAAGTGGCGTGGCACAGGACGATGTTGTCGCTGCCCAGCACCTCGACGGCGTGCCGGATCTGCTTGGGGGTGGACATGCCGGTGGAGAGGATCACCGTGCGGCCGGTGGCGCGCAGTGCGCGCAGCAGTTCGTCGTCGGTGAGGGAGGCGGAGGCGACCTTGTAGGCGGGGACGTCGAACTTTTCCAGGAAGGCGACGGACTCGACGTCCCACGGGGAGGCGAACCAGGCGATGCCGCGCTTCTTGGCGTACTCGTCGATGGCGCGGTAGCCGTCCTCGTCGAACTCCACGCGGTGGCGGTAGTCGATGTAGGTCATCCGGCCCCAGGGGGTGTCCCGCTCGATGTCCCACTGGTCACGCGGGGTGCAGATCTCGGGGGTGCGCTTCTGGAACTTCACGGCGTCGCAGCCGGCGTCCGCGGCGGCGTCGATGAGCGCGAAGGCGTTCTCCAGGTCGCCGTTGTGGTTGATGCCGATCTCACCGGTGACGTAGACGGGACGGCCGGGGCCGACGAGGCGGTCGCCGAGGGTGCGAAGGCGGGGGTTGCTGGTCATCTGGGTGAGTTCCTTACCTGGTCAGAGGGTCGGGCCGAGGATCCACGAGGCGATCTCGCGGATCGCGCCGCTGCCTCCGGGGGTGGAGGTGACGGCGCGGGCGGCGCCGCGTACGACGTCGTGGGCGCCGGCGACCGCCACGGGCCAGCCGACGAGGCCGAAGCACGGGAGGTCGTTGACGTCGTTGCCGACGTAGAGCACGCGCTCGGGCGCGATGCCCTGTTCCTCGCACCACTGCTTGAGCGCGAGGTCCTTGCGGTCGATGCCGTGGAGCACGGGCAGGCGCAGTTTCCTGGCCCGTGCGGCGACGACCGGGTTCACTTCCGTGGACAGGATGAGCAGCTTCAGTTCCGCCTTGCGCAGGGCGGCGATACCGAGGCCGTCGCCGCGGTGCACGGCGACCATCTCCCGTCCGTCGGAGTCGACGAGCACCCGGTCGTCGGTCTGGGTGCCGTCGAAGTCGAGGACGACCGCGTCGATGTCGTCGCGGGTCGGCAGCGCGCCGGGGCGCGCAGTGTCCAGCAGGGGCGCGAGGGCGCGGGCGCGCGCCAGGTCGTGCGGGTCGTCGACCTCCAGCACGCGGGCCGGATCGGTGCGGACCAGTTCCGTACGGCCGAAGAAGCGGTGCCCGGCGGCGCGGAAGCCGGCGGCGTCCATGGCGTAGGCGGCGCCGGTCTCCAGGTAGTCCTGGGGGCGGTCCTGGCGGCGGGGGCGGAAGGCTTTGTCGTGGTTGACACCGGTGCCGCCGGGAATCGTGGGGGCGGCCTCCGCCTCGACCGCCGCGTCGGCGCCTTCGCGCCATACGAAGCCGTGGAACGGGGCCACGGTCAGCGCGCTGTCCGCACCGGTCTCGACGACCGCGGCGGCGACCGCGTCGATGTCCTCGCTGATCAGGAAGGGGCTGGTGCACTGGACGAGCAGGACCGCGTCGACGGGCCTGCCGTGCTCGGCCTCGTAGGCGTCCATGGCGTGCAGGACCGCGGCCTCGCTGGTGGCCGTGTCGCCCGCGATGGTGCCGGGGCGGCGTACGACGACGGCGCCCGCGCCGCGCGCCGCGGCGGCGATCGCCGCGTCGTCCGTGGAGACCACGACGTCGGTGACCCGGCGGGCCGCGCGGCATTCGCGGACCGCGCGGGCGATCAGCGGGACGCCGCCGACGGCGGCGAGGTTCTTGGCGGGTACGCCCTTGGAGCCGCCGCGGGCGGGGATGACGGCCACGACGGTGGGCACGGCCGTACGGCTCGGGGTGGTCGGCATTGCGGGCTCCTTCCGGGGGCCGTGCGGGCTCCGGGAGCGGGCGGGTGGGCGGCTCACAGCTGTCCCCAGCGGCGGATGGCGGGCGCGACGCGCTGGACGCCGTGGCGGTAGGCCCCGCGGGCGGCGTCGCGCACGGTGTCGCGGGCGAGCCGTCGCAGGCCGCCGGTCTCCGCGGGTTCGGCGGTCCGTCCTGGCAGCGGTTCGCCCTCGGGGCCGAGGCCGTGGCGGGCGAGGATGCCGGGGAGGTGGCCGGGGGCGGTGCGGGGTGTGTAGTACGGGGTGAGGGGCGGCAGGCGGTCTGCGGCGCGCAGAGCGGTGACGCGGGTGCGGGCGGCGTCGAAGGCGGTGGCGTAGCGGGAGCCGGGGGCCACGCCTTGGCGGTCCAGCCAGTCCGGGTCGGGGTCGGGGTGGTGTCCGGCGTCGAGTTCGTCCCAGGAGGCGAGGCAGCCGGAGCCGAGGAAGTGGTGGTTGCCGAGGACTTCGCGGATGCCGAGGTCGGTGAGGACGGCGGTGGGGATGCCGCGGTGCAGGGATTCCAGTGCGGCGGTCGAGCTGACGGTCACCAGGAGGTCGGTGCGGTCCAGGACGTCGCCCATGTTGCCGTACGCGAGGCGGCAGTTGGGGGGCAGGCCGCCGGGGAGGCGGGCGGCCAGTTTCTGGTACGGGAGTTCCTCGATGTGTGTGGTGTGTTCGCCGGGCTTGCTGCGCAGCTTGATCAGCACCTCGCGGCCGGGGTTGCGGCGGGCGTGTGCGGCGGCGCGGCGCAGGAGGTACGTACGGTCCTCGCGGCGGTCCGGTACGGAGGGCTGGGCGGCGAAGACGACCGTGTGCGGGCGGTCGTCGGCGGGTGCGTACGGGGCACCGCCCAGGAAGGGCAGGGCGCACTCGACGACGCTGCCGCTGTCCGCGCCGACGCCTTCGTACACCGCGCGGAAACGCTCCGCGTCGTGGCGGGAGTTGGCGAGGACGACGTCCGCTCCGTGCCGCAGCAGCAGGCCGTCGGCGAGCTTCTCGTAGACGACGCCGACGTAGCCGGTGACGACGACGGGCCGCCGGGCCGCGCCGCGCCAGGCGCGGGCGAGGCCGTGCAGCATCGCCTGCACGGCGCCGCCGACGCAGGCGAGGACGACCACGTCGTACCGCGTGGTGTCCTTCATCAGCTCCAGGAAGTCCGCGCCGCGGATCTCGCGCAGCGTCTCCGCACGGGCGCCGACCTCGTCGAGCTGGCGGACCGTGGGGGTGGCGCGGCCGCGGAGCAGATATCCGTCCAGACGGATGTCCGATTGAATACGGTGCGCTGTCGAAGCGCCCCATTTCCATCGGGTGTCCGAATCCGCGAGCACCGCGACACGCGGCTGGGAAGTGGTACGAGTGGGCACGACGAAAACGCTAGGAAGGCGTTCCGTTCGGCGGGCCAACTGTGCCGCAACAACGGGTTAACAGCGCGACGCGGGACAGCGAACCGGCCGGCCGAATTGCCCGGTTAACCATCCCGCCATTCTTCGTTCACCGTGGAGCCCGCGTCCCGTCAAGACGAATGCCGGGACCGCGCCTAACGTCACCCGGGTGGTTAAGCTCTCCGTCGTCGTGCCGTTCTACAACGTGCAGACATATGCGCCCGACACCCTGCGAAGCCTGGCGGCCAACGCCCGTGAGGACTTCGAATTCCTGCTGGTGGACGACTGCTCGCGGGACGAGACGCCGCAGATCCTGGCGCGCGCCGAGGGCGAGCTGCCCGGCGCGCGGGTGCTGCGGCACGAGCAGAACGGTGGCCTGGCCACCGCCCGCAACACCGGCCTGGACGCGGCCAACGGCGAGTACGTGACCTTCCTGGACGGTGACGACTGGCTGGCGCCCGGGTACTACGGGCAACTCCTCGCCACCATCGAGGGGTTGGGGTGCGACTTCGTCCGTACGGACCATGTGCAGTGCACCGCGCGCGCCCGTTCCGTGCACCGCGTGCCGCACGGCCGCCGGAACACCGTGCTGGACCCGCGCGCGCTGATCCTGCCCGCCGACCGCTCCACCTCCGTCGACTACGCCTTCGCCTGGGCCGGCATCTACCACCGGCGGCTGCTGGACGACGGACTGCTGCACTTCCGGCACGGTCTGCGCACCGCGGAGGACCGGCCGTGGATCTGGCGGCTGCACCGTGCGGCCCGGTCGATGGCGGTGTCCGGGCTGCTCGGTGTCTTCTACCGGCGCGGGGTGGCGTCCTCCCTCACCCAGATCGGCGATGTGCGGCAGCTCGATTTCATCCGCGCATTTGACCAGGTCATCGAAGAAACGGCACAGGACCGGGAAGCGGACCGGCTGCTGCCGAAAGCCGTCCGCACTTATTGCGCCATCATTGCCCATCACCTCGGTTCGATCGAACGATTCGAACCGCAGGTCGCCCGTCAATTGCGCGCACTGAGCGCGGCGGCGCTGAGAAGAATGCCGCAGGACGTACTGAAGGAAGCACTGAATTCCATGGACACGCAGCGTGCCTCCCGTCTGCGACGGCTGCGCCGGCGCCCGGTTCCGGCGGAGGTGGCCGTCTGATGGCCCCCCGTACCGACGCCGAGCACCGGCCGGGCCGGCCGCGTACGCAGCTCTTCCTGGCGTCCACCCTGTACGGGGCCGCGACGCTGGCCGCCGCGCTGGACGCGGACCGCTTCGGGCCGGCCGACCGCCGGCTGCTGCTGGTCAGCAACAACGCGGCGACCCCGGAGACCGCCACGCCGGTGGACCGGATGCCCGGCTTCGAGCGGCTGCGCGGCCGCTTCGACCGGGTCCTGTCGTGGAACGAGACGATCCGCCCGTTCCACCCCGGCGGCTGGTCCCCGCGCCCGGACGACGTCCCGCTGTGGGAGCGGTACCTGCGGCTGCTGTGGGAGCTGGGCGAGGACGAGATCGAGCTGGTCGTGGAGTCCCTCCAGGTCCACCCGGCGCTGGCACTGGCGCAGCTCTTCCCGGACGCGCCGGTCGACGTGTACGCGGACGGCCTGATGAGTTACGGCCCGACGCGCAACAAGCTGGACCCGCTGGTCGGCACCCGGGTCCGCCGCCTGCTGCACCTGGACCTCGTGCCCGGCCTGAAGCCGCTGCTCCTCACCGAGTTCGGGGTGGGCGCGGAGGCCGTGCCGGACGCGGCGTTCCGGGAGGTGCTCGCCGACCTGGCCGCGGACTTCGACGACCCGGCGCTGCACGCCGTACCGGAAGGCGCCGCGCTGCTTCTGGGGCAGTACCTGTCGGCGCTCGGCATCCTCACGCCCGAGGAAGAGGAGGAGCTGCACGTCCGGATGGTGCGCGGCGTGGTCCGGCGCGGGCACCGCGAGGTGGTGTTCAAGCCGCACCCGTCGGCGCCGGCCCGCTGGTCCCGTGCGCTGGAGCGGGAGGCGGAACAGCTCGGCGCCGCGCTGACCGTACTGGCCACACCGGTCCTCGCCGAGGTGCTCTACCAGCGCAAACGGCCCGCGCTCGTGGTCGGCTGCTTCTCCACCGCGCTGCTGACGGCGTCCGTCTTCTACGGCCTGCCGACCGCCCGCGCCGGCACGGAGCTGCTGCTGGAGCGCCTGACCCCGTACCAGAACAGCAACCGCGTGCCGGTCACCCTCGTGGACGCGCTGGTGCCCGATCTGGCGGACGAGCCGGGCACGAAGCCGGTGCCGACCCACATCAACGGGCTGGTCAGCGCGGTCGGTTACGCGATGCAGAACCAGATCTACCCGGACCTGCGCCCGGTCGCCGAGCGCTACCTCGCCTCCCACCTGAACGAGCGCACCTGGCGCTACTTCAAGCGCCGCCGCCTGACCGCGCTCGCCCTGCCCGGCGCGCTGCCGTCCCAGCTCTCCTTCATCCCGCGCAACGCGGCCGTCCGCAGGGTCGCGCGGCGCGCCCGGGCGATGCAGCGGCGCCTGAAGAAGCGGGCCGCGTTCGGATGACCGCGCAGCTCCCGGCCGGCGCGCCGATACCGGCGACGGTCGCCCGGCCCCTGCCCGCCGTGCCGGACGTACGGCACGGCGCGGCGGCCCCGCCGGCCAAGAGACCCCGTGGCGTGCCCCGTCTGCGCGCCCTCGACGGGCTGCGGCTGTGCGCCGCCCTGATGGTCGCCGCCTACCACCTCGGCGGCCGGAACGGCGAGATAGCCAAGGCGTGGGGCAGCTCACCGGCACACCAGTTCCCCACGCTGCACAGCGCGTTCGCGTACGGCTGTCTCGGCGTCCAGATCTTCTTCGTGATCAGCGGCTTCGTCATCTGCATGAGCGGCTGGGGGCGTTCGCTGCGCTCCTTCATCGCCTCCCGCGTCGCGCGGCTGTATCCGGCGTACTGGGTGGCGATCCTGCTGGTGACGGCCGTCTTCGCGCTGCCGTGGGTGGCGTTCGGGGCACTGGGGCCGAGCGAGGTGCTGACGAATCTGACGATGCTCCAGCAGCCGCTGGGCGCGAAGCGGGTGCTCGGGGTGTGCTGGACGCTCTGGGCGGAGATGCGGTTCTACGCGCTGTTCGCGCTGTGCGTCGTGCTGCCGGGTGCCACCCGCCGCCGGGTGGTGCTGTTCTGCGCCGGGTGGACGCTGGCGGCGGCGCTGGCCCAGGCCGCGCACGTCCCCGCGCTGGACGTCGTGCTGATGCCGCAGTACGCGCCGTTCTTCATCGGCGGCATCGGCTGCTACCTGCTGCACCGCTACGGCGGGCGCGACCCGGTGGCGTGGGCGGTGGTCGGCGTGAGCTGGCTGACCGGCCAGCACCACGCGGTGGCCGGACTCTGGCACCCGCCGTCCGCCCACGCGTTCTCCTACCGCTCGACGGTGGTCGTCGTCGCGATCGTCACGGTGGGCTTCGCGCTGGTGGTGGCGATCGCGCTGGGCCGGATGCAGTGGGCGAACTGGCGCTGGCTGACCGTCGCCGGGGCGCTGACGTACCCGTTCTACCTCGTCCACGAGCACCTGGGCTGGGTGGCCGTCCAGGGCCTGCACGGCGGCCTGCGGCTGCCTTCGTACGCGACGCTCGCCCTGACGGTGGCGCTGATGCTGACGCTGGCGTGGGTGCTGCACCGGTGGGTGGAGCGGCCGCTCACGCCCGTACTGCGCCAGGCGGTCGACCCGCGGCCACGCCGCTGAGGCCGGGGCGCCCGGGGGCGGCCCCCTCGGGCACCCCGGTCACTCGCCGTGCAGCAGCGCGGCCTCGATCCCCGCGACGACGGCCCGCAGGCCGTCCTCGAAGCCGCGTGCGGTGTCGCCGAACATCTCGACGCCGGCCGCGGCCGTGAGCGGGTAGTCGGCGCCCACGCTCCGCTCCCGTTCCTGCTGGTCGTACGCGGGGTCGCGGTGCGAATCACCGGGCACCGGGAAGACGGACTGCTCCTCGATCACGTAGCCGATGGTGTAGGCGTACGTGGTGAACCAGGCCCGCGCGGCCCGCTCCGTGGTGAACCCGGCGCCCCGCATGGCGGTCAGCAAGGTCTCCATCGGCCGCAGCAGCGCCTGGTCGCGCAGCCGGGTGCCGCCGAAGACCTTGCCGCCGTCGCGGTAGCGGAGCAGCGTGTGCCGGGTCTGCCGGCACGCCGCGGTGAGCATGGCCCGCCAGTCGCCGCCCGCGGAGCCGTCGCCGAAGCCGTCATTGAAGCGCTCCCCGGAGCCGCCCGCGGAGCCGTCACCGGCCCCGGTGACCGGCGCGGTCATCTGCCCGAGCAGCACGGTGGCCATCTCGTCCAGCAGCTCCTGCTTGTTCTTGAAGTGCCAGTAGAGCGCGGGCGCCTTGACGTCCAGCTCCTTGGCGATACGGCGCAGGGTGAGCCCTTCGAGGCCGACGTCGTTCAGCAGGCCCAGGGCGGTCTCCGCCACCAGTTTCCGGTCGAGTCTCGTAGCCACGTTGACAATTTAACACCGTTAAGCGCATCCTCGGAAGCAGGCAACTTAACGACGTTAAGGAGACTCCCATGGCCAGCACCGACTCCCTGCCCGGACACGTGGACGTACTGATCTCCGGCGCCGGCCCCACCGGCCTGGCCCTCGGCCTCGACCTCGCCCGGCGCGGCGTGCGCGCTCTCGTCCTGGAGCGCCAGGACCGGCTGGCGCCCGGCACCCGCGGCAGCGGCATCCAGCCCCGCACCCAGGAGGTGTACGAGGACTTCGGAGTGCTCGACGCCGTCCGGGCGTCCGGCGGGACGTACCCGCCGCGGGGGGACTGGAAGGACGGCCGCATGGTCGACGAGCGGGTGATGGTCGAGCCCGGCGTCCCGACGCCGGCCGCCCCGTACAGCACCATGCTGATGCTCCCGCAGTGGCGCAACGCGGAGATCCAGTACGCGCGGCTGACCGAACTGGGCGGCACGGTGGCGTTCGGCACCGGCCTGGAGTCGTTCACCCAGGACGCGGACGGCGTCCAGGCCCGCGTCGCCGGTGCGGACGGCACCGTCCGCACGGTGCGCGCCTCCTACCTCGTCGCGGCCGACGGCGGGCGCAGCCCGGTCCGCAAGGCGCTCGGCGTCACCATGACCGGCCAGTCCGTCGCGCCGTACCCGATGCTCCTCGCCGACATCCGCCTCGACGGGCTGGACCGGGAGCACTGGCACATGTGGGGCGAGTTCCGGGCCACCGACTTCGTCTCGCTGCTCGCGCCGGCGAAGTACGACTACTTCCTGCTCATGGCGGGCTTCATGCACCCCGACACCGAGCCGGACACCTCGCCCGACGGTGTGCGCAAGCTGATCGCGGACCGCACCCACCTCTCCCTCGACCAACTGGGCGAGGTGCTGTGGTCCTCCTCCTTCCGTCCGAACGCCGCCCTGGCCGACCGGTTCCGGGTGGGCCGGGTCTTCCTCGCGGGTGACGCGGCGCACGTGCACTCCCCCGCGGGCGGCCAGGGCCTGAACACCAGCGTCCAGGACGCCTACAACCTCGGCTGGAAGCTGGGCCAGGTCATCCGGCACGGCGCGCCGGACTCCCTCCTCGACAGCTACGAGGCCGAGCGGCTGCCGGTCGCCGCGGGCATCCTGGCCACCAGCACCCGGCTGCACCGGTCGGGCGACATGCGGCGCGGCAGCGACCTGCACCAGATGGGCGTCGGGTACCCGGACGGGCCGCTCGCCACCGAGCGGCGCACCGGCCTCGCCGACGGCGGGCTGCGCGCCGGCAACCGGGCCCCCGACGCGCCCTGCGCCACCCCCGACGGCACCCCGCGCCGCCTCTTCGAGGTCTTCCAGGGGCCGCACTTCACCCTGCTGGCCGTCGGGGACGTCGAACTCCCGGCGCTGGACGGCGGGATGATCCGTACGTGCCGCGTCGGCGGCCCGGCCCCCGACCTGCTCGACCCCGAGGGGCACGCCCGCGACGCGTACGGCGAAGGTCTGTTCCTCGTCCGTCCCGACGGCTACGTGGCGTACGCCGCCGACGACGCGTCCGGCCTGCCGGAGGAACTGGCCCGGTACGGCCTCCTCACGGCCGCGGCACACTGACGGCGGCCTGCCCGGCGCCCTGCTCCGAGGGCCGCCGGGCGCCCTCCCCCGGCTCGGTCAGCGTCCGCGCGACGAGCCAGGCCACGACGCACAGCGCGATCAGCGGCAGCAGCGCGGTCCGCAGGCTCGTGGCGTCGGCGAGGGCGCCGATGGCCGGGCTGGCGACGCCGCCGACGCTGACCGCCAGGCCCAGGGTGACACCGCTCGCCGTACCCATGCGGTTCGGCAGGAGGTCCTGGCCGAGGGTGATGTGCAGGGAGAACGGCACGTACAGGGCCGTGGCCGTCAGGGCGGCGAAGACGTACAGCGCGGGGCCGGGGACGAGGACCAGCCCGGCGACGGCCGGGACACAGGCCGCATAGGCGATCCGTACCGTACGGACCCGCCCCCACCGGGACGCCAGCCGGCCGCCGAGCACGGTGCCCACCGCGCCCCCCGCGAACAGCACGAACAGGGCCACCGAGCCCGCGGTGGCGCCCCCGCCCACCCGCTGCTGCGCGTACACGGCGATGAAGGCGCTCAGCCCGACGAAGACGATGGAGCGGCAGACGATGACGGCCGTCAGCCGCAGGAACGCCGGCCAGTCGTCGCGGCCTGCCGTGCGCGCCGCGGCCTTGGCGACGGCCGCCCGGGGCGCCAGTGCGCGGATCACCGAAGCGGTGATCAGGGCACCGGCCACCGCGGGCACCGCCAGCCACGGCGACGCGCCGAGCGAGCCCGCGGAGAGCAGCGGGCCGACGGCGGCCGGGGCGAGGGCGAAGCCGATGTTGCCGCCGAGGGAGAACCAGCCCATGGCGACGTGGCTGCCGCCGCTCGCGATCCGGGCCAGCCGCGCGGCCTCCGGGTGGTAGGCGGCCACGCCGATACCCGAGAGGGCGACCGCGAGGCAGGTGAGGACGTAGGAGTCGCCGAGTCCGGACAGGGCGATGCCGAGTCCGGCGCACAGGGTGCTCACCGGGATCAGCCAGGGCATCGTCCAGCGGTCGGTGAGCGAGCCGAACAGGGGCTGCACGAGGGAGGAGAGGAGGGTGGCGGCCAGCACGATGCCCGAGGCGGCGGCGTAACCGTAGTGGCGTTCGGCCAGCAGGAAGGGCACCAGGGCCGGGACCGCGCCCTGGTAGAAGTCCACCGCCGCGTGTCCGACGGACATCATCGCTACCGGCCGCCGGGGAGCGGCCACGTGCTTCGTCGTCATGCGTCGATCCTGGCGACCGCACCCGGTGGCGGACTTCCCATAAGCTGCCACGTCATGCCGGTTTTCCGCCATCATCCGCCGCACGTCACGACCGTCACCCGCTTCCTGCCGCAGGGTACGGAGGTGACGGCCCATCACCACGACGTCCACCAGATCGTCTACGCGGGGCACGGCGTGCTCACCGTGACCACGGACGCCGGGAGCTGGGTCACCCCGGCCACCCGCGCGATCTGGATCCCGGCCGGGACGGTGCACGAGCACCGGGCGCACGGGGACACCGACCTGCACACCGTCGGCGTACCGCTCGACGCCGACCCGCTGCGGCTGGACCGGCCCGCCGTCCTGGCGGTCGGCCCCCTGCTGCGCGAGCTGATCATCGCGTACAGCGGTACGGGCAGCCGCCGTACGGCGGAGGCGCGGCGCCTGCTGGCCGTACTCCTCGACCAGCTCCGCCACACCCCGCTCCAGGCCCTGCACCTGCCCAGGGCCCGCGACCCGCGGCTGGCGGCGGTCTGCGCGGCGCTGCGCGCGGACCCGGCCGATCAGCGCTCGCTGGCCGCGCTGGGCGCGGGCGCCGGGGCGAGTGAGCGGACCCTGGCCCGCCTCTTCCGCGCCGAACTGGGCATGACCTTCCCCCAGTGGCGTACGCAGCTACGCCTGCACCACGCGCTGGTGCTGCTGACGCGGGACGGCCCGGCGCTGTCCGTGACCGCGATCGCGCACCGCTGCGGCTGGGCGTCGACCAGCGCCTTCATCGATGCCTTCCGCCGGTCGTTCGGGCACACGCCGGGCGCCCACCGGGCTCTCGTGGGCCCGGCTACAGCACCAGGGACAGCAGCAGTACGCACACGATCCCGACGACGGAGATCAGCGTCTCCATGAGCGACCAGGTCTTGAGCGTCTGGCCGACGTTCATGCCGAAGTACTCCTTCACCATCCAGAAGCCCGCGTCGTTGACGTGGCTGAAGAACAGCGAACCGGCGCCGACGGCGAGGACGAGCAGGGCGGTGTGGGTGGTGGACATGTCCGCGGTGAGCGGCGCCACCAGGCCCGCGGCGGAGATGGTGGCCACCGTCGCCGAGCCGGTCGCGAGCCGGATCGCGACCGCGATCAGCCAGGCCAGCAGCAGCGTGGAGATGTTCCAGTCCTTGGACAGCTCCAGGATCATCTGGCCGACGCCCGCGTCCACCAGGGTCTGCTTGAAACCGCCGCCCGCGCCCACGATCAGCAGCACGCCGGCGATCGGGGCCAGGGACTTCTCGACGGTGGTGGCGATCCGGCCCTTGGTGAACCCGGCCGACCGGCCCAGCGTGAACATGCCGACGAGCACGGCGGTGAGCAGCGCGATCAGCGGGGAGCCGACCACGTCGAAGACGCGCTGGATCGTCGTTCCCTTGTCGTCCACGACGACGTCCACCAGGGCCTTGGCCAGCATCATCACGACCGGCAGCAGCACGGTCGCGACCGTGATCCCGAAGCCGGGGCGCTTGTCCAGCTCGCCGGAGGCCCGCTCCGGGACCATGTTCTCCGGCGGGCGGATGTCCACCCAGCGGGCGGCGTAGCGGGAGAAGAGCGGACCGGCGACGATCGCGGTGGGGACGGCGACGACGACGCCGAGCGCCAGGGTGACGCCCAGGTTGGCGTCCAGCGCGGCGATGGCGGCCAGCGGGCCGGGGTGCGGCGGGATCAGGCCGTGCATGACGGACAGGCCGGCCAGCGCCGGGATGCCGATGCGCATCAGGGAGAAGTTGCCGCGCTTGACGACCAGCAGCACCACGGGGATCAGCAGCACGATGCCGACCTCGAAGAAGATCGGCAGGCCGACGATGCCGGCGATCAGCACCATCGCCCAGGGCATCACGCGCCCGCTCGCCTTCGCCAGGATCGTGTCCACGATCTGGTCGGCGCCCCCGGAGTCGGCGAGCAGCTTGCCGAGGATCGCGCCCAGCGCGATCAGGATGCCGGTGCCCGCGACCGTACTGCCCAGGCCGGACGAGAAGCTGGCGATGGCCTTGTCCAGCGGCGCGCCCGCCACCGCGCCCAGCACCAGCGAGCCGATGATCAGGGACAGGAAGGCGTGCAGCTTGAACTTGGTGATGAGCAGGACGATGACGGCGATGCCCGCGAGGACGGCGATGCCGAGCTGCGCGTGACCGGCCGAGGTGATCGGCTCGGTCGCATCCGCTGCCAGCATCTCGACGCTGAGATGTGTCACGGCTGTTCCCTAAGGGGTGCTGTTGCTGGTTGTGGTGGCCCCGGCGCCGTGGCGTACAGGGCGGTGTCCCGCGGTGGCGCGGGGCGTACGGGACGGTGTCCCGCGCGGTGGCGGGGCATCGGGCCGAGGTCAGGCGGGGGCGGGCCGACCGGTGTCGTACTGGCGCAGCGCCTCGACGGCCCGCCCGGCGATCTCCTGCGGAGTGCCGGACACGTCGACGGCGACACCCGCCTCGTCCGCGCCGAGCGGCTCCAGGGTGGCGAACTGGGAGTCCAGCAGCGCGGTGGGCATGAAATGGCCCTTGCGCTCGGCCATCCGGGACTCGATCAGCGAACGGTCGCCGGTCAGGTGCAGGAAGACGACGCCGGGCGCGGCGGCCCGCAACCGGTCGCGGTAGGCGCGCTTGAGGGCCGAGCTGCTGACGACCCCGCCCTGACCCGCGCGGCCGTGGGCCCAGGCGCCGATGGCGTCGAGCCAGGGCCACCGGTCGGCGTCCTGGAGCGGGGTGCCGGCGGACATCTTGGCGATGTTGGCCGGGGGGTGGAAGTCGTCGCCCTCGGCGTAGGGGACATCAAGGTCGGCGGCCACCAGCGGCCCGATCGTCGTCTTGCCGGTGCCGGCCACGCCCATCACGACGATGACGTGGGGGGTGCTCATCCCGTGTACCTCGCTGTCCTCTTTGACCTCGGTCTGTCGTCCCACTGAAACCCATGGGATACGACGTATTCAAGCCTCTGTGACGTAAAAGTCATACTTAAAGGCGGGCCTTCCCCGGGAACGTAGGCTGATCCCATGGAGAACCAGGGGGCGGGGCAGGGGCTGCACGCGCGGGTACTGGAGTCCCTGGGACCCGCCATCACCGCGGGCGAGTACCCGCCGGGCACGATCTTGCGCACCGACGAGCTGGAGCAGCGCTTCGACGTGTCCCGCACGGTCATCCGCGAGGCGATACGGGTCCTGGAATCCATGCACCTGGTGGCCTCGCGCCGCCGGGTCGGCGTGACCGTGCGCCCCGCCGAGGAGTGGAACGTCTACGACCCGCGCGTCATCGGCTGGCGGCTGGCCGGCCCGGACCGCCCCCGGCAGCTCCGTTCCCTGACCGTGCTGCGCTCCGCCGTCGAACCGGCCGCCGCGGGCCTGGCCGCCCGGCACGCCACCCCCGCGCAGTGCGCCGAGCTGACCGAGCACGCCATGGGCATGGTCGCCACGTCCCGGGGCCAGCAGCTCGACGCGTACCTGGTGCACGACACGGCCTTCCACCGCATCGTGCTGACCGCCTCCGGCAACGAGATGTTCGCCCGGCTCGGCGACGTGGTGGCCGCCGTCCTCACCGGCCGCACCCACCACCACGTCATGTTCACCGACCCCGACCCGGCCGCGGTGACCCTGCACGTCCAGGTCGCCGAGGCGGTACGGGTCGGCGACGCGGAGCGCGCCGAGGCGCTGACCCGGGAGATCACCGTGGGCGCCATGGCCGAACTGGACGTCCTGGCACCGTAGGCGCGGCCCGCCACCGCCCCGAGGGCGGGCCGGCCCACCGGCGCGCCCGGACGGCACGGCCCTCAGGCCCCGTAGGCGTTCTGCTCGGCGAACCGCTGCGCCAGGGCCGTGAGCAGCTCCGGCGCGTCCTCGCGCGGCAGGACCGCCTCGATCAGCACCAGTTCGTCCGGTGTACGGGCGGCCAGCGCCAGCGCGTCCGCCAGCTCGGCGGGGGTCCCGACGCGCACCGCGACCGTGCCGGGGCCCGCGCCGAAGGCGGCGGGCAGGGCGGTGTAGTCCCAGGCGGCGATGTCGTTGTACGAGGCGGTGGCGCCGTGGATGGCGCGCTCGACCGTGTAGCCGTCGTTGTTGACGACGATCACCACCGGGGCCGCGCCGTACCGGGTCATGGTGCCCAGCTCCTGCGCGGTGAGCTGGAGGGAACCGTCCCCGATCACCAGCACCGAACGCCGGTCCGGCGCGGCCAGTTCGGTACCGAGGGTGGCCGGGAGGGTGTAGCCGATCGACCCCCACAGCGGCTGCCCGACGAACCGACCGTCCGCGGGCAGCGGCACCTCCTGGGCACCGTAGAACGCGGTCCCCTGCTCCGCGACAAGCACACTCCCCGCAGGCAGGAACGCCCCGACAGCAGCCCAGAGTTGACGCTGCGTCAGCCACGTGCCCGTTCCCTTCTCATCCCCCACCTCCGGGTACGAGAAAGACTCCCCGTACCCCTCGGGTTCGGGCAGCTCCGCGTCCCGCAGCAGCCCGGCCAGTCCACCGACGGCGTCCGCCATGGCCATCCCCTCGAACACCGCGCGACCCGCCGAGGCGCGCCCAGGGCGCAGCTCGATGGTCCGCTCCGGGGCGAAGTGATGGCTGAAGCCGCCGGTGACGCTGTCCGAGACCGGTGCGCCGACCAGGATCAGGCAGTCCGCGTCCTCGACGGCCGCCCGGGCCCGCTTGTCGCTGATCTCCCCGGTGTAGGCGCCGACGAACCCGGGAGCGGTCTCGTCCAGTACGCCCTTGCCGCTGGAGAACACGGCGGACCGGACCGGCGCGGCGGCGAGCAGGTCACCGAGCGGCCCGCGCAGTCCGAACCGCTCGGCCTCGTGCCCGGCCAGCACGGTGACGCTGCGCGCCCCGTCCAGCATCCGCGCGCAGCCCGCGAGGAAGTCCGGCAGCAGTCCCGGGTCGGCGGGCCCGTCCGGCACGATCAGCGGCCCGTCGGGGGCGGGAACCGGGGCCAGCACGACATCCGTGGGCAGATTCAAGTGCACCGGCTTGCGCTCCCGCCGCATGGCGCGCAGTACGCGGTCGATCTCGGCCGGGGCGTTCTCGGCGGTCAAGTCGGCGCGGGCCACCGTCACCTCGGCGAACATCCGGCCGAAGTGCCGGTAATCACCGTCCATCAGGGTGTGGTGCACGGGACGGCCGGCCGCGGCGACCTCGGTGGCGGGCATCCCGGTGACGGCGACGACCGGTACACATTCGGCGTATGCGCCGGCCACGCCGTTGACGGCCGACAGTTCGCCGACGCCGAAGGTCGTGACGAGGGCGGCGGCGCCGCGCAGCCGGGCGTAGCCGTCGGCGGCGTAGGCGGCGTCGAGCTCGTTGCAGGTGCCGACCCAGGCGAGGCCGGGGAAGGCGGTCACCTGGTCGAGGAAGCCGAGGTTGTAGTCTCCGGGGACGCCGAAGAGGTGTTCGACGTCCAGCTCGCGCAGTCGGCGGAGCAGATAGTCGGCGACGGTGATCCGGGCGGTCGCGGCCTGGGGGGTGACGGCCTGCGGGCCGATGTCCGAGGGGGTGTCCGACATGGCGGTAACCGGCTTTCTTCACGCTTGAACGGTTTAGGTCAAGGTTGTTGACCCAAGTAGCGAGCGTACGGAAGCCCGGGATAAAATGTCAACATGCTTGACCCTTGTCGCCCGGACGCCTACGACCGCGATTTCACCCTGTTCTACTTCGCCTACCGCGCCTTCACCGGAGCGGCCGACGCGGCCCTGGCCGAGCAGGGCATGGGCCGCGCCCACCACCGCATCCTGACGTTCCTCGCGTACTCCCCCGGCATGAGCGTCGGCGAACTGTGCCAGGCACTCCAGCTCACCAAGCAGGCCATCAACGGACCGCTGCGCAAACTCGGCGACGAACAACTGGTACGGGTGACGCCGGGCGAACGGGACCGCCGCCGCAAGGAACTCCACCTCACCAGCCGCGGCGCGGACCTCGAACGCAAGCTCCACGAACGTCAGCGCGCCCTGTTCACCGCCGCACTGGAGGAAGCCGGACCGGAGGCGGCGCAAGGGTGGCGCCGCGTACTGGCCCCCCTGGCAGGCCACGCGTGGGAATCCTTCACCACATCGGTGGAAGCCCGCCGGACGGAGGGCAAGCCCCTCCAGTCCTGACCCCTCAGAACAACGGCTGCTGCCCGGGAAACGGCGGCTCCTCCGGATCGAACAGCCGCTCCGCCGGGGCCATCATCGGCGCGATACGACGGGAGCCGGGGCACGACACGAGCTCCAGCACGGTACGGCGGCCCGGCGGGTCGTGCCGGGCGAAGCGGCCGCCGACGACGGCGATCTCTCGGGTGCATACGGGGCACGGGCGACGCGGTGACATTTCCTCATTGTCCCCCGGAGCCCCGCGTACCCCTGCGCGCGGCCCTGCCGAAGCGGCACCGGCCCCACCGAAGCGCCCAGGGGGCGCACACCGAGGCACACCTCCGCGCCCCCGCACCCCTTCACCCCTGCGCGCGTCCAGGTTCGGTTCTCCACAGGCCTGGGAATCTAGGAGAGGCCGGTGTCACCACGGGGGTGACGCCGAGACACCGACGCGGAAGGGACACGGCGTGCGCAAGGGACGTGCGGTGGCCGCGGGGCTGCTGGTGCTGGCCGTGACGACCGGCTGCAAGACCATCACGATCAGCCCGAACGGCGGACTCTCACCGACGACGGCCCCCTCGCCGTCCATGCCGGGACGGGCGGACGTGATGCCCGCGCGGACGGCGGACCAGGAGCCCCCCGCACACATCCGCGCCACCAAGGCCCCCCGCCGCACCGCGAAACCGGTGCTCGCCAAGGGCTCCCGCGGCCCCCGGGTGCGCGAACTACAGGCCCGTCTGGCCCAGTTGTCACTCTTCCGACGTAAACCCACGGGCTTCTACGGCCGGCAGACCGCGGCCTCGGTCTCGGCGTTCCAACGCAAGCGGGGCCTGCCGCGCACCGGCACTCTGGACCGCGCCACCTGGCACGCCCTGCACTCCTGCACACGCCCGCCGACCCGCGCCGAGACGCACCCGCACACCAAGAAGACCGCGAAGAAGCCCACCCGGAAGCCGGCCGGGAAACGAGCCCCCCGCCGCGACCCCCGCTGCATGACGGGCCGCGTCCTGTGCATCAGCAAGCGGAGCAACACGCTCGCCTGGATGGTGAACGGCAAGGTCCGCTCGACGATGGACGTCCGTTTCGGCGCCCAGTACACGCCGACCCGGGAAGGCACGTTCCGCATCTCGTTCAAGAGCCGCGGCCACGTGTCGTCGATCTACCACACCCCCATGCCGTACGCGATGTTCTTCAGCGGCGGCCAGGCGGTCCACTACTCAGCCGACTTCGCCGCCCACGGCTACCAGGGCGCCTCCCACGGCTGCGTAAACGTCCGCAACAAAGCAAAAATCGCAGACTTGTTCCACCAGGTAGCCCCAGGCGACAAGGTAGTCATCTACAAATAGCCCCACACATACCCGCACCCATTCCCCGGCCCCCGCCCCCCGCAGTAACCCCAACCATCAATTGAGCAACCCCCACAAACAGCAACCAGGCCCGCGAGAGCGGCGCCGGCTTAGGCGCAAAAAGAGGCGCGGGCAGGGCCGGGGGAACGAGCCCCGCCCGCGCCGGATGCGGCGAGCCGTTGGTACGGGGGGAACCCCGGCACGCGCGCAAGCCGATGACCAGTCGGCTTCACTACGTACTGCGCCGGGGAGCCGGAAAGTGTCACACCCGGGCGACGGGTGGTGCTCCGGGGATGCGTAGCTCGTCGGGTGCGGCGGGGGTGGTGGTGACGGTGCCGGCGGGGTCGGGGGCGGTGGTCATGCCGGGGATGCCGGCGGACGGGGCGTAGCGGTGGTGGTCGTCGTCCTCGTCGTCGCCCTTGCCGCCGTGGCCCTTTCCGTGCCCGTTGTGGCCGCCTTGGCCATGGCTGCCGCGGCCGTCGCCGTCATCGTCGCCGTCGAAACGGCCGCCGCCCTGGGTGTGGGCGAGGTACTGGCGGCAGAACGCGTGCACCTTGTCCGGGCCGCCTGCCGCGCGTTCCAGGCGGCGGAGGGTGTCCTGGCCGAGGACGGAGCGCCGGCCGGATTCGTAGGTACGGCAGAACATGACGCCGAGCCGGTTCTTCTCCTCGCTGTCCGGTCCACCCCGGGGGTCGTCGGGCCGGTTGCCGCCGTCGCCGTTCCCGGTGCCGCGGGTCGGGTCCTGGCCGGGGGTGCTCTGCCCGGGAGCGGGGGTCCGGGTGCCGCCGGTGCGGCTGTCCTTGCCGTCGCCGGTGTTCAGGGGTTCGGGCCGGTCCGTGCCAGGGCCGGTGGGGTCCGGCATCCGGGTGGTGCCGTCGGTGGCGGTGCCGGTGTCGTCGGTGGCGAGCGGGCCGGGGGATTCGGCGGCGGAGACGCTGGTGGCGGGGGCCGGGCCGGTGCCGCTGTGGAAGGGGGTCGGCAGGACGCCCACACCGGCGGCGACGGCGACGCCGCCGAGTGCGCAGCCGGCCAGGGCCACCATGAAGCCGCGGCGCAGGGGCCGCCCGAAGCGGCGGCGGGTGGCCGCGCCGGGGTTGCCGCGAGGAGCACGTGCGGCTTCCACCGCGGCCCCGGCAGCCGTGACGTCGGCCGCCGTCGAAGCCTGCCCTCGCGCCTCCCGAAAGGCAGCGACAGCGGCTTCCTCGCCGGGCAGTGGTGCGTCCTGACCCGTGTCACGGCCTGCCGCGGCGGCGGCGTTCAGCAGGGCGGTGAGTTCCGCGGCGCCGGTGCCGGCCGGGGAACCGGCGGGTTCGCCGCGCAGCAGTCGCTCCGCGGCCTCCTCGTCGAGCCAGTTGTACCGGTCGTCGGCCATCACATGTCCTTCTGCGTTCGTGCGGCCGTTTCCGTCACACCCGGTACGTACGATTCCGCCGCGCTCTCACCCCGTCCGCCGCCCTGTGCGGGCACTCCTCCTCCGGGTCCGCCGTCCGGGCCGGGCCCGGTGCCGCCGCCGTCGGGTCCGGCGCCGAGCAGGTCGGCGAGCCGCCGCAGGCCGCGGTGGGCGGCGGTCCGTACGGCGCCGGGCCGTTTGCCCAGCACTCCGGCCGCGCTCTTGGCGTCCAGGCCGACCACCACGCGCAGGACGACGGCTTCGGCCTGGTCCTGCGGGAGGCGGGAGATGAGGCAGAAGGTGTGGTGGGTGCCGAGGGCTTCCATGGCCTCGTCGGCGGTGTCCGAACCGCCCGCTTTGTCGGCCAGTTCGGTCTCGTCGCCGCCGACCGCGGGGCGGCGGCCGCGCATCCGTATGTGGTCCAGGGCCCGGTTGCGGGCTATCCGTGCGGCCCAGCCCCGGAACCGGTCGGCGTCGCCGCTGAAGCGGGCGAGGTCGCGGGTGATCTGGAGCCATGCCTCGGAGGCCACGTCCTCGGCGTCCGCCTCGCCCACCAAGGTCCGTACATATCCGATAAGCCGGGGATGCACGGCGCGGTAGACGGTACGGAATGCCGCCTCGTCGCCGCCCTGCGCCGCCTGTACGGCGACTGTCAGCCGGCCGTCGTCCGGCTGATTGTCATCCCCTCGCACGGGTCCATCCTGTCGCACCCGGAAAGTCCGCCGCCCGGTCCTCGCTGATTCGCTGTTCTCGGGCACCGCGGGTACCCCTGGTAACCCGTAGGTCCCCGCTGACGGTAACCCGGCCGCCCGCACACCGGGCACCCGGGCCGCTGCCGGCCTGCCCCTCCGCTCCGGCGGACGGTGCGCACGGCCACCGTGCCGGGCCGGCGCGGACCCGCACGCTACGGCCACGGCCCTTCCCGCGTCCAGAGCGCCCGCGCACCGGGGCGGCACCCGGCGCGCGGTTCGTGCCGCGCCCCGGACCGCACCCGTGTGACGCTTTCGCGGCGGATGGCGCTGTAAAGGTCAGGGGCTCGTCACCGGGCCTCCCTGGAACGACGGCCGGGGCCTCTCCTGTGGGGGGTGGCGGCCCCGGTCGTCCCCTTCTCGCCGCGTCCGGCCCTGGCCGCTCAGACCTGGTCGGCCAGTTTTTTGAACTCCGCCCAGGAAAGGGCCGGATCGCGGCGGTCCCAGACCTTCTGCGCCAGCGCGCGCAGCGGCATCCGGACGCCGTCCGCCACCTGCTGCTGCGTCTGTTCGTCCGCCAGGTCGCACCAGACCGCCAGGCGCGCGCCGAGCACCCGGTCCGGGCCGGACAGCGACTGCGGTACGGCCTCGGTGCCGCGCAGCACCCCGGGGGTCCACCGGGTGTAGATGCGTTCGCCGGTCGGGTACGGCATGTTGTTGGGTTCGCCGAGCACGTAGTACAGGTACTCGTCGTTGAGGTTGACGACCTTGCGGTTCTCGCGCAGGTACTCGTCCGGTTGGCGGGCGCCGATCTCCTTGCCCGTCCAGTAGGCGACGGTGCGGCCGGAGTCGGGGGCGACGTCCGTGTCGCGGAAGTAGCCGTCGTTCCAGGCCTCGACCTGTTGGGCACCGGCGGCGCGCACGGTCTTGTCGCGGTCGTTGAGCCAGCCGGTGGCCAGGTCCTCGATCGTGGCGTCCGCCCCGTACTTCTCGCGGGCGGCGCGGGCCAGCTGCGGGTAGTTCTCGGCCGGGGACCGGTCGGCCAGCGCGCGGTACTCGTCGCCGCCCAGGTGCCAGTGCTTGCCGGGGAAGAGCGGGGCGTACTCGCGCAGCAGGTCGTCCACGATCTCGGCGGCCCCGGGCTGCGAGATGTCCATCGCGCCGCGCTGGATCCGGCCGTCGGCGGACCGCAGCCGGAGGTCCGGGTGGGCGCGCAGGACGGCACCCAGGTGGCCGGGCGAGTCGATCTCCGGGATGACGGTGACGTGCAGACCGCGGGCGAGGTCGACGAGGTGGCGCACCTGGTCCTTGGTGAGGTGGTCCTCGGACACGATCTCCGGGTGTTTCTCGCTCTCGATGCGGAACGCCTGGTCGTCGGAGAAGTGCAGCTGGAGCTGGTTGAGCTTCAGGCCCGCCAGGTCGCGGATGCGGTCCTCGATCCACTTCACGTCGAAGTGCTTGCGCGCGATGTCCAGCATGAAGCCGCGCTGGGCCCGGTCGGGCCGGTCCTCGACGGTGCCTTCCGGGACGCCGCCGGAGACCCGTACGGACTGCAGGACGGTGCGGGTGGCGTTGAAGATCCCGGCGTCGGTGGGGGCGGTGAGGGTGAGACGGGTGCCGCGCGCGGTGAGGGTGTACGCCTCCTCGGCGGTGTCGTACACGGGGGCGTTGTCCTCGCGCCGGGTGGCGTCCTCGCCGCCGGACAGCCGCAGCTCGACATCTCCGGGCCGTACGGGTTGTTTGCCCCAGACTGTCCGCAAGCCCCCCAGTTCCTGGGCGAACCGCCGGGCTTCGTCGGCGACCGGGCTCTTCTCGCCCGCGGGCACCACGACGCGGGCCTGTTCGGTGGGCCGCCAGCCGCGCCCGTCGGCCGCGCCGAACTTCTGCACGGCGGGCACGGTGCGGGGCGGGCCCGGCACCGGTTCCCAGGTGGGGGTGGGCGCGGCGGAGGTGGTGCCGCCGTCCCCCTTGGGCGGGGCGCCGCCGCTGTTCGAGCAGCCCGCGACGGACAGCGCCGTGAGGGCGGCCGTCACTCCTGCGGTGATGCTCGCGGCCAGTTTTCCGGTCCTCATATACGCAAAACCTCCCTTTCCGGGGCGAAGGTATTGCCAGGTGACAGACGTTTGTGTCTACTACGCGCGCGAAAGCTCTCTCATACGGGTGAAATTCGTGCATCCGTCGGACAGTGACCGACAGACGTCGTTACGGTGGCGTCCCAACCTGCTCACCCCTCCCGGAGCCCACGGCCCCCGCGCATCCGCCGCGGCCGCGCACGCTCCGGCCGCCCGATCCGACGTACTCCGCCCCGGTCCGGCGTTCACCGCCCGATCCGGCGTTCGCCGCCCCGAGGAGCCCATGCAGCCCAGCGACATCCCGGCCGCCCCGCCGACACCGCTGCGCACTCCCCGGTCCGCCACACCCTCCCAGAAGCTCCCACCGCTGCCGCCACCGCCTCCCGGCAGCGCCGCCGCGGCCAGGCCGGCCGGCCTGGACCGCCTGAACGGCGCCCCGGCGGACGCCGCCGAAGCCGCCCTGCTGCGCTGCTGCGGGAGCCGCCGCTGGGCCGGCCGCCTGGTCGCGCACCGCCCGTACCCGGACCCGGAGGCGCTGCTGGCCGCCGCCGACGAGGCGAGTTACGACCTGACCGCGGACGACCTGGACGAGGCGCTGGCCGGGGAGACCGTCTCGCCGCAGCCGCTCGTCGGCGCCCGCGGCCCGGGCACCCTCGCGGCACACACCGCGCTGCGCGCCGCGCACGCCGAGTACGAGCGCCAGTTCCGGCACGTCTTCGTCATCTGCCTGGACGGCTTCCGCGACACCGAGCTGCTCAACGTGGTGCTCACCGCCATCCACGACCGGCTCGGCAACGAGCCCGAGGAGGAGCGCGCCGTCGCCGCGGAGGAGCTGCGCCGGATCGCCCGCGGGCGGCTCGCCCGGTTCGCGGCCTCCCGGGACTGAGCGGCCCCGGCCGTCCGGCCCGCCCCTTACCCGTTCCCCCGCCCGGCGTACAGGGCCGGAACGCCCTCGGCGGATAGCCCGTACGTGCCTGTTTGATCACACCTGAGGACCCCGGCGGGAGGAACCGACAGTCCGTCGCTACGATGGCCGGGGCCGGTGGACCGTACCCGGCCGGGCCAGACCGACAGAGAAGCCGGCAGGCCCCGATCCCCGCTCCCGGAGGGTTTTTCCGTGCCGGCTGGAACGCTGTACCGCGGCCGGGAAGGCATGTGGTCCTGGGTGGCTCATCGAGTCACCGGCGTCCTCATTTTCTTCTTCCTGTTCGTGCATGTCCTCGACACCGCACTCGTCCGCGTCTCTCCCGAGGCCTATGACGACGTCGTTGCCACGTACAAGACGCCCCTCGTCAACGTGATGGAGTACGGCCTCGTCGCCGCCATCCTCTTCCATGCGCTCAACGGCCTTCGCGTGATCGCCGTGGACTTCTGGTCCAAGGGACCGAAGTACCAGAAGCAGCTGCTGTGGACCGTTGTCGGCGTGTGGGCCGTCCTGATGGCCGGCGCCTTCTACCCGGTGCTGCAGCACACACTGCGCACCCTGTTCGGGAGCTGATGACGCGCGATGTCTGCTGAAACCCAATCCCCCGCAGGTCCCGCTGTGAACGACTCCGTCTCCCTGTACGACGTGGACAACCCGGCTCCCGTGATCGAGCCGCCCCGAAAGCGTACGAAGAAGACGCCCAAGTCGACCCGTACGAACTTCGAGATGTACGGCTGGCTCTTCATGCGCCTGTCCGGCATCGTGCTGGTCGTCCTGGTCCTCGGCCACCTGCTGCTCCAGCTCGTGCTGGACGGCGGCGTCTCCAAGATCGGCTTCGCCTTCGTGGCGGGCCGCTGGGCCTCGCCGTTCTGGCAGGTCTGGGACCTGGTGATGCTGTGGCTGGCGATGCTGCACGGCGCCAACGGCCTGCGCACGGTCATCAACGACTACGCGCAGCGGGACAACACCCGCTTCTGGCTGAAGATGCTCCTGTACACCGCCACGGTGTTCACCGTCCTTCTGGGCACGCTGGTGATCTTCACCTTCGACCCGAACATCCGCTAGGCCCCGGGGCTGAGGTAACCGACTCATGAAGATCCACAAGTACGACACGGTCATCGTCGGCGCCGGTGGCGCGGGCATGCGCGCGGCCATCGAGGCCACCAAGCGCAGCCGCACCGCGGTACTGACGAAGCTGTACCCCACCCGCTCCCACACCGGCGCGGCGCAGGGCGGCATGGCCGCCGCCCTGGCCAACGTCGAGGAGGACAACTGGGAGTGGCACACCTTCGACACGATCAAGGGCGGCGACTACCTGGTCGACCAGGACGCCGCCGAGATCCTGGCGAAGGAGGCCATCGACTCGGTGCTGGACCTGGAGCGGATGGGCCTGCCGTTCAACCGCACCCCGAACGGCACCATCGACCAGCGCCGCTTCGGCGGTCACTCCCGTAACCACGGTGAGGCCCCGGTCCGCCGGTCCTGCTACGCCTCGGACCGCACCGGCCACATGATCCTCCAGACGCTGTACCAGAACTGCGTCAAGGAGGGCGTGGAGTTCTTCAACGAGTTCTACGTCCTGGACCTGCTGCTCCAGGACGTCGACGGCGTGAAGAAGTCGGCCGGTGTCGTCGCGTACGAGCTGGCCACCGGCGAGATCCACGTCTTCCAGGCGAAGGCCGTGATCTTCGCGTCCGGCGGCACCGGCAAGTTCTTCAAGGTCACCTCCAACGCGCACACCCTGACCGGTGACGGCCAGGCCGCCGCGTACCGGCGCGGGCTGCCGCTGGAGGACATGGAGTTCTTCCAGTTCCACCCGACCGGCATCTGGCGGATGGGCATCCTGCTGACGGAGGGCGCCCGTGGTGAGGGCGGCATCCTCCGCAACAAGGACGGCGAGCGCTTCATGGAGAAGTACGCGCCGGTCATGAAGGACCTCGCCTCGCGTGACGTCGTCTCGCGCTCCATCTACACGGAGATCCGCGAGGGCCGCGGCTGCGGTCCCGAGGGCGACCACGTCTACCTGGACCTGACCCACCTGCCGCCGGAGCAGCTGGACGCCAAGCTGCCCGACATCACCGAGTTCGCGCGCACCTACCTCGGTATCGAGCCCTACACGGACCCGATCCCGATCCAGCCGACCGCGCACTACGCGATGGGCGGCATCCCGACCAACGTCGAGGGCGAGGTGCTGGCCGACAACACCACCGTCGTCCCGGGCCTGTACGCCGCCGGCGAGGTCGCCTGCGTGTCCGTGCACGGCGCCAACCGCCTGGGCACCAACTCGCTGCTGGACATCAACGTCTTCGGCCGCCGGGCGGGCATCGCGGCGGCGGAGTACGCGGCCACCGCCGACTTCGTCGAGCTGCCGGAGGACCCGGCGAAGATGGTCCAGGACCAGGTCGAGCGGCTGCGCTCCGCCTCGGGCAACGAGCGGGTCACCGAGATCCGCAAGGAGCTCCAGGAGACCATGGACGCCAACGTGATGGTGTTCCGCACCGAGCAGACGATCAAGACCGCGGTCGAGAAGATCGGCGAGCTGCGCGAGCGCTACCTGAACGTGTCCATCCAGGACAAGGGCAAGCGGTTCAACACCGACCTGCTGGAGGCCGTCGAGCTGGGCAACCTGCTCGACCTGGCCGAGGTGATGGCCGTGTCCGCGCTGGCCCGCAAGGAGTCCCGCGGCGGTCACTACCGCGAGGACTACCCCAACCGCGACGACGTCAACTTCATGCGGCACACCATGGCGTACCGCGAGGTGGCGGCAGACGGCTCCGAGTCGATCCGCCTCGACTACAAGCCGGTCGTCCAGACCCGCTACCAGCCGATGGAGCGTAAGTACTGATGAGCACCTCCACCCTCGAAAAGCACTCCAAGGCCCTGGACGCGGCCGAGGACGGCGCCTCGCACACGATCACCATCACGCTGCGGATCCGCCGGTTCAACCCGGAGGTCTCCGAGGACGCGAGCTGGCAGGACTTCCAGCTGGAGATGGACCCGAAGGAGCGCGTCCTGGACGCCCTCCACAAGGTCAAGTGGGAGCAGGACGGCACGCTGACCTTCCGCCGTTCCTGCGCGCACGGCATCTGCGGCTCCGACGCGATGCGGATCAACGGCAAGAACCGCCTGGCGTGCAAGACGCTGCTGAAGGACATCAACCCGGAGAAGCCCATCACGGTCGAGGCCATCAAGGGCCTGACGGTCCTCAAGGACCTCGTGGTGGACATGGAGCCGTTCTTCCAGGCGTACCGGGACGTGATGCCGTTCCTGATCACCACCGGCAACCAGCCGACGCGCGAGCGCCTGCAGTCCGCCGAGGACCGCGAGCGCTTCGACGACACCACCAAGTGCATCCTGTGCGCCGCGTGCACGTCCTCGTGCCCGGTGTTCTGGAACGACGGCCAGTACTTCGGCCCGGCGGCGATCGTCAACGCGCACCGCTTCATCTTCGACAGCCGGGACGAGGGCGGCGAGCAGCGGCTCGAAATCCTCAACGACAAGGACGGCGTCTGGCGCTGCCGTACGACCTTCAACTGCACGGACGCCTGCCCGCGCGGTATCGAGGTCACCAAGGCGATCCAGGAGGTCAAGCGCGCGCTGATCACGCGTCGCTTCTGACCCCGGGGTACACCCCCTGGCACCTGGTTCCGGTCAGCGCCCCGAACCGGGTCTGGAACCCGCGAAGGGCTCCGCTCCCGTACGTACGGAGGCGGAGCCCTTCGGCACGACCGGCCCCGGCCTGCGCAGCGCGCCCGGACTCCGCCGCCCGTACCGGCGGTGCGGCGGGGTAGACGAGGACCGGCGGCAGCTCGGTGTCGACGAAGGTCACCGGACGGGTGCAGAAGTACGACGGCACGAGCAGCAGGCCGCGCCCCTCCAGGCGCAGGTCCCCGTCGCGCGGGTAGATGACCTCCAGGACCGGCCGCCGCCAGCGCATCTCCGGCCCGAACGTCCGCAGCATCGCCTCGGCGCCGTCCTGGCGCAGCGCGTGCAGCCGCAGCGTACGATCGGCCTCGACACGCTGCCCGATCAGCGGCCAGCCCGGTCCGAGGGCGGTGTGGTGGTACGTGCGCAGACTGCGGGCGAGGGCGCGCAACGCGGCCGGTTCGCCGTCGGCCAGGGAGCGCATCCAGGACGGCGGGGCGGCGTGCTGGCCGTGTCCCGGCCGGTACGTCTGCCCCGCCAGCAGTCCGATCTCGCCGCGCAGCCGGCGCCGGGGCGTCGTCATGACGGCCTCCAGGCCCGGCTCCACACCGGCCGAACCGGCCGCCGGGGTGAGGAAGTCGGGAAAGTAGCCGCGCGGCGGGACCAGCGGCAGCAGCATCCGCAGCGGTCCGGGGCCGTGCCGCGCGGCGTGCTGCCGCCAGGCGGCCAGGGCCGGTTCGGTACGGCTCTCGCGCAGGCGGTGCAGGCTCAGGACGGTCTCCCACAGGGGGTCGGCCCCCTCGGCGATCCGCGTCCGGCGCAGATCCTGCGTCGTGAAGTGGACACGTAACACAACGATCCCCCGATACCGTGAGCACACCGCTGTTCCCCCGAACAGCGGTGCACCCGAGGATCCGACCCGTGGGCCGCATTCCGCAACCCGTTCACGCCATCGGCCGTGGATTTGTTCAATGAAAAATGAATGAGAAGACATTTGCGCAGGTCACGGCGGCGCGTCTGACATGGTCCGGGACGGACCTGCCACGGCACGACGCCGCGACGTCAAGCCGAGCGCAGCGCCACGGCCGCCAACGCCCGGTCCTGGTCCCGGCGTCGGCGCATCACATGCGCGTACGCCGCCAACGCCTCCCGTTTGCGCGCCAGTTCGGCGATCTCCGCGTCCAGCTTCACCATCTGCCGCTCCACCACCCCGCACGAGCGGTCGCAGAAGACCAGCCCGGGACCGCCCTGGGCGCACGGCAGCAGCTCCCGTATGGCGTCCGTGCTCAGGCCGGTGGCGAGCAGTTCGCGGATCCGCGCCACGGTCTCCGGCGCGTCGGGGCCGTAGCGGCGGTAGCCGTTGGCGTCCCGGTCCGCGCGCAGCAGGCCCTGTTGCTCGTAATAGCGCAGTGAACGGGCGCTGGCCCCCGTGCGCTCGGCCAGCTCACCGATCCGCAGACCGTCCCCCGCCGCGCGGACCGCGCGCTCCCCCGACCGTGCCATCGACTGCCTCCCCTGTGCGACCGGACTCGAACCGGCGGCTTGATCTTCGAACCGGCGGCTTGGCCTTCCGACCTGCGACTTGACCTTGACACCGGTGTCAAGGGTCAACCTGGTGCGCATGACGAAGATTCCCACGGCCACCGCACCGCGCCTTCCCGCCCTGTCCACCACCGTCACCCCCGCCGACGAGGGCACCGGCCCCGCCGCCCACGGCATCCTGCTCGCCCACGGCGCCACCGGCAGCATCGAGGGCAACTACGCCGGGCTCGTCCCCGCGCTGGCCGCCACCGGCCACACCGTCGTCGCGCCCGACTACCCCGGCTCCGGCGACACCCCGCGCGCCGACGGCCCCCTGGAACTCGACGCCCTCGCCGACGCCGTCGTGGCCGAGGCCGTCGCGGCGGGCGTCGAGACGTTCACCCTGATCGGCTTCTCCCTCGGTACGGCGGTGTCCGTACGGGCCGCCGCACGCCACCCCGAGCGCGTACGCGGCCTCGTACTGACCGCCGGACTCGCCAAACCCGACCTTCGTACGGACATCTGGCTCGACCTGTGGCTGCGCCTGCTGGACCGCGGCGACTACGCGGGCTTCGCGCAGGCCCGCGCGCTCAGCGGCCTCTCCCCCGAAGCCCTGAACACCCTGCCGCCCGCCGAACTGGCCGCCGTCCTCGACGCCAGCCCCGACGGCCCGCCCGCCGGTTCGGCCGAGCAGGCCGCACTGGTCAAGGAGGTCGACACCACCGGCGACCTGGCCGGCATCACCGTCCCCACCCTGGTCATCGCCACCACGCGGGACCAGCTGATCCACCCCTCCCACTCCCGTTACCTGGCCGATCACATACCCGGCGCCGAGTACGTGGAGATCGCCACCGGGCACGTGCCGATGGCGGAGCGGCCGGAGGAGTGGGAAGGGCTGATCGTGAAGTTCTTGGCAGAACGGGGGCTGTAGGCGGGTGCGGACAGGAGCCCGAGGGGACCGGCCGGCTCGGGCGTCCGGCCGGGGGCGGGGGGAATCCGGGGGCGGGGAGGGGCGAGGGGGCGGCGTCTGTGGCCGGTGCCGGGGGCGGGGAGGGGCGGAAACCGTGGGCGGGCCGGGGGCGGGCAGGAGCGGCATCCGTGACCAGTGCCGGAGACGGGCAGGAGCGGCGCCCGTAGCCGGTGCCGGAGACGGGCACAAACGGCGCCCGTGACCAGTGCCGGAGACGGGCAGGGGCGGAAACCGTGGGCGGGCCGGGGGCGCATTAAGGTCGGTGCCGTGGATGAAGCGACGCGGGCGGATACGGACGGGGACGGGGCGCGGGACGTGACGGACGACGGCGGCCCGGCCCAGGGCGCGGGGCCCGCCAACGCCGCGGAACCCGCCCGCGAGCGCACCCCCCACGGCTCCCGCACCCGAACCCTCATCCTCGAAACCGCCCTCCGCCTCTTCCAGGAGCGCGGCTACGACAAGACCACCATGCGGGCCATCGCCCAGGAGGCCGGTGTCTCGGTCGGCAACGCGTACTACTACTTCGCCTCCAAGGAACACCTGATCCAGGGCTTCTACGACCGCATCGCCACCGAGCACGCGGCCGCCGTCGCCGACGTCCTGGCGACCGAGCGGGACCTGGCGGGACGGCTGCGCGGCGTGCTGCTCACCTGGCTCGACATCGCCGCGCCGTACCACCGCTTCGCTGCCCAGTTCTTCAAGAACGCCGCCGACCCGGACAGCCCGCTCAGCCCCTTCTCGGACGCCTCCGAAGGGCCGCGTGAGGCCGCCATCGCGCTGCAGCGGCAGGTGCTGGCCGGCGCCGGGACCAAGGCCGACCCGGAACTGGCGGAGCAGTTGCCACAGTTGCTGTGGCTTCAGCAGATGGGGCTGGTCCTGTACTGGGTGCACGACCGCTCGGAGAACTGCGAGCGCAGCCGCCGCCTCGTCGAGCGCACATCCCCCCTGGTCGCCCGTGCGGTCGCCGCGTCCCGCTTCCGGGTACTGCGGCCGCTGGTGCGCGAAGTCACGGACGTATTGAGCGAGTTCGTCCTCCCGGCGGCAGCGGGTGCCGCGGCCCGCCCCGCCTCCCGCGAGGACGCGAAGCACCCGCCGGCCGGACACGACTGACCCGTACCGCCGGCCGGTGCCTCGGCCCCGTGCCGCCGGCTCCTCCCCGTACGGTGTGGTCATGATCCACATCCGACGCGGCGCCGTAGCCGCGCTGCTCGCGCTCACCCTGCCGCTGCCGCTCGTCACGGCGGGCATCGCGTCGGCGACGAGCCCTGCCGCCACCGCGAACGTCGCGACCACCGCGCCGGCCGCCGTACCCACCGACCCCCCGGCCCTCCCCCGCCCGCTGTCCCTGTCCCTCCCGCGCCCCACCGGCCCGTACGCGATCGGACGGGACAGTCTCCACCTGGTGGACCGCGGCCGCGAGGACCCCTGGGAGCCGTCCGCCCACGGGCGCGAGCTGATGGTCTCCCTGTACTACCCGGCCCGTACCGGCACCGGCCGCCCGGCCCCGTACATGACCACGGCGGAGGCCACGACGTTCTTGGAGCGTCAGCGGCAGGCCGGTCAGCTTCCGCCGCAAGCCGAGGTTTTCCCGCCCGAGGTGCTCAGCAAGACCCGCACGCACGCGCGCACCGGTGCGCGCCCGGCCGCCGGCAAGCACCCCTTGGTCGTACTCTCCCCCGGCTTCGGCCTGAACCGTGCCACACTCAGCGTGCTCGCCGAGGAACTGACCAGCCGCGGCGACGTCGTGGCGCTCGTCGACCACGCCTACGAAGCCGACACGGCCTTCCCCGGCGCACGCACCCTGCCCTGCACCGCCTGCGCGAAGCTGGACGCGATACCGTCCCCGGACGCGGGGGCAGCCTTCATGGCCGACGTCGCCCGCAGCCGCGCCAAGGACATCAGCTTCCTCCTCGACCGCGTCCTGCCCGGCCACCACACGGCCTGGAAGCGCAGCGGCCTCATCGACCCGAAGCGCGTCGGCATGGCAGGCCACTCCATCGGGGGCGCCGCCACCGCCACCGCCATGGCGGGCGACACCCGGATACGCGCCGGCGCGAACCTGGACGGCACCGTGTCAGCCCCCGTACCGAAGCAGGGCCTGAACGGGCGCCCCTTCCTGCTGTTCGGCGACCAGGCGACGAGCCGCCCCGGTGCGGACGAGACCTGGGACACGACCTGGTCCCGCCTCAACGGCTGGAAGCGCTGGCTGACCGTGACCGGCGCCACCCACCTCACCTTCACCGACCTCCCGGCCCTCGCCCAGCAGGCGGGCCTCCCCACGCCCCCGGGAACAGTGCCCGGCCTGCGCGGCAGCGACCTCACCCGCAGCTACGTGAGCGCTTTCTTCGACCAGCACCTCCACGGCATCCCGCGCCCCCTCCTGAACGCCCCGAACCCCGCCACCCCCGAGGTCACCTTCCAGACCCCTTGACCACCCACGGGACCGGGCCGCACCCCCATGCGCCCCGGTCCCCGCCCCCACCGCAATTCCCCCACTCCCCCGCCCCCCTTACTCCCCCACTCCCCCTACTCCACCTCGAAAACCTTCTCCACAAACGCGTCGAGATTCGTCACCAGCCGAGCAATACGGTCCGCCACCGGCAACGTCTCCTCATGCCGCCCGGCCAGCTGGGACTTCTTCTTTCCCCGGACGTACAGCGAACACGCCAGGTCCGCGCAGACATAAGCCCCGACGGTATTCCCCTGCCGCCCCAGCGGCCCGGCCTTCCGCGCGGCGAGCAGGCTCACCCCGGACCCGGGATGCCCGGTGACACACAACGAACACACGGTCGTCTTGGTGAAACTCCGCCGCACTCCTTGCGGCACCCGCAGCGTCACCCCGACGACGCCACCCTCCCGAGGCGCCACCAGATAACTCCGGTCCGGCGCCCCGGGGTCCCGCCACCCGAGAAAATCCAGATCTCCCCACGGCATTCCGGAAAGCCCCACCGGCAGATTGATGCGGCTCGCCTCCCCCTTCGAACAGTTGACGAAGGAGGCACGTATCTCTTTTTCACCCAACGGATCCATGACTGGTGAAACTAACAGTCGACCGCGCGGGGCGTCGCTCGATTTTTGCCGGGTGGCTCCGGGGGGTCAGCTCCAGGCCTGCGGACCGGGCTTGTTGCGGCGGCGCACGAGGACGATGATCATCACCACGAGCCCGATCACCAGCAGCCCGCCCACGGCCATGCCGCCGTACATCATCATCTTCTTCCCGCCGATCGGCGGGTTGGGGTCCTTGCCCTTGGCGGCACCCGCGACCACGGGATCCTTCGACGCCTTGCCCTGCGGCATGGGCAGCGGGCCCTCGGGGGGGCCGGCGGGGATGTCGCGGGTGAGCGCCGCCCAGGGCTGGATGAAGCCGTATCCGTAGTGGGCGTCGGGCAACTTCAGGTTCTTTGCCTTCACCGATTTGGCCAGGCCCGCCGTCTTCACCATGCGGTTGGCGACCTGGCCGGGGGTGAGGTCGGGATACTTCTCCAGAAGCAGGGCGGCTGTGGCGGAGGCGTAGGCGGTGGCAATCGAGGTGCCGTCGGAGGTGAGGTAGCTCGAATCGCTTCGGCCTCCAGAGAACGGGATTTTCACCCCGGGCGCCAGAACGTCGACCGACTTGTTGTAATTGCCGCCGCTCCACCACTTGCCGAATTCGTCCACGGCTCCGACCCCGATGGCACCAGGGCAGGCGGCCGGGATGCGTTCTTCCGGCAGGGCGTCGTTGCCGACACCGGCGACGACGACCACACCCTTCTCGACCGCGTAATGGACCGACTCACACATGTCGGGCGTGCTGGGGTCCGCGACGAACGACATGTTGATGACCTGGGCGCCGTGATCCACCGCATAACGGGTCGCCTCCGGGGTGTTGCTGTCGGCCGTCAGCGGCAGGATCTTCGCACCCGGAGCCAGCCCCTTGATGCCTTGGCTACCGCCCGGACCGTGGCCATGCCCTGCGATGAGCCCCGCCATACCCGTGCCGTGATCGCGGATGTCCATACCCGGTGGCGCGGTCTCCGGCTTACCCACGGAGGGATTGGGAAAGTCCTTGCCCGGCAGGAAGACTCCGGTCAGATCCTGGTGGGTCGTACGGAAGCCGGAGTCGATGACAGCGACGGTGACGCCCTTGCCAGTAGCCTCCTTCCAGATGCTCTGTGCATCGAACGCCTGCAACGGCCACAGGGCGCTCCGCGTCTGGTCCGCCGAAGCCGTACCCGTGGCGGTGAGGAGCAACGCTCCGGTCAGCGCGGCACCGGCGGCCGCGCGCAGAGTTCGGGTGACCTTCATGCTCTGATCCTCACTGCTTCCGTTCGGGCGGACAGGGCCGGACGGTGGCCACTGGGCGGGACGCCCGGTCACGAGCGTCCCGGTTTGCAGAAGTGCCCCGCACAGCGCGCGCGGGGCACTTCTTCGTACCACTTCATACAGCCGAAGCCGACGGCACGTACATCCCTACTCGATCACGCGAGGGGACACGTTGCGCTGCGGCGTCCACGTCTCCTCGTCCTCGACAAGGTAGTCGGGGCGCTCCTTCTTGGTCCGCTCCTTGTCCTTGGGCCGGCCGTTCGCCGCCGCGCCGCCCATCGCCTGGCTTCCGCCGGCGCTGCGGTGCAGTCCGGCGCCGCCCTGCTTGGCTCCGGCTCCCGGGGTGCCCGGGGCGCCTACGACTCCCCCGGGCTTACGGGCCTGGGCACCACCACGGCCCGCCGCGCCACGACCCGCGCCGCTGCCCACGGCACCGGCGCCGCCGCCCATGCCGCCGGGCATGCCGGTCCGTCCGGCACCAGATCCGCCGGCCCGGCTGCCGCCCAGGACGCCACCACGGCCGCCGGGGACCGAACGCGAGCCGCCGCCACCGGTGCCGCCCGTCTTGCCGTACGGCAGGGGGGCGATGAGCCCACCCGTCGAACCGCCTCCGCCCGGGCCACCACCCGAACCGCCGGCAGGCGGGTTGACTCCGCCTCCGGTGATCCCGGGGCCCACCGGGGCGACGGTGCCGCCCTGGAGGCTGTCCAGGCCGGTCCGCACCGGCTCGTTGGACGGCTGGATGTTCACACCACCGCCGAGGCCGTTGTAGCCGCTCCCGCCCTTGGACCCGTGCGGGGTCACAGAGGTGGGCTTGGGCCGGGTACCACCGACGACCGGCATGTTGACGGACGGGACCGGCGGGTAGACCCCCGGCTCGGACGGCCAGTTACCCCGGCCGCCCGGCGGATCGCTTCCCGGCGGGAGAGTGACCTTCCCCTCCTGCAAACGGTAGTGGTAGGCCAGCTCCTCCATGACGATGACCGCCTCGACCTGGCGCTCCTTGCTCAGGGAGAGCTTGTCGCGGTTGGCCTCCAGCGCCATCTTGGCGTCCATCTTCGGGTTCGCCATGTCCTTGTGGAACTGGGAGTCGTCACCCGAGGAGTTGAACGCGCTCTCGACCTTGCCCGGGTCTTCGATCCCGGCCATGGTCTTCTTCGCCTGGCGCAGGTTGTGCGCGATACCGGACTCCGGGCCCGTGGACCGGGTCCCAATGAGCATCGACTCGACGTTGCGGGCGTGCCCGTACGTCTTGTCAATCTTCTTGAGGACCTCTGCCGCCTCACGCCGGAACGCATCGGCCGCCTTTCCCTGCCAATGGTTCGAGGCATGCTCGACGGCGTCCATGAACGCCTTCCGGATGCCGCCGGCGCCGTCCTGACCAGCCAGCCGGTCGGCGGACGCACGCCAGTGGTCACCGGCCGTCTCCATCGCCTCCGGGTTGGCGTTTTCGATCATCGCGCGGAGCGCATCGATCCCATGGTGGTGGAAGTCCGAATCAGAGACCGGAATGGCTTTGTAATTCTCGAACTGCTTGAGGTTCTCTTTACGGTGCTTCTCATCGATCTGCTTGGCGTACGCCTTGTTGCCCTCGGCGTCCATCGGGCCACCGGCCATGACCTTCCCCCTTGGTCGTCGTTCTATTCATTGTCGTACTGCCGGGGCCTCAGCTCTTCATCGACGTACGCGCTTCCTGCTCCCGGTCCTCGTACGCCCCGCGGCTGCGCTCGGCCTTCTCGCCGAAGTCCTTGATGAGGTCCTGGAGTGCGCTGACGACCTCCGCCATGTAGTGCTGCATGCGGTCGTGTGCCGCAGCGATCTTCGTGGCCTCACCGAAGTTGGACCCGAAGGCCGACTTCGGAATATTCGTACTGTATTTGACCTTTTGGCTCGGCTCGTCCATGTCGCCCTGCAGGCCCTTGAGCTTGCGCACGACGCTGTCCAGCTCGTGCAGATCGACCCTGTACTGCTCGCCCATCGAAGTCCTTCCCCGTTACTCCGCACCGCCGCCGCGCGGGCGACGCGGCCGGTGCCGTGAGGCGGTCCGGCCCGCGCGCGCAGGCAACGCAAAGAGTGTAAAAATAGGGGCTCAAGAGGGAGAACCGCAAGATCAGAAGTCATGATTTGCCCGATTTCGCACCAAACATCACCGCACTTTGCCAGTGCGTCGCCGCAACGCCCCGCCCGCTCCGCAGCTCACCCCAACCCACCTGCACTTCATGCCCGTTCACGGCCCTCCCGACACCCGTGAGTGCCGGCCGTTTCAGCATTCCCTGAACCAGCCAACCGCCACATTGGCCCGCATTCGGGGCGGACCGCCCGCCGCAATCACCCCGTCCCGGGACCGGGCACAATGCCGTCCGCAGCCCTTTCGACTGAGCGACCATGACGAGGTGGCACCGTGTCCAGGACCGTCTTCAATATCTCGCGGGCGCAGCAATGCCGGCAGTTCGCCGCGCCGCCCGGGTACCAGGCCTGGGGTTCTCTGACCTCCGGGAAGTTCTCCGGGGGGCTCGCCAAGGGGGAGGTACTGGCGCACGTTCACCGCTACGAGGGGGAAGCACCCACAGGGCCACTGTTTCTCATCACCCACCCTTCCGGACCCTCTCGGACGCTTTGCGCGATCAGCGCACCCCCTGATGTCGCCGGGCAGCAGAAGGAAAGGGAATACACCGTCCACGGACCCACCGGTGACTACGCGGGGCGTATTGTCCACGGGCGCTCGCCGTGCGGAATCCGTCAGGCTTGGCGCATGCACATCCCAGCGGGAACTCAGGCTGTCGCCGGTTACAAGGGCAGCTTGCGCGGATGGTTCACGTACTGGGCGGCGTTGCCCCTGTGGCCGTTGTTCGTCCTGATGGGCCTGCTTCACGACGGCGGCGGTCCTTCCACCTGGATGTGGGACAAGCCCGCGCGCGTCACGTGGCGGTCCAGGCCGAGAGGGCTGGGCGGCGCCCTGATGAGGTTCACCTCGGGCTACAGCTTGTTCACCTGGGACACGGAGCGACTGGACGCGTCACTGACCCACGCGCAAGCGGTGCTGTACTTCGCCTCGGTGTCGAAGGGCAACTGACACATCAAAAAATGGCAAAATCCACTGCCGCCCTTCCGTTGACGAGCAGAGATAAATGCCGAAGTTTCGGGCATGCCGTCAAGGGTGCCGCTAGTTATGTTCTTCTCTGCCCTTCACGGGGCTTGCCATGTCCAGCAGGGCTGACCAGCCGACCATGAACGGGGTGCAGGGAGTTGGGGAACTCGGACTTCCGGATCGATGTGACCCGGATGAAGGACATGCTGCGCAAGCTGGACGAATGCGACGACCGTATGCGTGGCGCGAGCAAGAAGCTCAAGAAGGTGGGCCCCAAAGGGCTGGGGACCGGCGGGCTCGACGGCGCCTGTGACGAGTTCCAGTCCGAATGGGACGACGGCATCACGCGCATCGCCGACGCAGCGAAGAAGATTCACGAACAACTGTCGTTGACGCTGGAGGCCTACACGGCCACCGACGACGACAACGCCAAGGGCTTCGGCAAGAAGTAACGGGGGGACCACCGTGGAGTGGAAAAGCAAATTCATCGCCGACGACTCGGACTGGCCGGGCCTCACCTTCAATCCGGCCAAGGGTGACCTCCACACCATCCAGTCCCTCGCCACGGACGTGAAAACGGTCGGTGACGAACTCGAAGAGCTGCACCAACTGCTCAAGAGTGTCGGCAAGACCGACGGCGTGTGGGAGGGCGAGGCCGCCGAGAAGTTCCGGACGAAGCTCGGGGAACTGCCGAAATACCTCCAGCAGGGCACGGAGTCCATGCACGACTGCGCGAAGGCCCTGCGCACGTGGCACTCCCAGCTCGGCCCGATGCAGCAGCGCGCCAAGGGGCTTGAGTCCGACGCACTCGAAGCGCGCAAGCACGCCGAGCAGAAGCGGAACAGCTACAACAGCCTCATCGACAAGTACAACGGGCTGGCCGGCGTGCCGCTGGAGCAGTCCGAAGTCGATCGCATCAACAACGAGCTGGACACCGCGAAAGCCGCGGACGAAAAGGCCACGCACGCGCTCGAAGACATCATGAAGAAGGCAGAAGACCTGCGTTCCCAGTGGGACGACCGCGCGGGAGAGGCCGAGCGGGCGATCCTCAAGGCGTCCGAGAACCACCCGCCGGACCTGCACTGGTGGGACCGCGCGCTCGACGGCATGAAGAAGGCGTGGCGCGGGTTCAAGGACTGGCTGGCCGAACACGCCGACCTGTTGTCCAACATCAGCGCGGTGCTGTCGATTCTCTCTCTCGCCACGATGGCCATCCCGCCGGTCGGCGCCATCCTGGGCGGTCTGGCCATCGGAGCGAGCGCCCTCGCCCTGGCCGGTTACGGCATCAAGGCCTCCCGGGGAGGCAAGGTCGGGGTCATGGACTGGGTCGGTGCCGGCCTCGGAGTGCTGCCGGGGATCGGCGCTGTGAAGGGCCTCAGAGCCGCGGGCAAACTGGCCAAGGGGGAGAAAATCGTGGCGGACGGCGGGAAGGTCGCGAACACCTTCAAGAACGCCGAGAGCCTGGCCCGGTCGGAGAATGTCGCACGAGGTATGGGCGACGGGGTGTTCCACAAAGGAATCCAGAAAGCGGCCAAGGCTTTCCAGGGCGACAAAGCCGCTCCCCTCGACGTGGCCCACTGGGGCGCCCGCGGCACCCAGATGGGCGTGAAAGGCATCGGCGTCGGGCACCGTATCGAGTCCAACTGGCCCGAGGACAAGCCACTGGGCAAGGCATTTCTGAGTGCGGCGGGAGCCTGACACCGGTGAGTACGTACATGGCCGAGGCGACCGGCGCGGCGGAGCCGGAGTTCCCGGTCACCTTCCGCGTCCCGCCCGCGTTTCATGAGATCCCGCTGATCGACGATGTCGACATCCTCGTGGAAGAACTGCGCTTCCTCGCGATCGAGGTCTACCCCGAGGGCAGCAACGAACTGTGGTTCGCCTATGTCGCCATGCAACTCCAGGCGGTGGAGGACATGCTGGCGGCCGGGGTGAGTTATGCGGGTTTCTGCATCCTGGACATCGAGGGGCAGCGGAGCACCGCCTCGGTCACCGCCTCCTTGATCGACGGCGGGCCGCAGGTCCGGGCAGTGGACTGCAAGGAGCTGGCGGCCCAGCTCGCGGAGGAGTCTCCGAAGAGCGAGGTGGAGGTCGTCGAGCTGGCGGCCGGGGAAGCGGCCGTCCGTATCACTCCGGAGGCGGTGGATCTGCCGGGGGACATGACGGATTCCGGGCGGCCGGAGTCCGTGACGATCGGGAAGATCGCGGTCTTCTTCCCGATACCCGGGCAGCGGCAGGTCTGCCTGTTCGAGCTCAGTACGCCCTGTATGGACGACTGGAATCTGTATTCCGAGTTGTTCTTCAACATCGTGAACACGGTCGAGGTGACCGGCGCGCCGAGCGGCGGGGCCGTACTTGTTCCGGCCCGCGACGGTGCCGCAATACCCCCTGTCGTATCGTCTGCCGCCGCACCGGAGAAGGCCGCCCCCGAGCCCCCCGCGCTGGAACTCACGAAGAAGCTGTACTGGAACTCCAGCAGACTTCTCGACGCTCTCGCCCTGCGGGGCCGCATGGAGCAGAACGCTCAGCCCTTCACCATCACCTGCGACGCCTGCACGGCGAAGGGGCTGCATTCGTCATGCTCGGCGCAGCACGACTGGCGCATTGAAGAAATCGATCCCGCTGCGCTGCCCGCGGCCCATCAGCGGCTGACTGCCTATCTCAGCGGCGGTGGCTGGTCGGTGGAGGCGTCAGCCGGAGAGACAGCGCAGCCCCTCCGGGCCTCGGCCGGTGTCGACGCTCCCGCGGGGGTCGCGGGTTACTCGGTCTCCGTGACGGAGTACGTCGCCGAGCGGCGGCTGGAGGTGCGGCTCGTCTCGCCGTGCGTTCGCAGTGCGCCGGCGCCCGAGGGTTCGACGTTCGGCTGAGCCGGGGGCGACGTTCGACTGATCCCGGGGCGGTCCGCGCATACCGGCGGTCCCGGCCGAGCATGTGTGAGATGGCGCACTGGCGACGGGGCGCCGGGGTGTGCGGGGGCCGGAGTCAGCGGGTCGTGCCGGTGGTCTCGGTGGAGGGGCCGGGGGTGGGCCTGTTCAGGGCGCGGACGCTGCGGAACCCGATCACTCCGATTGCCGTCCCCAAGAGAAAGGACGTCACCGCGAGCGCGAGGTGCACCCAGAAGTAGGCGGTCGGGTCACCCGCGTCGTCGAAGGCGAGGCCGCTCCCGTCCTTCCAGAGGTTTTTGGCGAAAGTGATCCAGATGAACCAGCTCCATACCCCGAACGCGAGCAGGAACCAGGAGACGGGGCGCGAGAGCTTCATGGAATCCAGTATGGGCAGCGGCTCCATCCGGCGGTCGGCGGGGGCACTCTTCCGTGGGGTGGTGTCCGGGGCGTCCGCACCGACGGGTACGTTCACCGACGTGCCGACCTCCTCTGCCGTTCATCCGATCACCGCCGCGCCCGTACGGCGCCGGGTGCTCACCCGTACGGGCGCCGCCCTGGCCGGCACCACCGTCCTGCTGCCGCCGCTGCTGCTCGCCGCGCCCGCGCACGCCGACGAGAAGCCGAAGGACGGCAAGGGCGGGCAGCACGCGCCGAAGGCGCCGGTGCCGCCCGCCGAGATGTCGAAGGTCGGCGGTGGCCGGCTGGGCCAGGCCGGTACGCAGGTGCAGCTCAAGCCGGGGGCGCCGAAGCTGCCGGACGACATCACGGCCCGTTCCTGGATCGTCTCGGACGCCGAGAGCGGCAAGGTGCTGGCCTCGCACAACGCGCACTGGCAGCTACCGCCGGCCAGCACGCTGAAGATGCTGTTCGCCGACACGGTGCTGCCGAAGTTCCCCAAGGACCAGAAGTACACGGTCAAGCCGGCCGACCTGGCGGGCATGGGCGCCGGCAGCAGCCTGGTGGGGATAAAGGAGAATTTGAGTTATACCGTTCATGACCTTTGGCTGGGGGTCTTTCTGCGCTCGGGGAATGATGCTGTGCACACCCTGTCGGCGATGAACGGTGGTACGGCCAAGACCGTTCAGGAAATGCAGAAGCAGGCCGAGGCGCTGAACGCGACGGACACGCATGTGGTGACGCCGGACGGCTACGACGCTCCGGGGCAGGTCTCCAGCGCGTACGACCTGAGTCTGTTCGCCCGCGCGGGGCTGCAGAACGCGGACTTCCGGGAGTACTGCTCCACGGTCAGCACGCAGTTCCCGGGCGAGGTCAAGGACGGCAAGCGCGGGACGTTCGGCATCCAGAACACCAACCGGCTGCTCAGCGGGGACTACGACGTCAAGCCGTACCCGGGCATCGCGGGGGTGAAGAACGGCTACACCACCAACGCCGGCTCGACCTTCACCGGGGTCGCCCAGCGTGGCGAGCGCAAGCTGCTGGTCACCGTCATGAACCCGGAGAAGAAGGAACACAACGAGGCGTACAAGGAGACGGCCAAGCTCTTCGACTGGGGGTTCGCGGCGGCGGACCAGGTCGAGCCGGTCGGCCGGCTGGTCGGCCCCCGGAGCGAGGAGGGCGACGCGCGGACGGGCGGCGCCAAGCTGGACGGCGACCGGACGCGGGCCGGGCTGGAGGACACCTCCGGCGGCTCCGGCGGCGCGTGGACCGCGCTGGCGATCACCGGCGGAGCGCTGGTGGTGCTGGGCGGCCTGGCGCTGCTGGTGCACCGCCGCTGGCCCCTTCCGGAGCTGATGCGGCGGCGCGGGGGCAAGCACTAGCTGCCCAGCGAGGGCCGGCTCCGGTGCGGCGCGGGGCCGGCTCTAGCCGTGGCGCGGTTCGGCGGCCTCCTCGTCGCAGTCCAGTGACTTGCGTGACGACTCCGGGTCGCAGCGCTGGGTCGCGGTCCAGGAGGCGCAGAAGACCACCAGTTTGGCCGTGAAGTTGATCCACAGGAGCAGGGCGATCGGTGTGCCGAAGGCGCCGTACATGCTCTTGGCGGCGACACCCTGGAGGTAGCCGCTGAGCAGCAGTTTGAGGAGTTCGAAGCCGACGGCGCCGATGAAGCCGGCGACGACGACGGCGCGGCGGGGCGGGTGGACACCGGGGAGCCTGGTCAGGACGTAGGCCAGCAGCAGGAAGTCGGCGAGTACGGCGATGCAGAAGCCGACGGCGGACAGCAGGACGCTGCCGATGCCGCCTTCCGCCAGGCCGAGGGCCTTCGCCGCCCTGCCGACCGCCGCGCTGGCGAAGCCGGAGCAGACCAGGGAAGCCAGGGCGGTGCCGCCGAGGCCGAGGAGCAGGGCGATGTCCTTGAGCTTGGCGACGAAGAAGTTGGTGTCCTCGTCGTCCTTCTCCCAGACGGCGCGCAGGCAGTCGCGCAGCGACTCGACCCAGCCGGCGCCGGTGAAGAGCAGGGCGACACCGGCGATCACGCCGACGGTGCCGGCGTTGTCGACGAGGGCGCCGAGGTCGAGCTGTCCGGAGATGCCGGGGATCTGCTCGGCGATCTTCGACTGGACGTCGTGCAACTGCTGCTCGCTGAGCAGTGCGGCGCCGATCGCGGCGGCCACCGTCAGCAGCGGGAAGAGCGCCACGAAGCTGGTGAAGGTGATCGCGGCGGCCAGCCGGGTCCAGTGGACGCGTTGCATGCGTTCGTACGCCCGCCACAGGTGTGTGGTCATCAGCCAGGACACGGCCGGGCCGACGACCGGCAGCTTGCTCAACCATTCCATGGGCCCCGCCTACCCTTCATCAGCCTTCGACACCATCTGTACAGGTATGTCGCCCGCGTGGCGGAAGACTAGCGTCCGCGTACCCCAGAAACGCAGGCATGTCGCCAGCGCCATGCCGACACCCGCGCCCGAGACGGTGTCGGCGGTCGCCGAGGTCAGGCCGAGGACATGGTGCGAGACCCCGAGGCAGGTGAGCTGCACTAGGGCGCCGGCGAGATTGACGGCGAGGAAGACGGCGTAGCGGCGGAGACGGACGGGGGCGGGGGTGCGGGCGCCGGGGCCGCCGTACGGGGGTGGTGCCGGGCGGGTGCGGGCGCGGTACGTGCCGACGGCGTTCCCGGCGTACGCGACGGTGCAGCCCGCCAGGAACGACAGGGACTTGGCGGTGAACGGGTCCAGTCCGGCCGGGCCCCGCAGCCAGACGAACAGGGCCAGGTCGGCGGCGTACGCGATGCTCCCGGCCAGCGCGAAGCCGAGCAGTTCGGGGGCGAGGGCCCGGAAGCGGTGGGCCGGCGGCGGGCGGTCCGGGGTGCTGTGGCGGGTGGGGCTCCGGGGCATGGCGGTGCGCCGCTCGTCCGTTCACACGTCCGCGACGGCCATCGCGTACAGCCCGGTCCAGGCCAGCCCGATGACGGCCAGCGGGCGGTCCCGCAGGACGACGTCCTCCGGGGTGCCCGCGGTGCCCCGGTCGGCGAAGACCGCGTAGCGCAGTACGGCGAGGATGAACGGGACCATGGAGAGCTGGCGCCACGGCAGGACGCCCGCGGACGTGCCGCCGCTCTCCAGCGCCCACAGGCAGTACGCGAGGACGGCGCCGCCCGCCGCGAGCTGCCACACGAAGCGCAGATAGCCGTCGCTGTACTCGCGCAGCAGGGGCCGGGTCGCGCCCCTGTCCGCCCGCTCCTCCCGCGCCGCCCGGACCGCCTCGGAGTAGCGCTTGGCGGCGACCATGAACAGCGCGCCGAAGCCCGCGGTGATCAGGAACCAGCGGGACAGCGGGATGCCGAGCGCGGGGCCGCCGGTCATGGCGCGCAGCAGGAAGCCGGTGGTGACCACGGCGAGGTCGACGACCAGGACGTTCTTCAGGCTGACGCAGTAGGCGAGCTGCATGAGGAGGTAGGCCGCGAGCAGGGCGGCGGTGGCGGGGTTGCACAGGACGGCGGCGGCGACCGGGGCGAGGACGGCGAGCAGGGCGCCGGCCGCGTAGGCGACGGGTACGGGCACCTCGCCCGCGGCGACCGGGCGGCGGCACTTGTCGGGGTGGGCGCGGTCGGCCGTGGCGTCGCGTGCGTCGTTGACGAGGTAGACGGCGGACGCGGCGGCGGTGAAGAGGAGGAAGAGGAGCGGGAGTTGCAGGAGGGTCCGGTGGAGGAAGAGGTCTCCGGCGGCCGCCGGGGCGGCGGCCACCAGGACGTTCTTGACCCACTGGCGTGGGCGGGCGGTGCGCAGCAGGCCCAGGGGGAGGGCGAGTGCGCGGGGGCGGAGGCCGGGTTGCGCGGGGGTGGCCGCTCCGGGGCCGGGCGGTGGTTCCTCCAGGACGGCGGCGGAACGTTCGGTCACGGTTGCCCCCAGCGCATGCTTCCCGGCGGCGCCCAACCCATGCTCTGCATCCGCGCCCCGCGCACGCCCCGCGCCCGCCTCTCACGCACGCCCCGCGCGCGCCCGCCCCCCACCCGCGCCGTGAGCGCGCCCAGTACCACGCCCGCCGCCACGTCCGACGGGTAGTGCACGCCCACCACCAGCCGGGACAGGCACACCGCCGCGGCCAGGAGAGGCAGGACGGGCGGGGCAGGCAGGGACGTGCCCACCGGCCACAGTGCGCCCAGGGCCACGGCGGCAGCGGTGGCGGAGGCGGCGTGGGCGCTGGGGAAGGAGTGCGGGCTCGCGGTCCGTACGAGGGGGGCGTGGCCGGGCAGCAGGGGGCGCGGGCGGCGTACGACGCGCTTGAGGCCGGCGCTCAGCAGGTGGGCGCCGCAGCTCAGGGCCGTGCCGCGGAGCCAGGCGGGGCGCCGGGACCGGTCGGCCGCGGCGCCCGCCAGCCCGGCGGCGAGCCAGAGCGCTCCGTGCTCGCCGCCGTGCGAGAGGGCGCGGGCCACGGCGGCCACCCGCGGGTCGGTTCCCCGGGTGCGCAGCGCCACGAGCAGGCGGTGATCCATCTCTTCGGGAGACAGCGGGGTCACCTCGATCCGGTTCGTGCCGGCTCCCGGGCGGACCGCCCGCTTCGTGGGGTCCGCCCGGCGCCTGTCCCTCAAGCCCTTGGGGGCTCCGCGTCCGACTCTTCCGGGGCGCCGCGCGCCGCGCCGTCGCGATTAGCCCATCCACCTCGTTAATCACTCTTTTCGTGCGGCCGGGGCGGATACCCGGATCGGTGCGAGTGCCGCATTACGGTCGCTGGCATGTCGTCGCCCGCCGGCCCGCCCGGCTCCCGCACCGCCTCCGATACCGCCACCGCCTCCGTCACCAGCTCCGTCACCGGCTGGGGCCGTACCGCCCCCACCACCGCCCGGCTGGTCCGCCCGGGCTCGTACGACGAGGCCGCGGCGGCGGTGCGGGCGTGCGGGGCGCGCGGCGGCATCGCCCGGGGGCTCGGGCGCGCGTACGGGGACGCGGCGCAGAACGCGGGCGGCGTCGTCTGGGACATGACCGGGCTGGACCGGATCCGGGCCGTCGACACCGAGGCGGGCACGGTGGTGTGCGACGCGGGGGTGAGTCTGCACCGGCTGATGGAGGTGCTGCTGCCGCGGGGCTGGTTCGTGCCGGTGTCGCCGGGCACCCGGTACGTGACGGTCGGCGGCGCGATCGGCGCGGACATCCACGGCAAGAACCACCACGTCGCGGGCTCCTTCACCCGGCACGTACGGTCCTTCGAACTCCTCACGGCGGACGGCGCGGTGCGCACGGTGCGGCCGGGCACCGCCCTTTTCGACGCGACCGCCGGCGGCATGGGTCTGACCGGGGTGATCCTCGCCGCGACGGTCGCCCTGCTGCCCGTACGGACGTCGCTGATGACGGTGGACACCGAACGCGCGGCGGACCTGGACGACCTGCTGGCGCGGCTGTCCGCCACCGATCACCGCTACCGCTACTCCGTCGCCTGGATCGACCTCCTCGCCCGCGGCGCGGCGACCGGCCGCGCGGTGCTGACCCGCGGCGACCACGCCCCGCTGGACGCCCTGCCGGCGCGGGCCCGCCGCGCGCCGCTCGCCTTCCGTCCCGGGCGGCTGCCGCCGGCGCCGCGCGGCCTGCCGGACGGGCTGCTCGGGCGCCGGTCCGTCGGCCTGTTCAACGCGTTCTGGTACGGGAAGGCGCCCCGGTGCCGGACCGGTGAGCTGCGGAAGCTCTCCGCGTTCTTCCATCCGCTGGACGGGGTGCCGCACTGGAACCGTGTGTACGGGCGCGGCGGCTTCGTGCAGTACCAGTTCGTGGTCGGCCTCGGGGCGGAAGGGACGCTGCGGCGCATCGTGGAGCGGATCGCGGCGCGGGGGTGTCCGTCGTTCCTGGCGGTGCTCAAGCGCTTCGGCGCGGGTGGGCCGGGGTGGCTGTCCTTCCCGTCCGAGGGCTGGACGCTGGCTCTGGACATCCCGGCCGGGCTGCCCGGCCTCGGCCCCTTCCTCGACGAGCTGGACGAGGCGGTGGCGGCGGCGGGCGGCCGGGTCTACCTGGCCAAGGACGCCCGGCTGCGGCCCGAGCTGGTGGACGTCATGTACCCCCGGGCCGACGCGTTCCGCGCCCTCCGCGCGCACACCGACCCGCGCGGCGTCTTCACCTCGGACCTCTCGCGGCGCCTCGCGCTGTGACCGGCACCGGCTGTCCTCCGTACGCCCTCCACTCCCAAGGACTCCCCATGAAGGACGCCTTCGGCTCCCCCCAGTCCCTCCTGGTCCTCGGCGGCACCTCCGAGATCGCCCTCGCCACCGCCCGCCGTCTGGTCGCCCGCCGCGCGCGTACGGTCTGGCTGGCGGGCCGTCCGTCCCCCGCCCTGGAGGAGGCGGCCGGGCGGCTGCGTGCGCTGGGCGCCGAGGTCCGTACGGTCGCGTTCGACGCGCTGGACACCGGCGGCCACGAGGAGGCGCTGGGCAAGGTCTTCGCCGAGGGTGACATCGATGTGGTGCTGCTGGCCTTCGGGGTGCTGGGCGACCAGGAGCGGGCGGAGGCCGAGCCGGCCACGGCGGTCCAGGTCGCGCAGACCAACTACACCGGCGCCGTCTCGGCGGCTCTCGTCTGCGCCCGGTCGCTGCGCGTCCAGGGGCACGGTTCGCTGGTCGTGCTGTCCTCGGTGGCGGGCGAGCGGGCGCGGCGCTCGAACTTCGTCTACGGCTCCAGCAAGGCCGGGCTGGACGCGTTCGCGCAGGGGCTGGGGGACGCGCTGTACGGGACGGGGGTGCACGTGATGGTGGTACGGCCCGGTTTCGTCCGGACGCGGATGACGGCGGGCCTGGAGCCCGCACCGCTGGCCACGACGCCGCAGGCGGTCGCCGGGGCGATCGAGGCGGGGCTGCGGCGGCGGAGCGAGGTGGTGTGGGTGCCGGGGACGCTGCGGCCGGTGATGACCGTACTGCGGCATATGCCAAGGGCACTGTTCCGGCGACTGCCGGTATGAAGCCCGGACGCCGGCCGACCGGGTACGGGCCGGGACGCCGGCCAGCCTGTTCAAGCCGGGACGCCGGCCACTCGGCCTAACGCGTGGGCGTAGGCGGCCGCGAAAGATCCGCCTGCCGCGGCACCCCGGAGGCGGGCGCGCCGAACGGGTACTCCCGCTCCAGGCGCCACACGCCGTCCTCCCCCTGCTCGTACAGGGCGAACCCGCCGATCGTCCAGGCGGCCTCGAAGTCCTTCAGCGCCACGAACGCGCGGTCCATGGCCTCTTCGGAGATGCCGTGCGCGACGGTCACGTGCGGGTGGTAGGGGAACTGCAGTTCGCGGGCGCAGGGGCCGGACGCGGCGCGTACCCGTTCCTGGAGCGCGGTGCACTCCGCCTCGCCCTCGGCCAGCTTGACGAAAACCACCGGCGACAGCGGCCGGAAGCTGTCCGTGCCCTCCAGGCGGAGCCGGAAGGGGCCGAAGCCCGCGGCGACCTCGGCGAGGTGCTCCTCGATGGCGGGCAGGTCCTCCGTACGGGTCTCGGTGGGCGGCAGGAGGGTGATGTGGGTGGGGATGCCGTGTGCGTGCGGGTCCCCGAAGCTCGCGCGCCGCTCCTGGAGGAAGCTGCCGTACGGCTCCGGGACCGCGATCGAAACGCCGAGCGTAACGGTCCCCACTGCGTTCTCCCTCCTGAAGCTGTCGTCGGCCCCGGATGCCAGTGTGCCGGGTGGGCCGTCCCCGCGGCGACCGTCCTAGGTCCCGCCGTGCCCGGGCCCGAGGACCCTGTACGGCGGCGGGCCGGGGCGCGTCGGGCCCCGGCCCGGCCGGTCAGTGCTTGGCGGGCAGGAACCCGATCCGCTCGTACGCCGAGGCCAGCGTCTCGGCGGCCACCGCGCGGGCCTTCTCGGCGCCCTTGGCCAGGACCGAGTCCAGCGTCTCGGGGTCGTCGAGATATTCCTGCGTACGGTCCCGGAACGGTGTGACGAAGTCGACCATGATCTCCGCGAGGTCGGTCTTGAGGGCGCCGTACATCTTGCCCTCGTACTTCTTCTCCAGGTCGGCGACGGACTCGCCGGTGAGGGTGGAGTAGATCGTCAGCAGGTTGGAGACGCCCGGCTTCGCCTCGGCGTCGTAGCGGATCACCGTGTCGGTGTCGGTGACCGCGCTCTTGATCTTCTTGGCGGAGGTCTTGGGCTCGTCCAGCAGGCTGATGATGCCCTTGACCGACGACGCCGACTTGCTCATCTTGACCGTCGGGTCCTGGAGGTCGTAGACCTTGCCGGTCTCCTTGAGGATGTACGGCGCCGGGACGGTGAAGGTGTCGCCGTAGCGGCCGTTGAACCGCTCGGCGAGGTCGCGGGTCAGCTCGATGTGCTGGCGCTGGTCCTCGCCCACCGGGACCTGGTGGGCCTGGTAGAGCAGGATGTCGGCGATCTGCAGGATCGGGTACGTGAACAGGCCGACGCTGGTGCGGTCGGCACCCTGCTTGGCCGACTTGTCCTTGAACTGCGTCATCCGGCTGGCCTCACCGAAGCCGGTCAGGCAGTTCATGACCCAGGCGAGCTGGGCGTGCTCGGGGACATGGCTCTGGATGAAGAGGGTGCAGCGCTCCGGGTCGAGACCGGCGGCCAGGAGCTGCGCGGCGGCCAGCCGGGTGTTCGCGCGAAGGGCCACCGGGTCCTGCGGCACGGTGATCGCGTGCAGGTCCACCACCATGTAGAAGGCGTCGTGGGACTCCTGCAGGGCCACCCACTGGCGGACGGCGCCGAGGTAGTTGCCGAGGTGGAAGGAGCCCGCCGTGGGCTGAATCCCGGAGAGTACACGCGGCAAACGCTGCATGGCGGAGCCAGTCCCCTCGGGGCGGTGGTGGGCGACGGGTGGGCAGTCAGAAGCCATGACAGGCATTGTCTCAGGTCCGGGGAGGGGACCGGCGCGCGGCCGGGCAGCGGCGGGGGCACCGGTAGTGACCGGTCGGGCGCACGACGGTGCCGGGCGGGCGCACGGAGATGTCGGGGCGGGCGCACGGAGGTGCCCGGGCGGACGCGGAGGCACCGGGGCGGGCGCACGGAGGTGTCCGGGCGGACGCAGAGGCACCGGAACGGGCGCACGGGGTGTCCGGACGAACGCGAAGGCACCGGGGCAGGCGCACAGAAGTGCCCGGGCGAACGCGGAGGCACCGGAACGGATGCACGGAAGAGTCCGGGCGCCCCCGGAGGCACCAGGGCAGGCGCACGGAGGTGCCGGGGCGGACGCACGGAAGTGTCCGGGCGAACGCAGAGGCACCAGGACGAGCGCACGGAGGCGTCCGGGCGAACGCAGAGGCACCGGAACGGACGCACGGAAGTGTCCGGGCGAACGCGGAGGCACCAGGACGGACGCACGGAGATGTCCGGGGCGGACGCACCGAAGTGTCCGGGCGGCCCCGGAGACACCAGGGCAGACGCACGGAGCTACCCAGGCGGACGCACGGGATGCCCGGCCGGGCCGCGTACAGCCGCCGGGCCCGCCCACCTGTCACCCGCCACCCGCCGGCCACCTGTCCCCCACCACCGGCCACCCGCCACCGCCCGCAGGGAAAGCGCTCCGCCATGCAGCGGCTGCCGCCCGCCGCCCCCTGTTCCCCGCACACCGGAGCTGCAACCGTGGAGCCATGACCGAAGCCGATGCCCCTTCGTCCGGTACGGCATCTTCGTCCGGTACGGCGCCCGGATCAGCCCCGACCACTCCCCCGCCCTCCCCGTCCTCCCCCTTCCCCCTGGACCCCACCGGAGCCGGTCTGCGCGAGGCCGCCCAGGAGTTGCGGGCCCGCGGCCCCGCCGTGCCGGTGGTGCTCCCCGGCGGTGTCCTCGGCCACGCCGTGACCCGCCACCACGCCCTGCGCGACTTCCTCACCCACCCGGAAGTGGCCAAGAACGCCTGCCACTTCGCCGCGCTGCGCGAGGGCCGTATCCCGCCCGGCTGGCAGCTCACCACCTTCGCGACCGTGGACGGGATGACCACGGCCGACGGCGCGGACCACCGGCGGCTGCGGGAGCCGGTGGTCAAGGCGCTCTCGCCCCGGCGGGTGGCGGCGCTGCGGCCGCGGGTGGAGCGGATCACCGCCGAGCTGCTCGACGGTCTGCCCGCCCTGGCCGCCCAGGGCGGCGGGACGGTCGATCTCCGGTACGCGTTCGCCTATCCGCTGCCCATGCGGGTGATCTCGGAACTCATCGGCGTGGACGAGGAGTTCCGGGACCGGCTGCACGAGCTGTCGGGGCTGGTCGTGAACACCACCCTCGACCCGGAGACGGTGCTGGCGGCCAACCGGGAGCTGGCCGCGGTCCTCGCCCAGGTCGTGGCGGCCCGCCGCGCGGCGCCGGGCGACGACCTGACCAGCGCGCTCATCGCGGCATGCGACGCGGATGAGGCCCGGCTGAGCGAACAGGAACTGATCGGCACCCTGCTGCTGACCATCGCCGCGGGGCACCAGACCACCCTCGACCTGATCACCAACGCCGTACGGGCCCTGTGCGCCGACCGCGGGCAACTGGACCTGGTCCGTTCCGGGCGGGCGGACTGGGCGGACGTGGTCGAGGAGACGCTGCGCCACGACAGCCCGGTGGCCAACTTCCCGTTCCGCTATCCGACCAGGGACCTGGACATCGGCGGCACGCTCGTCCCCCGGGGGACGCCGGTGCTCGCCTCGTACGGGGCGGCCGGGCGCGATCCGGAGGTGTACGGGCCGGACGCGGACCGCTTCGACGTGACGCGGCGGCCCGCCGCCCGGCACCTGTCCTTCGGGCACGGGGCGCACGTCTGCCCGGGCGCGCCGCTGGCCCGTCTGGAGGCCGGCATCGCGCTGCGGGCGCTGTTCGACCGGTTCCCCGACCTGGCCCCGGCCGTGCCGGAGGCGGACCTGCGGCCGCTGCCCACCTTCGTGGGCAACAGCGTCACGGAGCTTCCGGTACGGCTGGGCCGGGACGCGGGGCCGCCCGTGCGGCCCGGAAGCGGTCAGGACGAGTCACCCCTGCGGCCCGGGGCCGGTCAGGACGGGTCGGCGACCAGCCCCGGCGCCGGATAGGCCGCCATCAGTTCGGCCACCTCGGCGCGGACCGTGGTGAGCGCGTCCTCGTCGCCCGCCGCCGGCGGCCTCGACGCCCCGGGTGATCCAGTCGGCGACCTGCGGCATGTGCTCGGTGCCCAGGCCGCGCGAGGTCAGCGACGGGGTGCCGATGCGGATGCCGGACGGGTCGAACGGCTTGCGGGTGTCGAACGGGACGGTGTTGTGGTTGACGACGATCCCGGCCCGGTCCAGCGCCTTGGCGGCGATCTTGCCGGGGACCTCCTCGGGGGTGAGGTCCATCAGGATCAGGTGGTTGTCCGTACCGCCGGAGACCAGGTCGAAGCCGCGGGCCAGCAGGTGTTCGGCGAGGGCCTTGGCGTTGGCGACGACGGCGTGCGCGTAGGTGCGGAAGGACGGCTGCGCGGCTTCGTGGAGGGCGACCGCGACGGCGGCGGTGGTGTGGTTGTGCGGGCCGCCCTGGAGGCCGGGGAAGACGGCCTTGTCGAGGGGCTTCGCGTACTGCTCGCGGGACATCAGCATGGCGCCGCGCGGGCCGCGCAGCGTCTTGTGGGTGGTGGTGGAGATGACGTCGGCGTGCGGCACCGGTGAGGGGTGGGCGCCGCCCGCGACCAGTCCGGCGATGTGCGCGATGTCGGCGACCAGGACGGCGTCCACCTCGCGGGCGATCTCGGCGAAGGCGGCGAAGTCGATGGTGCGCGGCACGGCCGTACCGCCGCAGAAGATTAGCTTCGGGCGCTCCTTGCGGGCCAGGTCGCGCACCTCGTCGAAGTCGATACGGGCGGTGTCGGCCCGTACGCCGTACTGGACGCCGCGGAACCACTTGCCGGTGGCCGAGACGCCCCAGCCGTGCGTGAGGTGGCCGCCCATCGGCAGCGCCATGCCCATGACCGTGTCGCCGGGCTCGGCGAAGGCGAGGTAGACGGCGAGGTTGGCGGGCGAGCCGGAGTACGGCTGGACGTTGGCGTGCTCGACGCCGAAGACGGCCTTGGCGCGGTCGGCGGCCAGCCGTTCCACAAGATCGATGTTCTGCTGGCCTTCGTAGTAGCGACGGCCGGCGTATCCCTCGCTGTACTTGTTCTGCAGGACGGTGCCGGTGGCTTCGAGGACGGCGGTGGAGACGTAGTTCTCGGAGGGGATCAGGCGCAGCGTCCCGGCCTGGAGGCGTTCCTCGGCACCGATCAGGGCGGCCAGTTCGGGGTCGGCGGCAGCGAGGGCGGGGTGGGGCAGGGGACGACTCATGAGGTCCTCCGGGGCGATCGGGTGCGGTTCGGCTGGCCGGTCGTACTCCCGGGGTGCCTGGGGGTCCCCCGGACGCAGTCCGGGGGAGGGGCGACACCTCGTGGTGGGCCGTCGCTGAACGGCCGCGCGCCGCTCCCTCGGGGTCGCTCCCCCGTGCGCCGGTCGCGATGCGCGGAGCCAGTCTATCGGGGGCTGTGCGGCGCAACCTTTCTTCGCATACCGTCCGCCCAACGGGATTTTTTCGCCCGGGATCGCCCGCATACCGAACGGAGTCAATGGTGACCCCCACGACGTCCACGGAACGCAGCATCGCCGCCGCCGAAGCCCACAGCGCGCACAACTACCACCCGCTTCCCGTCGTCGTGGCCTCCGCCGAAGGGGCCTGGATGACGGACGTCGAGGGCAAGCGCTATCTGGACATGCTCGCCGGGTACTCGGCGCTCAACTTCGGCCACGGCAACCGGCGGCTGATCGAGGCGGCCAAGGCGCAACTGGACCGGGTGACGCTGACGTCGCGCGCCTTCCACCACGACCGGTTCGCCGAGTTCTGCACGCGGCTGGCCGAGTTCTGCGGCATGGAGACGGTGCTGCCGATGAACACCGGTGCGGAGGCCGTCGAGACGGCGGTCAAGACCGCCCGCAAGTGGGGGTACCGGATCAAGGGCGTCCCGGACGGCCGGGCGAAGATCGTCGTGGCGGACAACAACTTCCACGGGCGGACGACCACGATCGTCTCCTTCTCCACCGACCCGGAGGCGCGCGCCGACTACGGCCCGTACACCCCGGGCTTCGAGATCGTCCCGTACGGCGATCTCCGGGCGCTGGCGGACGCGGTGGACGAGGACACCGTGGCGGTACTGATCGAGCCGATCCAGGGCGAGGCGGGCGTGCTGGTGCCGCCGCCCGGATACCTGCCGGGTGTGCGGGAGTTGACCCGCGAGCGCAATGTGCTGTTCATCGCGGACGAGATCCAGTCCGGGCTGGGCCGTACGGGCGCGGACTTCGCCTGTCGGCACGAGGACGTGGTGCCGGACATGTACGTGCTCGGCAAGGCGCTGGGCGGCGGCATCGTGCCGGTGTCGGCGGTGGTCTCCTCGCGTGAGGTGCTGGGCGTGTTCCGGCCGGGCGAGCACGGTTCGACGTTCGGCGGGAACCCGCTCGCGTGCGCGGTGGCGCTGGAGGTCCTGGCGATGCTGCGGACCGGCGAGTACCAGCAGCGCGCCACGGAACTGGGCGAGCACCTGCACCACGAGCTGGGGCTGCTGGTGGGCGGCGGCGCGGTGGACGCGGTGCGCGGGCGCGGGCTGTGGGCCGGGGTCGACATCAGCCCGGCCCTGGGGACGGGCCGGGAGATCTCGGAGCGGCTGATGGAGCGCGGCGTGCTGGTCAAGGACACCCACGGCAGCACCATCCGGCTGGCGCCCCCGCTGGTCATCACCAAGGAGGACCTGGACTGGGGGCTGGACCAGTTGCGGACGGTGCTGGCCGGGTGACCGGGCGACCGGCTGACCAGGTGACCGGCTGACCGGCTGACCGGGGGGCGCCCCCTACGGGGCGCGCCTCACAGGATCACGTGCGGCAGGAAGCGCGCGTACTCGTCCGTGACCAGCCCCGCCGACTCCCGGATGCCGAGCCCCGCCGACTCGTTCTCGACGACCCACGCGCCGAGCACCACCCGGTTGCCGTCGAAGTCGGGCAGCGGGGCCAACTCCTGGTAGCAGCACGGCTCGTCGCGTACGACGGGGGCCGCGCCCGGCTCGTGGACGGTGACGCCGGCGCCCTCGCGGCCGAGCAGCGGCTTGGCCACGTACCCGGGCGCGTCCGGTCCGCCCGCCAGTTCGCGCGGCCCGTCGAGATAGGCGGGCAGCAGGTTCGGGTGACCCGGGTACAGCTCCCAGAGGACGGCGAGGAGCGCCTTGTTGGAGAGCAGCATCTTCCAGGCGGGCTCGATCCACAGGGTGGTGCCGGTGCCGCCGCCGTTGTCGAGCGTGTCGAGCACGTGCGGCCCGAACTCGTCCGTGGCCAGCCACTCCCACGGGTAGAGCTTGAAGCAGGACCGGATGAAGCGCAGCCGCTGGTCGACGAAGCGGCCCGAGAGGCGGTCCCAGCCGATCTCCTCGACCGGTATCGCCACCGTCTCCAGCCCGGCCTGCCGGGCCGTCTCCTCCAGGTAGGCGACGGTCATCAGGTCCTCGCCCAGTTCGTCGCCGGCGGAGTGCGCGAAGTGCACGGGCGCGCCCGGCGGCAGCAGCCCGGCCTGTTTGCGCCAGGCGTCGACCAGCCGTTCGTGGAGCGAGTTCCACTGGTCGGCGCCGGGGAAACGTTCCTCCATCCAGAACCACTGCGGGCCCGCCGCCTCGACCAGCGAGGTCGGCGTGTCCGCGTTGTACTCCAGCAGCTTCGCGGGTCCGGTGCCGTCGTGGCGCAGGTCGAACCGCCCGTAGAGGGTGGGGAGTTCGGCGCGCCGGTACCAGGACTCGGCGACCAGGTCCGCCAGCCGCCGGTCCTCGATGCCGAGGTCGGCGAAGCGCCGGTGCTCGACGATGTGCGCGGCGGCGGCCAGGCACATGGCGTGCAGTTCCTCGACGGTCTCTTCCAGTGCCTCGATCTCGGGCAGCGAGAAGGAGTAGTACGCGCTCTCGTCCCAGTAGGGGCGCAGCGAGTCGTCCGGGTGGCGGGTCAGCGGATAGATCAGGCCCTGTGCCTCGACGGTCTGCTGCCAGCCGGGGCGCGGCCGGGTGGTGTGCCGCTTCATCCGGGGCTCCCCCCGCGACCTCTGGTCCGTCGCACCACCGTCACCCGCCGCTGGAGCCGGAGCAGCCGAAACCGCCGCGGTTGACGGCGGTGCTGTGGCTGAAGGTTCCGGAGTCGGCGTAGCGGCCGCTGACGTCGGAGCCGTAGTACCACTGGCCGTCGACCTTCTGGCCGCGTCCGGCGGTGCCCTTGTTCTTGCCGGCGCCCCCGCCGGTGTTCTTGCCGGACGACGAGCCCGTGCCGCCCGTACTTCCGGTGCCGCTCGACCCGCTGCCGCTCTTGCAGGACTTGGAGTCGATGACGCGGTAGCCCTTGACCGCGTCGTAGCTGTTCCGGTCGACGCAGCGCTTGTCCGGTTCCGATCCGCAGGAGGTGAGCGCCGCCGCCAGCGCCCCCATGCCGCCCAGGATCACCGTGCTCGACCGCAGCCTGCGCCGGGCTTTCGTGTGCTCTGCCATCCCTTGCCTACCCCCGTACATCCGTGGCAACAGTTTTCAGCCACGCCAGCCTAAAGGCCAGGGTCCGCGCCACCGCAACGGGCCTGCGGGGACCGCCGGGCCTACAGTCGATGTGTGCTGCTTGGGATGATCTGTGCGCTCGGTTCGGCGGTCTGCTTCGGTACGGCGTCGGTCCTTCAGGCGGTGGCGGCCCGCGCCACCGCGCCGGGGACCGGCTCGGGGTCCGGGGTGGACCCCAGACTGCTGCTGCGCGTCCTGGGCCAGTGGCGCTATCTGCTCGGCCTCGCCCTGGACGGCTGCGGCTTCCTCCTCGAACTGGTGGCGCTGCGCTCGCTGCCGATCTACGCGGTGGGCGCGGCCCTCGCCGCCAGTCTCGCGGTGACCGCGGTCGTGGCCGTACCGCTGTTGCGCGTACGGCTCAGCCGGGCGGAGTGGGCGGCCGTGCTGGTGGTCTGCGGCGGGCTCGGCCTGCTCGGGCTGGCGTCGGGCGCGGAGGGGAAGGCCACGGGGTCCACCGCGCTGCGCTTCGGGACGCTGGCCGTCGCGCTGGCGATCCTGGCCTGGGGCGCAGTGGCCGGGCGGCTGCCCGGCCGGGCGCGGGCGGTGGCGCTGGGGCTCGGCGCCGGGTTCGGCTTCGGTGTCGTGGAGGTCGCCGTACGTCTGGTCCCCGACCTGTCGCCCGCGTCCCTCCTGTCGAACCCCGCCACGTACGCCCTGCTCATCGGCGGCGGCGCGGCCTTCCTGCTGCTGACCTCGGCCCTCCAGCGGGGCTCGGTGACGGCGGCCACCGCGGGCATGGTGATCGGCGAGACACTCGGGCCCGCGCTGGTCGGTGTGGTCTGGCTCGGCGACCGCACCCGTGCCGGGCTGGCGCCGCTGGGCATCACGGGGTTCGCACTGGCGGTGCTGGGCGCGCTCGCGCTGGCTCGCTTCGGCGAGGCGCCGGAGGAGGCCGGAGTGGTGGAGGAGGCGAGAGTGGCGGAGGAGGCGGGAGTGGCGGAGGAGCCGGAGGAGCCGGGGGCACCAGAAGAGCCGGGGGCGGCCGGGCCTTCCGGCATGACAGCCGGCGCGACGGCCAAGGAGCCCGCCACCACCGGCCTACGGCGCGGGCGGCAGGACCCGTAGCAACGCCTCCAGCACCCCCGCGAAGGCGTGGTCGGGCGGCCTGCCGTACGTCACGACCAGGCCGTCCCGCGGCGCGGCCCCACCCGCTCCCCCCTGGCCCGCGGAGTGCGCGAACGTACTCAGCCCCTCCAGCGCCAGCCCCTGCCACCGGGCCGCCTGCACGACGGACTGCTCGGTGCCGGGCGGCAGTTCGAGGACGACGTGCAGTCCCGCCGCGATGCCGCTGACGCGGATGTGCGGGGCCTGTTCGGCCAGCGCGGTGACGAGCTGGTCGCGGCGGCGCCGGTAGCGCAGCCGCATGCCGCGTACGTGCCGGTCGTACGCGCCGGAGGCCATGAACTCGGCGAGCGTGAGCTGTTCCAGCGCGCCGGTCTGCCACTCCCCCGTGCTCTTGAGGGCCAGCACCGGATCGACGAGGTGGTCGGGGAGCACCATCCAGGCCAGCCGCAGCGCGGGGGCGAGGCTCTTGCTCGCGGTACCGAGGTAGGCGACGCGGTCCGGGTCGAGCCCCTGCAATGCGCCCACCGGCTGCCGGTCGTACCTGAACTCGCCGTCGTAATCGTCCTCCAGCACCAGCCCGCCGCCCGCGCGCGCCCAGTCGATGACGGCGGCGCGGCGGTCGGGGTGCAGCGGTACACCGGTGGGGAACTGGTGCGCCGGGGTGAGCAGCGCCGCCCGGACGCCGGGCAGGCCGGCCAGCCGTCCGGTGTCCGCGCCGCGCGCGTCGACGGGCAGCGGGGTGGGGCGCAGGCCGGCGCGGGTCAGCACGTCGCGGTGGAAGGGGAGGCCGTACGCCTCGGTGCCGATCCCGCGTACCCCCGAGTCCCGCAGGACGCGGGCGAGCAGGCCGAGGCCCTGCATGAAGCCGGTGCAGACGACGACGTGCTCGGGGTCGGTGCGTACGCCGCGGGCGCGCGCCAGGTAGTCGGCGAGCACGGTGCGCAGTTCCGGGCGGCCGAGGGACGGGCTGTAGCCGAACGCGTCGTTGGGGGCGGTGGTGAGCGCGCGGCGGGCGGCGGCGAGCCAGGCGGCGCGGGGGAAGCCGGAGACGTCCGGGGTGCCGGGCCGCAGGTCGTAGCGCGGGCGGTCGGGCAGCGGGGGCCGGGCGGAGCGCCGGGCGGGCGGTGCGGAGCGGGACGGTTCGGCGCGCCGGGCGACCCGGGTGCCGGAGCCCTGCCGGGCGCTCAGCCAGCCCTCGGCGACCAGCTCGGCGTACGCGTCGGCGACGGTGTTGCGGGCGATGCCGAGGTCGGCGGCGAGCGTACGGGAGGACGGCAGCCGGGTGCCGGGCGTCAGGCGGCCCGTGCGGACGGCCTCGCGCAGGGACCGCATCAGACAGGCGCGCAGCCCGCCGGGACCGGAGAGGTCCAGGTGGAGGTCGCGCCCGAAAGTGGCCCAGGAATCGTCCATACGAATGGACCATACCCGTGCGCCAATGGCGGCATAGTGTCGCTGGCATGACGACGAATCCCCAGCACGGGCACCATCAGCCCCGCATCGCCATCGCGCGCAACGCGCCCGAGGTGTACAAGGCGATGGTCGCCCTCGACGCGGCCGCCAAGAAGGGCCTGGACCCGGCGCTGGTCCATCTGGTGAAGATCCGCGCCTCGCAGGTCAACCACTGCGCCTTCTGCATCGACATGCACATCAAGGAGGCCCGCAAGGAGGGCGAGACCGAGGAGCGCGTGTACCTCCTCAACGCCTGGGAGGAGGCCGGCGCCCACTACACCCCGAAGGAGCAGGCCGCCCTCGCCCTGACCGAGGCCGTCACCGTCCTGACCGACGGCTTCGTGCCGGACGCGGTCTACGAGCGGGCCGCCGCCCACTTCGACGAGCCCGAGCTCGCCCACCTGATCGCCCTGATCACCACCATCAACGCGTGGAACCGCTTCGGCGTGACCACCCGCATGACTCCCGGACAGGCATGATGACGACCACCACCGGCTCCGCCCGCCTCGACTTCTACAAGCGCGCCCCGGGCATCTACCAGCCCCTGCTGAACGCGCACATCGCCGCGAAGAAGGGCCTGGGCGACGACGTCCTGGCCGAGCTGGTCCTGATCCGCGCCTCGCAGATCAACCACTGCGCCTTCTGCCTCGACATGCATGTCAAGGACGCGCAGAAGGCCGGGGTCTCCGAGGAGCGCATCCACCTCCTCAACGCCTGGGAGGAGGCCGGCGCCCACTACTCCGCCAAGGAGCAGGCCGCCCTCGCCCTGACCGAGGCCGTCACCGTCCTGACCGACGGCTTCGTGCCGGACGCGGTCTACGAGCGGGCCGCCGCCCACTTCGACGAGCCCGAGCTCGCCCACCTGATCGCCCTGATCACCACCATCAACATGTGGAACCGCATCAACGTCGCGGTCCGCCAGCCCATCAGCGGCGCGGCGTGACCGCTGCCGCCCTGCGCGCCCTGCACCACGGCCGGGCGGCGGACGACCCGCTCGTCCTGCCCGGCCCGTGGGACGCGGAGAGCGCGCGGATCTTCGCGGCGGCCGGTTTCCCGGCCCTGGCGACGCCGAGCGCGGGCATCGCGGCGTCGCTGGGGTACGAGGACGGCAGTACGCCGCCGGACGAGATGTTCGCGGCGGTGGCCCGGATCGTACGGGCCGTGGACGTACCGGTGACGGCGGACCTGGAGGCCGGGTACGGGCTGCCCGCGAAGGAGCTGGTGGAACGTATCGCCGCGACCGGCGCGGTGGGCTGCAACATCGAGGACAGCGACCAGGGGACCGGGCAGCTCACCGACGTGGAGCGGCAGGCGGACCGGCTGGCGGAGATCCGCGCTGCGGCCGGCGACGAGCTGGTGATCAACGCCCGTACCGATGTGTTCCTGCGCGCCGGGGACGGCTCGGGTGGTGCCGGGGGCGGCCTGGCCGCCCAGGTCGAGGAGGCGGTACGCCGCGGGCTGCGGTACGCCGCGGCGGGCGCCGACTGCGTGTATCCGATCCTCGCGCCGCCGCAGGTGCTGCGGGAGCTGGCGGACCGGATCGGGCTGCCGGTCAACGCCATCGCCGTACCGGGCGGCGCGGCCCCGCGCGAACTCGGCACGCTGGGCGCGTCCCGGATCACCTTCGGCGGCGGGTTGCACCGGCGGGCGATGGAAGGGGTACGGGCGGTGGCGGAGGCGCTCCGTACCGGCTGAGCTGCCGTGGGGGGGGGGGGGGGGGGGCCCCCCCCCCCCCCCCCCCCGCCCCGGGGGGGGGGGGGGGGGGGGGGGGGGGGGGGGGGGGTGGTTTAGGGCCCCCCCCCGCCCACCGAGGCCGCGGGCCCCGCCCGGGGGTGTGCGC